>CAZVYN010000055.1:0-29817 GCA_964631125.1 uncultured bacterium | reverse complement strand
GGGCGAGGGGGTGGTCGAGGGTGGTGGAGGGCATCCGGAGGGGAGTCAGGACGAGTTGCTGGAGCGCTTGGGCGTAGCTCGACGAGAGCTCCAAGTTGGGTTCATAGGAGCGACCGGCGGCGTAGCCGCCGGCCGCTACTAGGGTATTCGAGTACTGGAACGTCTCTCCGAATCCCGTCGTCGGCTTCATGCCGCGCATCGTCGCGAGGCGAATCTCGGCGGTGGCGTCGGCAAACTCGAAGATGAACTCCATGTCCTGCCTGGGCAGGCCGGTGCAGGCGCAGACGGTGTGGCGCAAGGTGAGCTGCGAAGTCATCTCGGCGTCGCCGAGCGCGAAGTCGGGGAGGAGCTGCGTCACGGGCGTGTCCCACTCGAGCTTCTCAAGATCGACGAGGACGGCCATGAGCAGGCTCGTGAGCGACTTGGTGGTGGAGCCGATCATGAAGAGCGTCTCGGGTGTGATCGGATCCGAAGCGCCGAGCTCGCGGACGCCGAGTCCTTCTTCGAACACCACCTTGCCGTCTTCGACGATGGCGACGGCGACGCCGGGCACTCTCGCGTCGACCCGCGCCTGCTCGAGGAACGCGCGGTACTGCGCCAAGCGCGCGGCGTCGAGTTTGTGCGCGGTCCGGCCGGCGAACGACTCCTTGTCGAGTCCCGGCGGCGTGAGTCCGTTCAGCGCGGCGCCGAGCTGGGCGCCTCGGCGGTCGAAGGCCCCGTTCGAACCGTCGAGGACTTGCACGTACCAGCGCTCTCCCGCGAGACGCGCGACGCCGACGACCGACCGGTTCTCCTCGGTCGGCGTGATGTAGCCGATCTGCGTGATCGCCTCCCAGCCGCCCGTCGGCGGCGGCGTGGTCGCGCGCTCGACCGGGAGCGCGAAGTCGGGACGGACCTGTCTCCACCCTTCGCGGATGGCCGCTTCGCCGTCCGCGATCTCAGGACCGAAGGTGAGCTCGAGGAACCAGATCGTCATGTCCCGCTCGGGCGTCTCCAACACGATCCGCCCATCGCCCCGCGTCACCCACCATCCGCTCGCGACGGGAAACTTGGCCCCGGATGCCGTCTCGAGCTGGGTTTCGCCCGAGAGCTGGTCGGCCGGGCCGGTTTCGGCCCAGCCGGGAGCGGCGGCGAGGAGGAATCCAACCAAAGCGCGGGCGAAAATCGACAGAAAGCGGCCGGCGGGGGAACGTCGGGTCTTTGGCATCGCCGCACGATAGATGAACCGCTCGACTGCCGATAGCAACCGGGTAACCGACAAGCTCGATCCGACGTGCATGCCCGCCGCCGGCCCCATGCGCGCGCTCTCCGTCGCCCTCGGGATGACCGTCGTCATGCTGGCGGGACTGACCTGGCTCACTTGGAGCCTGGTCGCGTCGATCCATCAGGTGGAGCGGGTCGAACAGCGTGGTCTGCGGATCGAAGGACTGAGGGGCGCCATCGTCCATCTCGATGAGGTCCTGACCATGTCGGCGCGGATGGCGGCGGCGACGGGCGACTTGGAGTGGGAGGCCCGCTACCGAAAATTCGAACCGACCCTGAACGCGGTGATCGAAGAGGCCCTTCGACTCGCCCCCGACTCGTACGCGGGGCAGGTGGTCGCGACGACGGACGCCGCCAATTTCGCGCTGGTCGAGATGGAGAACGCGGCCTTCGAACAGGTGCGGGCCGGGCGCCCGGCCGAGGCGCGATCGCTTCTCTTCAGCCCGGAGTACGACCGACAGAAGTCGAACTACGCCGCCGGGATGGAACTGCTCGACTCCGAGTTGGAGCGATCGATTCTTCGCGCGAGCGAGGGGGCGGGACGACGGGTCCGACAGTTGGGGTTCGCCTCCACCGCGACCCTGCCCGTCCTCCTCGTCTGTTGGTTCGTCGCGTTGCGTCGGACGAATCGATGGCGAGGGAAGCTCCTGCGCACCCACGCCGAACTCGATCGGAAGCACGAGCGCTTCTTTGCGTTCTCGCCCAGTCTGATCTGCACGGCCGGCTTCGATGGACGCTTCGAGCGATCGAATCCCGCGTGGGAGCGCGTCCTCGGCTGGACTCGCGAGCAACTGCGTGAGATGTCGTTCTCGGAACTGCTGCATCTGGAGGACCTCGAGCCGACGCTCGACGCGCTCCAGCGGTTGGCGGGCGGAGAGACGACGGCCTCCGTGGAGTCTCGGTGCCGGTGCGAGGATGGCTCGTATCGCTTCATCCTCTGGACGGCCACCCCTTCCGAGGGGGGAGTGGGATTCGACGCGATCGGCCACGACATCACCGCCCGCAAAGAGGTGGAGGTGGCTTGGCGAGGCGCGTCCGAAGCGGCCGAGCGGGCCAACCGAGCAAAGAGCGAGTTCCTCGCCAACATGAGCCACGAAATCCGCACCCCGATGAACGGCGTGATCGGGATGACCGACCTCGCCTTGGACACCGATCTGACCGCGGAGCAACGCGACTACCTCGAGGTGATTCGATCCTCGGCCACGTCACTGCTCGGGGTGATCAACGACATCCTCGATTTCTCCAAGATCGAGGCGCGCAAGTTGACGTTGGACAGCGTGGAGTTCGAGCTGTCCGCGCTCCTGAGCGAGACGATGCGGTCGCTGGAGTCGCGCGCCCGGGAGAAGCGGATCGGACTCACCTGTCGGATAGCGGCAGGCGCGCCGACGCTGCTGCGCGGCGACCCTTCGCGCGTGCGGCAGGTTCTCGTCAACCTCGTCAGCAACGCGGTCAAGTTCACCAACGCCGGCGAGGTGACGCTCGACGTGGGCTACGCCGAGACCGAGGCCGAGACGGAGACCGAGACCGGCGATGAGCGCGCCACACTCCTGTTCATCGTCTCGGACACCGGGATCGGGATCCCGAAAGACAAGCAGGCGATGATCTTCGAGTCGTTCACTCAGGCCGACGCGTCGACCACGCGTCGATTCGGCGGGACCGGCCTCGGTCTCGCGATCGTCTCGCAACTCGTGGAGCTGATGGGTGGACGGATCTGGGTGGAGAGCGAAGTGGGACGCGGGAGTCGGTTCCACTTCACGATCCCCTTCGCCCTCTCGGGCGAGGCGCGACTCAGGAAGTCGGCTTGATGACCCGCGCGAGAAACTCGCGCGTTCTGAGTTCCCGGGGCGCCCCGAACAACTGGGACGGCGGGCCGATCTCCACCACCGCTCCGTGATCCAATAGCACCACCTGCGTTGCGACCTCGCGCGCGAACCCCATCTCATGCGTCGCGATCACCATCGTGCGTCCCTCTCGCGCCAACGCGCCGATGACATCGAGCACCTCCTGGATCCGCTCGGGATCGAGGGCGGAGGTCGGTTCGTCGAACAACAGCACCTTCGGTCGCATACAGAGAGCGCGCGCGATGGCGACCCGCTGCTGTTCACCGCCGGAGAGCTGCGCGGGATAGCGCTCCGCCTTGCCGGTCAGCCCGACCTTCTCCAGCAGCGCGTGCGCTTCCGGCTCGACCTCGCTGCGCGCGCGGCCGCGAGCGACGCGCGGCGCCAGGCAGAGATTGTCGATCACGCGCAGATGCGGGAAGAGATTGAACTGTTGGAAGACCATCCCAGTCTCCGCGCGGATCTGGTCGAGGTTCTTCGCGCCATGATCGAGCGGGACGCCGTCCAAGAGGATGCGCCCAGTGTCCATTCGCTCCAGTCCGTTGATCATGCGGAGCACGGTGCTCTTGCCGGAGCCGGAGGGGCCGATCAAGGCCGTCACGGTCGAGACCGGCACGTCGAACGACACCGCGTCGACCGCCAGGTGCGCGTGGAATCGCTTCGAGACCGTTTCGATTCGGATCACGCGGCGCCCGCGGGCCGGAGTCGCCGTTCGATGATCGATGCGACGCGCGTCGCCGCGACCGTCATCAACAGGTAGAGCAACCCGACGACGAGCCAGGTCTGGAAGTCGACGAAGGTGCCGGAGGAATACTGCCGACCGGCCAGCGTCAGTTCACGCAGGCCGATGATCGAGACGAGCGACGAGTCCTTCAGGCACGAGATGAAGTCGTTCATGATCGGCGGGAGCACGATCCGAAAGGCCTGCGGCAGGACGACGAAGCGCATCGTCTGGGTCCAGGAGAGGCCGAGCGAACGGGCCGCCTCCCATTGTCCGCGCGGGATCGCTTCGATCCCGGCGCGCAACGACTCCCCGACGTAAGCCGAGTAACAGATCCCGATCGCGAGCACGCCGGCGGCGAATTGCGGCAAGTTCACGACCTTGCCGAGTCCGAAGTAGACGAAGAAGACCAGGACCAAGAGCGGGATGCCGCGGATGCCGTCGACGTACGCGCGCCCGAGCCAGTTCCACGGCGCGCGCTTCTGGATGCGCAGCAATCCGATGAGCAGACCGAGCGAGAGGGCGAGAGCGAAGGAGACGAAGGTGACCTTCAAGGTCTCCGGGACGGCGGGGAGGAGGAACCGGAGGATCTCGAGGAACTGGCTCACGGGGTCGGTTCGAATCCCCACTTCTCCAGCAGCTTGGACAGTTCTCCTGACTGCTGCATCGCCGCGAGTTCTCGATCGAAGGCGGCTTTCAGCGTCGCGTCGGAGCTGCGCAGCGCGATCCCATACTCCTCGTTGGTCAGCGGCGCGCCGACGATGCGGATCGACCCGTGCTCGCGTTGGAAGAGCCGCGCGGTGGGCGTGTCGGCGATGACCGCATCGACGTTGCGATTCTCCAGGTCTCGGAACGCATTACCGATGGCGTCGAACGAGACCACCTGGGCGCCGATCGCCTTCTCTGCCTCCAGTTCGCCGGTCGTGCCGAGCTGCACCCCGATCTTGCGACGGACCAGCCCCTCGAAATCGGTGATCGATCCGTCGTTGGCGCGGACAGCGATCGATTGCCCGGCGGCCGCATAGGGCGCGGTGAACAGCACCTCCGCGGCGCGTTCCGGCGTGATCGTCAGCGCAGAGGCGATGGCGTCGTACTTCCCGCCCTTCAGGCCGGCGATGATGCCGTCGAACGGGACGACGATGAACTCGGTTTCGGCGCCGAGCGAACGGCCGAGGGCGCGGAGCAGGTCGATGTCGAAGCCGACGAGTTGACCGGACTTGGGATCGATCGTTTCGAAGGGCGGGTAGGTGGCGTCGGTGCCGACGCGGAGGAGTTTGGTGGCCTGGATGCGCTCGAGCGTGGTGCGCGGGTCGGGGGTGCAGGAGGAGAGGAGGGTGGAGAAGAGGGCTAGAAGCGACCACGTCAGTGTGACGGGGAAGGCGCCGCGAAGGCGGAGTAGCGCGCCGTTCCGTCGCACTACATTCCGCCCTCATCAGCACTCGGCCCGTAGATGGCGGGGAGGGGGATATCGTTCATGCGGAGATATACTGTGAGTTGCGCGCGGTGGTGGATGAGGTGGTTCAGGATGAAGGAGCGGAGCACCGCGGTTCGGGGCATCGTCATCAGCGTCCCCCCACTTTTCTTCAGACTCCAGGGAGCGTGGAAGGCATCATCGTCGAATCCCTTTACGGTCTGCATGGCGGCTGCGACTTTCTCGTCGAACCCGGCGAGCAGTTCCTTTCGGCTCCGCCAGACCGGCGGGGTGTAGGGTGGGCCGTCGGGAGGCGCGAGATCGTAATGGTCCGAGGCGAGGATGGCCCCGCTCCAACCGGGAAGCTCCGCGACATGCTGAGCGAGCTGCCCCAAGGGGGTCGACTTCGCGTGCGGCCGCCAATCCGCTTTATCCTCAGGGACGCGTTCGAGGACGCGGCGCGTGGCTGCGAACTCCAATTCCATCTCCGGAAGGAATCCATCGCGAATGGCCATGGCGGAAGTCTCCTCGAGTTTACGGAAAGGTCGGGTCGACGAATCGACGCAGGGTAACCGAACGGACGGACGATTTTCACCCGTGAGTGGGAGTGGATGGTGACCGAGGCATCCGGAGACCTCTGCCCGATTCCGAAGCGGCTCGCGCGCGGGGGTGCGCCGTTGAGGCTCGATCCCAGCGGCGCGCGCGCAGCGATCGAAGGGATACCGGAGGGTACGCATCCGCTCTGGATTGAATTGCGAAGTCGTGTCGCGGAGTTCGGCGCGCCGGTGCGGTTCGCGTTCGAGCCGGAGTTATCGGCGGAGCGGTATCGACTGAGGGTGTCGGAGTCGGGCGTGGAGGTCGTGGCGCGGGGGGCGTTGGGGGCGTTTCGGGCTTGGACGACGTTGGAGCAGTGGGTAGAGGTGGGGAGACGGACATCGCCGGGCGATGTCCGTCTAGAGGCCATCGCAATCGAGGACTGGCCCGACCTGTCGGTGCGCGGGTTCCTCTTGGATGTGAGCCGCGATCGAGTGCCGAAGATGGAGACGCTCCGCTCGCTGATCGAGCAATTGGCGCGGCTCAAGTACAACCAACTGCAGCTCTACATGGAGCACACCTTCGCCTATGTCGGCCATGAAGAGGTCTGGCGCGAGGCGAGTCCGTTCAGCGCGGAGGAGATCCGCGAGATCGATCGCTTCTGCCGCGCGCGCGGGATCGAGTTGGTTCCCAACCAGAACAGCTTCGGGCACTTCCACCGCTGGCTCACGCATCCGCGGTACCGTCCGCTCGCGGAATGTCCGGATGGCTATGTCACTGCGTTCACGCCGAACGGCGAGCCGTACTCACTCTGCGCCGTCGATCCCCGCACCTTCGAACTGCTGGCCGATCTCTACGCGCAGCTCCTTCCCCAGTTCACCAGCACGCAGTTCAACGTCGGTCTCGACGAGACCTTCGACCTCGGCGCCGGACGCTCGGCCGAGATCGTGCGTGAACGAGGCGCCGACCGCGTCTACGTCGACTTCCTGACGCGCGTGCGAGGGCTGGCCGCGGAGCAGGGGCGCACGATCCAGTTCTGGGGCGATGTGATCCTGCACCATCCCGACCGCATTCCGGATCTGCCGAGCGACGCGACCGCACTGACCTGGGGCTACGAGGCCGATCATCCCTTCGAAGAGGAGGTCGCACGCTTTGCCGCCGCCGGCCTGCGGTTCATCGTCTGTCCCGGCACGAGCGGATGGAACTCGATCGGCGGCCGGGTGCGAAACGCGCGCGATAACATCGCGCGCGCCGCCAAGGCCGCGCGCAACCATGGCGCCCTCGGCCTGTTGGTGACCGACTGGGGCGACCACGGCCACTGGCAGCCGCGCCCCGTCTCCGACCCCGGGATCCTCTTCGGCGCCGCCTTCGGTTGGAACAGCGCGGCGCACGAGTCTTGGGCGCCGCTCGACTGGCAATCCGCGCTCGACGCCTGGATCTACCGCGCCCCGTTCGGCCGAGCGGTCTGGACGCTAGGGGAGGTCGGTTGGGCGAGCGGCGCTCTCAATCGCAACGGTTCCGCGCTGTTTCGCTTCCTCCTCTGGGCCGACCGACCCTGGCCGCACGCGGAAGTCGAAGGGGTGCGCGAAGAGGGGCTGGAGCGTGCGCGCGAAATGGCGCGACAAGCGGTCACGGCATTGCCGGCAAACCGCGGCGCAGGCGAAGAGAGGCTTTGGCGCGATGAAGTGACGTGGGCCGCCGAACTGCTGCAGGCGGCGGCCGATCTGGGGAGCGCACGTCTGCGCGTGGGAGACGGCGCGCAGCTCGAGAGCGTTGATCCACGCGCGCGCCACGAGCTCGCGGAGCGGATCGACCGCCTGGCCGAGCGGCACTCGAATCTCTGGTCAGCCCGAAGCCGACCCGGTGGGCTGCGGGAGTCGGTCGGACGCTTCAGGCGGCTCGCGGCAATGTTGCGGGCGGGCACTGATTCGCCGAGGCCCACTTGAGCACCACTTCACGCAGCTCGCTCATCTGGATCGGCTTCGTCACGTAGTCGTCCATCCCGGCCGAGAGGCAGGCCTTGCGGTCCTGATTGACCGCCCCCGCGGTCATCGCCACGATCGGGATCCTCCGCGCGAGTCGCGTGCGGATCACCCGCGTCGCCTCTAGTCCGTCCATCTCGGGCATCAGGCAATCCATCAGGACGACCTCGTAGGGAAGCTGTTCGACGGCGGTGATCGCCTCGAGACCGTTGCCGACCACATCGACATGGCAGCCGATCTTCTCGAGCATGCGTGCGGCGATCTTCTGATTGACCGGGTTGTCTTCCGCCAACAGCACGCGAATCCGAGGACCGATGCGCGCCTCGGGCGGGGGGAGCGCGAAACAGGCGTCGACCACGCGCGCGACCTGCGCGCGGCGAAACGGCTTGACCAAGATCTCGTTGAAGCCGACGGCGACGGCCGACTCGCGTTCGTTGCGACCCGCGAATCCTGTCACGAGGACGAGCGCCTTGGGGTCGCGCGGGCCGAGCGCGCGGAAACGTCGGCCGAGTTCGAGACTCCCCTCGCCCGGGAGTCTCGCGTCGATGAAGACGATGTCCACCGGCGGTTGCTCCGGCGAGCCGGTCGCGCTTGCCCGCGCCGCCCGCGCCGCGAGCGCCACTTCCGCAGCGGCCCCGGAGGCGAATCCCTCGACGCTGAGCCCTGAGCCGCGGAGGAGACTCTCCAGCGCCAATCGTCCGGTGCGGCGGTCGTCGATCACGAAGGCGAGTCCGGAGAGGCGGACGCCGGACGCGGGGTCGAGGGTGGCCGCGGCGTTGACCGGGAGCTCGAACCAGAAGTTGCTGCCTTCGCCGATCGCACTCTGGAGTCCGATCGCGCCGCCCATCAGTTCGGTCAATCGCTTGCAGATGGCGAGGCCGAGCCCCGTGCCCCCGTAGTTTCGGCTCGTCGTCGTGTCGGCTTGTGAGAACGACTGGAAGAGCCGCCGCTGCCCGTTCGCGTCGATCCCGATCCCCGTGTCGGTCACTTCGAAACGAAGTCGCGGCCGGTCCGAGGAGACGCGGTCGCAGGAGACGCTGACCAAGACCTCGCCGCGCTCCGTGAACTTGACCGCGTTCGAGACCAGATTGGTCAGAATCTGTCGGATACGGCTGGGATCTCCGCTGACCCGAGCGGGCGTGTCGGGGGAGTACATGGCGGAGAGCTCCAGACCCTTGGCCTGCGCCTTCTCCGCCAACAGATCGAGCACCTCTTCCACCACGGTGAAGAGTTCGAAGTCGATCTCTTCGAGAACCATCTTGCCCGCTTCGATCTTCGAGAAATCGAGGATGTCATTGATCAGGTCGAGGAGCATCGCGCCCGAGCGCTCGATCGTCTCCGCATAGTCGCGTTGGTCCGCCGTCAGCTCCGTGTCCCGGAGCAGGCTGGAGAATCCGATGATGGCGTTCATCGGCGTGCGGATCTCGTGGCTCATCGAGGCCAGGAAATCGCTCTTCGCGCGCGCCGCCCGCTCCGCCAGGTTGCGAGCCTCGTAGAGATCCTGCGCCTGCTCGGCCAGTTGCATCGATTGGGCTTCGATGCGGCTACGCGTCTCTTCCGCGTCTTGCGCCACGCGCTCGAGTTCGAGGCTCGCGCGCTGCTGCTCCGTCACGTCTCGCGCCACCGCGAGGAACTCCCCTTCGCCACAGGCGACGAGCCGCACTTCGTGGAGCCGCGCCTCTCCTCGAGCGTTGCGCGTTTCGCAGTAGAAGTGACTCGGTCCGCCGGCCGTCCGCGTCTGCTCGATGGCCGAGTTGAACTCGCGGTGGAGCGCGGCGAAATCGATGGCGTCGATCCCGATGGGGATGTGCTGTTCGAGGACCCCGCCCTCGGCGTCGAGGCGATAGATCGGATCGGGCAGCGCCTCGATCAGATCGCGACTGCGCCGTTCCTGGCGCCAACCAAATGGTGCGGGCATACTCTCCTCGCCGAACCGCAAGGCCCCTTGCGGTTCGAGGAAGGGATCGGCCGATCACGGGACCATCTTTATCCGGCGGCGCCACCCGTGTTGCGGACCGTTCGGCCTCAGGCCTCAGGCCGCCTGGCTGGCCGCCTCTTCCTGGTGCTTCCTCGTCTTGGTGAGCCGCCCGAGCAGGGTGTAGACGACCGGGACGAGGATGATCGTCAAGAAGGTCGAGAAGAGCATGCCGCCGACCACGGCGATGCCGAGCGGCCTTCTGGCCTCCCCTCCCGCGCCGATGCCGATCGCGATCGGCAGGATCCCGAAGATCGTGGCGAACGACGTCATCAAGATCGGCCGCAGACGGATCCGCGAGGCCTCCATCACGGCGTCGAGGATCGACCGCCCCCGTTCGCGGAGTTGGTTCGCGTACTCCACGATGAGGATCGCGTTCTTCGTCACCAATCCGACCAGCATGATCAGACCGATCTGCGAGTAGATGTTGAGCGACTGCCCCATGACCATGAGCGAGAAGACAGCCCCGAAGACCGCGAGCGGCACCGAGAGCAAGATGGTGAAGGGATGGACGAAGCTCTCGAACTGCGCCGCCAAGACGAGATAGATGAAGATGATCGCCAGGAGGAAGAGACCGTAGAGCTTGCCGCTGGAGTCGCGGAACTCGCGGGATTGCCCCGAGAGCTCGCGCTTGATCCCGGGGCCGAGGTCGTTCTTCCAGATGCCGTCGAGCGCGTCCAACGCCTCTCCGAGGTTGGCGCCCGGCGCGAGGTTGGCCGTGACCGTGGCCGACCGCACGCGGTTGTAGTGGTTGAGTTCTTTGGGCGACGCCGTCTCCTGGATCGAAACGACATTGGCCAACTGCACCAAACCGCCCGATCCGCGCAGATAGATGTCTTGGATCGCGTCCGGCGTCGAGCGGCTGGCCGGGCGGAGCTGCGCGATCACGTCGTACTGTTTGGTGCCGCGCTTGAACGTCGACATGACGCGTCCGCCGAGGAACGCCTCCAACGTCGACCCGATGTCGGTGACCGAGACGCCGAGCTGCGCCGCCCGCTCACGGTCGATCGTGATGTCGAGCTGCGGCTTGTTCAGCTTCAGGTCGGTGTCGAGGTTGACCAGCGTGCCCAAGGCCGACGCCTTGGCCATGAAGGTCGAGAGGGCGCGCGAGAGCTCCTCGTAGCTCTCCGCCTGCAGCACGTACGAGATCGGACTAGAGCCGAAGTCGCCGCCCAGGCTCGGCGGATTGACGAGGAAGGCCAGGATCCCCGGGATCGAGAAGAGCGGGCCGAACATCTCGCCCACCACTTGCTGCTGGCTCTTCTCCCGCTCGTGCCTCGGCTTCAGGTTCAGGAACACGAACCCGTTGGTCACACGACCCGGGCCGCCGAAGCCCAGTCCGGTCGCGGTGAAGAGCGCGTTCCGTTCGGGCAACGGAAGGAGGAACGACTCGACCTGCCGCATGTAACGGTCGGTGTAGTCGAGCGTGGCGCCCTCCGGGGCGAGCACGATCCCGAAGGCGGTGCCGCGGTCCTCGACCGGCGCGAGCTCGCGGGGGAGCAGCGTGAAGATGAAAGCGCTCGCCGCGACGAGAGCGATCGCTGCGATGACGACCAGGGCGCGAAAGCGCAGCGCCAAGGCCAGCGTGCCGACGTAGGCCCGATCGAGTCCGTCGAAGAAGGCGTCGAAGCCCTTCGCCAATCGGCTCCGCTTGGCGTCGCCGTGGACCGGCTGGAGCATCCGTGCGCAGAGCATCGGCGTCAGGGTCAAGGCGACGAAGCCGGAGAGCAGCACCGCCACCGCCACCATGATCCCGAACTCCTTGAAGAGTCGGCCGACCGTGCCGGTGAGGAACGCGACCGGCACGAAGACCGCGACGAGCGCGATGGTGGTCGCGACGATGGCGAAGCCGATCTCCTGCGCTCCGTCGAGGGCCGCTTGTCGGCGCGTCTTTCCCATCTCGATGTGCCGGTGGATGTTTTCGAGCATGACGATGGCGTCGTCGACGACCAGACCGATCGCGAGCACCAGGGCGAGCAGGGTGAGGATGTTGATCGTGAAGCCGAAGAAGTAGGCCGCGGCGAAGGCGCCCACGATCGAGACCGGGATGGCGATGGCCGGAATCAGCGTGGCCCGCCAGCTCCGCAGGAAGACCAAGATGACGAAGAATACGAGCAGCACCGCGATGAAGATCGTCTCGCGCACCTCGGAGATCGATTCGGTGATGAAGACGGAGGAGTCGTACGCCACGTCCAACATCATCCCGGCGGGGAGGAGTGTCCGCAGTTCGGGGAGCGAATTGCGCACCTGCTCGGCCACGTCCAGCGTGTTGCCGTCCGACTGCTTGACGATCCCCAGTCCGACGCAGGGACGTCCGTTGAAACGCGCGATGGAGCGCTCGTCCTCGGCGCCGATCTCGACCTCGGCCACGTCGCGCAACCGCACGAGCGAGTCGCCCTGCCGCGCCACGATGACGTTGGAGAACTCCTCTTGCGAGGAAAGCTCCCCCCGGGTGCGGACGGAGAACTCGCGTTCGGCGCCCTCGACCCGACCTCCGGGGATCTCGGCGTTCTCGGAGCGCAGCGCCGCTTCGATGTCGCCCGCGGTCAGGCCGTGCGCGGCCATCCGCAGCGGATCGAGCCAGACCCGCATCGCATAGCGCCGTTCCGCGCCGATGAAGACGGAGCCGACGCCGGGCAGGCGCTGCAGCTTCTCCTTCAGCGTGAGGCTGGCCACCTCGGAGATCTCGAGCTCCGTGTGCTTGTCGCTGGAGAGCCCGAGCCAGAAGATCGGCTGCGCGTTGACGTCGACCTTCTCGACGATCGGATCGTCCGCCTCGCTCGGCAGGAGACCGCGGATGCGCGAGATCTTGTCGCGTACGTCGTTGGTCGCCTCTTCGATCTTGCGCGAGAGTTCGAACTCGACCGTGACGCTCGATCCCTGCTCCTGGCTGGAGGAGGTGATCGACTTCACGCCTTCGAGGGTCGCCAGTTCCTCTTCGATCGGGTCGGTGATCTCGGTCTCGATCACGTTCGGGCTGGCGCCCCGGTAGAATGTGGTGATCGAGACGATCGGCGGATCGACGTTCGGATACTCGCGCACCGGGAGCCGAGAGAAGGCGATCCATCCGAACAAGAGGATGACGAGACTCATCACCGTCGCCAGGACGGGTCGCTGGATGGAGATCTCGCTGAGTTTCATGCGGGGGGGTCCTTCTGTAGTGGCGCGCGCCTCGCGCGCCGCAATCCGCTGAGTTCTGGGAGTTCTAGAAAGGGACTCTAGTGACCGGCAGACTTCTCACTTCCGCCGCCTCCGGCCTCCGCCTCCGCCGCCGGCGCTCCGCCCGGCGCCCCGCCCGGCGGCCCACCCGCCGGCATCCCACCCGCCGGCATCGCCATCACCTTCGCGCCGGGGTAGATCTTCTGATGCCCCGCCGTCACCACCTGTTGTCCCGCCGTCAGCCCGGAGCGCACCTCGACCAGGTCCGACGTGCGCGTCCCGAGCACCACCGCCGCGCGTCCGACCGTCCCGTCCGGGCCGATGACGTAGACGAAGAACTCGGTCCCTTCGACCAACACAGCCTGGTTGGGCACGGTCAACGCAGAGTCGCGCTCGGCCAGGACCGCCGCGACGTTGCACGACATGCCGGGCCGCAACTCGTCGTTCGGGTTGTCGACTCGCGCCACGATCCGCGCGCTGCGCGTGGACGCGTCGATGACCGGTTCGACCACGTCGATCTGGCCGGCGATCGAGATGCCCGGGAAGGCGGGAGTGGTCACCTCGACCTGTGAGCCGCGTACGAGATTGCGGAGATGGCGCTCGGGGGCCGAGAAGTTCACGCGCAGGGAAGACACATCGGCCAGGTCGGTGATCGACTCGCCCGCCCGCAGATAGGCGCCGGGACTCGGGCGGCGCGCGCCGACGAACCCGGCCCAGGGCGCCGTGATCCGCGTCTTGCTCAGGCGATCCCGCGCCAACGCCATGTCGGCTTCCGCCACCTTGAGGTCGGCGGCCGCGTCGTCCATATCCTGCGCCGTGCCGGCGCCCTGATCGACGACCGACTTGATGCGATCGAAACGAGACTTCGCCTGATCGCGGAGCGCTTCACTCCGCGCGACATCGGCCCTGGTCTGGACGTCATCGAACTGCGCGAGGAGGTCGCCCTTCGCGACGCGAGATCCTTCCTTGAACGGCAGACTCGTCACGATGCCGTCGATCTCGGCCACCACGGTGATGGCGTTGCCGGCTTCGATCGTTCCGACCGCTTCGAAACGGTCCGAAACGGTGCGCACTTCGACGGTGGCGGCTTCGACCGGAGTCGGCGGCATCTCGAAGCCGCCTCCGCCGGGAGCGCCCTCTTGCTTCTTGCCGCAGCCGATCCCGAACGCGAGCACGGACACGGACAACAGGGTCGCGAGGGTCGTCACGACCCGAGGATGAACCGAACAGGGCGGGGTCACGGCGCCTCCTCATAAGTGAGCCGACGGATCTCGGCCCAGGCTTGAGCCGCGCGGACGAGCGCGGCCGAGTAACGTTGCTGCGCGGTCACGAGATCCGCGCCCAGGTTGACGACTTCGAACGCGGTCGTGGCGCCGTTGCGATACTGGATGAGGGCGAGTCGGACCTGCTCGAGCGACGCGTCGACTCCGCGTTGCGCGGCATCGAGGCGTCGGCTGCTGGTGGTGAGTTCACGCCACGAGGTGCGCACGTTCTCTTCCACTTGGCGGCGCACGCCGAGCGCCCGCTGTTCCGCGGCGCGCATCTCGGCCGTGGCGCGGTCGCGCTCCCCGCGGCCGGCGCGCAGGCCGATCGGCAGCGAGACCTCGACCCCCGCACTCCAGTTGGGATAGTCCCGCGCGAAAGCATCGGAGATCGCGTCGCCCGTGCCGCCACGCAACGCCGCCGCGGTCGAGTCGCGCGGCTCGCCCGCCAAGCCGTAGCCGCCCACCGACGCGAAGACATCGAGCTGCGGGAGCGCGTTCCACTTCGCGGCCCGAGCGCGCGCGCGCGCCGCGTCCAAGTCACGTTCGGCCGCGGCGACGGAACGGTTGTCGGCCAGCGCGCGCAGCAGCAGATCTTCGACCGAGATGGTGGGCGGCTCGCTCGGCGGAGCATCGTGCGCGTGGAATCTACCCTGCGCATTCGAGGGCCGTCGGCCCATCAAGGTGGCGAGTCGATCGGAGATCGTCGCCACTGCCTCTTCGCGATCGAGCAGCCCCTGATCCGATTCGGCCAGGAACGCGGAGGAGTTGGCCACGGCCCCGCGAGCGACCAGTCCGGCCTTCGCGCGCAGATCGGTCTCTTCCATGAGCAGCCGCGCTCGATCCTGGATCACGATCTGAGCGGCCAGATCGCGCTCCGCGGCATAGAGCGTCCAATAGGTCGACTCGACCTCGGCGCGCAGCGCCGCGCGGGCATCCTCGTACCGAGCGAGGGCCGCCGCCGCGCCTTGGTCGGCGGAGTCCTTCCGGCCGCTCGTCGCGGGCCCGAATCCCTTGAGCAACGGTTGGCGCACCGTCAGTGACGTCGTCGCGTTCTTCTCGGGGTCGAGTCCGACGAAGCTGGAGTTCGACTCCAGAGAGTTCGTCGAGATCAACGCCTCGATCCGGGTCCCGATCGGAAGGAGGACGCGCGCGCCGCCGTTCGCCTGCGTGGTCTGTTGCTCGAGAACCTCGGCCCCGGCGAAGAACGACGCGGTCGGCGCCTCGCTCGACGACCGCGAGAGCGCCGCGAAAAGCTCCGGATCGAAGCTCCCCTTCTCGCGCTTCAACGCGCCGATCGCGGCGGCCAGATCGGCTTCCGCCACGCGAACTTCGGTCGACTGCTCCAGGGCCGCCCCCACCGCGTCGCTCAGCGGCAGCGACTCACCCGCCACCTGCCTCAGCGCGACGGCCAATGCGCTGTCGGGCTGCGTCTCCAGGAGCGGCAGAGTCTCACCGCGAGCCACGCCTGCCGCGGTCAGCAGGAGCAGGCCCGCGAGCAAGCATGCACTCGATCTCATCACTGTCCTCATCACTGTCCTCATCATCCCGTCGCCTCCTCGAACGGCCCCAGGTCTCTCTCTCAACTGCTCTTCGTTGTGCGTCGTGCGGTGGGCAAAAGGGGGCGGGCGGCGTGAGCGCCGTCCGCGGCATGGGTCAGCTCCACGAGCCTCGCGACGATCTCGCCGCGCAGCTCGGCGGTCGGCGGGTGCAGATCGAGGAGGTGGGTCATGGTCAGGCCGTCGGCCGCGAGCTGCACGATCGCCGCTGTCGCCGGGTCGATGCCGTCGTCCGCCAGGCGCAATCGGCACGACGCCATCCGCTCGCGAAACCGGCACAGCAACTCGGGCCGATTGGCCACCGCCGCCAAGAGTCCCGACATCTCCGCGCAGGAATTCGATCGCTCCACCATATCCGCCTTTGCCCTGAGGTAGGCGCGCGTCAATCGTCCCGGACCCGGCGGTTCGACCGCCTCGTGCGCCGCCAGCGCCTCTTCGAATCCGCGGACGAGAATGTCGATCAGTCCCTCGACCAGCGCTTCTTTGCTCGCGAAGTGGTAGAGCAGCCCGCCCTTGCTGACCTGCGCGCGCTTGGCGACGGCATCGAGCGTCAGACCGTTGGTCCCGTCTTGCAGGACGATCTCGGAAGCGGCTTGGAGGAGCTTGCAGCGGGTATCCATGGGACGCGGAAGCTATACCGGCTGGACGGTACAGACAACCGAGTTGTAGAGATTTTTTTTCGGGGGACGCCGTGTCACTGTAGTCGCTCGTGGCATCAACGGTTTACCGGGATCATGAGACTCGGGAGGAGAAGATGGACAAAGCCACCCTGGAAGGTCAGTACGGCTATTTTCGGAGCGTACTCGGGATGACGCGCCTGCTCTTGGACCAGTTTCCGGAGAGCGCACTTTCGCTGCGGCCGGCGGCGGGGATGCGGAGCACCGCCGAGATCGTCTCGCACAACTACACGTTCCTGGGCGATGCGCTGGAGACGGTCACGACTAAGACGTTCGTCTCCACGCCCGAGCCTGAATTCCAGAACAAGGCGGAGATGCTCGCCTTCTGCGACGCGCAGGTCGCGAAGATGTTCCGGCTCTTCGCCGACGTGACCGATGCGCAGCTCGCCCAGCCGATCGACGCGTACGGCACGACGCTCACCGGCTTACAGTTCGCTGTCTTCGCCTACGACGAACACTGGCATCACCGCGGGCAACTCACCATCCACCTCCGGCTGGCGGGGGTGACTCCGCTCATGATCTACGACTACGAGAGGTTGGCATGAAGGTCTTCGTCTCCACTCCGACCGGCAACATCGGTCGCGCCCTGAGTGCGCGGCTTCTCGACGGGGGGCACGAGGTGCAGGCCATCGCGCGGAGTCTGGAGAAGGTGCGAGAGCTGACCCAGCGCGGTGCGCGCATCGTCCCCGGGCAGCTCGAGGATGTCGACGTTCTGACCGACGCGATGCGCGGCGCGGACGTCCACTTCTGGCTCGCCCCCGTGGTCTTCTCGGAAACGCCGCACGCCGTGCGGGAGCGCATGACCGCCGCCGGAATCGCGGCCCTGAAGGCAGTCGGTGCGAGCCGTGTGGTGCATCTCTCCAGCGTTGGAGCGCAGCACCGTGCGGGCAATGGTCTCGTCGACTCGCTCGCCTCCGCCGAACTCGCGCTCGAGCAGGAGTTCACGGACATCACGCACCTGCGCCCCGCGTTCTTCATGGAGAACTTCCTCTCGTACCTCCCGCTCATCGCGGGAATGGGCGCGATGTTCTCCGCGGTCCCGGCCGATCTCGGCGTGCCGATGGTCGCGACGCGCGACATCGCGGAAGTCGCCTATCGGCGTGTGACCGATCCGGGCTGGCGCGGCCGTTCGACTCAGGCCGTCCTCGGACCGCGCGATCTCTCGCATGCCGAAGTGGCCGTGATCCTGACCGCGGAGCTGGGCCGCCCGGTCGCCTATACGCAGATTCCGCCCGACCAAGCGATCGAGGGAATGAAAGGGATGGGCATCCCCGAGGGATTCGCGCGCGAGTACATGAAGACGCTGGCCGGCATGGTCAGCGGATCGATGGCGCCGGAGGAACGACGGGACGCCGCCAACACGACACCGACCACGTTCGCCGCTTTCGCCCGCGACACCATCAAACCGCTCATCGCGAGGATGTAAAGTCTCGCGACCGATCGGCCGAAAGTCTGTCTGGACGCCATCGAGACGATGCGGGCAAATGAGACAGGCCAATCGGAGGATCGAGATGATGGAGCAAAGGGCGGGAAGCAACGGGCCTCCGCGGTGGCGGGGAGCAACGGCCATCGCGGTTCTACTGTTGTCGGGCGCGACCGCCGGACTCGCTCGAGCGGCGACCAGCGGAACCTCCGACGTGACGCTGGCGGCGACCGCGACGGTCGAGATCCAGATCAATGACGCGAGCGTCACCCTCACGCCGGGGCAATCGGACTACGAGAGCGGATTCGTGGTGGCCGAGGGCGCGGCCGGTATCGCCGTGCAGGTGCGCAGCAACAGCAGCACCGGGATGGTGCTCTCGCTCAAGAGTGTCGACGGCACGCCCGGCATCGCAGTGGACGACATCGCGTTCAAGACCCAGACCGTCGCGGGCGGCTCCGGCAGCACGATCAGCTCCTACACGACGCTGACCGGGAGCGATCAGGACATCTGGACGACCGACGAAGAGCAGCCGACGTTCCAGGTCGTCGATACCGACATCCGAGTCAGCGATCTCTGGACCTATCTCGACATCGGCGGCGTGGGTACGACCTCGTACACGACGACTCTGACCTACACGGTGACCGTGCAGTAGCCCGCCCGTCGCTCCGGACCTCGATTGCTCGGGCAGGACGCCCGGCGCGAAGGTTCTCTCGGGCGCGGGTTCATCATGGATGGTGAACGTGCGGATCCAGGATGGATCGAAACCGCATCGTCGCTTCGGGGTCCGCCCCGCGCTGACAGGACTCTGTCTCGCCGGGCTGCTGCTCCTCGATGATCTGCCCGCTCAGGCCGGCGATGGCCTGCGCATGAGCGTCTCGCCCATGAAGCTCCAGATAACGGCGCCCGCCGGTCACTCGACCGTCCGCACGGTCAATGTCTACAACAACGGCGAAGCGCCGATGCGAGTCCAGACGCGCGTGGTCGACTGGACCTCGTCTCCCCACGGCGAGATGGAGCTAGCTCCCGCGGAACCGGACCGACGCTCGGCCGCCGCCTTCATCGCGCCGGAATCGAACGAGTTCACGGTCGGACCCCACGATGCCGGCATCGTGCGGATCACGGCCGCCCTGCCCGATTCGGCTAGCGGCTCGTACTGGGCGATCGTCTTCTTCGACTGTGAAGGAGGCGGCCCCTCCAACGGACTCGGTCTCGTCACGAACGTCTCCTTCGGCGCCACCATCTATCTCACGGCCGAAGGGACCGAAGAGCGCGACGACGCGATCGCCGCCATGCAGGTCAACGCCGCGGGCGATACGAGCGGCCTCTCGCTCGAGTTCGCGGTGCGCAATCGCGGCAACGTCTATCACTATCCGGCCGGATGGGTGCAGGTACTCGGCTCCGACGACGCGACCCTGCTCGAGGCGCGCATTCCGACTCGCGTCCTCCTGCCGGATCACGAACTGACGTACAAGCGACTCTGGGCGCCGCCCGCTCCAGGCTCCTACCGCATGGTGGTGACGCTCGACCTAGGGCTCGACGCCCTCGTGCAGGGCGTGAAGTCGTTCTCCGTGCCGAGCGACTTGGCCTCGAGACCGAACCCGCCTCCGATTCCCGGCGTGGCGCCAGGTTCGAATCCGCGCTCGCCGATCGCAGAGGTTCGCCGGTGAGCCAGCACGCCGTCCTCGCGCTCTCCCTCATCCTCAGCGCGATCGGAACGGCACACGCGCAGACGCTCTCACTCCCCGCCACGCTCCCCTCGCCGCCTGCCGACTCGTCCCTCTCGCGGTCCGACTTCGGCGTGCGCGCCATTCCACGATCCGCCTTCTCGCTCCCGCTTCCTCCGCGGCTGACCGAGCGCGTCCGCGAGGAGAGGCGCCCCTCTCCCGCGCTCCTCGCCGACGCGAGGCGGGAAACGGCGTGGCAGAGCGCGCGTTTCCACGCTTTCCGCAGCTCGAGTTCCGTTCGAGGCGCGCACGAGACCGACACGCAGCTCCGTCTCGGGCTCGAGACCCTCGTGAGGTATGGCCGTTTGGGGGCCGAGTTCGATGCCGCGGAGCGCGAGGACCAACGGCGCCTCTCGCGCGCGCTGCTGCGGCTCGACACCTTCAGCGGCTGGCGGCTCACCGGCGGCGATCTCCCTGCGGTCGCGCGGGGGCCGGTCGCCCGTGGATTGACGGCGCGCGGGGTTCGGGTGGAGCGCACGAGCCGTTCCGGCGCCGAACTCGGAGTCACGACCGAGATGCTCTTCGGCCGAGCGGCGGTTCGTCACGAGAACGCGCTCGCCAGCCGATTCCCTCGGAGCGTAGGAATGCTGCGCGTGTCGGGACGCCTTGTCCCCGGACTGACCGCGACGGCCCAGTGGGCGCACCTCGCTGATCATGCGAGGAGCGACATCGTCGGCGACCGCCCGATCCGATCGGGACAGACGTATGGCGTCGGATTCGAAGGACGCTATCGCCGCGTGCGGGCGGACCTCGCCCTCTCGCGACTGGCCCAGAGGCGCGATGGGATGGGCCGCGAGGTGGGTGGTCAGCTCGTCTACCGGGTGCGCAGCGCGCACCGCCGCTTCAACTGGGCGGCGGAGGGACGAACCGCGAGCGGCCGAATGGTTGAGCTCGGCTCGATGGGAGTGGTGACGGCGACGCCGCGCGCGGTCGCGGCGTCGGACCTCACGGTCCGTCTCAGCGGGCGCTCGAGCGTCGGGCTCTTCGGCGGACACTGGCGCTACCGGCCGCTCGACTCGACGCGCGAGCGAGAGGCGTCGTCCGACACACTTGTCTTCGCGCAGGAACGCGCGAACCGCGGCTGGAACTGGGGCGGAAGGTTCGAGCTGCGCGCGCCGTGGCTCGGAACGCAGCTCAGTTTCGAGCGCGAACAGCGGCAGCGCGAACGCGCCGAGGCGCCGCAAGAGATCGTGTCTCACTCCATTTCGGCGGCCCAGTCGGTCCCTTCCGCCACCGTCTCGCTGCGCTGGAACCATTGGCGCGAAGAAGGCGCGGGGGCGAGGGAGTACCTGAGCGGCGGCCTCAGTTTGAGACTCCCCGGCGACGCATCCCTCGTCTTCCAGCAACAAACGGCATGGCAGGAGCCGGGCGGCGTGCGTCTCGTCTCGTTCGCGGAACTCTCCTCGCTCGAGTTCTGGCAGCACTGCCCGATCACCGCGCGAGTGACGCAGATCCATGAGCGCACGCTCGGCACGTTTCGTCCGACGGAGACGCGAGGCGCCCTCGGCGTGCGCATCAACGTCGCGCGCGGGCTGTCGATGGAAGCGAGCTACGAGATGGTGGTGCACCCGCGGCAGCGCCAACACGTGATGCAGCTCGGCGCGTCTCGCTCCTTCGGCGGCGGCCGCAACCGAGTCGCGTTCCCCTCCGCCGACGCGCTGGCGCAACCGACGCGGCAGGTGATCGGCGGCGTCGTCTTCGAGGATCGGAATCGCGACGGAGTTCGTCAGGAAGATGAACCTGGAATTCCGGAGATCGCCGTGGTGGTCGACAACGAGACTCGGCAGCCGGCGGTCAGCAGCGTCGGCGGTCGCTATCGGGTGCTCGTTCCACCCGGCCGCCACCTCGTTCGGTTGCTCCCGGAGTCGGTGCCGACCCTCTACTTGCTCGATGATCTCGAGACGGTCGAGATCCAGGTTTCCGCCGACCGTCTCCTCGATTTCGACATTCCGCTCGTGCGCCGCGTCGGGTGGGTGGAGGGCCGCGTCGTGCTGGCGGACGATTCGGTCACGCGTGTCGCCGACCTGACGCCGATAGGGCTCGCCCGCACCAAGATCGTCCTCGACGGACTCGCGTTCACCTACACCGATGCCGAAGGGCGCTTCGAGTTCAGAAACCTCTTCGCAGGATCACACGAGGTGATGATCGACGGAGAGTCGTTGGCGCCGGGTCTGCGCATCGAAGGGGAGAACACGCGCCGAGTGACGGTCATCGGCGACGGGGTCGCCGGCGTCCCCTGCACGTTCACGTTGCGGCGCCCGGTCCAGCGAACGGTCTTCGAGTGAGCTGACGCGCTGCGCAGCGCAGCGCAGCGCCGTGCGGTCAACCACCGTCCCCTCGACCGCGCAACGAGTCATGACGCCCGACCAATTCCTTGCGTGCGGCCAGGACGCGCGGATCGTCCGGTGCGAGATCCTCGGCGCCGACGAGAATCTTCAAGGCATCGGCGAAACGTCCGGTCCGTTCGAGGACCTCCGCGAGGCCGAGATGCGCGTCGATCGACTCCGCGTGATAGTGCAGCGCGGCGCGGAAGCTCTCTTCGGCGGCGGGGAGATGGCCGCTCCGGAGCGCTTCCTTCGCGCTCATGACCAGCGATCGAGCGGTGGCGCGGTTCGTGTGCCCGACGAGCCGCTCCCGTGGATCAGCCATACCCAACTCGACGCCGCGCCGGTGGGCAGGGAATCCCCAGATGGCGGCGGAGTCGGAGAGGGAACTCGGCGCTTCGGCTGGCGAGACATACCCGAGGCTGAGCAGGCGTTCGCGATCTTCTCGAGTCGACGCCGAGAAGGTCGCGGGGTCGCGTCCGGCGCCCAGACTTCGCCACGCGGCCGCGTCCATCAATGCGAGCAACGAATCGCGAATGGCGGGCCGCCCGTCGGCGAGATTCGTGCGCTCGCGCGGATCACTCGCCAGGTCGTAGAGCTCGACCGTCGGACCCTCGATCAACTTCCAGTCCTCGATCCTGACTCCGCGCAGTTCGCACCATCCATGCGAGAGCCGAGGACGGAGCGTCTCCATGTAGGCGACGTGCGCGAGCGACGAGCGGTCGCCGGACGCCGCCGAGATTCCCGGCAGCACTGCCCCGGAGCTCCGAGGGAGTGGCGTCATCGAGGTGAGCGCACAGATCGTGGGCGCAATATCGATCGTCCGCGCCACTTCGCGGACGCGGAGCCCCCGCTCGATTCCGGGTCCATGGAAGATGAGCGGCACCCGCATCGTCTCGTTGAACAGGAGTACGCCGTGGAACTCCTCTTCGTGATCGAAGAGACCCTCGCCGTGATCACCGACGACCACCGTGACGATCTGGGAGTCGTCCCACCGCTCGCGCGCCCCTTCCAACAGTCGGCCGATCTGGTGATCGACGGAGGCGATCTCGCCGTCGTAGAGCTGCTCCGGATACCGGTCGCGGAACTCCGGCGTCGGGTCGCGTGGGAGATGAGGATCGAAGAGGTGCACCATCACGAAGGCGTCGCGACCCGGCTCGGCGCGCATCCACTCGAGCGCGCGATCGATCGTCTTCTCGCCTCGGCGCTCGATCCCCTGGAGGCGATCCTCCATCCCGCGCATCATCGGATGGTGCGTCTCGTAGCGCTCGGCGAGATCGTCGTCGTAGATCTCGAAGCCTTGCTCGAGTCCATGCTCGTTCGCGAGCACATGCGCCGAGACGAACGCCCCGGTGCGAAAGCCCGTCTCGTGGAACCGCTCGGCCAGCGTCTCCCAACCATCGGCCAATCGAAACGGGCCGTTGTCACGCACGCCGTGTTGGAGCGGATAGGCGCCGGTCAGCATCGTCGCGACCGACGGCAGCGTGAGCGGCACAGCGGTCATCGCGTTCTCGTAAAGCGTCCCCTCCCGTGCGAGTCGATCGAGGGTCGGAGTGGAGATCGCTTCGTAGCCGTAGCAACCGATGTGATCCGCGCGGAGGGTGTCGATCACGACCAGCAGCACGAGGCGTGGTTCGCGAGCGGAGGGGCAGCCTTGGAGCAGTGGGGCGAAAAGCGCCAGTAGTGCGCAGAGCGCAGTGCGAGACCAGCCCGAAGGCCCGGCGCCGAGTGACCGCGGTTGCATATCTGTAGTTGTCCCTAAGCGTTGACGAGCTGGTCCCCGGCGCGGGGAGCTTGCCTCGGCGCGCCGGGAAATGTCAACGGGACAGGGTGAGGCTCAGGGTCGGCTCGGGGTCGGCTCAGAACTCGATGTTCAACGCTCCGATCAGATAGAAGCTGTCGTAGTCGAAGTCGCGAATCTCGTCGGCGACGTCATCGTTCAGATTGCGCTCCGGATCGACGAACGTGTAACGCGCTTCGCCGCCCAAGGAGAACCGCGGCGAGATCGGGACCTTCGCGCCGCCGCCCAGGTGCCAACCGAAGGTCGAGACGCGCTCGTCCTTGAAGCCGAGCTGGTTCTCGATCTGCTTCGAGTAGTCATAGTTCACGTGATACCAACCGGCGCCCAGGCCCAAGAAGGGCGAGAAGGCCGGCGTGGGCAGGTACAGGCGCGCGGTTGCGGTAATCGGGATGCTTCGCACTTCCACGGCGTCCGGGAAGATCGTGTCGCCGAAAGGCTCGGACGATCGGTAGTCGACCGCGCCTTGGATGCCCAGGATCGGCGCCAACATCATTTCGAGGTGTCCGCCGACCAGGTAGTTGCCGTCATCGGCGTCCGCCACCTTCGTATAGGCGACGTGCGGTCCCCAGTTGCCGACTCCGAGGGCGAACGCGTGGGATGCGGATAAGCTTAGCGCTCCCAACATGACGAGCGAGAACGCCGAGATCCGAGGAGAGCGAGCGCCGCCGGCTGCCTGCGGTACTCGAGAGACGTGGGATTGCTTCAACATGGGTCTTCTCCTCATGGGTGCATCGAGGACGCAACGGATTCCACTGCGGAGTCGCAAGAGATGTGCGTCCAGCGGGAGTCTGCTCACGATGCGTGCCAATCGCCGGGGGGCGAACAGGTGCTCAGCGTAACTGTAGTAGCCAAGGTGGATTACAGCTCGATCATTTCAATGGCCGAGCGCTGCGCACTGCGCGCCCGGCATTGTAGGAACTACCGTCTCGGGCAGTTCTGGGACGACGATGCGGACCACCGCGCGCCACGCGGAGGCTCACGCATGCGTTCGTGGACAGGGAGCGAAGGCGCTCCTAGAGTTGACGGACACGTCGAACTCGTCCCTCGGGGCGCAGGTCGTTCATGACCCCATCGATCGCCGTACTCGTTCCTCTCCACTCTCCGTTGCGAGCGAAGCCTCGCATCGCCTTCGCTACCCGTCTGCTCGGCTGCGGACTCTCCATGCTTCTCACGTTGGGCGCGGCGTACGTCGTAGCGCACGCGGCGTGCTGCTACGAAGGTGGTGTGTGCGAAGAACACGACCGCGAGCGTTGCGAGGTCAAAGGGGGCGTCTTTCAGGGCGATTTCAAGGATTGCGATCCGAATCCCTGTCCTCAGCCCTCGAGGCTCGGCGCCTGTTGCGCGGAGGATGGGTCGTGCGCCTTGGCCGAAGCGACCGAGTGCGCGGGCGAGTCCATCTGGATGGGTGAGGGGAGTCTCTGCGACGCGAATCCTTGTTCGATGCTCACGGGCGCCTGCTGTGCGCCGGACGGCGTGTGCGCCGTCGTGACGCGTTTGGAGTGTCGCGCGCGCGGGGGACTGCGGTGGGCGATCGGCCGGACTTGCGCCGAGATCACCTGCGATCGTCCGATTCTGCATGTCGCCATCGATCCGAATGGCGGCGCCTTCGAGTGGGTTGTCGTCGCTTCGGACGCCATCGTCTCGCTCCGCGGACAACAGCGGATCGCGGGCAGTCGCGCGTACCTTCCGATCGCTGCTTTCTCCGACGGCCCCGGCGCCTGGACTGCCGAGCTGGGAGTCGAGGACCCCGCCGTCCGCGGCATCGAGTACTACTTGGTCTGCACGACGGGCGATGGAACGGAAACGAGCTTCGGGACGCCGGACGCGCCGAAGCGGATCGCGTCGGCCGGCGCCGTGGAAGCGCCCACGATCGAACCGTCCGCGCTGCGCATGATCTCGGCGCCGCTCCTCGCGGCGGATCGACACGATGCCTGGACGCGACTCAGCGCGCTCTTCGGCCCCACCGGCCCGAGCAGTTGGGAGATGAGCCGCTGGGATCCCACCCTCGCGACGTACTCCGCCGTCGACGCCACGCGACGGACCGCCTTCGACTTCGGCGCGGCTTACTGGATCGGTTTTGCGCAGCCGCCGCCGGAGTGGAAACTCGAGGGCATCTCGAACCTTCCGCCCGATGATCGCAGCGCGTTCGAGATCGCGCTCCCCCCAGGTTGGAGCATGGTCGGCAATCCCGCCGCGTATCCGGCGCCGCTCGATCCGTTCTCGGTTGGGATCCGCGACGGCGCTGAGGAAATGTCCTACGCCGCCGCCGCCGAGTTCGGCCTCGTGGGGTCGTCGATCTGTCACTACGCGCCGAACACGCTCGATCCGAGTGAGCCGCTCTATCCCTACGATCTGGCGCCGCGGCAGTTGGCCCCGTGGGATGGTTGCTGGATCCGCAATCTCACCGATCGAGCTCTGACGTTGTTGATCCCAGCGCGTGAAGCGGAGCCGGCCGCGGACGCGGCGCACGCAGCGGACGCAGCGCACGTGACGTCTCCCGACCCGCGGTGGACCGGCTCGATGAGCTTCCGCAGCGCGGGGGAGAAAGTCGGCGTGGAGTTCGGCGTCGATCCCGCCGCTCGCAACGGCTTGGACTGGTTGGATGCGCCGCATCCGCCGCTCGCGCCCGATCGCTCACTGCGCGCCGTGTTGTGGGCGTCTGAGGCGGGCGCCGTCCACGACAGCTATCCCAGCGCTCGCCTCGAGTCGCTGTTGCGCGACGTGCGTCCCTCCAACGGCGGCGCCGTGATCTGGCCGCTCGAGATCAACGCGCCGAATGGGCCGGTGGAGATCTCCGCCACGATCCCCGTTCCCCTATCGGGCGACTCCGGGGAGCCGCCGCGTCCGCGCGCGACGCTGCGCGATCCCGCTAGCGGTCGTGTCTGGTCGCTCGACGGTCTCGCGTCACTGACCCTGCCGGCCGGAGACCATCATCTGGAGATCCGTTTCGAAGACGCGCCGACAGGCCTGCTCGCGTCGATCGCGCATCCGTTGGTCGTCGAGCCCAATCCTTTCTCGACCGGCGTCTACATCCGCTTCCAACTTGAAACCGAACAGCGCTGCTCGATCGACGTGTTCGACGCGAGCGGAGCGCGCGTTTGGAGCCGGCGAGACGACCGCCGCACGGCCGGAGAACACATCGTCCTCTGGAACGGCTCGAGCCGAGAGGGTTCGCCCGTACCGACTGGCGCCTACTTCGTGCGAGTCGAGCTAGTGGGGGCGAGCGGCGCCGGCGTGACGCGATCGAAGGTCGTGAAGCTGCGCTGAGGCGGGTCGGTCTTGCTTGGCGGGACCTGGCGGAGGTCCCGAGTGGCGTCAGCTCCGATACGCCTCGATCTCGATTCCCAACTCCGTGCAGCGCCGGTAGAAGCGTTGGTGGGAGATGCCGAGGCGTGAACAAGCGCCGCGCACGAGACCACCGCTCCGTTGCAGTTCGGCGATGATCACCTCGCGCGAGAGGACCGTCGTCGTCTCGGTCGCTTCCTTTGTATCGACAGTCGCCCGCCAGTCTTCCGCCATCCGCCCGGCGGCGGTGCACAAGCCCAGATCGAGGATCGCATTGCGCAGTTCGCGGACGTTGCCCGGCCAATCGTGGCGGAGCATCTGCTCGATCACGATCTCGCCGAGCCCGCCGAACTCCGGTTTGCGCACCTTCACTTCGCGGACGAAGTGATCGATCAAGAGCACGATGTCCGATCGACGTTCACGCAAAGGAGGAAGGCTCAGACGCAGCGAGAATCGATGGAGTAGATCGCGGCGGAACTTTCCGTTTCCGACCTCTCGATCGAGGTCCTGATGCGTCGCTGCAATGACGCGAACCGGCACTTGCTCCGGCCGGTCGCTGCCGACAACGCGGATCTCGCCGCGATCGAGGAAGCGGAGCAGACGCGTCTGCAGATTCTCTTCGAACTCTCCGATCTCATCGAGGAACAGCGTCCCGTTGCGCGCCGATCGGATGAGACCCAATCGTTCCGAGATGGCGCCCGTGAACGATCCGCGCGTGTGCCCGAAGAGTTCGGCGTCGATGAGTTCGGGCGACCCACCGCCGCAGTTATAGGGGAGATACGCGCCCGTCGGATTCGCGCCCAGTCGATGCAGGGCGGCCGCGACGAGTTCCTTGCCCGTGCCCGTCTCACCTTGGATCAGGACCGGACTATCGCTCTCCGCGTACTGTTTGGCGCGATCGAGGACCGCAAGCAGCACCGGGTGCGCCCCGATGATCTCGGGAAAATCCGCATGTGATGTGTGCGACCAACGGACGAGCGGGCGGCCCCTCTTCCTGGGCGAGGCGCTCGACGGTGCAGGCGTCATGATCCCCGCGAAGTCCGAGATCGGCGCCAGGTCGAGACTGTGCACTTCGGGAGTCGGCGGGAGGTTGTCCGACCCACCTGCGGCACCGACCGCCGAGTCGCCGCGGAGCAGCCGCACGACTTTCTCGCGCTCGTACCGTTCGCCGATCGCCTCGAAGAACTCCAACGCCTGTTCCCACGCAGTCCGCGCTTCGTCGTCGGCGCCTTGCGCGCTGAGCACCTCTCCGCGCACACGCCGGCAGACCGCCACCTCATACAGGTCTTCCATTTTCTCGAAGTCCGCCAGGCACTCATCGATGATCGCACGCGCCAACTCGACGTTTCCCGCGCGCAGCTCGACCTCCGCCAACCGACACCGTGTCTCTCCCATGATGTCGAGTTCAGGCGTGCGCCGCGCGAGTTCGTAGCCCTTCTTCAGCCAACGCCGCGCGACCCCCAGTCGCCCCTCGTGGAGCGCGAGTTCTCCGAGGTACTCGTGGAGGAGGGCGTGGTGGCGCGGAGTGCCGTGGCGGCGGGTGAGGGTGAGGGCGTGGTTGAACTCACTCCGAGCCGTCTCGAGCCGCCCCGTTCGCGCGAGTGTGAGCGCGCGGTCGCGGATGGCGACGAGTCTGCGTACGTCGTCACCGCACTCCTCCGCGAGCGCCAATGTTCGCATCAGTGCGAACTCGGCCGACTGAAAGTGTCCGCGGAAGAGCCGGAGCACACTCAGGTTCGCCATCGCTACGATGAGATTCTGAACCAGACCATGGCGTTGATAGAGGTCAACTGCTGCGCCATGCAACGCTTCGGCCTCGTCCCAGTCGCGTCCCGCTTTGGCGTTCAGGCCGATCATCATCAGGCAATCGCCAACACGTTCGACCTCACCGGCCGCCTCGAAGGGCCGAAGCGCGGTTTCGAGGCTTCGCAGAGCGTCGTCGAACCGTCGGAGTCGCCTCCAGCAGCCTCCCGCGAGTAGGTACAGACAGCCACTCACGTAAGCGTCCAGTGGTTTCTCACTCGCCGAGCTCAGGAACTCCTGAATTCGTTCGATGGACCTGGCGTAGCCGCTCTGGTGTCGGGCGAGTCGCTCACTGTGGTAGAGAGCGAGACCTACTACGGAACGGGGCGCGGACGCCTGCGAAAGGATCCGATCGCTCCTCCCTTGGAGTGCTGGCAGCTGATGCGTCTTTTCCAGAACTTCCGCGACGAGACGTTCATCTTCGAGGCATTCCCCCTCGGAGATCTCGAGCTTGACCAGTTCCTGAACTGCGTCGTCGCCGCGACCCGCGGCTAGATAGACCCGCAACAGCGTGCGAGATCCGGGCCGCTTCAAGTCCTGAGGATTCGTCGTCGCGCCGATGTCGCCGTCCATGATTTCCCCGTCCGCCTGAAGTTCGCCGATGAGTCGAGACGCTGGGGCTAGCTACCGACCCATCAGGAGCCGGTGCGAGAGCAAGGCAAAGAACTGCCGAACCCGATCCAGTGATGTTTCTTCCGACGAGCGGGCTGTCGGTGCCGGTGACCTCGTTGTCCTCTTGTCAATGCCGATCGGGGAGACTCGACCCTGCTCGTTTCCGCCTACGTCATACGTGGGTTCGGATGGATCGGTGAAAAACGGGTCCTCATCCCCTTGCCCGTCATTCCAATTCCACGGGAGGGGTGGGGCCATGCGGGCGTCGGAGGGGGCGACTGCGAGTGAACTGAGGAGCAGTGCGGCCGAACTGGCCGCGAGCAAGAACAGCAGGAAGCGCGCGAACGAAGGCGTGCGACGGCGGACTAGCATCGATGGCCTCCAAGGGAAGGAGAGGCGGCCACGACCCCATGGGGCCACCTTTCAACCGACGGTAACAGTAGGACGGGGATTGGGGAGAGACA
>CAZVYN010000054.1:0-30078 GCA_964631125.1 uncultured bacterium | reverse complement strand
GTCGAAGCGAACGCCTGCGCCCTTGCCACCACCACGCGCGACGGCCGGCCGTCGCTCCGGTTCGTGCTGTTGAAGAGTTTCGACGCGCGCGGATTCGTCTTCTTCACCAACTACGAGAGCCGCAAGGGGCGTGAACTGACGGAGAACCCGCGCGCTGCGCTCGCGTTCTGGTGGGACCGACTCGAGCGGCAGGTGCGGATCGAGGGATCGGTCGAGCGGACATCGCGCGAGGAATCGGAGCAGTACTTTCGGGAGCGACCGCGCGGCAGCCAGATCGGAGCGCTCGCTTCGCCCCAGAGTCAGGTCATCGCGGATCGCGCGACCCTGGAGTCCCGCGCGCTGGAGATCGAAACACAGACCGGCGAGCGGGACATTCCCTTCCCCGACTACTGGGGTGGATTTCGGCTGCGACCGGAGCAAATAGAGTTCTGGCAGGGACGCCCCAGTCGCCTGCACGATCGGCTCTGCTATGTGCGGTCGGGCGACGGCTGGATCGTCCAGCGTCTGGCGCCGTAACCGACAACGGAGGAAACACGATGCCCATTCGCCTTGGATTTCCCGGACGGGGGCGCGGATCCCTCGGCGGAGGGGGACGCTCCTTCCTCAATCCTCGCCTGATCCTCGGGCTGCTCGTGGCGGCGGGCTCGTTGATCGCGTACTGGAGCAACCGCGAGTTCAATCCCGTGACGCAGGAGATGCAACACATCGGCATCTCGCACGAACAAGAGGTCGCGCTCGGATTGCAAGCCGCGCCCGAGATGGCGGCGCAGTTCGGGGGGCTGCACTCCGATCCGAAGGCGACCGCGATGGTCAAACAGGTCGGAGAGCGCGTCGTCTCGCAGAGCGACGCGCGCGAGTCGCCCTACGAGTGGGACTTCCATCTCCTGGCCGACGCAGAGACCATCAACGCCTTCGCGCTTCCGGGTGGACAGATCTTCATCACCGCGGGTCTGCTCGGTCGGCTGGAAACCGAGGGACAGCTCGCCGGCGTGCTCGGGCATGAGGTCGGCCACGTGGTGGGCCGACACGGCGCCGAGCACATGGCGAAACAGCAACTCACGCAGGGTCTGACCGGCGCCGCCGTCCTCGCGACCTACGATCCCCAGGATCCATCGACGCAGAACACCGCCGCCGTCGCGCAGATGGTGGCCGGTCTCGTCACGATGAAGTACGGCCGAGACGATGAGCTGGAGTCGGATCGACTCGGCGTGCGCTTCGTGGCCGAAGCCGGCTACGACCCTAACGCCATGATCGGCGTCATGCGCATTCTGGCGGAGGCCGGAGGCGAACGTTCTCAGCCGGAGTTCTTCAGCACGCACCCGAACCCGGAGAACCGCGTGGCGCAGATCGAAACGGCAATCGCGGAGCAGTTTCCGAACGGTTTGCCCGGCGGGCTGACGCCGTGACCGTGGAGCTTGGCTAAAGCGAGAGCGAGAGCCCGACGTTGATGGCGTAGGAGTCAAAATCCAGCGACTCGATGTCGTCTTGGATCTCCTCCCACGACTCGTCGGCGTTCTTCTCGGGGTCGAGGAAGATCGTGCGGAACTCGCCGAAGAGCGCCATCTTCGGAGCGACCGCCAGGCTGATTCCTGCGCCCGCATGCCAGCCGAAGTTCGTCTCGGTCTTGTCCTCGACGCCCAAGAGATCTTCGGCGTCCGACGAGAAGTCATAGGTCGTGCGGTACCAACCGCCGCCCGCCAGCGCGTAGGGGTGGAACGGAATCGCGCCGGGGGTCGTGACCTTGAAGGAAGCGGTCATCGGGATCGTGCTCACATCGAGCGAGATATCCGACGCGTCGACCGGGAAGGTGAAGCTCCCCTGCTTCTGATACCCGACACCGCCCTGCACCGCGAAGATGCTGGCGAGGCGCAGCTCGAGAAACGCGCCGGTGGCGAAACCTCCCTCTTCGGCGTCCTTCGACTTGAGGTAGCCGCCGTGGAAGCCGATCGCGGCGCCGGCGCCGGCGGCGAGAGCAGGGAGCGGGAGGGGGGCGGCGGCGAGGAGGAGGAGGGCGGCAGAGAGGAAACGGATCGCGGCGAGCGGACGCGGGGGAGTGGCGCGGGGATGCATCGGGGGGGCTCCTTCCGGGAACGTTGTGTTCGGAGATCGACCAATTGAATGGGCAAACGCGCGGCGCGTTTACCTATTCAATTGGTCGATCAGACCTCTCAACCGCGAGAAACTCCTTCGATCGAAGCGGAACCAGATCGGGTGCAGTACGGCCAGTCGAGGATCGGACTGGTCTTCTTCGAGGATCGGGCAGGACTCGAGGGTGCCGGCGCCGATGATGTCCGAGAACTCTACTTCCAGCTCGGCCATCCGCTCGGGGGGGAGCGGACGCGAGAGGCGCAGCATCAGGCGATCGCCGACGAACCGTGAAGAGTGATAGACGGAATAGAATCGCTGGATCTCGGCCAACGCCTCTTCCGAGGAGCGCGTGATGGTGAGCAGGTCCAGGTCGCGAGCATCGATCATGCGCCGGTCGACCAGCTCGCGCTTGACGAAGTCGAGCCAGGTGTCCCAGTAGGTGCCGCCCGGTAGATCGAGCAGCACCACGGGGCGGGGATCGGCCTTGCCGGTCTGCAAGAGCGTCAGCAGCTCGAAGGCTTCGTCGTTCGTGCCGAAACCGCCGGGAAACAGGACGACCGCGTCGCTCTCCTTGATGAAGACGAGCTTGCGCGTGAAGAAATATTTGAAGTTGATCAGCCGATCGGGCCGCCGCACGTACGGATTCGCGTCCGGTTCGAACGGCAGGCGGATGGCGAGTCCGAATCCGCCGGCGGGACCCGCTCCCTTGTTGCCCGCCTCCATGATGCCGGGGCCGGCGCCAGTGATCACCTGGAATCCCCGCTGTACACAGAGCGCCGCGAATGACTCGCACATCTTGTACAGATTGTCTTCGGGGTCGGTCCGGGCCGAGCCGAAGATGGCGATCTTGCGCGTCCCCTTCACCGCGGCGAAGACGCGGAACGAATAGCGCAGCTCTTTGATCGCGCTGTTCAGGATCTTGAGGTCGAGCCGCGCCGGTTCGTCGCGGACCAGTCGCAGCGCCGACATCAGGATCTCGAAGTGGAACTCGGCATTCTTGGAAGGCCCGACCAGCGCGAGGAGTTCTCGGGCTCGAGTCTCGATCTCCTCCCAAGAAGCGGAGCGGTCATTCACCAAGGGATCCTCGTTGTCGGATGTCATTCAACAATCGGGGCAGGGTAACACAGGCCTCGCGCCGCCGAGTCGACCGGCGCGGGGCTCCAAGGACCCGTGTCCACGCGCAACGCCCAGCCGTCGGAACCTCCGGCGCTGAGGCTCGTCGTTTCCCCCGCCACGAAGACTCCACCGATGTCGGCGTCGATCGCGTTGCCGACATCCGAGCGCGCGGCACCGTAGAGCAGACTGTCCACGACCTCGCCCGCCAGGGTCACTCGCAGAAGCGCCAGATCATATGACTGCGTGCCCGGTCCGCTCCGTGTACCCGCGACAAGGAGCCCGGGGGAGCGCGGATCGAGTGCGATACCGCGCGCCGCCTCATCGCCGGGACCGCCCCACTCCGTTCTCCAGATCTGTCGCCCCGCGAGATCGAACGACCAGAGGACGACCCGACCCGAGCGATTCGGAGGACGCCGCATGCCGACCATGTAGAGGGCGAATCCGTCGGTGGTCAGACCGAGCACGGCGTCCGACCGATTCGCATCCGACGTGACGGTCCAGACCAGGGAACCGCCGCTGCGATCGAACGCCGCCAGGAGCGCATCGCCGCCATTGCCGTTGTCGTCGACCGCGGCGCGCCCCGCCACGTAGACGAGCCCGCCCTCGACCACCGGCGCGGCCAACGCCTCATCGTTCAGCGCGCCGCCCGAGAGTTGCGACCAGACGAGGTCGCCGTCGTACTCGAGCCGTTGTAGGAGCACATCGTGGCCGCCGAAGTCCTGCGCGCTCCAGCCGGCGGCGAAGATGCCCTCGGGCGCGAGCGCGAGACCGTGCAGTTCGTCCTGCCCGTCGCCGCCGTCCCAGATCGTTTCCCAACGCAACTCGCCGCTTTGAGCATCGAAGGCGGCGACGAAGGCGTCGGCCGAGCCGATCCCCAGGGCCCGCTGCGTACTGCCGACGACATAGACGAGCAGACCGTCGCTCTCGACAGCGTTGGCGCGCTCGGCGAACTCCTGTCCCCAGCGCGTTTCCCACAAGACCGCGCCGCCGCCGTCCAGTCGAGAGACCAGCAGGTCGCGATCGATCGGGCCGCGCCCTTCGTCCATCACCATGTAGATCTCGTTGCTCGAGACGACGTCGATTCCGCGAGCGGTGTCTTCGAAAGGGCCGCCAAACCTGCGTTCCCAGAGGACGGGGCTGCTCGGCAGATCAGGATCGACGCCGGAGTCATCGCCCCCGCAGCCCCAGGCGGATGCGAGCAGGGAAAACGCCAACCAGAACAGGGCGGACTTCGGAAGCACCGGCGCGACTCTCCTCGGGCGGGTTGTACGACAGGGCGGGTCGAGGCGAGGATACGCGGGCTCGCCACCGGAGCCTATCCATGTCCGACTCGCTCGACCCACTCGACCCACTCGACTCAGAGGGCCCCTCCGATGCCGACTCCGAAGGACCGCGTCGACCCGCACTCTTACTTCGATCCGGCGCAGCCGCGCGTGCGACATGTCGAGTTGATCCTGCGCGTCGACTTCGACCGCCTGGTGCTCGAAGGGACTGCGACCCTCCATCTGAAGAGTGACGAAGGCGGCGACCTCGATCTCGACACGCGCGATCTCGAGATCCAGTCGATCGAGGATGTCGCGGGACGTCCGGTGCACTTCGCGCTCGCAGACGACGAGCCGATCCTCGGCCGCAAGCTGCGGCTCACGCTGCCGGAGGAAACGCCGCTCGTGCGCATCCACTACCGGACTTCGCCGCAGGCGAGTGCGCTGCAGTGGTTGGCGCCCGAACTCACGACGAGCGGGCGTCATCCCTTTCTCCTGAGTCAGTGCCAGGCGATCCATGCGCGCTCCATCGCGCCGCTGCAAGATTCGCCGCGCGCGCGCGTCACCTATCGCGCCGAGATCCGCATTCCGGCGGCGCTCTCCGCGGTGATGTCGGCCGGGCTCGAGGAGGTCCGGGCGGAAGCGACGAACGCGGCGACCGCGGCGACCGGGACTGAGGAGCGGACCTTCGTCTTCGTGCTGCCGCAGCCGATTCCGCCCTATCTCTTGGCGTTGGCGGTCGGCGAGATCGAGAGCCGCGATCTCTCGCCTCGTTCGCGCGTCTGGGCGGAACCGGCGCTGATCGAGGCCGCCGCCTGGGAGTTCGCCGACATCGAGCGGATGATCGAGTGCGCCGAGAGCCTCTTCGGACCGTACGTCTGGGAGCGGTACGACTTCATCTGTCTGCCCCCTTCGTTTCCGTACGGTGGAATGGAGAATCCGCGCATGACGTTCCTCACGCCGACACTGGTGGCGGGCGATCGATCGCTCGTCAGCGTGCTCGCGCACGAACTCGCGCACTCGTGGACCGGGAACCTCGTGACCAACGCGACGGCCGACCACTTCTGGCTGAACGAGGGGTGCACGGTATGGGCCGAGCGTCGAATTCTGGAGGCGCTCGACGGTCCCGACGCCGCGGCGCTCGAGTGGGCGAGCGGACTTCAGTTGATGCAGGCGGCGTTCACTCGCTTCGGGAGCGACTCCGCGCTCACTCGGTTGCGCTGCGATCTGCGCGGGATCGATCCGGACGACGTCTTCTCGGTCGTGCCGTACGAGAAGGGCGCGCGTCTGCTCGTGTTGATGGAGCGCGCGGTCGGGCGAGAGCGATTCGACGCCTTCATGCGGAGCTATATGCGGAAATTCGAGTTCCGCTCGATCACGACCGAGGAGTTCCTCGAGTATCTGGAGGAGCAGCTCCCCGGTCTGGCCGAGCAGGTCGACGCCAAGCAATGGCTCTACGAAGTCGGACTGCCGGAGACCGCGCCGGAGTTCCCGTCGCCGCGACTCGAAGGGCTGCTCCAGCTCTCGAAACGGGTCGCGAACGGTGAGACGCCGGCCTCGGCCGAAATGTCGAGTTTGAACGCGACCGAGCTGCTCGTCTTCTTGGAGCATCTCCCACGTCCGCTGCCGGTCGAGACGATGCGCTGGCTCGACGAGACCCTCGAGCTGAGCAAGAAAGGGAACGCCGAGATCACGACGCAGTGGCTCACGCTTGCGGCGGCGGCGAATTACGGGCCGGCCTTCGCGCGCCTCGGCGCGTTCGTGCGCACTGCCGGCCGCATGAAGTACCTGCGGCCGATCTACACGGCGATGGGCGTCAGTCCAGAGACGAGGCTGTTGGCCCGCGCGCTCGCGGCCGAAACCGCCTCGCGCCAACATCCGATCACGCGCAGGATGGTCGAGGGGGTCGTCGCGAAGTACTAAGACGCCTTCCGCATCGAGCGCGCGACGGCCGACCAGCGCGCGAGCGCGGCCTGCAGATCGGCCAGGCGCAGCGGCTTCGTCGCGTAATCGTCCATGCCCGCCTCGAGGCAGCGCTCGCGGTCGCCCTGCATGGCGCTCGCGGTCAACGCGATGATCGGTACTCGCCGCGTCGGCGCCAGCGATGACGCCGACGACGCGGCCGCTTCGCGCGCGCGGATTTTTCTCGTCGCCTCGAAGCCGTCGAGCAACGGCATCTGCCCGTCCATGAAGATCATGTCGTACGGCTCACTCGACCCCTTCTCGACCGCCTCCCTGCCGTCATTCGCAACATCGACGCGACAGCCGAGCCGCTCGAGCATGCGTACGCCGAGCTTCTGATTCACCGGGTTGTCCTCGGCCAAGAGGACGTAGAAAGTCTCGGACTTCGCGGGCGGCGCATTCGGCGGAGCCACGGCCGGCGTCACCGGGAACTGCAATATCTCCCGACGCTCGGCCGGCTTCAACGCACGCACCAGGGCGTCGTGGAGCTGCGCGGGACGCGCGATCGGCTTGACGACGACATCAGCGAACTCGAGCGGCGCTGTCCGCAGCGTGGCGCTCATGAGTAGCCGCGGGATCCCGGCCACCGTGGGATCGGCATCCATCCGTTTGGCCGTGGCGGGGCCGTCGAGCCCCGGCATCTCCTCGTCGATCAGCACGAGATCGAACGGATCGCCGGAGGTCCTCGAGCTGCGCAGCAGCGCCAGCGCCTCGATTCCGGAAGAGGCGCCGACGGAGCGGATCCCCCAAGGGCTCAGATGCTCCGCGAGCGCGGCCTGTTGCGCGGGCAGGTCGTCGACGATGAGGACACGGCGCCCACTCAGTGCCTTGGTCGCAGCCAGCTCTTCGAGAGCGAGAGCGGGGGCGGTCGCGGACGCGCTGACCGGCAGTGTGACCGGCAGCCTCACCGGCAACATGAACCAGAACATCGAGCCCGCGCCCAACGCGCTCTCGACTCCGATCTCGCCGCCCATCAACTCGACCAACTCGCGGCTGATCGCCAGTCCGAGTCCGGTCCCCCCGAACTTGCGCGAGGTGGAAGCATCGACCTGGGAGAACTTACGGAAGAGGAGCCCCTGCTTCTCCGCCGCGATGCCGATGCCGCTGTCGACCACCGCGACCCGCAGACGCGGCGTCTCTCCGCTGACGAGTTCGACGCGCACGCCGACCGCTCCGGACTCGGTGAACTTGATCGCGTTGCCCAACAAGTTGAGCACCACCTGCCGAAATCGCGCGGGATCGCCGACGACCGAGGGGGGCGTGGCCGGATCGAGTGAGAGCACCAACTCGAGCTGCTTGTTGCCCGCGGCGAACGAGAGCAGCTCGATGACGTCGCCCGTCGTCGCGCTCGGATCGAACGGCGCGTCCTCCAGTTCGAGATGTCCCGCTTCGATCTTCGAGTAGTCGAGGATGTCGTTCAGGATCCGGAGCAGCGTCTCGCTCGAACTGCGGATCGTCTGCGTGTACTCCCTCTGGCGGGCGTCGAGGTCCGTCTCCAGGAGCAGACTGGTGAAGCCGACCACGCCGCTCATGGGCGTGCGGATCTCGTGGCTCATCGTCGCAAGAAAGTCGCTTTTGGCCAGGCTAGCCGCCTCGGCTCGCGCGGTCGCCTCGCGCAACGCGTCCTCGACCTTCTTCCGCTCGGTGATCTCCTCGGTCATCATGACGATGCCGCCGATCTCGCCGCGTTCATCTCGCCAAGAACGCACATCCCACCGCAGCCATTGCCGCTGTCCGTCGGCGCGGTCGAAGGGGACCTCCTCGGATCGTTCGACAGCTCCCTCCAGGCACCCACGATGGATCGCTTTCCATTCTTCCGTGATCTCGGGGAAGACTTCGTAATGGCTGCGCCCGAGAATCGTCTGGCCCTGCAGGCGATAGTCCTCGAGCCAGCGCTGGCTGTGGACGACATAGCGCATCTCGCGGTCGAACATCGCCATGGCCGCCGGCGCATTCGCGATGAGCGCTTCCGCGTGCGCCCGGACGGCGATGACTTGCGCCTCCGCGCGACGCGCGATCTGGAGCCGCTCCCGCGAGGCGCTCTCGGCGTCGAGTCGACGAATGGCGCCGAGCACTCGGTGACAGAGGAGCCACCAGGTGGCGGTGGCGAGCAGCAGCAGGCCCGCGGCGACCCAGCGTCCCAGACTCGAGTTGGCGCCGATGGTCCAGGCGCAGAGACCGACGATCACGACGAATCCCGCCGCCAGAGGCAGCACGATCTTGGCCCGCAGCGAGGCCGGTCCGTGGGTGCGACCGTTCGTCGTGGCGTTTGTACCGGATCGAGGCGCCAAAATAGCCCTTCGCGAGAGGAACGCGGCTTCCGAGGGGATATCGACGCGAACACCCCCCGATCTTGACCTCCGAGCGAGCAAGGCGCGCGGATCGCGCCTGCGCTAGTCTCCTCGGGCGGAGGATGCTGGTTTGCAAACGTCCGATAGTCCCCCCCCTGATCGGCCGACCCCCTCGTCGCTCGAGTCGACGCAGGTGCTGCTGGCCAAAATCCGCCATGGGGACGATTCGGCCCGGAACCGCCTGGTAGCCCGCTTCTTGCCGGCGCTCCAACGTTGGGCGAGGGGACGGGTGCCGCAAGGCGCGCTCGATCTGGTCGAAACCGACGACCTCGTGCAGGTCACCCTCCTGCGTGCGTTGGCGCGCGCCGACGAGTTCGAGCCCGGCCGCGAGGGGGCATTCCTTTCCTACCTCCACACCATCTTGTTGAATTGCGTGCGGGATCAGGCGCGTCGCGCCAATCGCCGGTCGGATCACAGGCCGTTGACCGAGTCGGTCGAAGGGACGCCCGCCCCTCCGCGCGCCGCCGCGACCCAAGGCGCTATTTCTTCGTACGAGCGAGCGCTCGGCGCCCTCCCGGATGAACTGCAGCAGGCGGTGATCCTCCGTGTGGAGTTCGGCTGTTCCTACGCCGAGATCGGCCGAGGCGTTGGGGCGTCCGTCGCCCGACGCGGTGCGCATGCAGATCGCGCGCGCCCTCGCGCGCATCGCGGAGTCGATGGATGACATCGGTGAGTGACGAGCCGCACGTCACCCCGCTCGTCGCCGCCGCGTGTGAAGTCGCCGACGGCGCGCCGCCCGATTGGGAATTGCTCAGCAACGCGCACCCGGAGTTGCGCGCCGTGCTCCGCCGGCTCCGTTTCTTGCACAGTTTGGCCGACGAGTGCGCGCGACCGCTGGATCTCGACGCCGGAGAGTCGTTGGAAGACGCGCTCACGCGCACTCGACCGCTCGGACCGGACGGGGCGCCGCCCGAGTCGGGCCCCGATTCGTTCGCTGCTCCCGCCTTCCCGCCTCTCCCTTTCTCCTGGGGACCGCTGGAGGTGCGCGAGTTGGTCGGCTCCGGCGGATTCGGCGATGTCTTTCGCGCCTGGGACTCGGTGCTGCAGCGCGAGGTCGCGCTCAAACTACGCCGCGCTCGCGCCACCGACTCGACCACGTTCGATCCGCATCTGGAGGAAGCGCGACGACTGGCCAGCGTGCGCCATCCGCACGTGCTGACGGTGCACGGCGTGGCCATCCATGACGGGCGCGCGGGGATCTGGACCGACTTCATCCGCGGTCGCGCGCTCGACCACGTGTTGGCGGAGCGCGGACCGTTCGCGCGCGCCGATCTCATTCGCATCGGCCGCGAACTCTGTCGCGCGCTCGCCGCGGTGCACGACGCCGAGTTGATCCACGGCGACATCAAGACCGCCAACGCGATGCTCGAGGCCGACGGTCGTGCGGTGCTCATGGACTTCGGCGCCGGCTCGGGCTCGCAGGGCACTCCCCTGGCGATGGCCCCCGAGCTGCTGGCGGGCGGTCGCCCGTCGTTCTCCTCAGATCTCTATGCGCTCGGCGTCTTGCTCTATCGATTGGCGACCGGGCGCTATCCGATCGCGGCCAGTACGTGGGACGAGCTCCTCGCGGCGCACGCGAAGGGCGAGATGGTCCCTCTGGCCGAGGCGCGTCCCGATCTCCCGGCCCCGCTGACGAAGGCGATCGAACGCGCGATGACGGCCGATCCGGCGACCCGCCCCGGCCATGCGCGGGAGCTGGAGTGGATGCTGGCCGCATCGGAGGATCCGGAGGGGGCGAGCGAGAGCGACGCCTCCGCCGCGGAGGATCCCCCGGGCTTCCCCAAGTACGCGACGCGATTCATCGGCCGGCAGCGGGAGATCGCCGCGATCCGCGAGCTGCTCCTCGATCCCGGATTGGTCACGTTGGTCGGAGCGGGCGGATCGGGGAAGACGCGTCTCGCGCATCGGATCGCCCTCGAGTCGGCGTCGGCGCTCGAAGGAGGCGCCGTCTGGATCGATCTCTCCTCGATCGTCGAACCGGAGTTCGTCGCGCCAACGCTGCTTCGCGCCATCGGCGGAGCCGAAGGCGCGAACCGAGCCTCCGAGGATTCGATCGTCGAGCGCCTCCGCGCATCGAATCTGCTGCTGGTACTGGACAATTGCGAGCACCTCCTCGCGCGCTGCCGGAGGCTCGCCGAACGGATCCTCGCCAGCTGTCCCCGCGTGCGCATTCTCGCGACGAGCCGCGAGCCGTTGGGGGTCGAATCGGAACGAGAGGTGGGGGTGCTCTCGCTTTCGTTGCCCCCCGTCGGCGATCCCGCGCGCGGCGAATTCTCGCTCGCGATCGGACAATCGGAGTCGGTGCGTCTCTTCGTCGATCGCGCCTGCCGGCGTCGGCCCGACTTCGTCCTGACGCCCGAACTCGCGCCGGCCGTCGCGCGCATCGTCCGGCGTCTCGACGGGATTCCGCTCGCGATCGAACTGGCGGCCGCGCGCGTCGAGGCGCTCTCGGTCGAGCAGATCGCGGCGCGCTTGGAGGAGAGCTTCCGGCTCCTCGTCGATCGCCAGGACGGAGCGATCGCACGCCAACAAACCTTGCGCGCGTCGATCGAGTGGAGCTACCGCCTCTTGTCGGAGCCGGAGCAACGGCTACTGGACAGGCTGTCCGTCTTCGTCGGCGGATGGACGCTGCATGCGGCCGAAGAGATCTGCCGCGATGCCAACGTCGAGACGCCGACCGTGCAGGATGAAGAGGTGCTGGATCTCTTGGAGAACTTGGTCTCCCGGTCTTTGGTCCAGTTCGGGGACGAGACACGAGGAGGCTCGGGTCGCCCCGCGGCCCGTTACCGGTTGCTCGAGATGGTGCGCTCCTTCGGCGTGGAACAGCTGGAGCGATCCGGTCAACGCAACGCGCAACGGGACCGCCACCTCCACTACTTCGCCTACCATCTCGTCTCGGACAACTCGGAACTCCACGGTCCTGACCAAGAGGCAGTGTTCCAACGGATCGACGCAGATGTCGACAACGTCCGCGCCGCGCTCGAGCACGCGCGCACGGCCTCTACCGACTTGGAAAGGTTGGCCTTCAAGGGGACCCGAATCTGCACCAACCTGCGCCTCTATTGGTTCTTTCGGGGCCAGGCCGGTGAGGCGGCCCGGCAGGTCGACGCTCTGCTGGCGCGCCCGGCGGAACCGTCGATGAGTCGAGGAAAACTCCTGCTCCTTGCTGGCATCTATCATGGCCACCTCGGAGAGACCGACCTGGCGGTGCGACTCACGCAGGATGCGCTGGCCATGCAGCGAGAGGTCGGCGACCGCGTGAGCGTGGTCGAGACGGTTCTCTGCCTCGGGCTCTTCCACTCGGACCGGAGAGAGTTCGACGAAGCGCGCGCCTGCTTCGAGGAGGCGCTGGCCGAATACCGCGCGACCGATGACCCGATCGGCGCTCTCTCGGTCGTGATCAGCCTCGGCAGCTTGGCTCGCCTGAGCGGCGATCTGGAGATGGCGCAAACCCGCTACGAGGAGGCGCGGCGCCTCTGCGAGGTGAGCGGGGAGCGGGCGACGCTCGGATTGGTGATCTCCAAACTCGGCGCGAACGCCCTCGATCAGAGCGATCTCTCGCGGGCGCAGGCATTGTGTGAAGAAGCTGTCGCTCTGCTGCGCCGAACGAGCCACAAGACATTCCTCTCACGCGCGCTCTGTACGCTCGGCGAGTTGGCTCTGGTGCGCGACGACCTGTCCGGCGCGCACGCAGTGCTCCTGGAGGCGCTCAGCTTGGGCGGGAGCGTCGACTCGCCCGAAAGTCAGACGACCCAATCGGTCGAACTCCTGGGATGGCGCGCGGTGCGGTGCGGTTCGCCGGAATCGGGGACACGTCTCCTCGCCGCCGCGCGGACCTCGCGGGAGGCGCGTACCGATCCGTATTCGAGCGTCGAAGCGGGGCGCCGCTTGGAATCGATCGCCGATGTCGCTCGCGCCGCACTGGGGGAGAGCCGATTCCTCGCCGCCTGGGCAGAGGGACGGGCGCTCTCCATCCGCCAGGCCGCGCGGCTCGCCCTATCGCAGTCGGAGTAGCTTTCGCTCCAACGACTTTCCGTTTGCGTCCAGCCGCGCGAAATATACGCCAGAGCCGACGGCGCCGCCGCTCGTGTCGCGTCCGTCCCAGGAGACCCGGTGCTGACCGGCCGAACGGGCCCCGGAGACGAGCGAGCGAACCTCGCGTCCGGTCACGTCCAAGATGCGCAACGACGTCGGTCCGCTCGACGGCAACGCGAAGGAGAACTCTGTGGCATCGCCGAACGGATTCGGCCGCGCCTCGGCCAGAGCGAACGAGAGCCGCCCCGCCGCGCCGTCCGCACCGTCCGGCGCGTCGGTCGGCGTGACCTGGAAGTAGTTGGCCAAGATGTACTCGACGTTCGTGCGGAGCGCCGCGTGATTCCAACGGTACGGTCGTCCGCTCAGGAAGGCGAATCGTCCACTGTCGAGCGGCGACTTGAGCACGCCGATCCCCCGATCGGGCGTGAACCCGGCCTCGGCTTCATAGAGCAGCAGCGCGGGGAAGACGACCGGACTGGTGAACGTCGCGACCGAACTCTGCGTACCGAGGCGCGCAATGTTCGTCAGCCCCGGCTGCTGTGCGATGCAGTCGGTGATCGTCGTCGTCGCCACCCAGTTGATGCCCAGATAGCTGCGCAACTGATCGAAGAGGAAGCTCTCCCCCTGGCGCGCCAGCAGCAGCACGTTCCCGCCGGCCTGCAGGTACGAGTAGATCGGCGTCCCATACCACCCGTTCAGATCGCCGCCGAAATTGTTCCCCACCCAGATGACGTTGCGATACTGCGCGAGGACCTCGGCCGGAATGACCCCGTGCCCCGTCGGCGCGGGCAGCGTCGAAGGATACCCGCCGTTCGGCTCTTCGAAATAATCCCAGAAGTCGACGTCGTAGGCGCCCCAGAACGTTTCGTCCTGATACGCGCTCGTGATCTCCGAGCCGTACGCCGACCAATCGACGCCATTGACCAGCAAGATCCCCTTCTCGAACGTCGGCTCCGGGATCGGCTCCAGCAAGATGCGCAGGACCCAGTGATCCGGATCGACGCGCGTCGTCAGCGGCTCGGAGTCGACATAAAGGACATACGTCTCACTCGCCGCGTCGTTGATCACGATGAACTCTTCCGGACCGGTCACTGTCTCGACCCGCACATGCAGCGGCATGGTGAAGATCTGCCCGCTCTGCACCTGGTCGATGTCCACCGTGACATTGAACCCGCCGCCCGCCGACGCAACCGTCCACTCGTACGCGTAGGTCGGCGCGCCTTCGCCATAGATCCACTGCTGGAAGAACGCGTCGAGGTTCTGGCCGGAGGACGCCTCGACCACCCCCTGGAAATCTTCCGTGTCGGCCGAGCCCCCTTCGAACGTCGTGCGATAGGCGAGCAACGCCTCGAAGAATTCCGCGTCGCCCAAGACCCCCCGCAACATGTGCAGCACCCACGCCGCTTTGTTGTAGGAGAGATTCGAATCGAAGATTCGCCCGAAATCTTCGGTCGGCGGACAGTAGACCGTCCCCGGCCCGAAGTACTGCGAGAGCAGCATGTCGTCCAGGTACGCCTCGGGCCCGTACGTCGCCTCTTGCCAGAGCGCCTCGCCGTACGTCGCGAACCCTTCGTTCAGCCAGATGTGCTCGAACGTCTTGCAGGTCACCGCGTCCCCGAACCACTGGTGCATCAACTCATGCGCGACGATCGACTCGCCATAGAACCCCATGCTCGAGCAAGTCTGATGCTCCATCCCCCCGCCCCAGAGGAATTGCGCGTGGCCGTACTTCTCCTGGAGGAACGGATACTCCCCGAACTTCCCCGCAAACACCCCGAGCATGTCCTTCACCAGCGCCTGCGTCGGAGCATTGTTCCCCACTTCCGAAGGGAAGTCGTAGAACACAATCTCCATCGAGTCCGACGGCGTCGGCACATACCAATCCGACGAGACCGCATATGGATGAATGGCCAGCGAAATGAGGTAGGTCGTGATCGGATAGCTCTCATGCCACCACGCGAAGCTGTTCACTCCATTGTCACTCTCGTCACGCAGAGTCCCATTCGACGCGATGACCAACCCCGTCGGCGCCGTCACCCGAACATCCACCGAATCCGCCTTGTCCTCCGGATGGTCCTTACAAGGAAACCAAGTCCGCGCCCCGAACGGCTCACTCAAGGTGGAGATCATCGGCCTCCCCCCGATGAACCCCCAATCAAACGCATCCCCCGAGCTCGGATTCCCCGAGTAACTCACCACCAGTTCGACCGTCTCATCCGTCGCATAGCTCCGATCCAGCGTCACATTGAGGAAGTCCACCGGTCGCGAAAACGTCGCCCCCGTCCCCCCCGAAGTGACCGCCGACACGGTCAGGTTCGACGCCAGATTCAGATCCACCTGCGTCAACGGCCCGGCCACCACCGTCACCCGCACCGTGACGACACCGGTCAAAATCCGAGTCGCGGGATTCAGCGAGAGATCGAGCCCGTAGTACTGAGCGTCGTAGAGATCTTGGTTCGATGTGGGCGCGTCCCGCATCCCCGTGACCTTGGATCCGCCTTCGTGGAAGGCCAGGTAGCGAGCGACATCACGAGCGTCGCGAACCTCGCCGGGGAAGCCGGCGCGAGAAGGAGGGAAGTAGATGGGACCTCGCGAGCGGAGCGGATCGGTCGCGGCTTCGATCCGAGCGATCTGGGCCGGGGTGAGTTCTTCTTCTCCGGCGGCCGCCGCTGCCTCGGCCGCGTACGCGGCGCCGCCGCCGGCGCCGCCGCCGCCAATTCCCACAATCACCCGCAAGACACTCAACCCCAACAAGCTACAAAGCTGCCGACTCATTCCCATAGGGTGAGCACTCCTGACCTGGAGACTGTGGTGGATGGACCGCATTCGAACCGCCGAACGGTACCACCCCGCCGCTCATGACCACGAAAGAGATCCTCGAGACGCTCGAGAAACTCGGGAAGCCGCAGACGGCGACTATCTACAAGCGGCAAGGATCGCGTGAGAACGTCTTCGGGACGCTGACGTCGGAGATCGGGAAGCTCAGGAAGCGGATCAAGGTCGGACCATGAGCTCGCGATGGAGCTCTAGAGGACGGGGAACGCGGAGGCGCGGGTGTTGGCGCTGTAGATCGCCGATCCCGAGAAGCTGACCAAGGCGGACGCCGAGCGTTGGCGCCAGGATGGGCAGGCTCGCTTCGTCGGCTGTTATCTCACCGCGCTGGTGGCGCGCAGCCCGATCGCCGAGCCGACGATGCGGGCGTGGATGAAGTCGCGGGACGAGGATCGCGAAGGCTGGGACGCGGAGGCAGTGTCCGTGAACAGATCGGGCGGCCGGGCTACTGACGTGGGGGAGCGAATCCATGAGCGAGAAAGTCAGATACACGGATGAACCGATCGAAGCGGGTGATCCGCGGGCGGTTGCGGTCGTTGCTGCCATCCAGGGCGGTGACGTGGAGCGTTTGACGCAGCTCTTGCGGGACGACGCCGGCCTGGCGACGGCGCGGATCGTTGATGCGGGTGGGACGTCGCGGACGCTGCTTCATGTGGCGGCGGACTGGCCGGGGCATTTTCCGCGGGGCAGGGAAACGGTGGCGGCGTTGGTCGCGGCGGGCGCGGACGTCGATGCGCGGGTGATCCAAGGGAACCCTGCCCTCGCCCCCGAGACGGCGCTGCATTGGGCGGCGAGTAGCGATGATGTCGCCGTGGTGGACGCGCTCCTGGATGGCGGCGCGGACATCGAAGCGCCGGGGGCGATCTTCACGGACGGCGCGCCGATGTCGGATGCGGTGGTCTTCGCGCAGTGGAAGGCGGCGCGGCGTTTACTCGAACGCGGCGCGCAGACGACGATCTGGCAGGCGGCGGCGTTGGGGCTATTGGAGCGCGTCAAGGAATGCTGCGCGGAGTCGCCGCAACCGAGCGAGCAGATCACGAATTCGTTCTGGCATGCGTGTCGCGGCGGTCAGCGGGAGACGGCGGAGTATCTGCTCGGTCTGGGCGCGGATGTGAACTGGGTCGGGCATGACCGGAAGACGCCGCTGGCGGTGGCTCGCGAGAGCGGGGTTGAGGGGCTGGTCGAGTGGTTGCGTGGCCGGGGGGCGGTGTGATCAACCTGCCCGGCTGTCTTTCCTGAGCGAACCCGACGCATCCACCGGGGAGGCCGAGCCCCCCCGCGAGCGACGAAGGATCGACGGCGCGTCCCTTTCATCTCTCCTTCGTCGGATCCATGCGGCTGCTACCGGCCATCTCCTTTGCGCCCTCGCTGCGCTATGGCCGGTATGAGGGTAGGCTGATCCGCACCACGGAGGCGGCGTGGGCAAAGTCGCGTGCTTCGCGGTCGATGGATTGGAGCTTTGGTTCAACTCCAGCGACCACCTGTCCCACCAGATCCATGTGCGGCGGCCGGGAAAGTGGGAGATCCGCGTGTACTTCCTGGTGATGACGGAGGAAACGGTCGAGTACGACGTGAAATGGGGCTCCACGCCGGGCCGTCGTGTCCTCGACACCCTGAAGGCACTGGTGATCGAGCACCGAGAAGAGCTGCTACTGGAGTGGGAGGCCAAGGTATGTCTGGGGTAGCGAGGGTCCTCGAACACGAGTTGCTCTTCGCTGGTCCGCATCCACGTCCGACGGTGAAACGGCGCTCGATCTTCAAAGTTTGCGAGTCTGGTGACGCGACCTATCTCAAGAACGCCCGTAGTCTCTTCGTGATGTGCGCCGCCTCGCATCTGCGCGAGGTTGCGTCCGTGGTGAGCGAGGCCAACAAGCGACACCACCTGCGATTGCTGTTGGTCTTCAGTGACACTGATGCGACTTGGCTGACTCAGATTCTGGATCGAGCAGACTTGCGCGCGATTCGGAACATGGTCGTCCACAATGACGCGGGACTCGGCAACCGCGTCCTGCGGGCTTGGGAGATGAACGCTCAGGACGCGCTTGTTGCTCGCGCGGTGGCCCTCGATGACGAGCTGTTGGTCATCACATGCGCCGGCGAGCGTCTGGAGATTCGGTTCTCGGATCTGCCCGCGCTGCGAAAACTTTCCAAGGATGAGCGGCCGCGCCTGGTCGTCGCGTCGGACGGCAGCTACATCCACTGGCCTCGCTCCGACACTCATTTGGACATCGACGCGATTCGCTCTCGGTTGGATCCTGCGTGGGCAGATCGGGCGAGTCTGCGGAAGTTGGAGCACGACGGGAACTACGGGGCCGCCATCCGGACTCTTCGCGAGTCGGCCGGGCTCACGCAGCGCCAGATCCCGGGGCTTTCGGAACGGCAGGCGCGGCGCATCGAGAAGGGTGAGAGCATCTCGGCCTCGAGCCTTCGCTGCTACGCTCGTGCGCTGGACATCGAGCTTGGCGCATTGCTCGCGCAGGCGGCGAGTCGGGTGCGGCTGAAGGAGCGGAAGGCGATCGGAGGAGCCAAGTGAACTTCCGTCCGTGTCTCGGGGCGGTCGCCGTGTTCTTGCTGGCGTCCGCGGCGGGACCTGCCGCCGGCGTCGATGGAGTGGACGCTGGCGGTCGGCGGAGGGCTGCGGTTCTCCGGCCGATGGGACGTCCACGGCGCCTATCGCTATGGGCTGACCAACACCAACGATACGTTGAACCGAGATGAGCACGTGATCCACAACCGAGCGTGGGCGCTCGGAGTGACGTATTGGTTCCGGGCGCTGCTTCCGACGGCGCCCGTGGAGTGAGGGCCCATCCCACCACCTCCGCTTCCCTGTTGCCAGGTCCAGCGCATGCGGCCACAACAAACTCCTCGATCCCAGCATTCGGTGGACCTCTCGAGGCGTTCGGCTCGTACGAGCAACGCTCCGACGTAGGCGTCCATCAGCGGTAGAGCCGGTCCGCTAAGGTCGTCCAAGCTGGACCGCACGACTCCGCGAAAGGAATGACGATGGACCGCCCGCATGCGCCGGGGAGACTCGGCCCCGGCCTCAGCCACTCCCTCAGCCACTCCCTCACCCTCCGCGTCCCGATTCTGCTTCTCGCGATCTTTTTGATCGGGCTCTCGCCCGACCCTGCTTCGGCGCAACCGGCGGCGGAACTACGGGCGCGGATCGAGATCGCGATGGGACGGCGGGATTGGGCGCAGGCGCTGGGGCTCTCGGGGCGATTGCATCAGATCGAGCCGAATGGTGGGCTGGCGGCGTACAACGCGGCCTGTTTCGCGGCGCTCAATGGTGAAGTGCCGGTGGCGCTCGATTGGCTGCGCAAGAGCGCGGAGGCGGGGTTCGAAGGGGTCCACATGTTGGCCCACGATCCTGATCTCGCCGCGGCGCGGGCGGACGGTGGATTCGCGGATGTCGCGGCGCTCGTGCGCGCCAACCGCGATCGCGGGTTCGGGGAGTTCAGAGAGCTGGCGGCCGACTACGAGCCGATGGCGCTGCTTCCTCCGGGGATGGCCGGCAAGGGTCAGGGAGAACGCGGCCTCCCGTTGATCATCGCGCTGCATGGGTTCGGGGCGAACGGGGCCGACATCGGGGGCGCGTGGCAGGAAGCGGCGGCGGCGGTGGGCGCGATCCTCGTCGCGCCCGATGCTCTGCGTCGTCGTGGGAACGGCGCGGGTTTCGAGTGGCGTTTCATCGACGAAGGCGAGTGGCTCGTCTTGCGCGTCCTGGAGCAGATGAAGCGGCGCTACAACATCGATCCCGACCGCGTCGTGTTGACCGGCTTCTCGCAGGGCGCGAATCTCACGCTCTACATCGGAGCGAGACATCCCGACCTGTTCCGCGGGCTCATCCCGTATGCAGGGCGCTATCAAACTGGAGACGCGCCGCTGGAGTCGCTGCTCGCGTTGCCGGCTGAGGAGCGGCCGCGCGTCGCGCTTCGCATCGGCGCCGATGACACAGGCGCGCGGTCGTATGAGCACGCGGAGGCGGAGTTGCGCGCCGCCGGCGTCGACGTGCAACGCGAGGTCTATCCGGGAGTCGGGCATTCGCTGCCGGCCAACGCGACGGAAGAGCTGTCGGAGGCGTTGCGGTGGGTGTTGGAGCGGTAGACTGGGGTACGTCGAAGCTGTGAGGACCGAGGAGAACTTAGGAGGACCAGGCCATGCAAATCCAGATCAACACCGATCGTCATATCGAGAGCAACGAGCGGTTGATCCGCGAGACGGAAGCCTCGGTGAGGGACGCGCTGGAGAGGTTCAGCGCGCAGGTCACGCGGGTGGAGGTCCACCTGAGCGACGAGAACAACGACCAGCGAGGTGGAGCGAGTGACAAGCGTTGCCTGCTCGAGGCGCGTGTCGCGAGTCTGCAGCCGATCGCGGTGAAGCATGAGGCGTCGACAGTGCAGTTGGCGGTCGACGGCGCGGCGGAGAAGTTGAAGCGATCGCTCGAGAGCACGCTGGGGCGGTTGGGACACCGCTGAGTGGGAGATGCATCGGCGCCCGGGGCCGCCAAGAGTCCGTTTCGTCTCGTCCGTCAGTTTCGTCGGCGCCTCAGCCTTCGCGGGGGCACCGATGTCGAAGGCACGATCGAGCGGGTGGCCGCGGGGGCGTCGCTCACTTCTGAGAACTTCTGGTTGCTCGCCTGTTCGGCCATCCTCGCGAGCATCGGTCTCGATGTCAGTTCGGCGGCGGTGATCATCGGGGCGATGCTCATCTCGCCGCTCATGGGACCGATTCTCGGCGTGGGCCTGGGGATGGGCATCACGCACCGCGAACTCCTCGGCCGTTCGGTCCGCGAACTGGGATTGGCGACCATCTTCACCATCGGCGTGAGCGCGGCGTACTTCGCACTCTCGCCTCTCGCGGCGCCGACGACCGAGTTGATCGCGCGAACGCGGCCGACGCTTCTCGACGTCGGCGTGGCGTTCTTCGGCGGTGTGGCCGGCATCGTGGCGGGTTCACGCAAGCAGCCGAGCCAGGCGCTCCCCGGCGTCGCTATCGCGACGGCCCTCATGCCGCCCCTCTGCACGGCCGGGTTCGGACTGGCCACGGGTCACTGGGGATTCTTCTTCGGGGCCTTCTATCTGTACGCACTGAACGCGATCTTCATTGCGCTCTCCACGTTCATCGTCGTGCGGGTGCTCGGGTTTCCACATCGCGAGGAAGTCACGCCCGAGGCCAGATGGCGTGAGCGCAGGCTCGTCGCTCTGGTCGCGCTCGCGGCGACTCTGCCCAGCGTCTATTTCCTCTACGACGCCGTGCGGACCGTGCGACAACATAGACAGGTGACCGAGTTCATCCGCCGAGAAATCGACGCACCCGGTCGAGCGGCCTCGCAGTGGGAATGCGAGCCCGCCGAGGGCGGCGGGCGCGGCGACGTGCTCGAGATCTACCTCGCGGGACACCCGATCGAGAGCGCCGGAATCGAGTCGCTGACCGCGGCGCTCCCCCGCTACGGACTCCGCGACGTCCGCCTCGACATCCTGCAATCCGATATCTCCACCGAGGACTTGGAGCGTTTCCAGGGTCAGGTCCAGCGCGACATCCTGCGGGCGATGTCGGGTGTCCTCGCGGTGCGCGACTCGACGGCGCAATCGCGACATCGGGAAGAGAGCCGACAGCTTTCGTCGGCCGCGAGCGAACTCGTCAGTGCGTTCCCGGAGATCGAGCTCGTCACCTACGCGCCCAGGCTCGATCTGCTCGCGCCCGACTCCGCGGCCTCGCCGCCGGCATTCTTCGTGCGCTTCGACCGTGGCACCCGCGTCGCGTCGCGCGAAGACATTCTCGTGCGTTCGCGGGCGCTTCTGCGTGAACGCACCGGGGCGGACAGCCTCGTGGTGGTGGAGCGATGAACGTCGAGGTCGCGGCCCGCAACTCGAGGAGTTCGCTCGAGAGCACGTTGTTGCGATTGTCGCGAACGATGGAGGCCGCTACGGCTTGTGAAATAAGGTGCGACTATTGCCGGAAACAGTCGCACCTTATTTCACAAGCGGGACTTCGGAAGGTTGGACGGGTGCGTCAGGAGCCCGTCACACGACACGTTTCGAGACGGACGGCGACCGGACCGAGATACGCGCCGCGGCGCGTCGTTTCCTTGGAGAAGCGGGCCGTGCCCAGGGCCTCGTAGAGGTTGCCGCTGACGGAGCCGCCCTTGACAGCGCGGCGTTCGCGGCTGCCGCCCCCTCCGCCCCCACTGTGCAAGTAACCAAGTCGGATCTCGATGGAAAAATCCCCGCGTGAGCTGTCGGGAGAGAGCCACGAGAAGGAGCGGACTTCGAGCACGGGGCCGTCGCCGAGGAGTTCCTCGAGCGAACGCTTGCCGGGCGCGATCTCGAGGTTGGCGAAGGCGCCGGTCGCCTGGCTCTGTGTGTACTGCGCGTAGCGCTGACCGGCCCACGGCCGCGTGAAGACGCCGTCGCGCACCACTTCGACGCGACGGCCGGCGACTCCATCGCCGTCGAATGCGTAGCTGCCGAGCGCAAAGTCTTCGGTCGCGTTCGAACTCAAGACGAGTGGATCGCCGTCGGCGAGGACGAGTCCCGGCAGAAGCTGGCCGAGTTCGAGTCGCGTGGATTTCTGGTAGATCCCTTCCGCCGAGGACGACTCGGTGATCGGCGAGAAGAGCTTGGTCATCTCGTCGGCGAGGATGACGACCGCCATCGGCCCGGTCGGCGGCAGCTCGGCGCGGGTGAGATCTTTCGCCTCTTCCGCGGCCTGCTCCAAAATCGCGGCGAGGTCGAGATCGCTGCTCCGTCGCGCCTCTTCCCAAGAGATCCGCTCGGTCTCGCGGCCGTGACCGGAGGCGATCACGATCGACTGGACGAGGATGCGCGTCGCTTCCATCCGGCCGTCGAATCCGGCCGAGGTGAGCAGTCGCGTCGTGGTGGGTCCGCAGAAGATCTCGCCCGACGACGGACGCGCGCCCTTCAGTCGCGCGGCGGCGGCGCGCCAACGATCGGCTAATTCGCGCGAGCCCGCGATCAACTGATCTCCCGTCAGACTCGGGTCGGCGAGTTGCACGCGCGGCAGTTCGCTCAGGCCCGCCAAGTCATACGGCTCGTCGCCTCCAAGTCCCGCCATGTAGATCGCATCGTGCAGTCGTTGGTCGATCTCGGGCTCTTCGCCCGGGTTGAACGTGACGCGACTCTGGCCCTGCTTCCCGTCGCGACGGAGATGGACTGTGACGGAAACACTCTCGACGCGCGCCTCTCGTTCCGACTCGAGCTGCGTCCCGATCAAATAGATCTGACGCTCGCGGCTCGAGTCGTGCCTGATCTCCCAGGCCTGCACGCGAGTGTCGTCCGTGAGTTTGCTCCGCAGCCGCTCGACTAGCGCATCCATCTCGATCCTCCTGAATTCACGAGATCCGCGCCTTCGTGCGCACGTGCGGACCGCCCGACGTGATCGAGACGAATTCCTTGAAGCCCTTGCCGCATGAACCGACCGCGAGATCGAAATCGTTCCCGACCATCGTGACCGCGCCGAGGATCTCGGGGACGTAACCGGTCACGGTGATCGGCGTGAAGAGCCGACCGGTCGGCTTGCCGCCTTTGTACTCGCGCGCGCGCGCGCAGGTGAACTGGATACCCCATCCCTGCGGGTCTTCGATGCCGTTGCGGAAGCCTTCGAGGTAGAGCCCGTCGTTCAGACTCGCTTTCACCTCGGCCGGATCCGAACTGCCGCGGCCGATGAACGTATTCGACATCCGTGGATAGACTTTTCGGTCGTAGCTCTGCGAGCGACCGTTCGGCGTGCGCGGCGTGCCGAGGAAGAGCGCAGAGGCCAAGTCGGTCAGCGGCTGGACGAACACGCCTTGGCGGAGAATCTGCACCGGCACCGAGAGGACTCCTTCATCGTCGAAGGGGTACGAGCCGCGCTCACCCGGGAGCGACGGGTCGTCATAGAGATCGACGATCGACGACGCGACGGTTTTGCCGAGGAACTGTTGCGCCTTCGCGCGTCCCTTGACGAACTGATCCATCTCCACGCCGTGCCCGAAACTCTCGTGCGCGAGTAGCCCGGTCACCTCAGGCGCCAGGACGACGTCGTAGTCGCCCGCCGGCACGCGCTCGGCGGAGAAGAGTTCGACCATTTCGTCGCGCGAGGTCTGGATCTGCTCGTCAGTCAGCTTCGCGAGTTCCAGACCTCCCCGCTTCGAGACGCGATAGCCGCCGAAGCCGGGTTTTCCGTTCTCCATGCCGAAGAGGAACAGGCCGTGTGTGATGAGCGTCGACTCGTCGACCAGACGGCGTTGACGGTCGACAAAGATACGGCGCGTGCGGAGCTCTTCGGTCGAAACCGAGGCGCGGCGCAGGCGCGGTTCATCCCACTGGATGCGAGCGAACTCCTCTTCCATCGCCTGGGCGCGGGTCTCGAGCGAGAGCGACGCCGGATCGATCTCCATCTCTGTCGTCCACTTCTGGACGAGCGGCGAGAGTCGCTCCACCGAGTAGCGATCGGGACGTCGCTCGACATCGGCGAGGAGACGGTGGGTCGCATTGCGGATCCCGTCCTTGGAGACATCGGAGATGGCCGCTTCGTGGAACGCCTCGCCGTCGAAGATGCGCAGGGCCACGCCGCGATTGCGGAACCCGATCTCGTTCACGCTCTTCCCCGTCGTGTCGCGCGACATCGCGACCCCGTCTCGCCAGCTCGAATAGGCCGACGCGTAGGAGAACTTCCGCTCCAACTCGACGATCGCTTCGGCCAGGAGTGAGAGGAGATGCTCGGTGTCTTCCGGATTCCAAGGCTCGGCCGCTACTTCCGCGCTCAGCCACTCAGCGGTCGGAACTGTCGCGGCGGCCGCGCCCAGCCAGCTCATCATGCGGAGGAACTCGCGGCGGTCCATCAGCGCGACTTCCAGGCGGCGATGTTCCGTTCGATCTGCTTCGCGTGCGTCTCGAGGTGGTCGGAGTAGATCCGCAGCCAGTCCTCGGCGCCGTACCGCCCGCTCTCGGTGTGCCGGCCGATCTTGGCCCAGTCGCGTTCCATGAGGCGACGCAGCATCGGGACCGCGTTCGTGCGCACCGCTCGGATGGTGGCGAGCGCAGGCTCGATCGGCAGTTCGTGATAGCCGAGGGTGCGCGCCCACTCATCCTGGTCGTAGCCCATCAGCACCGGCTCCTTCTCCGCCACGAGATAGCGGATGCGGAGCGAACCGTTGCTCTCGCTGTCGGCGCAGTGCAGCACGACTTCATGGACCGACCACTTGTCGGCGGCGGGGCGCCACTGCAGAGCATCGGTGGGGACGGCCGCGAGCGCCGCCTCCAATCGAGCGGGACCGGCGACGTAGCGCTCGATGTACGAGGCGCGCTCCTCTTGGGTCATGCGGCGATTCCTCCAGCGGTACGGTGGCCAAGGCCCGGCGCGCGACAGTTTACTTCGGGCTCGTGTTGACGATGCCGACGAACTTCTGGAATCTGCCGCCGGCAGGAGGGACGAATGGACGGGATGGAACCGAAGGAACCGAAGGAACGGCGCGGCGCGGCGGCGCCTGCGCCCACGCCGACCGCCGCGGCCGCCGCGGCCGCCGCTGCGGCACTCCACTTCGCGCAGATTTCCGATCTGCATCTCATGGCCGACCCGGAAGCGGAAATCGACGGGGTCCGGCCGTACGCGCGCTTCGCGGCGGCGGTCGATCTCGTGCGCAGCCTCTCCCCCTGCCCCGATCTCGTCGTCTCGAGCGGAGACCTCATCGACGACGATTCGCCGCGCGCCTATGAGCATGTGCGCGACCTCGCGCAGCGTTTGCCGGGAAGGTTCGGTACCTGGTGGGCAATCACGATGTGCGTCCGCACTTCCGCTCGATTCTCCTCGGGGAGAGTCGCACCGACACACCGTGCTACCGCGAGGATCTGCGCGGCGGGGTGCGTTGGATCTTCCTCGATTCGAAGCACGGCGACGATGCCTGGGGAGAGATCGACGCTGCGCAGATGGCGTGGCTGCGCGCGACGCTCGCCCAGCCGGCGGCGGGACTGCCGACGATCGTTTTCGTCCACCACCCGCCGACTCGCACCGGCGTGCCGTGGCACGACGAGCACCTGATCCGCAACGGGGCCGATCTGCTCGATCTGCTGGCCGATACGGGCGAGGTCCTCGCGGTCTGCTTCGGGCATCTCCACCTGGCGACGCAACAGGTCGTGATCGCGGGGCACTCTCGCCGCAGATCGGACGCTTGACGCTGCGAACGTTCCCGCTGGACCCGATCGGTTGACGGGACTGGTTGATCAGATTCGGTGAACGGCGCTCGGCGAACGGGTGCTACCCTCGACCGCGCTCAGGAGGAACCATGTCTAATCTGCTTTCTCGGCGCCGCTTCTTGACCGTGATGGGCGGCGCCGCCTCCGGTTTGGTCGCCGGCGGCGTCCTGCCCACGCTGCTCACCCGCTCGAGCACGCGTCCCTGGGATGCCTTGTTGCCGTGGTCGACGATCGACGCCTGGGCGGCCGACGCGAAGACCCGGTTCCCGATCGGCGCCGCGACCGCGACCCGAGTGCTGCAAGCCGCCTCCGCGCGGGGGGCGGGTTTCGCCGATCTGTATCTCGAGACACGCGTCGTCACCCGCGTGAACCTGGCCGACGGCGCAATCCAGTCGGTCGAGCAGGGCGTCTTCGCCGGCTGCGGCGTGCGCGCGGTCGATGGCGAGCGAACCGGCTACGCCTACGTCGACTCGTTCGAGGAAGAGCCGTTGCTCACGGCGGCGGCCGACGCCGCGGCGATCGCGAGCGGAGCGGGACCGCGTCGGGTGGCGGCCGTCATCGCCGCGCCGATCTTCGCCTCGCCGATCGTTCGCTTCACTCGGTCGCTCGATGACGTCGCCGATGATGAACGAGTCGCCTGGATGATGGCCGCCGATCAAGCGGCGCGCGCGCACGATCCCGCGATTGCGCAGGTCACGATCGATTACTCGGACGAGATGCAGCACTTCGCGGTCATCGACTCCCACGGCGGCTGGATCGAAGACACGCTGCCGTTGGTCCTGATGCGAGTCGATGTAGTGGCGCAACGCGGCGACCTGCGCGGGACCGGCGCGACTCGGCTCAGCTTTCGCCAAGGCGCAGAGCAGATGGCCGGCGACGCGCCGGCTGCGTTCGGCCGGGAAGCGGCGCGCCAGGCGGTCGCGATGCTCGAAGCCGAGGCGTCCCCCGCCGGCGAGATGCCGGTCGTCCTCGCGGCGGGCGGCGGCGTGCTCTTCCATGAAGCGGTTGTGCATGGTCTCGAGGGGGACGCGATCCTGCGCAAGACCTCGACCTACGCCGACCGCATCGGCGAGACGGTCGGATCGGAGAAGGTCTCCATCTTGGACACGGGCGCGATGCCCGATCTGCGCGGGTCGTACAACGTCGATGACGAAGGGATCGTCCCGCGGCGGAATCTGCTGATCGAGAAGGGCGTTTTGCGCGGATACCTGACCGATCGCATCACCGCGGAGGGGCTGAAGCTGCCGCGCACCGGCAACGCCCGCCGTCAGTCGTATCGGTTCCCGCCGATGGTGCGAATGAGCAACACCTTCCTCGACAACGGCGCCGATGATCCCGACGCGATCCTGCGGGAGACGCCGAACGGCATCTTCGCGCGCAATCTGGGCGACGGTCAGGTCGATCCGGCGACCGGCAACTTCACCTTCGGCCTGCGCGAGGCGTATCGGATCGAGAACGGCAAGCTCGGGCGTCCGGTGCGCGGGGCGAATCTCGTCGGCAATGGTCCTGAGATCTTGAAGCGCGTCGATCGCGTCGCGGGCGACCTGAAATTCTGGAACGGCACCTGCGGCAGGGGGCAGTGGGTGCCGGTCACGGCGGGAGCGCCGACCTTGCGCATCTCCTCGATGACCGTGGGCGGCTCCGGCTCGTGAAGGGAGAACTCTCGTGGACGTGAAAGGGATGCTCGACGCGGCCATGACCGAGCTGCGCGCGGGCGGCGCCGAGGGCGATGCCTTCATGGAAGAGCGTCGCACGCTCGATCTCTCGATCCGCGACGGGCAGATCACCGATCTGGCGCGCGCGGAAGTGCGCGGGCTGGCGGTCCGCGCGATGAAGAACGGACGGCTCGGCTTTACGCACACCACCGCGTTGACGTTGGAAGGGGCCGCCGCCGCGGCCAAGCGGGCGACGGCGCTCTCGGACGCCGCGTCTCCGCGCGAAGATCTGCTCCTCGCCAACCCCGCCACTGCTTCCGCCCAGAATGGCTGGGACGAAGCGACCGACCTGGGGCTGTACGACCCGGATCTCGAGGTCATGGACATCGAACAGAAGGCCGAGTGGGCCCGCGCCGCCGAAACCGCCGCCCGCGCAGTCGATCCGCGCATTCGTCGGACCGACTCCGCCAACTATCAAGAGCAGCTCTCTCGGCGTTGGATCGTCAACACCCGCGGCCTTTTTCGCTACTACCGCAAGTCGAACCTCGGCGGCGGCGTCGGGATCGTGCTCGAAGACAACGGCGAGATGCAGCCGGGAGGCCGAGCCGTGCAGGTGAATCGATGGCGCGATCTCCCGACGCCGAGCACGCTCGGACGCGAAGCAGGAGAGCGCGCGGTGCAGATGTTCGGCGGGCGACCAGTTCCGAGCGGCCGCTATCCGGTCATCTGGCATCCCGACGCCGGCTTTGCGCTCTTGCTCTATGTCACGACCGCGCTGAACGGCGATGCGCTGAGCCGCAAGCAATCGTGGCTCGCCAACCGCGACACTCCGCGCCTCGGGAGCGATCTCGTCACGATCCGCGACGAACCGCGCCGCAGCGACGCGCCCGCCTCCGCTCCGTTCGACGGCGAAGGGACCGACACGGTCAACTCGGTCCTGGTCGACAACGGAATGCTGCGGGGCCGGCTACTCGATCTCGCCTCGGGGATGCGCCTCGGCGCGACGTCGACGGGACACTCGACCCGCGGCGGCTACGAAACACTCCCGGGAATCGGCCCGAGCAATCTCTTCCTGCAACCCGGAAACAAGACGCCCGAGCAGTTGATGTACGGCGTCGAAAAGGGACTCTGGGTCTGGAAACTGACCGGTTGGTGGATCGGCATGAACGCGTCGTCGTCGCAGTTCTCCTCGGCCGCCGCCGGCATGTGGATCGAGAACGGCAAGCCGACGCGTCCGGTCGCGCGCGTGACCATCGCGGGGGCGCTCGACGAAATCCTCGGCGCCGTCGACGGCGTCGGCAACGACTTCTCCTGGGAGGGGGCCGTCCGCACTCCCAGTTTTCGCGTGCGGGAGATGGCCATCGCGGGAGAGTGAGATGACGCTTCGAGAGACCACCGCTGCCTTTCCCCGCGTCGCTGCTCGCGCCGCGCTCCCGGCCCTCACCCTCACCAGCCTCTTCGCCGCGACCGCGCTCGCCGTCGGGACTGAACGCATCGCGAGCGGCCTCGCGCTCCCGACGTACGCGGTCGGCGCGCACCACAGCGGTCGCCACCTCATCTATATCCTGGAGCAGCGGGGCGTGATCCGAGTGTGGGAGAACGGCGTGCTCGACCCGACGCCGTTTCTCGACCTGGATGCTCTCGTCTGGAATCCGACCGAATTCGATGAACGCGGACTGCTCGGAATGGCGATTTCACCCGACTTCGAGACATCGGGGCGCTTCTATCTGCACTACACGAGCCCCACGAACGTCTCCACCATCACGCGATTCAATCTGTTGGCCAGCAATCCCGCGCGCGGGACGATCTCGGGTCGCGTCAATGTGATCACGATTCCGCAGCAACGGCCGAATCACAAAGGCGGCTGGCTCGGTTTCGGCCCCGACGGCTACCTCTGGATGTCGATCGGCGACGACGGCATCGGCGGTGATCAACCGGTCCATCCGTCACAGGACGGAACCAGCCTCGAGGGGAAGGTCCTTCGCCTGGACGTCGCATCGCTCCCCTACTCCATCCCACCGGACAATCCGTTCGTCGGCGCCGGAGGATTCCTCGACGAGATCTGGGCCTTCGGACTGCGCAACCCATTCCGCTGCAGCCACGATCGCATGAACGGCGACTTCTGGATCGGCGATGTCGGTCGGAATTTCTGGGAGGAGATCGACTTCGAGCCGCTCGGCGAGAGTGGACGGAACTACGGCTGGCCGCTGATGGAGGGCGCGCACTGTTTCTTCCCGGAAGAGAACTGCGATCCGGGCGGACTGACCTATCCGATCCATGAATACAGCCACAACATCGGCTGCTCGGTCGCGGGCGGCTATGTCTATCGTGGCGGCGCCGTCCCTGAGTATTACGGCCACTACTTCTACGCCGACCTGTGCACAGCGGAGATCTGGTCGTTCCTCGAGGTAAACGGCGTGCGCACGCAACTGACGAACCGGACGGCCGCGCTCGCGCCGGGGGGTGGGCTTTCGATCGATACGATCTCGAGTTTGGGGGAGGACGCGAACGGAGAGTTGCTCTTCGTGGACTATGCGCCGGGGCCAAGTGGTGAGGTGTATCGGTTGGTGGGGGATGCGGC
>CAZVYN010000053.1:0-30105 GCA_964631125.1 uncultured bacterium | reverse complement strand
CTGATCCGGCCTGATCCGGCCTGATCCGGCCCGATGAGGCTCGATGAAGTAAAGCGAACGACCCGGGCGAAGGCCCGGGTCGTTTCATTTTCGGGCAGAGAGTCGGAGAACGCCACGCCGACGCCCGTTATGCTCCGCGCGGTTGGAGCACGGGGTAAGTGGAGGTTCAATGCGTTCGAGGTTGCAGCGAGTTATCGGTTCGGGCGCGCTCCTCTGTGCGCTTCTCGCGTTTGGTTGTTCCGAGGACGGCGACCCGATCGACCCGAAGGACGATCTGCCCGCTGCGCCGACGGGACTTCAGGTCACCGCTGCGGCGGACTCTTCGGTGACGCTACGTTGGTCGCACGCGGACACCGAGGTCATCTCGTACGAGGTGCAGAGTCGCGGCGGGGAGAGCGCCTACCAGTCGCGTGCCACGATCACCGGCCCCTTCCTGCCGCTCGTGACCTACCAAGTCATCCGATTGGCCGACCGCACCAGCCACACCTTTCGTCTTCGCGCCAGGAACGGCAACGGACCGTCCGATTGGAGCGCAGAGGTCAGCGCGCGAACGAAGACCGGCGCACCAAGGAATCTCACCGCCGTCGGCGCCTCTCTCCAGGCGATCGCCCTCTCGTGGGAATTCTTTCCGCCGCATCCGACCCGATTCGAGTTGGAACGCCGCACCGCCGCGGGCGACTGGCTTCGCATCTCGCCGAATCCGCCGCCGACCCAACGCAACTATCTCGACGACGGCCTCGCGGTCTTCGGCGAATACGACTACCGGATCCGCGCCATCGATCAAGCCGACACCTCCGCCTGGTCGGGCCTGGCGAGCGCAGCCGCCAACGGAACCGGCGGCGGCGTGGACGGCGCACTGCAGCGTCTGCGAATCGCGTATGCGTTGCGTGACCCCGACACGCTCGAAGGTCTCTTCGCGGCCGATTTCTCGTTCGAGTTCTCTCCTTCCGATCTCGACCGAGATCCGACGACTCCACTGCGCTGGGGCCGCCCGTCCGAAGAAGAGGCGACGCGACGGATGCTGACTTCGCGAGACGTCAGCGAGGTGTCCCTCGAGTTCACCGCCGGTCCGATCCTCGAGCCCGACTTCGACGACCCCGTGCCATCGACCGCGCGCAAGGTCTTCCTGGAAGACGTGCATCTGCGCGTGGTGCGCGCAGCGAAGGGTTCGTCGGTTGAATTGGAAGCGCTCGATGATCGCGCCGAGATCTTCCTCCGTGAAACGGACCAGAGCTCCGGCTCCGGCGAACGGATCTGGGAAATCGTCCTCTGGCGCGACCTGGCCGACGAAGGCGAGAAGTACACGTGGGGATCGATCAAGCGCGCCTTCAATCCTGTCGTTGCCGTAGACGCCGATCAACAGCTCGCCAACGGCCCCGGCATCGTCGCCAATCCCGAAGTCGAAGACTCCTGCGGAGTGGTCACGCGCCTAGCCGACGGCCCCTATGACAGCGCGATCGCCTGGGCCTTCGACGGCGCCGGGCCGCTCGAGATCGGCGCCTTCGCCCAGCGGTTCGCCGGCGCCGCGGAAGTCTGCGCGCTGGTCCTGGATCTCACCGCCGTCACCGCCACCCCATCCGCCACCCTCGACCTCTTCGTCTGGCAAGACGAACTCGGCGCCCCCGGCCCTGTTGTCTGCCAACGCGTTGACGTGCAAGTCACCAACATCGCCGCCTGGCCCGAAGTCAGCCGCCACTGGGTCTACCTGGATCGTTGTTGTGTCGAAGGCGCGTGGTGGGCGGGATTCCACGGAAATTGGCCGGGAGAGTCGGCCGACTTCTATATCGCTGCTTCGGAGATCGCCTCCGACACCTTCCCGCCGTTCACCCGCTCGGCTGACGCCTGGTTACCGGTCAGTGATATCTGGCCCGAAGTCCGCGCACTCGGCATCGCAGTCGAGACGCGGCCGTGTGCAGACTGACGCCGGGCTCTGCGTCAGTTGAACTCGGATCACGGAGGTCATTCCTGATCGGCCAAACGATCGCGCACTACCAGATCACCGCCGCGATCGGCGCGGGCGGTGGCGGCGCTGAATCATCCGCATATCGTGACGATCTACTCCGTAGAGGAGGCGGCGGGGGTCCACTTCCTGACGATGGAACTCGTCGACGGGCACGACCTCTCCGCGCTGATCACCCCCGAAGGACTCTCGCTCGCGCAACTGCTCGACCTCATGATCCCGTTCGCGGATGCGTTGCTGGCGGCGCATGAGAAGGGGATCGTGCATCGGGACCTGAAGCCGGCGAATGTGATGGTGACGCGCGAGGGGCGGCTGAAGGTGTTGGACTTCGGGCTGGCGAAGCTGACTCCGGGGGCGCCCGAGACGCCAGAGTTCGAGAACACGCAGATGCTCACGATGACGTCGCCGCTCTCCGTGGTCGGAGAGGTGATGGGGACGGCGCCGTACATGTCCCCCGAGCAACTGCGGGGCGAAGTCGCGGACGCGCGCGCGGACCTGTTCGCCTTCGGTGTGATCGTTCAAGAACTGGCGGGCGGGCGAAGGCCGTTCGGCGGACGGACGTTTGCGGAGGTGAGCGATGAACTGGCGGCGCTGCGAAGCAGTGCGGCCGCCGGCCCCACGTCGCAACGGGCACAGGCGGTCGCGGCCCCGCGTACGAGCGACGGGCCGTCCATCGCGGTGCTGCCGCTCGTGAACATGAGCGTCGAACCGGAGAACGAGTACTTCTCCGACGGCTTGACCGAAGAGCTGATGAACCTGCTGACCAAGATCCGCGGTCTGCGGGTGGCAGCGCGCACTCCGTTGTTTCATTTCAAAGGGAAGACGCCGACGATCGCCGAGGTGGGCAGAGCGCTCAACGTCGCCACGGTGCTCGAGGGGAGTGTCCGGAAGGCGGGCGATCGAGTGCGGATCTCCGTGAAGCTCGTGAAGGTGGCGGACGGCTATCCCCTCTGGTCGGAACAGTTCGATCGCAAGTTGGACGACATCTTCGCCGTGCAAGACGACGTGGCGCGCGCCGTCGTCGCCGCGCTCCCGGGAGCGTTGCTCATCAGCGAGCAGGGGCTGGCGGCGAATCGAGGAACGCATGACGGCGAGGCGTACGACGCCTTCCTCGAGGCGCGCTCCAAAGCGAGCGAGGCGGCGCTTCGGGCGCTCGAACTCCGACCGGATCTCGGATCGGCCCACGCCACGCTCGGCTACGTGCTCATGATCGATCTGAAGTGGACCGAGGCGGAGCACGAGTATCGACGGGCGATCGAGCTCAGTCCGGATGAGGCCAACGCGCACAAGTGGTATGCGGATCTCTTGATGATGACCGGCCGTTCGAATGCGGCGCTGCGCGAGCTGAGGCGCGCGCTCGAGCTCGACCCGCTCTCCGCCAACATCTGGACGATCCTCGGTGAGTGGCACTGGTTCGAGGGACAGCTCGACGAGGCGATGGCGTCGTATCGCAAAGCGCTGGAGCTCACGCCGACGTTGCCATTGGCGCTCGAACTGGCCGCGCGGCTCTGTTGGCAGCGCGGGGAGATCGAACCGTACTTCTCGTTGCGCGAGCGGCTCGAGGCGGTGTCGCAACGGGTCGCGGCGCCCACCGCGACGTTGCGCGAGGGCTACGCGCGAGACGGGAGAGCTGGAGTCTTGCGGGCGCAGCTCTCGGCCCCGGTGGCGCGACTGCTCCCGTCCGACCGGGCTCGCTGGCATGCCGAACTCGGCGATCTCGACGCTGCGTTCCGCGACCTCGGCGACTCGCTCGCGCAGCGCGAGATCCGACTTCCCTACGTGACCTACTTCGCCGACTTCGCCCCGCTGTGGAAAGACGTGCGGTTCGAGGCGCTGCTCGTGCGGATGGGGGTCAGGTAGGCAAGCAGCGAAGTACGTGACCAGGTCCGAAGGAGAGAGCGGAGCACGTGGAGTTTGCATGGGATGCCGCCAAAGCGGAAAGCAATCGGCGCAAGCGTCGGTTGTCGTTCCATGTCGCGGCGACTGTGTTCGGGGACCCGCTGGCAGCCACTTTCCCGGATCCAGACCACTCGATCGGCCAGAGCCGCGCCATTACGATAGCCGCGACGGAGGCCGGTGAGCTGGTTGTTGTCGCCCATGTCAGCCGAGGCAAGAGGGTCCGCATCATCAGCGCGAGGCCGGCAACGCGGCGGGAGAGGAGTTTCTATGAGCAAGGTTGAGCCCGCAGCGCCCGACGATCTGCGGGGCGATTACAACTTTGGCGAACTGCCGGGTGGAGTTCGGGGCAAGTACCTCCGCCGGTACCGAGCAGGGACAAACCTCGCCCTGCTGGATCCGGACGTAGCCGCAGCATTTGCGACGGATGAAGCTGTGAACGAGGCGCTTCGAACGGTGCTCAAGGCAGCGTCGGCAATTGCCCGGACTCGACGTGCGCCTAGCAAAGCCCACCAACGGACGGTCGACACGACCAAAGTGTCGGATCGACCTGCGGCCAAGAAGCGCATCGCGCCGCGCTGCTCAGTCCCTCTTCCGCCGCATCACCGCCGCGAAAAACCCGTCGGCGCCGTGGGTGTCGGGGCTGAGGCGGAGGCGGCCGGAGTCGCCTAGTTGAATAGCGCGTTCGCGGCCCCAGATTTCGTCGGAGGTCATCGGCGTGAATTCGGGATGCGCGGCGAGGAAGTTGTCGACGACGCGATCGTTCTCTTCGGCCAAGAGCGAACAGGTGGAGTAGACGAGGCGTCCACCGGGACGGACGAAGGGCGCGAAGCGCTCGAGGATTTCGCGTTGGAGTTTGGGCAGTCGTTCGAGCATCGAGGGCTCGAGGCGATCTTTCGATTCGGGGTTGCGACGCAAGACGCCGGTGCCCGAGCAGGGAGCGTCGACGAGAACGCGGTCGGCCTTGCCGATCCAGCGATCGAGACGCTCGGGCAAGGCGCCTTCGGCCGGCGCGATCATGCAGGTCACGTTGGTCAGCCCGACGCGTTTCAGACGGCGCTTCAGTTCTTCGGTGCGGCGCGCGCCGGCTTCGACATCGAGGGCGAGCACGCGGCCGCGGCCGCGCAGCAGCGCGCCGAGATGCAGCGTCTTGCCGCCGGCGCCGGCGCAGGCGTCGAGCACGAATCCGTCGGGCGGCGGAGCGGTCAGTTCCGAGACCAATTGCGAGCCCTCGTCCTGCACCTCGCACAGTCCGTCGTGGAAGATCGCAGTGCGAAAGAGCGAGGGACCCGAGAAGATCTGCACGCCGTCGCGCGCCCACCGCGTCGGTTCGACTTCGAAGCCTTCGCCTCGCAGCAACTCGACCAACTCATCCCGCGTGATCCGACTCGAATCGACGCGGACAGTGACCGGCGGCGCCTGCAGCATCGACAGGCCCAACGCGCGCGCGCGTTCCATGCCGAGTTCTTCGACGAAGCGCGACGCCAACCAATTCGGGAGCGAAGTGCGCACGGCGAAGCGCTCGATCGGATCGGCCACCGCCTCCAGTCGCTGCGTCGCCTGGGGATCGCCGAGCCGCGCGAACATCCGGCAGCGAGAGCGCGCCCGCGCCAGGGCGTCGTGGTGCGTCTCCGGTCCGAGCAAGAAATCGATCCACCTGCGGTTGCGCAACACGCCGTAGACGATCTCCGCGATCGCCCCGCGCTCCTCGTGGCTCAGTTCGGGATGGCGGCGAAAGGAGCGCGCGAGGAGGGCCGAGGCGTGTCCCGAACGAGTCTCGACCTCGGCCAACACGCGGGCCGCGATTTCGGGGATGAAGAGCTTCTCGTCCTGATCGCGACCGCGCGCAGGTAGACTGTGCCGCTGGGCCGGTCGCTGGGTCGGTCGCTGTTCGTGCCGTTTGCCGCTCTTGGCGCGGGATCCCCCGAGGAACTCCATGTCTGACCGACCTCCGATGCCCGCGCCTGCTCCGCCGTTCGGCGGCATCACCTTCTCCGACCCAAGTCCGTTCGCGCGTCGCACACCGCTCCCGATGTCGATGGACGAAGTGCGCGCTCGCGGTTGGAGCGAAGTCGACGTCGTCTTCGTCACCGGCGACGCCTACGTCGATCATCCTAGCTTCGCGATGGCTCTGCTCGGGCGCCTACTCGAAGCGGCGGGCTATCGTGTGGCGATCCTGAGCCAGCCCGACTGGCGATCCGCCGATCCGTGGCGGACGTTCGGTCGCCCTCGACTGATGTTCGCCATCAGCGCGGGCAACATGGACTCGATGATCAACCACTACACCGCGAACAAGAAGGTAAGAAACGACGACGCCTACAGTCCGGGCGGACAGATCGCGCGTCGACCCGACCGCGCGACACTTTCCTATTGCCAAAGGGCGCGCGAAGCGTTCGACGGCGTGCCGGTCGTCGCGGGCGGAGTCGAGGCGAGCCTCCGCCGGATCGCGCACTACGACTACTGGAGCGACAAGGTCCGTCGCTCCATCTTGCTCGACTCCAAGGCCGATCTCGTCGTCTACGGGATGGGCGAGCGCGGCATCCTCGAGATCGCGCGTCGACTCGACGGCGGCGAAACGCTGCGCGACATCCGCGGCGATCTGCGCGGCGCGGCCTATCGACTCGGCGCGAGCGAACAGCCGCCGCGCGAAGGCTCGCTCGAACTTCCGTCCTACGAGCAGGTCGTCAGCGACCCGATCGCTTTCTGCACGATGACGCGCATCGCGCACCAGGAGACCAATCCGTTCAACGCGCGGCGGCTGCTGCAGAAGCACGCCGGAGAGTGGGTGGTCACGAACCCGCCCGCCTTCCCGCTTTCGCAGCCCGAGATGGACCGTGTCTATGGGTTGCCGTACACGCGGCGTCCGCACCCCGTCTATGGCAAGCAGCAGATTCCCGCGTACCAAGTGGTGAAGGACTCGGTCCAGATCATGCGCGGCTGTTTCGGCGGCTGCACCTTCTGTTCGATCACCGCGCACGAGGGACGGATCATCCAGAGCCGCAGTCAGGCCTCCGTCTTGGCCGAGATCGAGCAGATCGCGGAAGATCCGAAGTTCTCCGGCGTCATCAGCGACATCGGCGGGCCGACCGCGAACATGTATCAGATGCGCTGCACCAAGCCCGAAGTCGAGGCGATCTGCCGTCGCTTGAGCTGCGTCCATCCGACCATCTGCAAGCTGCTCGGGACCGACCACGGTCCGCTCATCGACCTGATGCGCAAGGCGCGCGAGAAGCCGGGCGTCCGCAAGGTGCTGGTCGCTTCAGGCATCCGCATGGATCTGGCGCGACGCGATCCGGTCTACATGAAGGAGCTGGCGCAGCACCACGTCGGCGGCTATCTGAAGGTCGCGCCGGAGCACACCGATCCGCAGGTGCTCGCGCTGATGAAGAAGCCCGGCCAGGAAGACTTCGTCGAGTTCGACCAGGCCTTCGATCGCGCCTCGAAAGCGGTCGGCAAAGAGCAGTACCTGATCCCGTACTACATCGCGAGCCATCCGGGCAGCACGCTCGACTCCATGATCGATCTCGCGCTCTTCCTCAAGAGGAATCACTACAAGCCGGATCAGGTGCAGGACTTCATCCCGAGTCCGTTCGACATCGCCGCCTGCATGTACCACACCGGGCTCGATCCGTTCACGATGAAGCCGGTCGCGGTGGCGAAGCACCTGCGCGATCGCAAGCTCCAACGCGCGCTGCTGCAGTTCTTCAAGCCGGAGAACTATTTCGAGGTGCGCAAGGCGCTGCTCCAGGCGGGACGCAAGGATCTCATCGGCGAAGGGTGCGACGCGCTCATTGGTTCGCAGCCGCCGCGCCAGGCGTTGGATCGGCGGCGAGAGCTGGCCAATCGGGATCTGCAGGAACAGCGCGAGGGCGATCACATCCGCGGGGGCGGCGGATATCGCCCGCACCGCAAGTCGGCCCAGTCGGGTCCAAGGCTACCGTCGGGTCCGAAGCCACCGTCGGGGCCGACAGCACGCCCCGAGAAATCGGCAGAGAAGCGTCGCCGGACCTGACCGCGGCCGCGCCAGGACCCGGCGACTCTCTCCTCGAATGGGACGACGGACGCCGACCCCTCACGTTCGCCAGACCACGAGGGAGATGGTCGACACAGTCGCGGCCCTCGGGCGCAGAACGTTCCGCCGTCCACCAGGGAGAGCGAGATTTCGGCCCTGAATCCGCAGGAAATTTTCGTTGTGGGATGAAGAACTCGCCGAGCCGCGCCACATCGCGCCGCGCCGCGGCGCCCGCCGGCGTCTAGCCGCCGAACTCGGCGAGCATCTGGGTCAGCTCGGAATCGTTCGGGTTCGCGCGAAGCCCCGTCAGCAACGCTTCCTTTGCCGGCGCGAAGCGGCCCTGCTGGCGTCGCAGGTCGGCCAGCATGAGATACGGCGTCGGCAGGTACGGATTGCGCTCGATCATCAACTGACACCAGCCCGCGGCCTCTTCCAGCCGGCCATTCGCATGTTCGATCTGCGCCAGGCCCATCAGCGCCTCGAGATAGGCCGGGCTTCCCGGGAACGCCAACAGATCGCGAAAGATCGCCTCGGCGCCGTCGAGATCGCCGACTCCGAGGAGCGCACGGGCCTGGAGACGACGCGCATACGGGAGATCTGGCGCCAGCGCCAGCGCCTGCTCCAGCGTTCGCATCGCCTGCGCCCCTTCCACTTCTCCCGCGCGGATGAGCGACTTCGCGGCTTGGGTGCGCGCGGTGAGATAGCGGCCGCCGGCGTTCGCCCACTCGTCGATCGCGCCGATCGGCGGAACCGCCGCCCCGGTGCTCTGCAGTTTGGTCAGTTCGGCGCGCAGGCCTTGCTCGAGGATCGGACGCGTCTCGTGCCAAGGGTCGGCGAAGACGGCGCCCGCTTCGACCAACGGCTCTAGCCGGTACGGGTAGATCACCGAGGCTTGTGCGCAGTCGGCCATCGGCGCGCCGGGAACGAGGGCCTGGAATCCGCGGATCCGATCCTCGGCGCCGAGTCGCGAGAGTCCGACGCCGACGTTCTCGGCGCGCGGGCCCGAATCGAACAGCTCGAACGGCATGCGGTGCTCGAGCCAGGTGTTGTCATCCGTGTTGCGGAACTGGGTCGCGCGGCTCGCGGCGAGCACCGGCGCTTCGGGACCCTGGAAGAAGAAGAAGAGCTCTTCGGGTCGGGTCACACCGACCTGCCGGAACGATTCACTCACGGTCGGCTGCTGGAAGCGGGCGCTCAACTCCGACCACGGCACGGCGATCGGCTCCAAGCTGGCCAGCACGATGAAGTCGCCCACGTTCGGCCGAAAGACGACGAGATGCGGAAAGCTCTCGTGCAACGACGCGAGGATGACGTGGAAGATCTCCGAGTCGATGTCGTAGTTCTGGATCCACTGCGCGAAGACGCCGCCCGGCCGTAGCCGGGCTTTCACGTGCTGATAGAAGTCGGTCGTGAAGAGATTGGCGACGCCGGCCATCCACGGGTTGGAGGGCTCCGACATGATGACGTCGTACATCTCGGACGTGTAGGTCAGGTGCGCGCGGCCATCCTCGACCAGCAACCGCGTCCGAGGATCGTCGAACGGATTGTGATTGATCGACTCGAAGTAGGGCGATGCGTCGATCACCGCGCGTTCGATCTCCAACAGATCGAACTGCTTCACCTCCGGATGCGCGAGCACACCAGCGGCGGTCATGCCGCTGCCGTAACCGACCATTGCCACCCGCTCCGGATTCCGACAGAACAGCACCGGGAAGTGGCCCGTGAACAACTGCGTCTGCAAGTCGCCCAGGTTCGTGCTCGCGTCCGGCTTGCCGCTCACGTAGAGCGCCGCGCCGCCATAAGTGCGAAACACCGCCACCGAGCACTCCAGCCCTTCGCGATGGAAGATGAGCTGCTCGCGCGGGCGCGCCGCCGACTTCGCGACGCTGCCATGGAGCTGGCGATAGAGGCCGCGGTTGTAGCCGACGAGGTCTTGCTTCGGCGCGATCGCGGCCAAGACGACGGCGCCGATCGGCCAGGCCAGCCACGGTCCGAGTCGCGGCATCGCGAGCCACCCGAAGCCGGTGGCGATGGCCGCGCTCATCAAGCCGCCGAGCTGCAGCGTGCTCCAGGCGCCGAGCGCGGGAACGAGCAGGAAGCCTGTGACCAGGCTGCCGACGATGGCGCCGAGCGTGTTCGAGAGGTAGAGCCGTCCGACCGTCGAACCGGCGGGGGCGACCGGATCCAACTCCCGCGCCGCGCGAACCACCGCGGGGAAGACCGCGCCCGAGAGCAAACAAGATGGAAACACCACCGCCGCCGCGATGAGGAGCTGTCCGGCGGAGATTCCGGTCACGCCCCAACTCTCCTGCAGTCGCGTGAGGAGCGAGAGATTCCACTCGGGGAGCTGATTGAAATAGAACAGCCCGCCCAGGCTCACCAGCGCCAACGCGCCTTCCAGTTCGAGCAGCGTGCGGAGTCCGGGCGCGTTGCGACGTTCGACCCACGGCGCCGCGATCGCGCTGCCGAGTCCGATCCCGGCCAGGTACGTGGCGAGCATGGCGGAGAACGCGTAGACCGAAGGCCCCATCGTCAGTCCCAGCAAGCGGAACCAGCCGAGTTCGAGCACCATCGCGACGGCGCCCGACAGGCCGAAGAGCGCCGCCACCGCCCATTGTCGCGCGCTCCAGCGACGCACGGGCGCGGGCGCGGCCTTCGGGGTGTCGCCCAATCGTTGGGCGGGCGCGCGTCCGAGCAAGATGCAAGCGACGCCCACCACGACATCCGCGATCGCCGCGACGAGGGTCGTCTTCCAGACTCCGATCGCACCCAACAAGACGAAGCCCGCGAACCAGGTGCCGACCACCGCGCCGAGCGTGTTCACGCCGTAGAGCAGTCCCGCCTGCAGGTCGTAGCGCTCCCGATCGCGCACGAGCGCCCCCGTCAGGAGCGGCAGCGTCGTTCCCATCAATGCCGCCGGCGCGAGCATCAAGACGAAGACGACGGCGAATCGCGCCAACAGGAAGAGCGGATCGCCCGGATCGCTCGCCTGATAAAGCGTGCGGAACAGCGGCTCGGTCGCGCGGAAGATCGGAATCGAGAAGAAGCCCCAGGCGGCGATGGCGAGCTGGATCGCGCCGTAGGCCGCGATCGGATGCTTCACGGTCGGCGCCCACTTGCTGGCCAGACCGCTGCCGAGCGCGAGCCCGGTCATGAACGCCGCCACCACGGTCGAGACCGAGAAGAGCGTGTTCCCGAGGATGTAGGAGAGCTGCTTCGACCAGGCGACCTCGAAGGTCAGGCTGGTCGCCCCCGAGAAGAAGAAGAACGCGTAGAGCAGCGCGGTTGGGATGCGGGACGACTTCATCGAGCTAGAGGACCGGCCTTCCCGACGCGCTCGGCGATCCCGGATCGGTCGTTCTGGTCGTGTGCTTCGTGCTCTTCGTGCGACCCCTCGTCGCCCAACGAATCAACGACTCGTTGATCAGCACCGCCGCGAGCGTCCAGAGGAAGATCACGCCGCCGAGGAACGCGCCACGGATCAGAAACCAACTATGCGCCGTGGCCGACGTGAACGAGGTCATCACCGCCGCCGGCACCGTCTCCTTGAAGACGTCGAAGAAATGGTCCCCGGCCAGCACGCCGAGCGCGATGCTTCCGAGCAACAGGATGATCGCGCCGAGGATTCGCCCCTTCATACCGTCCCCCTTTGGATGGAGCCGAGCGCGCAGTCTACCAGCAGACGCTACTTCCGCGGATAGGCCGGCGCGGGCGGATCGGCTCTCGGCGCCGCGGCGATCTTCTCACGCAGGTGCGCGATCGCCGCTTCGAGCTGCGCGTCGCGTCCTTGGAACGTGGCGTGCGGGAGATTGTCGACGACGATGTCGGGCTCGACGCCGTGTCCCTCGATCAGCCATTCCCCTTCAGGCCCGTAGACGCCGAACTCCGCCGCCGTCGCGATGCCCTCGTCGACGAGAAGGTTGCTCGAGGTCAGCCAGATCTCTCCGCCCCAGGTGCGCGACCCGATGACCTGGCCGAGTCCCAGCCGGCGGAACCCTTCGGCGAAGGCTCCCCGACGCTCGGCTGCCACCACATCCAGGCGGGGCGCCGCAGGCGATCAAGGACCCAGCTGTCGTGTTGCCTCCGTTGTTGTGGCGCACGTCGATGATGAGTCCCTGCCGCCGCAGCAGCGGATAGTAGTCGCGGGCGAATCGCTCGTAGTCGTCCGCGCCCATGGCGCGTAGGTGGGGATACCCCATCGCGCCGTCGGTCGACTCCTCCACCTGGAGACGCCGCTCGTACTCCCACGATCGGTCGTGGCCGCGTGGATGCTTCGGTCGGAGATCCGGCAGAGATAGATCTGATAAAACTGACTCGGCGCCGACGCGACGTAGGCGATCCAGAGTTCCTGGTTCTTGTCCTTGAACGCGACCCAGCGGCCATCGGGCGAAGGCACGCACTCGAATCTCAGGACGTTCGAGCCGCTCGTGATCTGACGTCGCGTCGAAGACGCGTCGGATCCAGCCCGCGCGTTCTTCTCGCCCGGAGTCGGCAACGCCAGCCCGTCCGCGGTGAGCCGCCAGACCTCCACCTCACCCGACTCGTCCGAGAGCGCGAGCAACGATCGGCCGTCGGGAGCGAAGCGCGCGTCTCGGTAGCGAACGCCAGCGGCGCGCGTCGCCTCGATGCGACGGCCTGATTCGACCGGCGCAACGAAGACCTGGCCTCGCGCCGTCAAGACGACGCGCTTGCCGTCCTTCGACAGGTGCGCCGCGCTCAGGTAGTCCATCGGCTTCTCGATCCAGTTCTCGCGAAGCTGATCGAGGTCGGTGGCGAGCGTGATCTCGAGCTCTCGATCGACCCCCGTCGCGATCTCGTGGACGCGCAGGTCGGCGCCGAGCTGGTACACGACGCGGCCGTCGTGCAGATCGGGCGACTTCACATCCCAACCCACGTGCCGCGTGTGCTGACGGACGTCGCGGCCGGCTCCGTCCATCGACCAGAGGTTCATCGAACCGTCGCGGTCGCTGACGAAGTAGACGCGCCCGTCCCAGCACATCGGCCAGCGGCTGGCGCCGTCGTAGTCGGCCGTGAGCAGAGTCGCCTCGGCGTCACCCGACGTGAATCGTCAGATGTCCTGCGCCAACCCTCCGCGATACCGCTTCGTGAAGCTGAAGTTGGCGCCATAGCGCGTGAAGTAGAGCGCGCCGCGCTCATCGACCGTCCCCTCGCTCGCCTGATGGAGCGGCACGATCTCGACGCGGCTGGTGGCCGGATCGATCGAGACGAGCTGCTGGTCCGGAAGCCCGGAGTATCGGCCGCTCGCGCAGAGAACGCGTCCATCCGGCGTCCAACTGGAGATAGCCGGGTCGCTTTCGGCCCCCAGGTGGCTGGTCAGTCTCCGCGCGACCCCCCCGGCGGCGCCGACGATCCAGAAATCCTCCTCAGCGCAAAAGACCACCGTCTCCCTGTGGATCGCGGGCTCGCGGTAGTAGCCGGTCACCCCCTCAGCAGAAGCGGCCTCGGCCAAAGCAATCAGCAGGCTGGCGCAGACAATCGGTAACTGACATGACCACAACGACATGCGTTCCTCCGAACGGCCTCGCTGACACCGAAAAGGATGGCCCGACTCCTGGGCCAGGCCGTTCGGTGGTGGACGGCTTCGCTGGAGCGATCGCTACCCGCCTGCGCAAGCGCCAGAAGTAATCGCGCCAGACGCGGGCCCTTCACGGCCCCTCCGGATCCCAGATCCGGGGGGGTCTGTGTTTATACGAGCGGGCGCCCGGGGCTCCGCGCCGCCCGCTCGGGGGCGGTGAGGGAAGCAACACAGCGCCGCCCGCTCGGGCCTGCTACTGCTCGAGGGCGTCGAGCATCGAGGCGATGCGGTCGAACTTCACGCGGGGACGATTCTGCGGCTTTCCGAGCTCGACCTCCATCCGGTCGAGCCGCTGCCAATCGGTCCACGAGACGAAGCGAACGCCCCGGCTGCGCAGGAGCGACTCGACATCGGTCCGCGTCGGATGGGCTGGATTCGCGAGCCGATCGTTCGCGAGATCCTCCAGCAAGCGATCCGCGGACTCGTGCGCGTCAGGCTTGTTCGTGCCGATGACGCCGGTCGGTCCACGCTTGATCCAGCCGACGGCGTAGTCGCCGCCGAGCGGCTGTTTCGTCTCGGGATCGAAGACTCGGCCCTGATCGTTCGGCAGCACGCCCTTGCGCGCGTCGAACGGAAGCCCGGGCACGGCCACGCCCAGGTATCCGATCGAACGGAAGACCAGCCCCGCGGGCAGAATCTCCGTCTCGCCGGTCGCCTCGGCCTTCGGCAGCCCGTCCGCGCCGCGCACCGGCCGGTTGTGCTCGAGCTTGATGCCTTCGACGTGACCGCTGCCGAAGATCTCGAGCGGCGAGACGTAGAAGCGGAAGTGGATGCGCCGCTTTTTTTCGGCCGGGCTACGCGTCGAGAACCCGGTCAGCGTGTCCACATTGGACCGGTGCGTGCGGTCGGTCTGCGTGGCCAGCCAATCCATCGTCGCCGGATCGATCGCCACTTCCGACGCCGAGATGACGGGTTCGGCGTCGGCCATCTCGCCCAACTCGCGCACTTCGGGGTTGGTGAACGCCGCCTGGGCCGGACCGCGCCGACCCAAGATATAGATATCTTTCACGCGGCTCTGGCGCAGAGCCTCGAGCGCATGATCCCCGATGTCGGTCGTGGCCAGCTCTTCGGGCGTGCGCGCCAAGATGCGCACGACGTCCATCGCCACGTTGCCGTTGCCGATCACCACGACCGTCTCCTGCGTCAGGTCGAACGTCAGATCGCGATAATCGGGATGCGCGTTGAACCAACCGACGAACTCGGTGGCGGGATGGCTCCCCGAGAGGTCCTCACCGGGAACGCCGAGGCGCCGATCGGTCTGCGCGCCGACCGCGTAGATCACCGCGTGGTAATGCGCATGCAACTCATCGCGGGAGATGTCCCGCCCGTATTCGACGTTGCCGTAGAAACGAAATCCAGGATTCGCCGCCGTCTTGTCGTACGCCTTCGTCACCGTCTTGATCTTCTGGTGGTCGGGCGCCACACCGCCGCGCACCAGACCGAACGGTGTCGGCAGGCGATCGAAGAGGTCGATCTCGACGTGTAGATCCTTCTGCTTCAAGAGGTGATCCGCCGCGTAGAAGCCGGAAGGACCCGACCCGATGATGGCCACGCGGAGCGGTTGGTCTGGGGCGCCAGGCCTCGCCATGAAGTCTCGCTTTCTCTCTGAGAATCAGCCCGTTTCGCGCGCAATCCACTGGGCGAAAGCGCGGATTCTAGAGATGCGAGTCCCAGGACGGCAACGCCGACGTGTCACATGCCCAATCCCACCGTCGCCTTCACCGGCCACACAACCACCTTGCGGTCTTTCCAGAAGATCCCCGTCAGCACGCCCGATTCGACCGGTGACGGGAACGACAGCGTGCGCTCCTCGACCAGGTCGTCGCCGCCGCCGTAGGTCGAGCTGGATTGGATAGAGCACTGATGCTCGGTTCCCTCGGAGTCGACGAACCAGAAGTTGGCGAGATCGGCCAGCGACTCCGAGGTGCGCAGGTTGACCTCGGTCCCCCAGTCGTTCGTCACGACGCTCACGACGGTGAACTTGGCGGCGCCGAGCTTGAACGTCGCGTTGTCCGCGAACTTCACCTTGGCCTTCGACTCGGTCGTGCCGGCCGCTTGCTCGAAGGCGAGAGTCAGATCCAGATCGATGCGGGTCGCGCCGTCCGAAGGCAATCCGGGGAGGTCCAGCTCGAGCAACGCGGCCTGTCCTTCCGGCGTAAGGGTGGGGAAGCTTCCGAAACTGGCGCTGGAGCGGGACGGGTCATCACTGGTCGCGAGGTCCGCGCCGCGATCGTCGCGCGCCGCGAACGTGGATTCCTCGGTGCGGAAGCCGATGAGGCCGCCGTTGGCCGCGCGAAGGGTCAACGCAATGGCCGTTCCGGCGTCGTAGTTGAACGCGCGCAGATCGGAACCGTCCTGCGGATCGACTGGCGCGACGAGGCGAAGGCCGGACACTTCGAGCGACATCCCGTTCGGCCCCTTGACCGACTTGGCGAGGCGCGCCTCGCGGATGCGGGCGGACGCTTCCTCGGCCCATCCTGCTTGGATGCCGCTCGACATCTCACTGCCGTCGACCAGGCCGTCGTACTCGGCGCCCAACGCCACCGCGACGTCCAAGGTCGCGCCGTCCAACTTGTATCCCTTCTCTTCGGCGCTCTTGACGCCGCGCACGCGCACGCGCTGGATCTCGCCCAGCCGCTTCTTGGCGCCGTCTCCGCCCATGCTGATCCACTGATACGCCGAGTTGATCTGATCGAGCGCGGCCGCCGCTTCGACCCCTTCGCCGCAGCTCTTGCGGTCGATCTCCACGACAACCGCCGAGCCGGCGACGTCGCTCATTCGGCGCGAGTACTCCGCCTCGAGTTCGGCGGCCGACTGCGGCCGCACCAACGCCTCCATCCCGGCGGCGAATTGACCGATGGCCGCGCCGACTTCCTCGTTCCCTTGCTGCATCAGATGGAGGTACCCGAGCAACGCCTCGGGCGGGAGCTTGTCGGTCAGCGGCGGCAGTCCGACATCGACGCTGCGCAGCAACCCCAGCAACTCATCCGCACTCGCGTCGTCGATCTTGGAGAGAATCCGTTCACGAGCGCCTTCATCCATGCCCATCTCGCTCTCCGCTTCGGCGAAGAGCTTCAAATGCTCGGCGGTCATGTTCTCGCGGATCTCCGCCGCGACGTCGCGCTTCTGGCCGTCGGGAGCGAAGGCGTCGGTCATCGCCTGCCCCAAGTCTCCCATCAACCCGCCGAACGTCTCGATCATGCCGGCCATGAGCAGGTAGGCGACATTGCGCAGCGCGTTCTCGAACGGCTCCAAACGATCCGGACTCAACATCGAGCATCCCTCCCCGTAGGCCTCACATCAGACAAACGCTCGCTCGCCGCGAAACGAACGGGGGGAAACGTAGTGCATTCGAGGTTTCTGCGCTTGGGGGGCGAGATGCCCACCGGTACCCTCACGTGCATGCGGACGGAAACACGCACTGCCATCGAACAGGGCGATGTCGGCGCCTTCATTCAGCTCGTCGAGGAGGACCCCTCGATCGTGGAGATCGCCGGGCTGCTGGGGGACTGAGATCGCCGATCGGGCGGGTGTACTAGGCGAGCTTCTTCGATCCCTCACCCGCAACCAGCTTCGCGAGTTCACGCTCCGAGAGTCCCAGCATCAAGAGCGCGCGGATGACGAGATCCAGCGAAACACTCCGGTCACCCGCCTCCATTTTCGCCACTCGAGACTGACTCGATCCGAGCCGCTCAGCCACCTCTGCCTGCGTCAACCCCAGCCGCGCCCGCACGGACTTGAGGCCGGCCGTCAGCCGCAGTTTCAGTTCGACGTAGGCGTATTCCTCAGCGGTCAACTTCAGAAAGTCTCGCGCGGTCCCTAGCTTCCACCCGGCGGCGCGGAGCTTTCGCTGCTTTTCAGTCCTCATGGTCGTACGCATTCAGGCGGCGTCGGGCGCGCTCCAGCACCCGCGGCGAGGTTGCGCGAGTGAAGCTCGTGGCAGCGTGGTCCGATGCTCGGCATGGGTCGGGAGCGAGGCATCCCGAGAGACTCTCCTTGTTGGAGTTGTCGGAGCAAGAACCCTGCTTCGATGCGGGCTGCCCTCGAAAAGGGGAGGCGTTCTCACTTCGCCATGGAGCCAAACGATCGGCTTCTCTGTTTCGCCGGTCATTCGAAGTTATGTCACATTCGACATTGAGCACAAGCCAGGAGTCGTCGGGAAACGCGCGGGGGCGAGACGACAGTTCGTCGTGGGCCAGAAACAAAAACCGCGAACTCGTTTCAAAACGAGTTCGCGGCGCATGGGATCTCAGAGGATCGCCCGAGAGCGCAGTCGCGACCCGACGCTCTTCGGTCTATCGCCCGAGCACTACTCGCCCGTCACCGACACTCCATCGACGAGCAGGTACGGCGCGCGATATCCGGCATCGACCACTTCCGTCTCACGCGAGACGGCGACGACGCAGCGGAGCATCTCCAGCACGTTGCCGGCGATCATCGTTTCGCGAACCGGCCGACGGTTGCCGCCGGCGGTATAGAGATGGCTGCCCTTGGCGATGCCGGAGAAGTCGCCGCTGGAGTTGTCGACGTTGCCGCTGAATCGGTGGACGACCAATAGATCGGCCGGGGACGCCAAGATCTCCGCCACGGGCGTCGCGCCGCCGGCCAGCGACGCGCCGTGGAAGCTGAGTGCGCCGTGACCGGTCAACTCGCGTCCGCGGCGACGCGCGGAGTAGGCGTTCTCCATGTGCAACTGCAGCACGCCCTCGGTGATGAACGCCTTGCGCGCGACCGGCATCCCTTCGCAGTCATGGATGCACGCGCCGCCGAATTCGAGATCGCTGGGGTCGTCGAGCAAGGAGATCGAAGGCGAGCAGATCGGCTGACCGATGCGGTCGTCGCCGAGCGAAGACTTGCCGTAGAAGACCTGCAGGCCGGAGAGCTGGAAACAGAGAGGATCGAGCAACATTTCGCCGACGACCTTCGGAGTCAGCAGCACGCGTCCGCGATACGACGGTCCGGGACTCGCGCCGAAGGTAGAGAGCAGGTGTCGCGCGAAGCCGCGGCCGTCCTCGACCATGCGCTCGGCCACCCCCGCCAGGCGAACGCTCGAGCCGCTCTCATAGTCGAAGCTGGTGATGTCGTCGCCGTCGATCGCCTGCCCGGAGCCGACCCAAACCAAACGGGTCTCTCGGTCGCTTGCGGCCACGCCGTGACTGTTCAAGACGCACTCTTCGCTGGTCGTCCGCTCGACCTGGCCGGAATCGACACAGACACGCGGATCGATGCGCATCGACTCGATGTAGCGCACCGCGAGATCGCGCAGCGCGCTGGTCTCGAGCGCGGCCACCGCGGGGTCCCAGCGCCGATCGTCGATCGTGAGCGGGCGCGGCGTGGGCAAGCAGAGGTACTCATCGGGAGGGGCGAACCGCGCGACCGACATAGCAGCGTCGACGCTGCGCGCGAGATCGTCCGCGCTGAGCGCGTTGGTCGAAGCCGAGCCGAGCCGGTGATCGACATGCACGCGCAGTCCGAGGCTGGTCTCCTCGCCGGTCGACATCAGGTGCAGTTCGCTCCGCTCGAAACCGACGCGCTCGCTCGAGTTCCACTGCGCGGTCACCTGCGCTTCATCGGCCCCCGCGCGCCGCGCGAGGTCGAGCAGCATCTCGGCCTTCTCCATCAATTCGGGACGGACGCGATCGAGGCTCACTGCCGGCCCCCGACCATGACCTGACAGCGGAGGTACGGCCCGCCCGCGTCGACCTTGGCCGGCTGCCACTTTCCGCAGTAGCCCGAGCCCAAGTCCCAACGGAATTCCGAGCTGACGGCGTCGACGGTCTTGAGCATCTCGAACGCGACGCCCGAGATGGTGACCTCGCGGTGGACGCGCCCGAGCTTGCCGTTCTTGATCTCGATCGCATAACCGACCCCGAACATGAACTCGCCGGTGGCGTCGGCCTGGCCCGAGCCCGGAGAGTCGAGCAGGTAACCGTCCTCGGTCGACGCGATCATCTCCTCGAGCGACATCGAGCCGGGTTGGATGTAGGTGTTGCGCATGCGCACGAGCGGCTCATCGGAGTATTCCCAGGCGCGGGCATTGCCGGTCGGGGCGACGCCGAACTTCGCCGCCGTCTCACGATTGTGCAAGTACGAGACGAGCCGACCGTCTTGGATCACCACCGTCTTGCCAGCCGGGACCCCTTCGTCGTCGAACGGCATGCTCCCGCCCGCGCCGACCATGTGTTCACTCACGCCCGAATCACACAGCGTGACCAGTTCGGATGCGACCCGCGTGCCGATCTTCCCCGCCGCGATCGAGCCAGCGAGGACGAAGTCGGCTTCGACCGTGTGCCCGATCGCCTCGTGCGAGAGCAGGCCGACGATGCTCGGGGCCAGGATCACCGTGCGCACGCCGCCCGGCACATACGGCGCGCCGAGCTGATCGACCGCCTGCTTCGTGGTCCGCGCGGCGATCGATTGGGCCGCGTGATGTTGGAAGAGGCAGGTCCACCCGCCGGTCACTCCGACCTCGTTGTGGCCGACGACCTGCGAACCGTCGCGCTCCGCGTAAGCGCGTACGCGCAACTCAGGGCGAACAATGCGGTACGAGGCGGAGGCGCCGTCGGTCGTGACGATCGCCTTCTCCTCGAAGATCTCGCTGTAAGACGATGCCGCGGTGTGGACGCTGCTCGATCCCTCGCGCGTCTCGCGCTCCAAGTCGACAACGCGGCTCAACTTCTCGCCGATCGGCGTCCCCATCAGCTCGTCATAGCCATCACCGAGGAAGTCGGTCCGCGCGAGCGAGGCCGGGGCCAGCGTGACCCGTCCACCGGCCGTCTTGCTCAGGTCGCGGGCCGAGGCGACGGCTCGGTCGACCGCCGCTTGGATGCCCGCCTTGGTGGAGTCCGATGTGGAGGAGAAGCCCCACGCGCCGTCGACCAACGCCCGCACTCCCACTCCCGCGCGCATCCGGCTCGACGCCTCCTCCACGCGCCCCTTCTGCGCCGTGAATTTGTTCTGCAGGCGGCGGTGGTAGCGGAGTTCGACGAAGGTGGGCGTCTTCGCGACGATCGTTTCCAGTAGGTCCTTCACGGTTCTCTCCTCGGCCCCAAGCGATGTGTGGGTTGCGCAGCGCGGACGACAGGCGACACGCGACACGCGACACGCGACAGACGGTCTCCTCACGGGACGGCCGTTGTTACGGCGAAAGCTAGCAGTTGGTTCTAAAAAAATCGCCGAAATTTGAGGAGCAGATCGGCCGGCCCGCGGATAGGTTCGACCCATGTCCGCGCCTCTTCCTTCTGCTCAGATCGGCCCGACGAGTGTCGGCCTGATCGGTATCGGCCTCATGGGCGAGGCCATCGCGCGCCGCCTGGCGGATCAGGGCGTCGACCTTCTCCTTTATAACCGCACGCCGGAGAAGGCACGCGCCGTCGCCGCCGCCTTAGCCAGCACCGCCGCCGGCGCCCTTTCCGGAGCCGCCAGTGCCGGCTCCGGTCGACCCCAGCGATCGGAAGTCGTTGCGTACCCACGGGATACGGCCGCCGCTCGTCTGATCGGCCTAGTCGTGACCGACGAGAGCGCGACCCGAGCGGTGCTGCAGGGGGAGAACGGACTCCTCTCCTCTCTGAGTGCGCAACATACGGTCGTTCACTTCGGCACGATCGGCCCCCGCGCCGCCCGCTCCATCGCCGCCGAAGTCGCCCGTACCGGCGCGCACTACCTCGACGCCCCTGTCCTCGGCAGCACCGACGCGGCCGGACGCGGCGAGCTCCTCCTCTTCGCCGGCGGTGAACCGCCCACCGTCGACCGGGCTCGACCTCTCACGGACGCCATCGCCCGCAAGGTCTTCGTGACCGGGCCGGTCGGCTCCGCCAGCTCGGTCAAGCTCATCGCCAACATGCTCCTCGCGCGTTACGTGGAGGCGCTCGGCGAGACGTTGGCGCTCGCCGAGAAATTCGAACTCGACCCACTCCAGCTCCTCGAGGTCCTCCAGTCCAGCGCCCTCGCCTCCCCCATGTGGGAGAAAGGCCGCGCGCTCCTCGTCGGCCCCATGCCGCTGCACTTCCCGATGGAACACATGGGAAAGGATCTCCGGTTGCTGGACGAGGAGGTCGAACGCCTCGGCCTCTCGCTCCCCGGGCACGAAGCCGTGAAAGCACTCTTCGAAGAGGCGATCGCCGCCGGCATGAAGGGCCAGGACTACTCCGAGATCGCGCGCTTCATCGCGCGAGAGACCCCGCGCCGAGCCCCATGACCCCGCTCGCAACACGTTTCGCGACGAGTTCGACTCGAGCCTAGACACCTATCGCACGCCGTGGGAACGCCCGCTCCGGCACAAACAGGAGGCTCCTTGAAGTTCACAACATCGATCTACATCGCGCTGATCGTCCTGGCGACCGGCTGCAACCGACAGTCCCAACCCGGCGGCTAGTCCCTTGGATTCTTGGGTCGGTCGCTGGACCGGCCCCGAAGGCACGTCCTTGATGCTCGCCAAAGACGGCGAGCACTACCGAGTGGAGATCCAATCCCTGGACGGTCGCGCCGGATATGAAGGACACGCCGTCGGAGATCACGTCGAGTTCGAGCGCGACGGAACGACCGAGGCGATCCGCGCCACCAGCGGGAAAGACACCGGCATGAAGTGGCTCCAAGACAAGACCACCTGCCTCACCATCAAACCCGGCGAGGCCTTCTGCCGCGACTGACATCTCACTCGAGAAGCGCCCGGATTCGCCGGGAATCGGAGAGGACCCCATGACACGCGTCGTAGGAATCGCCGGAAGCCGTCGCACCGGCTCTTTCAATCAAGCACTGTTGCGAGCCGCCGTCGAGGTCGCGCCCGAGACGCTCCAGATCGAAGTCGCTTCGATCGCCGAGATCCCTCTCTACGACGGAGACTTCGAGACAACAAACGGCGTGCCCGACTACGTGACACAGTTGAAGGAGAGAATCGCTGCGGCCGACGGCCTGCTTCTCGTGACGCCCGAGTACAACTCATCTATCCCCGGCGTCTTCAAGAACGTCTTCGATTGGCTCTCGCGCCCCTCGAAAGACATCCCACGAATCTTCGGCAGCAAGCCCGTCGCCCTCATGGGCGCCACCCCAGGACTCGGCGGCACCCGCATGGCGCAAGCCGCCTGGCTCCCCGTGCTCCGCACCCTCGGAACGAATCCCTGGTTCGGCAAGCAGCTCTACGTCCCCGGAGCCGGACAAGTCTTCGACGCAAACGGCGCGCTGACCGACGAGAAGATCCGCAAATTGCTGACCGACTACATGGCCGCGTTTGCCGGGTTCGCGGCGTTCGTGGAGAAACGCTGAGACGCGGAGGAACGCGGGTCGACGATCCGTAGCGAACGAACTGCCGGCGTCGTACTCGCTCGCGGCACGAACTTGGCTCGACCCCTCGTATGCGCGACGAGCCGACACCCTCGAGCGAACAACGCCGACCCAGCCCGCTCCTCGATGCGGTTCGAGCCGAGATCCGCACTCGCCACTACAGCCCACGCACCGAACGTGCCGACGTCGGCTGGATCCGACGCTTCGTCTTCTTCCACGGAAGGCGTCATCCGAAGGACCTGGGAGAGGCCGAAGTCTCCGCGTTCCTTTCCGACCTCGCCGTACGCCGCAACGTCAGCGCCTCGACTCAGAACCAAGCCTTGAGCGCGCTCGTGTTCCTGTACACACACGTCCTGGGCCGAGACCTACCTTGGCTCTCGGATCTCGTCCGCGCGAAACGGCCCACGCGCGTCCCCGCCGTACTCAGCCGCGCCGAGGTCGCCGCGGTGCTCTCCCATCTCCACGGCACGGAGTGGCTCATGGCCTCGCTGCTCTACGGGGCCGGTCTTCGTCTCCTCGAGTGCTGTCGACTCCGCGTCAAGGATGTCGACTTCGACCGTCGCGAGATCGTCGTCCGCGACGGAAAGAGCCAACGAGACCGCATCTCGCTCCTGCCCGATACCCTGACGCCGTCGCTCCGTCGTCACCTCGATGCCGTTCGAGCGCAACATGCGCGAGACATCTCCGGTGGCCGTGGCAGCGTCGAAGTCCCCGACGCACTGGAGCGAAAGTACCCTCGGGTCGCGTACGAATGGGCCTGGCAATGGATCTTCCCCGCCACCCGCTTCCATCTGCACTCCGAGACCGGCCGCCGTCGCCGCCACCATCTGCACGAGTCAGTCCTACAGCGCGCCGTCCGCCAAGCCGTCCAACTCGCCCGCATCCCGAAACATGCGAGCTGCCACACCTTCCGCCACTCCTTCGCCACCCACCTGCTGGAGTCCGGCTACGACATCCGCACGATCCAGGAGCTGCTCGGCCACCGCGACGTGGCGACGACGATGATCTACACGCACGTCCTCGATCGCGGTGGGAAAGGCGTCCGCAGTCCACTGGAGGAACTGCCGGCGCCGGCGCCCTCGTCCAGCTCGACCCCCGAGTGCGACATCGAACCGCCGCCCCGCCCGCAATCCCGCCGCCCGCGCTAGCCCGGTCCAGATATCCAGAAACCCGCCCCGCCCCGCTCGACGCGAACTTCTCTCTCTGCCAGACTTCCCCGCACGTCAAACCAGCACCGACAACCCCGAGGCCCGAACTATGCCGCCCAGCTCGCCGCCTCCCCCGATTTCCCCAGAACTGTCTACTAAGTGTTAGACGGTCAACACAAGGCACTCATGCAGAAAGTCATTCCCGCACTACGAGTCCGCTCCTACGAAGTGAGCCGCGGCTTCTATGGGAAGCTCGGTTTCGAGGAGAAGTGGAAGCACAAGTTTGAACCGAGCCTGCCGGTCTTCGCGTCCATCGCGCGGGACGACATGGAGCTGTTCCTCACCGAGCACGCGGGCGACTGTCAGTTCGGCGGCTTGGTGCACTTCTACGTGTCGGATGTTGATCTGTACTACAGGCAGTTTCGCGACCAAGGAGTTCCCATTGCTGAACCGCCGAGCAACTCGCTCGGGCCTGAGACCCGCGACATGCTCGTGGTGGACCCAGATGGAAACCGCTTGAGTTTCATTACCCGTTCGGCTGAGGCCACCAAATGAGCCCACGAACGCCGTCTAACAACCGGTTGCAGCGGACGGCGCTACGCGCCGCCACTGAACCGGAGCGTTAGACCGCCTTTGTACTCTGAGGAAACGCGATGCCTTCAAAAACTGCTAATCACAATAGTCGCAACGATACGACCGAGGCCGTTGACGAGTTGATGAAGTCTCTCGTTCACCAGCACAAAGACGCGATCGAGCACTTGCGCCGAAGCATTCTTAAACTCGATGCCTCCATTTCAGAAGGTGTGAAGTGGAACGCCCCTAGCTTTCGAACCACGGAGTACTTCGCTACAACCAATCTTCGCACGAAGGAGGGGATCGGAGTGATCTTGCACCTTGGTGCAAAGATCCGCGATCTACCCGCCGGGGGAATCCAACTCAAGGATCCCAAGAACCTGCTCAAGTGGCTGGCCAAGGACCGGGCGACAATTGAGTTCGAGGATGTTGATGACCTGAAGAGCAAGATGCGCGCCGTTGAGCAGATTCTCCGCCAATGGATCAAGTATGTTTGAGCGCCATCAGACGCAAATCAGCTACTTGACGGCCTGGCTAATGCGAGACGAGCGGTCTAACAAGGCGTTGCAGCGGACGGGCTGCACCGCACCCCGCCGCTGAACGCCGATAAGTTAGAACGCCGCCGCATCGTTTGATTGTTGGAGAAGGAATGCGACTCCGAAGAGACCCATCACTTCGTCGCGAACTCGAGCTTCTCTTCGCCGTGGAGACGCCGCGCACCCTCGGACCGACATCGCGGCCCACGATCGGACTCGCGGCGCATGTGTTCGATCCGCCGAGCGCGATGGTGGCTCCATCTCTCCAAACGTATCTCTCAGGCTACGCGGCCGACCGTGCGCTCGAGTCGAATCGGCAACTCCCTCGGTCACGCCGCAGGGGAGAGACGGAGCGTCGGTGTCCGACGCGCGTCCGAACTCCGCATCGCCTTGCCCCGAGCGGTGGGGTGCTTCTAACCACGCGCTGCAGCGGACTGCTTGCCGCGCGGAGCGTAGAATCTGCCGGTCGTTCGTCGATCGCCGTCGCCGCCGCTGATCGCGAGCGTTGGGCGTTGGGCGTTGGGCGTTGGGCGTCGCAAGATGCAACCTCATAACACTACGGGAGATTGTCAATGAACGAACCCAATCCGCTGCACACCTTGCTTCAAATTACGGCCGGATACTGTTTGACGCGATGCCTGCACGTGGTCGCCAACCTCGGCGTGGCTGACGCGTTGGAGGAGACACCACGAACGGCGGCGGAGCTTGCCGTAGCGGTGGGTGCCAACCCCGATGCGCTGGGCCGCGCACTGCGTCTGCTTTCCGCACACGGTGTATTTTTAAGCGACGGCACCGGGTTCCGGCACTCACCCGCGTCGCGGCTGCTGCGCAGCGACCACCCGCAGTCCGCACGCGCAGTGACGCGGATGCTCGGCCTGCCGATCAACTGGCAGATACTGGAGAAGCTGGAGGATTCTGTCCGCACTGGCCAGCCATCGACGGACACGGTGATCCCCGAAGGCCTCTGGCCCTGGTATGCAAAGCATCCCGAAGAAAATGCGCTGTTCAACGCAGCGATGGCGGGCAAGGCCCACGGGCAGGTGGCCGCCATTGTGGCGGCCTATGACTTCTCGCCCTTCCGCGCGATCGGTGACATCGGCGGCGGTCGCGGTCACCTGCTGCAGGCGGTGCTCGCAACCACGCCCGGCGCAACCGGAGTGCTGTTCGATCAGCCGCATGTTATTGCCAAGGCGGCGGGGCTGGCCTCAAAGCGCCTCACCCTGCAATCCGGCGATTTTTTCAAGGATGCGTTGCCAATCTGTGATGCTTACCTGGTGATGGAGGTCATTCACGACTGGGCTGACCCGGAATCCATCGCGATTCTGCGCGCGATTCGCAAGGCAGCGCCACCTCACGCCAAGCTCCTGCTGATCGAGCAACTCATCCCGGACGATCCTGGGCCGCATTGGTCCAAAACGCTGGACATCCTCATGTTGTCCCTCCTCGGCGGCGCCCAGCGCACCCGTCAGGGATATGTGGCGTTGTTCAAAGTCGCAGGCCTTTCGCTCGTGCGAGTGGTGGACACGGGCGCGGATATTTCCATCTTGGAGGCCGTGCCTGTCTAAGCGTCATGGTTCTCCGCGCAGCGGCGCCCAACAAGGCGCTCCAGCCGACCGCCTACGCCTCGCTTCGCTCGTCTCCGGCGTCGTCTGAGCTTGGGCGTTAGGCCTCACAACTCGCTTCTCTTCTCACTCCAACCAGGTTCAAAAATGCTTCACCGCATAGAGATCTACGTCAGCGACTTGGAGCGCTCCGTTGCCTTCTGGACGCCATTCATGAAGCACCTCGGGTACGAGGCCGGCCGCTGGTCCGGTGGCATGAACTACGTCAAAGAAGAAGCCGGAACGTACCTCTGCTTCTTGCAGGCCCCCCAGGAGCACTTGTCTTCCGGCTACCACCGCAAGCGAGTCGGCCTGAACCACATTGCGTTCCACGGGAACTCTCGCCCGCACGTTGACGAGATCGCAGCCTGGGTCAAACAGGCCGGCTACACCGCTCTCTACGACGACGAGTACCCTTGTGCCAGTGGCCCTGGCTACTACGCTCTCTACTGTGAAGACCCTGACCGAATCAAAGTCGAAGTCGTGGCACCCAGTGAGGCCTAACCCCTCGCTCAAGCGGAGCGCCAACGGCAGGCCACCAGGCCCTGTCTGGTGGTACGCGGTACATTTTCACCAGCCCGGGCCTCGCGTCCTGCCGTCGTCGCCCGCTTAGCTCGAACGTTATGCATCACCAAATACGGTGCTGACACTATTCCGACGGACAATACGACCAAAGTGCAGCGCGCTGACATTAAAGGCCCGCGCTGCTTAGCAGTTTCTAGTAAAAGAGGCGATATGCACATCGGATTGATTGTCGGCATCGGCCCTGCCGCAACCGACTACTACTATCGGTACCTTATCTCAGCGCTGGCACGAGAAGGCCAAGATCTCACCCTGACCATGGCGCATGCAGATACCCCAACGCTACTTCGAAATCAGGCCGAGGGGAATGTAGATGCTCAGGTCGATATCTACCGGCGGTTGACCGAAAGATTGCAGCGCGCAGGAATTGAGCAAGTTGCCGTCACTTCGGTCGCAGGCCACTTCTGTATCGACACTTTCAAAGCACTTTCACCGGTTCCTGTGATTGACCTGCTCGACATAGTAAGGACCAAGATAAAGCAGCGTGGCCTCAAGAAAGTCGGACTGCTTGGAACACGGGTGGTGATGGAAACGCAGTTCTATGGCGTACTCGAAGGTGTGGAAGTCATTCCACCTGCTGGCAACCTAATCGAAGTTCATGACGCCTACGTCTCAATGGCCGCCGGCGGAATTGCAACCCAAGAACATCGAGAAGTGTTCACACGAACTGGAAAGACATTGGTCAGCGAATATGGCTGTGAGTCGATCATGTTGGCAGGTACGGACTTGGCTTTAGTATTCAAGAAGGGTCACAGTCCCGGTTTTGAGACCTTTGACTGCGCGGAAGTGCATGCCGAAGCCATTGCCATAGCCGCAATGAAGAACAGTTAAATTGCTGGCGTAAAGTGATTCCTAACCCTTCGCTCAACCGGACTGGCCTACGGCCAGCCGGTTAGCGCTAACGTTATGCCGCTTGACCACCATCACCGCTGAAGGAGGAGCCTGAGTGCCCGCGAAGGAAGCCACAGCCCGAATCAAGATCAACAAGCTGCTCGAAGCAGCCGGCTGGCGCTTCTTTCCCCAAGGCGACAGTCCCGCCAACATCCGTCTCGAACCCAGCGTCACGATCAAGTCCGCCGACCTCGACGCACTCGGCGACAACTTCGAGAAGGCCAGCAAGGGCTTCGTCGACTTTCTCTTGCTCGACACCAAGGGCTTCCCGCTCATCGTTCTCGAGGCCAAAGCCGAGGACAAGAATCCGCTGGTCGCCAAGGAACAAGCCCGGAAGTACGCGCGCTCGCAGAACTGCCGCTTCATCATCCTCTCCAACGGCAACCTGCACTACTTCTGGGATCTCGAACGCGGCAACCCCTACGTCATCACGTCGTTCCCGATGCCCGACTCCGTCATCGGCTACCAGAAGGTCACCCCCGATCCACAGCGTCTGATCGCGGAGCAAGTGGGCGAGGACTACATCGCTCTCACGCAGCGCCCGAGCTACCAGTTGGAGGCCGGGTGGAGGAACGAGGCGGAGCGGCCTGGCTACATCCAGGCCAATAAGCTCCGCTTTCTCCGGCCCTATCAGCTCAAGGCGATTCATCGCTTGCAGGCCGCGGTCGGGGATGGCAAGGACCGCTTCCTGTTCGAGATGGCCACCGGCACCGGCAAGACCCTGATCGCCGCCGCTGTCATCAAGCTCTTCCTGCGCTCCGGCAACGTAAGGCGGGTGCTGTTCCTGGTGGACCGCTTGGAGCTCGAAGACCAGGCCAAGAAGGCATTCGCCGCGCTGCTGTCTGCCGACTTCCAGACGGTCATCTACAAGGAGAACCGCGACGACTGGCGTCGTGCAGAGATCGTCGTCACCACGGTGCAATCCCTGCTCTCCAACAACAAGTACCAGCGGCTCTTCTCGCCGACCGACTTCGATCTCGTCATCTCCGACGAAGCGCACCGTTCCATCGGCGGCAATGCGCGCGCCGTCTTTGACTTCTTCATCGGCTACAAACTCGGCCTGACCGCGACGCCCCGCGACTACCTGCGGCGCTTCGACAGCTCGCAGCCGGGAACACGCGACCCGCGCGAGGCCGAGCGTCGCTTGCTGCTCGACACCTACCGCACGTTTGGGTGCGAGAACAGCCAGCCGACCTTCCGCTACTCCCTGCTCGACGGCGTGAAAGAGGGCTACCTGATCAGCCCCACGGTGGTCGATGCCCGCACCGGCATCACGACCCAGTTGCTCTCCGAGCAGGGCTTCGTCGTCTCGTTCACGGACGACACCGGCGAGGACCAGCAGCAGATCTTCAAGCAGCGCGAGTTCGAGAAACGCTTCTTCGCCGACGCCACGAATCAGCTGTTCTGCAAGACGTTCCTCGAAAACGCCCTGCGCGATCCCGTCAGCGGCGAGATCGGCAAGTCGATCATCTTCGCCGTCAGCCAGAACCACGCGGCCAAGCTCGCGCAGATCCTCAACCAGATGGCCGACCGCATGTACCCGGGCAAGTACCAGTCGGACTTCGCCGTGCAGGTGACCAGTCAGATTCCCGACGCCCAGCAGTTCACCATCAACTTCAGCAACAACAACCTGCTCGGCTCGGGCAACTTCATCCCGGCCTACAAGACCAGCAAGGCGCGGGTCTGCGTGACCGTTGGGATGATGACCACCGGCTACGACTGCACGGACCTCCTCAACCTCGGCCTGTTCCGCCCGATCTTCTCGCCGACCGACTTCATCCAGATCAAGGGCCGCGGCACCCGCAAGCACGACTTCCTGGAACAGCTCTTCGACGACAGCCTCAAGGACGGCGTGCAGAACCCATCCAAGACGGCCTACAAGCTCTTCGACTTCTTCGCCAACTGCGAGTACTTCGAGGAGGAGTTCAACTACGACGAGGTGCTGAAGCTCCCGCTGCCAAGAGGACAGGGTACCCAGGAAGGCGGCGGCCACGGCCCCGTGGTCGTTGGCGGCACCTACGAACATCTCGG
>CAZVYN010000052.1:0-31318 GCA_964631125.1 uncultured bacterium | reverse complement strand
TCGCGGGGGTGTTGGTCGCGTCGGTCAGGACCCAAGCCGCGCGGCGCCGGCGCCGGAGGCCATCCCGGCGACGCCTCCGCCATCCACCGCCAACGCTAGATTTCGGGCCGAGGCTCAGTCTAGTCGCGCGCGACGACAGGGGCCACGCCGCGCGCCCGACGCCCGACGCCCGACACCCGACGCGCGTCGCGGGGCGCCCACCGCCCGACGGCAATCACCCCCTTGACCGGCTCCATCCACGGAGTATGCTTCGCAGCTAGACCGATCGGTCTAGTCGGCAGGAAACGAACTCACGACGGAGGTGGAAGATGCGAGTAGCGAAAGAGGACGTGGACGTCCGGATGGAGATCCCCGGCGCGGTTATCCGCCAGCGCATGGACTTCGGCGACGCGACGGGGTTCGGGAGAATCAGCGGCGAGTACTTCACGCTCGCCGCCGGCGTCGATACCACGCCTCTCTTCCAGGGTCTCGAGGGTAATCTGTGCCAGTGTCCGCACTGGGGCTATGTGCTACGGGGTCAGATCACCACGACCGACGCCAGAGGCGCAGAGGAGACAGCCCACCCCAACGATCTCTTCTACTGGCCGCCCGGACACAACGTCCGAGTCGACGCCGACGCCGAGATCATCATGTTCAGCCCGCAACGGGAGCACAGCGTTGTCATCGACCACATGCGGGAGAAAGTCGGCGCCTGAGGCGGCGACAGGCGCGCGCGGCGAGCCGAGACGCTCGCGTTGACTCATTCGACGAAGCAGAACTTGCTCGACGCGGGTCAAGCCCTGCTCTTGAAGCACGGTTACCACGACCTGGGCATCCAGGCCCTGCTGGACGCGACCGGGGCGCCGAAGGGGTCCTTCTATCACCACTTCAAGGACAAGGAGGACTTCGCGCTCCAGGTCGTCGACCAGTACATGCGACTCGTGCACGCGGGACTCGATGCCTGTCTCGGCGACACGACGCGCCCCCCGCTGGAGCGGGTGCGCCGCTTCTTCGAAATGACGCAGAAGAGTTACCGCCAGGAGGGCTACCTGGGCTGTCTCTTGGGCGGCCTCGGCCAAGAGCTCTCCGGCGTGAGCGAAACGTTCCGCCTCCGGATCGAGAAGTGCTTCGCCGCCATCGCGAAACGACTGGCTGTCTGTCTGGAGGAAGCCAAGTCCAACGGCGAAGTACCGGCTGATTCGAACCCGCAGCGCATGGCCAGTCTCCTCGTGGATTGCTGGGAAGGAGCGGCGCTGCGAAGTCGGCTACGAGGAAGCCCCGCGCCATTGACCGCCATGCTCGATTTCTACTTCCAGTCGGCGGTCAAACGTTGACGTCCCGGTGTGCGCAGGTCCAGCGGAGGCAGAGCCCTGCTCCAGCTCATGGGAGAAGCCCCACTCCGCTCGTCCCGCTGGCGCCCGCTCGCACCCGCTCGAGGATGAACTCCACCCGCGCCTCCACCGGCGCCCTCGGCACTGCCAGCAGCTCATACCCGCACGCTCGGTATGCCATCAACTCCGCCCGGTGGTACTCCACGCCTTCTTGGAACGAGTGACGCCGCTCCGCGTCGACTTCGTAGATCTCCGGCCACGGGGACGTCACGAAGACCGTGCGGTTGTAGCGATACTCGCGCGTCGCGCGCAGGCGATGCTCGGCCGGAGCGACGCCCGCGACCAACGCGCTCCCGATGCACTCCGGGATGCTCCGATCGAAGAACACCGGCGAGGCCCGCTCCGTGATCGCTCCGAACGCTTCCACGGATCGCGCCAGCACCCGCCCCATGAACTTCTCACGGTTCTGCCACGGCGTCGCGTCCGAGCCTGCCGCGACCTCATCTCTGACCACCTGACGACCGATCTCCTCGACGCACAAGTAGCCGCGCGCCCCCAGCGCCGCAATGATCGACGACTTCCCCGAACCGGAGGCGCCGGTCAGGACGAAGAAATTGGTCCGCGTCTCGGGCGTCACGTCATCGAACTCGTTTCAAAACGAGTTGGCGGTCGACCGGGGCGTGCACCGCGATAAAGGGTGGGGTTCGGTTCGCCACCTCGTCACATGTGAAACAGCCGCGGGGGCGCGAACACTCGGAAGGGCGCCACCGGGCGGAATCCGATCTTCTCGTAGAGACTCTTCGCCGCCGGCGTGGAATGCAGCACTCCGAGCGTGTGGCCTTCGCGCCGGTCGGCATCGTGCTCGTGCTCGTGCTCGTGCTCGTGCTCCGCGACGAAGCGAATCACCGCGTTGTAGGGAAGGGTCGCAATCGGAGTCTCGAACCACGTCGCGTCGTCCTCCTCATGGAGAACGCACCCGTCCCCTTTGCCGAACTTCGACCACAGCGACCACAGCGACCACAGCGACCACAGATTCTGCTCGAGTGCAGCGATGACGCGTCCATCTTGGGATTCCCCGATGCCTGCTTTTGCGCCGAGGACGGGATCTCGCGGATTCACAGAGTGGATTACCTCGGTTTCCGGAGCGCCAGCGGTTCGCGGATTTGCTGGCGCGGATACCTCGCCGCACTCCGATGGCCAAGGATACCCAGCAGTCCCGTTGTCACCGAACTCGTTTTGAAACGAGTTCGCGGCCGGCCGGCGCATCGCGCTCGCCGCTCAACTCGTTCATGGTCTGCCGCGAAACGCCCAACGGCCCGGCGAGACCGGTGACCGAGAGCCCGTAGTCCGGCAGGAAATCCTCCCGAAGCATCTCGCCTGGATGGGTCGGCCGGATCTTCCTCGGGCCTGTGTTCGGAGTGCTCATCTCGTTCCTCGCGGTCAGTCGCGAGCGGCGCGGCGAAGTGTGGCAGGCGACCACGGTTGGCGTCGAGAGTTGTCTGGAAGGCTCGGTGCGCGCCCCTCGGGATGCGGGGCCTCGGCTAGTGGGGCGCCGTGTCGGCCAGCCGAATCGTTCGGATGCGCTCGGCCATTCCTGCCGCGAGTATCAGGTGCCCGCGATCGTTCGCGTGTCCATCCGCGATGGAGTTTGTGAGGTCGCGCAGGTCTCGTTGCGCGAACCAGGGAAGTACATCGACGAGCGTGAAGTTGGATTCGGGGGCGAGGCTGGAAAGGTCGGTCCAGAGCGCCCTCCGCACCGCCGAGTCGTCCATCCCGTAAAGGAAGACGACGAACGGGATAGTGTGCGAGTGACAATGCTGCGCCATCGCATGGACCGACTGAATCGAAGACTGCCACCCAGGCGCTGTGGTGTTGAGCGTGCGTCGTTGCCCCGGATCCCCGCGCGAAAACCGAGCAACATACCTCACAAGTTGATAGAGCCGGCTCTGGCGCAGAAGGAGCACAACGCGCTCGAGCGGAACGGACCGGTTCATGTCGTTGCCGATATAGACGAGGCAGACGAGGTCCGGGGGATGTCTCTCGAGCGAGGGCGTGCCTAGGAGTTCCTCCAGCATCGCCAGCTCTTGCTGCGAGTCATACCCGCACACGCCGGCGTTGATGCATCGGGTGTTGGGGAGGAAGCGTTCGAGGCGGCGGACGAAGGTGGATTCGACGTCGACGCCCCAGCCGAAGACGACGGAGTCGCCGATCCAGAGGATGCGGCGAGAGGGTGTCGCGGCGGAGTCGGCCAGAGCGGCCAGAGCGGCCAGCGACGGGTCGACGCGTGGCTCGGGCGGAGGTCGGAGTAGTTCATCGAGCGGACGCTCCCGCAGCCCCAGCTCGTTGGTGCGGATCTCGACTCCCTGGAACACACCGCTCGCGTTCGCCGGATATCGCCACAGCTTCGTCGAATCGGGCTCGGTCCACGCCATGTGCCGGGAGATCTCTGTGTAGTACGAGATGCCGAGGGGGTCGAAGGCGCGGATGAGGAGTTCGGCTGCTACGAGGGACAGCAGCGTCGAGAGGGCCAGCACGATGAGGCGGCGGCGGATCAGCGGACGCGCTTCTTTCGGTTTCTGAGGAAGTCGACCATGAGGTAGCTGCCGAGGTCGTCCGGTGAGGAGAAGTAGGCGCGGCCTCGGTTCTTCTCGGTGAGTTGGGTGACGAACGACTTGAGGTACGGGTCGTCGGCGACCATGAAGGTTGTGATGGGGATGCGGCGGCGGCGGCACATGACGGCTTCGTCGAGGGTGCGGGCGACGATGACGGGGTCGAGGCCGCCGACGTTGCGGTAGAGCTGTCCGTCGGCCAGGCGAATCACGGTGGGTTTGCCGTCGGTGATGAGGAAGATCTGTTTGTTGGACTGGTGGCGGCGTTCGAGGACGCGGCGTGCGAAGCGGAGGCCTTCCTGCGTGTTGGTGTGGAAGGGGCCGGCGCCGATGTAGGGGAGGTCCTTGACCTCGACACGCTGCGCTTCGTCGCCGAAGAGGACGATGTCCAGCGCGTCCTTCTGATAACGCGTCAGGATCAACTCGGAGAGGGCCATCGCCACTTTCTTGGCGGGCGTGATGCGATCCTCTCCATACAAGACCATGCTGTGCGAGACGTCGATCAGGATCACCGTGGCGCAGGAGGTCTGCGCTTCGGTCTCGGCGACGCTGAGGTCTTGCTCGAGCGGAATGAGCTCTTCGCCGTGTGTGCGGCGCGCGGTGTTGAGCAGACTGTCGCGGAAGTCGATCGCGCCGAAGTCGTCGCCGAATTCGTACGGGCGGCGCTCGGGGAGGAGCTCTCTTCCCCCCTGTCCTTCATGTGGCGTCGGGTGACCGCCGATTCCGCCCACGCGAAGGCCCTCGAAGATCGATTCGAGGCTCGAGGCGCGGAGGCCCTTCTCCCCTTTGGCGGTGAGGACGCGGCCCTGCGGCGTGCGCTGGATGATCTCGTCGTTCTCCAGCTTGGCGAGGAACTCGTCGAGATCCCAATCGCCCGGGAGATACCCCTGCTCTTGCAGCGCGCGGAGGAAGCGGATCGCCTCCTCGACATCGCCGTTGGTGCGCATGAGCAGCTCCTGGAAGAGCTTCCGGAGGTCGTCGTAGCGCTTCAGCAGCTCGCGGATCGAGTCGTCGAACTTTTCGTAGCGGTAGTGCATCGAGGTGAGTCTGCCTCTTCTCGGGCCGATTCGCTACCTGTGGTGAACCGTCAACTCCCGGATGTCGGCCATGAGCTGGGCCTGGTTCTCGGGGCGTTCCCGCCCGACGCGGTTATCTCGTGTAGCGGAAGCTGACCGGCTCGGCCGCGTCGTCCCCGACCACGATCGCGGTGATCACCAGGTCGGCGCCGTCCAGCCTCCCGCTGAAGTCGATGGTCTCGAAGAGATCCGAGACGAACGCGACGCTGTCGCCGATCGCCTCGTAGACGCCGCGATCGTTCCAGTCTCCCGGCTGAGGCTGGCCGTCCGCGTAGACGCCGAGATCGACCTGATGCGTGTAGCCGCCGTCATCCAGGGTGAGCACGCCTCCGTTCGCGTCGATCTGCACATGGACCGGGCCGCTCGGGCCAGAAAGGGTCTCTTCATGGATCAGCGCCGGCAGCTTCTGTCCCGCGGCGGTTCGCATCGTGTACCGCCCTTCGATTCCGAACGGATCGGGCTTCTTCTCGTCGTCTCCGCACGACTGCGCGAGCAATGCGCTAGCGGATCCGAGGACCAGCAACGAGAGTCGGCGGAGGGAGCGCAGGACCTCCTGGCGGACCGAGCGCTCACTTGGAACGAGGGGACGGATGACACACTCGGGTATCGTGGGCATGGGAGGGCGAATCTTAGTCGATCGACTTGCTATGACGCGATATCCACGACTCATCTCCTTGGCGACGGCCACGCCGCCGCATCTCTTGCCGCAGACGGAAGTCGAGGCGTGGGCCGGTCGTCTGTTCGCGGAAGCGCTGCGGGACGATCCGACGAAGCTGCAGATCTTCCGCAACGCGCAGATCGAGCAGCGCCGGCTCTGCGTTCCGCTGGAGTGGTTCGAGACGGATCATTCGTTCGGCGAGAAGAACGATCTCTACATCGGAGAGGCGATCCGCCTGGGCGGTGAAGCGGCGCAAGGCGCGCTCGCGCGGGCCGGTCTCTCCCCCACCGACGTCGATCACATCGTCTTCGTCTCATCGACCGGGCTCGCGACGCCGAGCCTCGACGTGAGGATCGCGAACGCGCTCGGGCTCAGGAGCGACTGTCGCCGGACGCCGCTCTGGGGGTTGGGGTGCGCCGGAGGCGCGGTCGGGCTCTCGCACGCGATGGACTTTGCGCGGGCCGATCCAGCGGCGCGGGTGCTGTTGGTGGCGGTGGAACTGTGCAGTTTGACGTTTCAGCGCAATGATCTGTCGGCGCGGAATCTGGTTGCCACGTCGCTCTTCGGGGATGGCGCCGCAGCGGCAATCGTGGTGGGAGAAGCGGTGACGGTGCTCGAGGGGGACGCCGGCCGGGGCGGCCGACGTCTACTGGAGCTGCTCGCGTCACGGAGCACGCTGTGGGAGAACTCGGTCGATGTGATGGGCTGGACCGTGGATGGTGACGGATTGCATGTCGTGTTCTCGCGCGAGATCCCCGAGTTGGTCCAGCGAGAGGCGCTCGCGAACCTGACACAGTTCTTGGAGACACAGGGGCTGACGCCCGCAACGCTCGACCACTTTGTCGTGCACCCCGGCGGGGTCAAGGTGCTGCGGGCGTTCCAAGATGCGCTCGATCTGCCCGCCGCGGCTCTGCATCACGCGCGCGAGACGCTGCGGGAGTTCGGCAACATGTCGTCGCCGTCGTGCCTCTTCGTGCTCGAGCGGTTCTTGGACGCGGGGGACATCGGCGTCGGCGAGAGCGCGGTCTTGGCGGCGCTGGGACCGGGGTTTGCGTCTGAGTACCTGCTCATGCGAGGGATGGCCGATTGAGCGGTCGACCGTTGTGGACGCTCGGGCTGTTCGTCGCGGTGCTCTTGATCCAACGGGGCGCGGAACTCGCGCTCTCGGCGCGCAACTCCGGCCGGCTCCGCGCCAGAGGCGCCCGCGAGTTCGGCGCGCGCCACTATTCGCTCTTGGTCGCCGTCCACGCGTTGTTTCCGGTCGCTCTCGTGGCGGAAGTGATCGGGCTTGGAGCGCGGCCGTCCGGACTCTGGCCGCTCTGGCTCGCCCTCTGGCTCGGTGCGCAAGGGCTGCGGTACTGGGCCGTGCGGACGCTCGGTGATCGCTGGAGCACGCGCATCTGGGTCCTGCCGGGGGAGGCGCTGGTTCGGAGCGGCCCCTACCGATTCCTGCGACACCCGAACTACGTCGCCGTGGTGGTCGAGTTGATGTGCGCGGCGCTGCTCTTCGGCGCGTGGCGCACCGCCCTCGGGATCTCCGCCCTCAATTTCTGGGCGCTGGCGGTGCGGATTCGCGCCGAGGAACGGGCGTTGGGCGAGTAGAGATCTGGTACCGTCCGCGCCATGCACAAGACTCGTGCGCGCATCGGGATCGCGTTGACGTTGGCAGCACTCCTCATCTCGCTGACGGCGCGTGCCCAGGCGCCGCAGCCCGTCGTTCTCTTGATCGTGGTCGATACTCTGCGGGCCGATCGCCTCGGTTGTTACGGACACACACGGCCGACCTCACCGGGGCTCGATCGTTGGTCGGAACGCGCGGCGATCTTCGACCATGCCTTCGCTCCTTCAGGTTGGACGGCGCCGAGCGTGGGATCGATCTTGACCGGGTGCATTCCCCCGCGCCATGGATTCGGCGCCAGGAAGATCGACGCGACGGGGGTCATCGAATGGACGCCCCTCGGCGATGCGCTGCCGACACTCGCCGAGCGAATGGCGGCTCTCGGTTTCCGCACGGCCGGGTTCGTGACCAATCCGTTCCTGAGTAAGGAGTTCGGAGCCGGCCGCGGATTCCACACCTACAGCTACGGGGAGGCGAGCAACCGACGCATCCGCCGCGCCGATACCGGGGTGAGGCTGGCTTGGACTTGGTTGGAACGCCACCCGAACGAAGCGACATTTGTCTTCTTGCACATGATGGATCCGCATATGGACTACGACCCTCCCAAGGCGACGCGCGGCCGGTTCACCGGCGGACTTGCCGGCAGGCTTCCGGTCAGAGGGGTCGACCGGGTGCGCGAGGAGGGATTGGCCAGCGCGGCGCGGCGCGAGTTCGTCTCGGCGGCGTACGACGAGGAGGTCTGTTTCGTCGACATGCAGATCACGCGCCTGTTGGACCTGCTCGAGAATTCCGGTCGGATGCAGGACGCGATCGTGATCGTGACATCGGACCATGGCGAAGAGATGTTCGAGCACGGCGGCTTCGAGCACGGCCACTCGCTTCATCAAGAGATCTTGCGTGTTCCGCTGATGATCTGGGCGCCCTCGGTGCGCGCGGGGCGATACGACACGCGGGTCTCGCTCGTCGACATCCTCCCGACGGTGCTGGAGGGGGTGCGGGCGCAAGGAGCGACGCCGAAGGCGGAGGCGAAACTATCGGCGCCCAGCCTCCTGGACGGGATTTCGCTCTGGCCGCTGATCACCGAGGGAAAGACGTCGGAAGCGCTCGAGGATCGTTCGCTTCTCGTGCATGGGACCTACCACGGCGCGGAGCAGGCGGCGCTCGTCGATTGGCCGCACAAGTTGATCCTGCCGGGCGATGGACCCCCGCGGCTCTATCACTTGGTTGACGACCCGGGCGAGTTGGACGACCGCGCCGACGACGATGCGCGGCGGACCGACCGGATGCGCGCCGACTTGGAAGAGCGGATCCGGCGGGGCGAACTCGAGCGGCGTTCCGGGCCGATCACGCTGGACGCGGAGACGCTCGAACGCCTGCGGTCCCTCGGCTACACGAACTAGCGCACCGATGATCCCCTGGAAGCTCGTCGACCGCGCCGTCGTGCCGGGGAATGCGCTGGAGCTCTCGCTCCTCCAACATGGGCGTGAGTTCGCGATCCGACTGGGACCCAACGAACTGATGGGCAGCTCGGAGCACGGCTCCGAGGCGGCGCTCGCGGAGTTGGCCTGCGCTCGGCTCCGCGGTCGGAGCGCGTGCAGGCTCTTGATCGGCGGACTCGGCTTGGGCTACACGCTGGCCGCCGCGCTGCGCGAACTCGACCGTGACTTCGACCGTGACGCGAGCGTCGTCGTGGCCGAACTCGTGCCGGCGGTCGTGGCCTGGAACCGCGGTCCCTTGGCCGAGCTGAACGGGCGCGCGCTCGAAGATCCCCGCGTCGACGTGCGGGAAACCGATGTTGCACAGTTGTTCCGCAGCGAGAAGGCGGCGTTCGACGGCATCCTCCTCGACGTCGACAATGGACCCAACTGGGTCACCCGGAGCAAGAACGACTGGCTCTACTCGACCACCGGACTGCGCGCCGCGTTCGATGCGCTGAAACGCGGCGGCGTGCTGGCGGTCTGGTCGGTCTCTCCCGATCCGGTCTTCACGAAGCGACTGGCGCAGATCGGCTTCAAGGCCGAACAGATCGCCACGCGAGCGCGCGGAGATCGCGGCGGCCGGCGCACGATCTGGCTCGCCGAGCGACCGTGACTCTGGATTCGGTTCGCAGCGCAGCGAGAGCCGCTCCGGCGTGAGAGCGGTGATCTCGACCGGGCCGTAGCGCGCGCTCGCTCCCGACCCGTCAACTGCCTCGATCTCGTAGACGTAGGCGCGACCCGACTCGACGCCCGCGTCGACGAACCGGTAGACGCGCGCGTCGCCGGTCACGAGTTCATCGGTGATGCGATGCCAGGCGGCGCGATCTTCACTGCGGTAGACATGGAAGCCGGGGAGGTCGAACTCGGAGCCGGTCGCCCCGACCACGACGGGACTCCCGGCCTCATCGAGCGCGAGCGCATAGACCTGGTCGCTCTCGGCCCCGCCGAGGTAGCTGCTCCAGAGCAGCGCGCTGCCGTCGATCGCGAGCTTGAGGACGAAGGCGTCTTCCTCCCCGTTCGAGGAAGGGTCGTAGGTCGCGCCCGCAATCGGGAAGTCTCCAGAGAGGGTGCGACCTGAGACGACGACGTTCTGCGTCTGGTCGATCGCGACGGAGTAGCCGATGTCGTTCTCCGCTCCGCCGAGGAAGGTCGACCAGAGCAGCGTGCTGCCGGTCGGGTCGAGCTTCGAGACGAAGACGTCGCCGAAGCCGTTGTAGGTTTCGTCATAGGCGCCAACAGTCGTTGGGAAAAAGGTCGAGATCGTGAGCCCCGTGACGACGACGTTTCCGGCGGAGTCGAGCGCGACGTCCCACGCGCTCTCGTCGCTGCTGCCTCCCAGGAACGTGCTCCAGAGCAGCGCACCCGGATCGTCCTGCGAACGGGCGGCGGCGCGATCGGTCAGCCGCGCCAACCGGCCGGCGCGCCCCGTGGTGGGAGTTCGGTCGCTCAGTGAGCCGGCCGATGTCGTGAGGATGCGCGCGCCATCGATCTCGGTACCCACCTCGTCGACGCCTTCCCAGACGAAGCGGGCGCGGGCCAGGCCGTCGCGCCCGCAGCTCTTCGGGATCAGTTCGTAGGCGATCCCGTCGGCGTCGATTCGAAACGCCACGTCGATGCCCGGCCAGAGATCGCGAGCGATCACCGCGTCGGACGAAGGCACGTTCGCTCGGTGTCCCTGCGCGCGGTCGCCTTGGAAGTAGTTGAAGCGCGCACCGGACGAACCGCGGGCCTCGAAGGAGGCTCGCGCGTCGGCGCCCTCGAAGCGAAGGCGAACCACATGTCCGGCGCGATGACGTACGCCGGTCTCCTTGTCACTGTCACCGCCGCTCTCGATCGCATTCAGGTCGAGGACGAGCCCTTCGCGTGTGAGGTACGCGCTGACCGGCGAGCCGGGCGCGTAGTAGAGAACTTCCGCGGGAAGTTGCCCACGGTTCTCGATGAAGGCGATCGCGCTTCCCGCGGCGGCGACATCGGCGGAGGTCGCGACGCAGGCGGTGAGGAGCGGGAATAGAGCACGCGCGAGGAGAGAAGCTTTGGTGACCGGCGGCATGAGGCGCCTCCGTCTTGGGTCGAAGTGGATCCGGCCGGACGAGGTTAGCGCCGCCTCTCCCCTTTCGGGTTGGATTTCGACCGTTCACCCAACTACCTCCGGCGCAAAGAGATGCCCCCGCTTCGGCCGGGGTGCACCGGGAGTTCGCGCCGCGGCCTCGGGTCATCTCACCCACCCGCGCGATCGCGGGCGCCTCCGGATCGCGCGTGCTGCGTGACTTACGGCGGTGGAACGAGAGTTGTCCTCAACGCGGTGACACCAACCCGGGAGCCCATATGAAGCAGCCAGTTCTCGCCTCCACGACCTCCCTGACCCTCGCAGCGGTCGTCGCCCTCTGGGCCGCCGGGGCCGTGGGTTGCGGGTCGTCCGATCGCGACGGCGTGTTCTCGCCGGTGGCCGGAGAGATCGGCGACCGGGCGGCGGCGCGAGAAGAGCAGAGCGCGTCGAGCGACGTCGCTCCCGACCAGCGCGAAGCCAAATCGGTGAAGAAACTGATGAAGGGCGGGAGCGGCGGCGAGGTCGCGAACGGCAGGTACAAGGTGTCGTTCGCGGAAGGCGCGTTTCCCGGCGAGCAACCGATCACCGTCACGAACCCGAAACAACCGAATGGCCAAGTCAGGTTAGGTCCCCATGGGCTCGCTTTCAGCGCCGAGGTGACACTCTCGATCGATCTCGGGGGAACGGTCTGGGATAGCCCCGCCGCGACGATCGACTGGTGGGACCCTTCCGCCGGCGTGTGGGTCGACATGAACGGCGTCTACGACCCTGCGACCCGCACGGTCACGGCGATCCTCCCGCACTTTTCCGTCTACCGACCGCGCGCGGGGTGGTGAGCTACTCCATGCGACAGAAGACCTCGACACTTGGGAGACACGTCCGCCCGTATGCGCTGGGCGTGATCGCCTTGGCCGGAGTGACGCTCGCCGGCGCCTGGTTGACGGCGCTGGGACGGGGCGCGCCGATCGGCTTCTCCGAGCTCGTCTTCTGGATCGGGATGGCGTTCGTCGCCGAGCTCTTCTGGCTCGACAACGCCCGCGGCGAGGGGATGGTCAGCATGGCGAGCGCGGTCAACATCGCGACCATCGCGCTCCTGCCGCTGGAGCTGCTCACCGCGGTCACGGCCCTCTCGGTGCTCGCGTCGGATCGAGGGTTGCGACAGCGCTCGATGCTGCGCTCTTCGTTCAACGCCGGACAGTCGGTGCTCGCCGTCACCGCGGGCTGGTTCGCGCTGCACGCGCTCGGAGGGTCCAGCCTGAGCGCCGCCACTCCGGCGATCGCGTCGGATCCGCTCCCCATCACGATCGCGATCGGCTGCTTCTGGTTGGTGAACACTGGGCTCGTCTCCGGTGTCGTCGCGCTCGATCACGGTCGCTCGATCGGAGAGATCTGGCGCGGGCACTACGCAAATCTCGCCTACGGCCAGACCTTCGCCGCGCTCGCCGCGATCGGTCTCCTGCTCGTGGGCGCGACCCAATCGTTCGGACTGATCGCCGCGCCGCTCTCGATCGCGCTCTTCCTCGTCACCCGCGAGGCCCATCGAGGATGGACTTCGCGCGCACGCTCGTTGCGCGGGGGCGAAGGCGACCTCGCTCGGGATGGCGGTTCGGATCGCGAGCGGATCGCGAGCTGACGATTCGCCAGGCGTGCTTCAGGCGTGCTTCAGGCGTTCGCTCCGCCGCGACCGAACATGTCGGCCAACATGTCCGAGAACCGGATCCCTCCGTCGAGGCTCTGTCGCGAAACGAGGCTGGCCTGATGAAGCGACTCCAAGACCCACTCCATGGCCAACGCCCGCACGGCCGGCGGCTGCTGCCCGAGCTGCTGCTCGACGAGCGCTCCGAGCCCCGGCACCGCGTCGAGCACCTTCCGGTAGTCCGCGGCCGACATCGAATCGCGCAGTTCGACGAAGCTGCCGGTGGAGAAGAACGAGAGGATCTCCCGGTAAGCCGACGGCTGGGTCGCCGACTCGTCCTGCTCCGACGGCGCGCGCCTCCCTCGCGGCTCGTCGCCTTCTTCTCGCCGACGCGCGGGTCGCTCGCGGCGCGGTCTCTTCGGTTCGTAGATCGGGGGGAAGTAACGGCCGAACACCTTGAGCATCGCCTTGCCGATCAGCTTGTGGGCGACCAGAACCGGTCCCTCCTGCTCCCCTTCGTAGACCAGCTCGATGCGACCGGTCACCGCCGGCGCCATGGCCGCGAGATCGGCCAGACGCGGAACGCGCGGTTCCCCTGAGTCGAGGAAGGCGCGGCGCTCGACCGCCGAGAGGAGCAACTCGCGCGCTCGAATCGGCAGTCGCTGGCTCACGCCCGACGACTGATCGACCGATTCACTGGTGCGCGCAACGAAGGCGACCTCCTCGATGATCTCATCCAGGAAACGCGGCATGACGATCGGCTCACCGCGCTCGCCCCACGACTCCTGCAGCGTGATGGTGATCGCGTCGTCGATCGACTTCGGATAGTGCGTGACGATCTGACTGTCGATGCGGTCCTTCAGCGGCGTGATGATGTTGCCCCGATTCGTGTAGTCCTCGGGGTTCGCGGTGAAGGCCAGCAGCAGATCGAGCGGGATCCGCAGGGGGAATCCGCGGATCTGGATGTCGTTCTCTTCCATGATATTGAGCAAGCCGACCTGGATGCGCGGCTGCAGGTCGGGCAGCTCGTTGAGGGCGAAGATCCCACGATTCGAACGCGGGATGATGCCGTAGTGGATCACCTCTTCATCGGAGAGATCGAGGCGATCGCGCGCGGCCTTGATCGGATCGATATCGCCGATCATGTCGGCGATCGTCGCGTCGGGCGTGGCCAACTTCTCGTGGTAGCGATCCTGCGCCGCCAGCCAGGCGATCTCCAGATCTCCGCCCTTCTCGCGGACCATCCGCCGCGCGTAGGCGCCGTAGGGGGCGGTCGGATCGTCGCGCAGCGGAGAACCCGCCACTATCGGGATCCACGGATCGAGGAGATTCACGAGTTGGCGGACGATACGCGTCTTCGCCTGCCCGCGCAGTCCGAGCAAGATGAAGTCGTGCTGCGAGAGGATGGCGTGCTCCAGTTGCGGCAAGACTGTTTCGTCGTAGCCGACGATCCCGGTCAGCCACGGACGCCCTTCGCGTAGATGTCGGATCAAGTTGTGGCGCAGCTCTTCCTTGACGGTGCGCGGCTGGTAGCCCGAGGCCTGGAGTTCGCGGAGCGTGCGCGGGCGGTCGGTCAGTGCGGACACGGAGCCTCCATCTGTCATCGAGATTGCGCCGCGCGGCGTCGGGCGCCCGCGGAGTTGCCATTGTAGGCGCGCGCGGCCACACTGCGCCGCCATGAACAGGTCTCTTCTCGCGCGCGTGGTGGAAGGCGTGATCGCCGCATTCCTGCTCGGCGGCTTCCTCTTCCTCAAGACCTACAGCTTCCACCCGACGGCGACCGATGACTGGATCTACGCCTATCTCGCCCAACGGGTGAGCGAGGGCGCCTGGCCGTATCGTGACTTCTTCTTCGCCCACCCCCCGTTGCACCTCTTCGCGTTGGTCCCGACCCTCTCGATCTCCGGGTTCGACGTCGTGGGGGTCCGGCTCTCCGCCTCACTGGGATGTCTCGCCGCCGGCATCTGCCTCTGGCGCGCGGTGCGTCGACTGGGCGGCCCCTGGGCCGGCCTGATCGCGCTCTTCGCTTTCCTCTTCTCCATGGACGTCCTGCGCGCGAGCAGTCACATCACCGGGACCAACCTCTCGCTCGCCTTCCTCTCGGGCGGCGCTTGGGCCTTCACGGCGAGTCGACCGAAGATCGGCGCCGCGCTTTTCGCGGCCGCGGGGCTGGTGGCGTTCTACGTGCTGCCCGTGGCGTTCGGGATCTTCGCGCTGCACGCCTGGCGTCAGCGGCGTCGCGCGCTCCCGTCGATCGTCGTCTTCCTCGCAGTTTTCGTCGGCGTGCAGGCGGTCGTGGCGGCGCCTGCGCCGAGCGCCTATCTGGACGGCGTGTATCGCTATCACGGGATGAAAAAGGCGAGCCCGACTCGCTCCGAGCGGACCTGGACCCGCAGCCTCGCCTACCACCCGCTCGGCGTGGCCTCTGTTCCGCTGGCGGTCGGCGGCTGGCTGGCGCTCCTGGCGACAAGCGGGGCGACCGGCGCGACAGCTCGCAAGACGACTCGCGCGGCGACTCGCGCGGCGCGTCGAGAACGGTCGGCGTCAGAGAGCGAACGCTCCGATCGCGATGAGCGCCGTGAGTCGAGCGTGGATCACCGTCTGTCCGTCGGGCTCGGAGCCGCGCTCATCCTCACGGCTCTCGAACTCGCGGCGTTGCTGTCCCTGCGCGAACTCTACGCGTACTACTTGATGCTTCTGCACGCGTTGACCGCCGTGCTCCTCGGATTAGGCGCCGCCGCCTGCTTCGTCGCAGTTCAACGCATGCGGGAGAGTCGAAACCGGAGTCGAGGCGTCGTCGTGTTGGCCCTGACGGCGGTGGCGTGCGTTGGAGCGTGGGCGCTGCGACCCAACGAAACGGCATTTCTGCGCGAGGGCGGAGCGTCACGAAAGACCTGGGAGTCGAGCGTTCTCGGAGGACCGTTCGACGCAATGACCAAGGCTCTCTTCTGGCGGAAAGAGCACCACTTCGGCTCGCCGCCCAACTCGATCACGATGTACCTCTGGCACGAGGCGTCGCACCTCCGCTTCATCGACGACGCCGTGGCCGCGATCCGCGCGCGCGCGCGGCCCGGCGATCTCTGCGTGGGCGATTCGCAGATCGGTCCGCTGCTCGCGTTGCGGAGCGGCCTGCGCATCGTCGACGACGAAGCCGACACCAACATCAAACGCTTCAGCTCCGGCCTCTTCTCGCTGCCGGAGTTCCTGCTCCGGATCGATCGCCCGGAAGTTCGCTTCGTCTTCGTGGCCGAGAAGCGGTACGTCGATTCGCTCGCGCCGTTCCTGACGTGGCGGAAAGAGAACTTCGCGCCGATCTACCAACGGCTGGACGAGTCGAACCATCTTCTGATTGCGGCCGAGCGGCGGGTTGGAGGCGCGTCCGACGCGCCGGCGCCGGCGGTCGAGCCGCCGCGCGGCGCCGAAGGGCCCGACGGCGCCCCCGAGGACGACGTCGATTGAGTTCGTCCGAGTACCGTCGGCTGGGGAAGTTCGCGCTCGTGGGCGCCGCCGGAGCCGTGATCGACTTCGCGGTTTTCAATCTGCTTCGGGTCGGCCTGGACGCGCCGCTGGTGGCCGCCAACATCCTCTCGGTCTGCTGTGCGATCGCGAGCAACTTCTACTGGAATCGTCGCTGGACCTTCGCGGAGGCGTCGGGGCGCGCCGTCACCCTCCCACTTACGCGGTTCGTCACGGTCAGTCTGATCGGTCTCGCGCTCAACACGGGCCTCCTCGTCCTCGGGGTGCGACTGTTGCCCGCCTGGCTGACCGAACCGTGGCGGGCGAATGTGGCCAAGGCGGTGGCGATCGGACTGGTGTTGATCTGGAACTACCTCCTCAATCGTCACTGGACATTCCGCCTGTAGCCCCGCATGTAACGTTCCCCCTCCCTGGGGATAGATGGGATGAGAGGAACGCATGATCGACTTCGACCAGCTCTACCGGGGCCACGCGGCTGACCTGCACAGATTCGTGCTGCACCTGAGTGGGGACGCCGTGCTGGCCGAGGATCTGGTCGCGGAGACGTTCATCCGAGTCTGGACGGCCCGGGACCGCGTCGAGTTGGCGACCGTGCGGGGGTATCTCTTCGCGATCGCACGCAATCTCTTCCTCAAGCAGCTCGAGCGACGTCGCCGAGAGGCGCCGTTGGAGGAAGCGGGCGAGCCGTCGACTCCCGACGACGCCGCGCGCTTCGACGCGGCGCGTGAACTGCGGGAAGTACTCCGCGATCTCCAGATGCTCAGCGAGATCGACCGGACCGCGCTGCTCCTGCGCGCGGAGGCCGATCTCCCCTACGACGAGATCGCCCGGATTCTGGGGATCAGCGAGACCGCCGCCAAGGTCAAGGTCCATCGAGCGCGACTGCGACTGGTCGCCGCTCGCGGGCGAAAGTCCGAAGAGAGAGGAACGCCGTGATGTCCGCACCGACCGATCCGACCAATCCGACCGATCCGACGACGCCGCTGGCCGATGACGTCCTGCGTGATCTCGTCTCGCTCTATCTCGCGGGCGAGGCGAGCGCCGGCACGATCGCACTGGTCGAGGCGCATCTACGCGAGCGGCCCGATCTCGCGCGCGAAGTCACGCAGAGTTCCCGACTGCTCGCGTCGGCGGGGGCGCCGGCGGGGGCGTCGGCGGGGGCTAGGTCGAGCCCGCCCTCGCCGCGTGAACCGGACCTGGTGGCGCTCGCGACGATGCAGATGCTGCTCCGTCGGCGGCAGATGTCGCTGGGGCTCGGCATCTTCTTGGCGCTGCTTCCGTTTTCGTTCTACTCGAACGGCGGACGGCCGTTGATCTTGATCCGCGAGTTACCCTGGCTGGCGGTTCCAATGTTCCTGGCGTCGGCCATCGCGTGGTGGATCTTCTTCCGTACGCGACGAAGACTGAGGGTCGCGGGATTCTAGGTCGCCTCCGCGACCGATTCCGCCTCGAGCATTCCCTCCGCTTCGCTCCGCTCCCGCGCGCGGACCGACCGCTCTGCGTTCGCCAGAGCGATCGGCAGGATGAAGGCGAGCGCCATCGCGAGGATCGAGACTTGCGGCATCCCCTCCAGCCGTCCGTTCTCCCCATCCGAGAGCATTCGCGCTGAGAGGAACGCGCCGATCGCGCAGGCGAAGTGCTGCGCGGCCGACTGCACAGAGAGATAGCCCGCACGCTCCTGCGGCAGCGGAATGCGCGTGGCGATCGTCCCGTTGGCGATGGCGCGCACGGTCATTCCGGTCATGAAGCCGACGAAGAGCACGGGAACCGGGACGAGACCGAGCGCGAAGCCGAGCGCCGCGACGGCGGCGACGAAGATCCACGTTCCGATCCAGGCCACCGGCGTCGCGCCCCGACGATCGACGGCGGCTCCGCCAACGCGCATCGTGATGAGACTGACGAGTCCGGCGATCAAGTAGAGCAGCCCGAGTCGCTCGCGCGGATAGCCGCCGTTGAATTGCACGTAGGCCGAGAGATTCGGGATGACGGTGAAACCGGCCATCATGTGCGAGGCGGAAGCGAGGATCGCCAGGCGCATCGGTGGACGCCGCAGGAAACCGATCCAGGGGAAGAGCGACGCGTGGGGCCCAGAGCGCAGGTGGCCGATCATGGGCGGCAGCAGCCACGCGGCCGCGATCAACGCGACGACTCCGAGACCGGCCACGGCGAAGAACGGCAATGGCCAACCGCCGAGGCGCGCCAACTCGAGTCCGGCGGGCACCCCGAGAATCGAGGCGATCGCGAACGCCCCCATCACGACGCCCAGTGCGCGCCCGCGCCGCTCGGGCGGCACGACATCGCTCACGATCGAGAGGGCGATGGCGGCGGCCGGGCCGCCGAACGCGCCGGCCAGGATCCGCGCGGCGATGAGTGAGGGCATGTCCCAGGCGAATCCGCCCGACGCCGTTCCCAGCACGAGACCGACGAGCGCCCAGAGCAGCGCCTTGCGACGGTCGAACCGGTCGAGCAGGGCCGCGCCGAGCAGTCCCGCTAGGCCCGCCGCCAAGGTGTACGCGCCGCCGATGTATCCAAGGTGCGCATTTTCGATCGCGAGCGACCGGGCGAAGTCGGGGCCGAGCGGCATCACCATCATGAAGTCGAGCACGTTGACGAACTGCACTCCGCCGATCAGGAGGAGGAGCGCGCGTTCGGAGATGTGGGTGCGCACTTCGAGCGGGTCCCTTCGCGACTGGGGCCGGTTGCCGGGGTGCAGAGCGAACGAGTAGCCTGTCGTGTCCGCTTCGATGGTCCTATGCGAGGAGGTCCGTTTGTCGCCAGCCCTCCCTGGAACCGGGCACGATAGCCCACGCACATCCGGTCCGCGGACCGGCCCGCGCGGCGTCGCGCGCGGCGCGCTCCTGATCCTTCCGCTGTTGCTGACGGGATGCGGCGGGTTCGGCGACGAGACCGTCGAACCGATCGACGAGACCCCCACTTGGGTAGGCGAGGTCTCCGTCCTCTTGGCTTCCAGATGCGCAACCTGTCATACGAGTCCACCGCGGAACGGCGCTCCCGCGGGATTCCGGTTCGACAAGTACAACCAGGCTGAACTGGGCGACGGGACACTGGGCGCGAGTGAGAAGGCGCCCCGAATCCTCGCGCGTGCGGTCAACAGCTCGGAGATGCCGTTCGGCGGTCCGCCCCTCTCCGGCGCCCAGAAGGACGTCCTGCGAGCGTGGATCGAAGGCGGAACGCCGTTCGCCCCGCCCGACCTCCGCTGAAATCTCGACGCGAGGAGACGTTTCGCATGCCCACCAGTTGGTCCAGCCCGAACCGCGCCAACGAACGGACCGCGGCGGCGATCAGCCTGATCGCGCTCTTGGGGATGGCGTCGACCGCGCGCGCCGTTCCTCAGTTCGCGGCGGAGGCGGCTTCGTCGTGCATCCGGTGTCACGGAGATCCCGGCGAGTGGCCGAATCCTGAGCTGAAAGAGCGAAAGTGCTCGTTGAGCTGCGGCGCCTGTCACGTCAATCCGACCGGCGGCGGAATGAAGAGCGAGGGCGGGCTCTACTACGGACGCGATCAACTCGCGGCGCGGGGTGCTCGCCCGACGAACGACTTCACCAAGCCGACCGGGGTCCCGCCGCCGGGCCATCCCGATCGATTCGCCGGGATGAACACCTTTCCTTTGCTGCAGGTCGGCGCCGACTTCCGCGCGATGGCATATTACACAGAAGAAGGCGACTCGACGAGTATATTTCCGATGCAGACGGAGGTCTCCGTCGCGGTGTCACCGTACAACCCGAAGGTCTTGAACAAGGGGCGGGTGACGCTGCTCGCGGCCGTGGCGGCCGAAGGGAGTACGCGGCTCACCTACGGCAACATTGTGAGCGACGACCAGTTCGACGACTGGACCGATCGGATCTACCTGAAAGAGGCCTGGGCGCTCTATCACGATCTGCCGTACCAGGCGTATCTGAAGGCCGGGAAGTTCCTGCCGCCGTTCGGACTCAGGCTCGACGATCACACCGCGTTCATCCGCCAGGAGCAGTCGTTCGACCACGAACGACAAGTGACCGGCGTGGAGATCGGCCTCAACCCGAACTATTTCTACGGACATCTGGCGGCGTTCGCGAACACCCCTTCGGGAAAGGCGCCGATCGTCGACGACTCCGGCGGAGGCGTCGCGCTGATGGCGGGCACGCGGCATCTCCTCTGGCAGGCCGGAGGACAGATGATGTACGAAGCGCGCGACGACTCGGACGACCTCTGGGTCGGCGCCAACTGGGGACTGAATCTCTTCGAGGTCGACTACGGCATGAAGGGACTGCAGCTCGGTCCGTTCACCTATCTGGGGGAGATCGATCTGCGCCGTCGCAAGTACGCGCTCGGCGGCATCGACGACACGAGCGGATTGGCCGCCTTCCACGAAGTGAACTGGCATCCTCGACGTTGGGTGCGGGTCCTCGGTCGCTATGACTGGATGGACCCGAATCTCGAGATCAGAGACGACCACCGTCACCGTTATACAGTCGGCGGTGTCGTCTATCCGCTCCCGTTCCTCGAGGTGATCGCGCAGTGGCGCTGGAACACCGAGCCGGACGCCATCCACGCGGACGACAACGACGGACTGCTCCAGGTCCACGTCTGGCATTGAGCGGCGAGCCGGCTGCGTTCGACCGTGCGGCGAGATCTTGCCGAGACTGCTGCTCGCGCTGCGAGCGGGGTGAGTCGTTCAGGCCCCCGACTCGTCTCCCTCGCCGAAATCAAAGAGGGGAGTCGAAAGGTAGCGTTCGCCGTGACTCGCGAGGACGGCCACGATGAGCTTCCCCGCATTTTCGGGACGTCGGCCGATCTCGTAGGCGGCATGCGCCACGCCGCCGGAGGAGATGCCGACCATCAGCCCTTCTTCGCGACAGAGACGACGAGCCATCTCGAACGATTGATCGTTCGTCACCTGATAGATCTCGTCGACGAGGTCGAGGTTCAGCACTTCGGGCACGAAACCGGCGCCGATCCCTTGGATCTTGTGCGGACCGGGCATCAACTCTTCTCCCGCCCGCGTCTGCGTGAGCACCGGCGAATGCGTCGGCTCGATCGCGATCGAGACGAGCGACGGGCGCTTCGCCTTCAGGACCTCGGTGCAGCCGGTGAGGGTGCCGCCGGTGCCAACGCCCGCGATGAAGAGGTCGACTTTCCCGTCGGTGTCGTCCCAGATCTCGAGCGCCGTCGTCTTGCGGTGGATCTCGGGGTTCGCCGGGTTCACGAACTGCCCGATGATGATCGACTTCGGCGTCTCCTTCTGGAGTTCCTCGGCCTTGGCGATCGCGCCTTTCATCCCCTTGGCGCCCTCGGTCAGCACCAGCTTGGCGCCGAACGCGCGGAGGATCTTGCGGCGCTCCATCGACATGGTCTCGGGCATGGTCAAGACGAGCGGAATGCGCAACGCCGCGCAGACGAAGGCGAGGCCGATGCCGGTGTTGCCGGAGGTCGGCTCGATGACCGTCGTCCCATCCTTGATCAGTCCGCGATCGAGCGCATCACGCACCATCGACCAACCGATCCGGTCTTTCACGCTCGACATCGGGTTGAACGACTCCAGCTTGAAACAGACGTCGGCGCGCACGCCGAGAGCCTTGGCCAGGCGCGGAGTGCGCACGAGCGGCGTGCGTCCGATCGTCTCGAGCACGCTATCGTAGATCCGTCCCATCGACTTCCTCCCTCTCGGTCTCTAGATGCCTTCGCCGTGGCCGTAAGCGGCGTCGAAGATCTGTTTCTGTTTGGCGCGACTGGTGCGAGCGTCATTCAAGATGCGCTCGCCCGGCGCCGCGGACTCGATGACCCAGGTGTTGCCGCCCACGACCGCACCTTCGCCGATCACGGTCTTCCCGCCCAAGATCGTCGCGCCCGAGTAGATCACGACGTTGTCGCAGATCGTCGGGTGGCGTTTCGTGGTGCGGATGAGATTGCCCCCTTCGTCCTTCGGGAACGAGAGCGCTCCCAAGGTGACGCCTTGGTAGATCTTCACGCCGCGCCCGATGTGCGACGTCTCGCCGATGACGACGCCGGTCCCGTGGTCGATGAAGAACGACTCGCCAATCGTCGCGCCGGGATGGATGTCGATCCCGGTCTTCGAGTGCGCGTGCTCGGACATGATGCGAGGCAGGAGCGGGACGCCGAGCACGTAGAGTTCGTGCGCGATGCGGTGGATCGTGACCGCCTCGAGTCCCGGATAGGCGAAGACGATCTCGGCGAAACTCTTGGCCGCCGGATCGCCGTCCATCGCCGCCTGCACATCGAGCACGAGCAGGCGCCGCAACTCGGTCACCCGTCCGAAGAACGATTCGACCGCCGCGCGCGCCCAATCCTCGCAATGCCCGGCGAACTCGGGCGACTGCGGCGACACTCCTGCTTTCGGCGAGAGCTGATAGGCCAGCCGCACCTGCTCGTAGAGGATGGCGGCGACGTCGTCGAGGAGCGCGCCCACGTGGTACTCGACGTTCTCGCGCGTCAGGTGCTGCACGCCGAAGAACCCAGGGTAGAAGACGGCGAAGAGCATGTCGAGCGCGCGGATCGTCTCGGTCCGCGAGGGCAACGCGCGATGAGGATCGAGATGATGGGCCGGCGTGCGATCGCCGCGGTAGGTCCCCACGACGTCGCGCGTGATGTCCCTGAGTTGATCCGAGAGCGGATGACGCTTCATGAGGTTGGATCCTAGGCGGGCCGGCCCGCGGGTGCTAGTTTGCCGCGCGATTGGAGTTCCCTACCTTCCCCGCAGCCGCTCCTCGCAGAGATCGAGCCACTTGATCTCGGCCTCGGCCCGGAGGATCAGCGAGTCGAGCAGCAGGAGCCACGGCAACTCGCTCTCGTCGGCTCGAGTCTTGTGCGCCGTGTAGCGCTGGAGCCGCTGCATGGTGGCGAAGCGTTGGCGTTGGAGGATGTCGCTCACGTCGACCTGATCGGCGGCGACGGCCAGGAGGATCTTGATCGCGAGCTCGTCGCGCGAGGGGGCGTCGTCGACCGGCGCGGCATACCACTCGGAGAGCGCCTCGCGGCCCGCGGGGGTGATTTTCCAGTTCTGCCTCGGCCCCGGCTGATCGCCGTCGCTCTCGACCAGACCGTCGCGTTCGAGCCGGGCCAGCGTCGAGTAGACCTGCCCCACGTTCAGGGGCCAGGCGCCGCCGGTTGTCTTCTCGAAACTGGATTTGAGGCCGTAGCCGTGACTGGGCTGCTCCGCAAGGATCGCGAGCAGGCTGTTCCGGACGCTCATCGGACCCTCCTGCCGGCTAGATACTCAGTATGCAGGCCGACCGGGAGCGCCGCAACCGCAACTCTGGCGGAAAATTGCGACTGGAGTTGAGGTCGAATCCGCGACACCGCTCTACACTAGGGGGCCGCGTTCTCGACACCGCCAACCAGGAGAGGCCTCATGTCGCCAAGTCCATCCAGGATCGTCTTCTTCGCAGGATTCCTTCTCACCTCGAGCGCCGCCGCCGCGCTCGCCCAGGCGCCTCCGAAGATTCTGGAGTTTCCGGACGACCCGCCGGGAATCGCGGCGCAGCCGGTTCCGGGCGCACGGCCGGCCGAGCCGATCCGGTTCGGCGCGCACACCCTCGTGCAGATCAATGTCGACTCGAATGGGGCAAATATCCCCGGTGACGCGGCGAACGAGCCTTCGATCGCCGTCGATCCGTCGAACCGTCAGCGGATGGTGGTCGGATGGCGTCAGTTCGACACCATCGCGTCGAACTTTCGACAGGGCGGTGTCGGCTACACGACGGATGGGGGCCAGAGCTGGACCTTCCCGGGCGTGCTGACGCCCGGTCTCTTCCGCAGCGATCCGGTCATCTGCGCCGACGCGGACGGAAACTTCTACTACAACAGCCTGGAGCAAGACTTCACGACCGACGTCTTCCGCTCGAACGACGGCGGCGCCGTCTGGGGACCGGAAGTGTTCGCCCACGGCGGCGACAAGCAGTGGATGACGATCGACCAGACCGGTGGAATCGGCCGCGGCAACATCTACAGCTATTGGACCGAGAGCGTGAACTTCACGCGCTCCATCAACGGCGGCGACTCCTTCGCCAACCCGACGTCGATTCCGCAGCAACCGCAATGGGGAACGATGGACGTCGCGCCCGACGGCACGCTCTGGATCGTCGGCATCAACGGGAGCGAGCAATACGTCGTGTCGAAGTCGGTCGACGCCAAGAATCCGCTCGACCCGTCGCCGAGTTTCACGACGTCGTCGATCACCTTGGGCGGCGCGATCTCGTACTTCCAACCGCTGAACCCGGTCGGACTCCTCGGACAGCCGTGGATCGCGGTCGACCCTTCGAACGGACCGACCGCCGGCTATATCTACGTCCTCGGCTCGGTCAATCCGAGCGGGGCCGATCCGCTGAACGTCAACTTCATCCGCAGCACGAACGGCGGATCAACCTGGAGCGCGCCGATCAAGGTCAACGATGACACGGGAACGAGCGCCTACCAGTGGTTCGGGACCATGTCAGTTGCGCCCAACGGCCGCATCGACGTCATCTGGAACGACACACGGAACACGGGAGTGTCGAACCTGAGCCAGCTCTTCTATTCATTCTCGACCGACGGCGGCCTCACCTGGTCGGTCAACGAGCAGTTGAGCCCAACCTGGAACAGCCTCGTGGGATGGCCGAACCAGCAGAAGATCGGCGACTATTGTCAGATGGTCTCGGACAACGTCGGCGCCAACCTCGCGTGGCCCGCGACGTTCAACGGTGAACAGGATGTCTACTTCGTCCGCATCGGTGAGTTCGACTGCAACGGGAACGGCATCGGCGATCTCCAGGACATCGCGAACGGCGCGCCCGACAGCAACCTGAACGACATCCCCGATGAGTGCGAAGGGATCACGAGCGACGTGGCCGAGACGACGGCGCCGCTCGGCGCCCTCTCCAACCGTCCGAACCCGTTCCGGAAGTCGACCGAGATCGAGTTCCGGATGCCGGCCGCCGGCGCGGCCCGTCTCCAGATCTACAACCTGGCGGGACAACTCGTCCGCACGCTCGACCATGCCGATGCGCAGGCGGGCCCGAACCGCACGACCTGGGACGGGGCGGATGAGCACGGCCAGGCGGTCGAATCCGGAATCTACTTCTGCCAGCTCGACGCCAACGGAGTTCGGCAAACGCAGCGAATGTTGCTGCTGCGATAACCGTCCGACAGAACGGAACCCTTGCCGAGATGACTCCAGCTCCTTTGTCCTTCGCCGTTTCGTTGTTGCTCGGAGTCGCACTCTCGGCCGTTCACGACGGGGCGGTGTTCGCACAGACGCCGCCCCGCACGTGGAATCCGTCCGCCAAGGAGAGCCCCGAGCCGTACGGCTACGACGTCTATACGGCTCCCGATCTGCCGCTCGGAATCGTCGACCCGAACGATCCGCCCGCGGTTCTGACGATCGCGGCCCCCGCGGATCCACGCTTGGCCGCGCTCGGCGTCGTGACAAACGTCGACCGGACTTCCTATACATGGTACGGGACGATCTTGGTCACGGCCGACGTGCTGAGTGATGGCTTTCCGGCCGCGGATTGCGACTCCGTCGTCGTCATCTCGGCCGCGAACCCGCGCGTCCGCGCGCATCTGGCGGACGATGGCGCCGCGCCCGACGCCACCGCGGGAGACGGCCGCTACAGCGGATTCTTCGAGATCGGGGCCGGTGAGGGAGAGGCGCGCCCGACGGGGAGCTACTCGGTGACGGCGACCGCTCACCGTGCAGTAGACATCGGGAGCGACGCGTCACCAGCCTTCTCGTTGTACAGCGTGCGGCGCTGGACGGGGATCACGACCGGAGCGCTCCCCGACGTTTCCGATGACTACACGGCGTTCTTCGTCACGTCGAACGGCCCGGGCGCTGGGTATCACCACGAGATCCGCGACGTCGGTCTGGTCCGCTCGACGTCGGTCACGAACGCGCAGATCCGGATCCCGATCTTGCCGCTCGCGAACGAGATCAGCGGCGTGACGGTCTCGGGCAGCGGCGTCTCGAATGTGACCGTGATCGACAACGTGATCGCGTTCGACTGTGACCTCTCGTCCTCGACGGTGAAGCGGGTCACGATCGAATTCGACGCTCCGAGCGACCTCGCCGCCAGCCGCATCGATCGCTACCAGACCGGGGACATCGGTCTGCGTGACTTCCGCAACGGCTACATGATCTGGAATCGGTACATCTCCACGGCGATCCTCGGGTCGGGCTTCAGCTCGCCGCACGGTCCGGGCTGCATCGTCGATCTCCACGCCACCGACCTCGTGAACGGAGATTCGCACACGCTCGATTGCATGGAGCGCGTCGCCGTCCATCTCGACAACGCGGCCGACAACGACGGCACGGGGAGCTATCAGAGCAACATCAAGTGGGGCGGCGACGCTCTCTCGTGGCTGACTTCCGCCGAGTTGGGATCGCTCGTCTTCGACTTCGTTTCCGGAGGGAACTACGGACTGCAAGACCAGGTCGCGGTCGAGCGTCGCGTGGAGTTCTCCGCGGAGAGCCGCGCCTTCGAGCATCGGTACGTCGTGCGCAACATCGACGACGTGAGTCACGACTTCGATTTCGTCTGGGGCCGAGAGCAGTGGCTCTACAGCAGCGCGCCCGGATCGGATCGTCAGGAGGACGACCGCGGCTTGTTGCCGAACGACCCGGCATCGTATGGCGGCGAGCACCGCTTCACTCCGGCCCAGATCGACGGCAATTGGTTCGCCGCCTTCGACCAGACGTCGTTCTACTCGATTGGCGTGATCTTCCCGGAAGAGACCGAAGACGCGATGCCGGCGTACGCACACCTCTTGTGCGATCCGGCGCTGGGCAACTTCACCGGCGAGTATCCGATCAATCCCTCGGGTAGCTGCTCGGACATGCCCAATCTCTTCTTCGAGAAACGATTCGGCGTACTCGCGCCCGGTGCGGAGGCTTCGTACACGTTCCACATGTGGGGCGGCTACGGCCTCGATCGGCAGGAGCTCACCGATCTCATCTGGCAGGACGCCGACGCGATTGCCGGCGGGGTCGTCGCGGTGGACGAGACCGAAGGCGGCGTGTCGCTCGGACTGCGCGCTCGACCGATGCTCACGTCGACCACGCCCAACCCGTTCACGAGTTCGGTCCGAATCGGATTCGAACTACCCGCAGCGGCGCGAGCGCGACTCACGATCTATGACGCGCGGGGGCGTCTGGTCGTCGACTTGGTCGACGACATCCTTTCGGCTGGACATCACACCGCCGACTGGAGTGCCGCCACCAACTCCACGACGCCCCTCCCGAGCGGCGTTTACTTCGTACGTCTGGAGGCGAACGGCGAGCACGCCTCGCGCAAACTGCTCGTGCGCCGGTGAGACCAGCAGCATCTCCTCCGACGTGGGACCCCGTCCGATGATCTACTCGTTCGTTTCCATGACGGAGGAGAAGTTGATGTCGAAGCTCTGGAACCCTCTGTTCGCGTCCGCGCTCTGCTGGCTGACGCTCACCGCGGTGGGATGCGGAGGCGACGACGGTCCCACCGATCCCGGCGACCCGGATCCGCCGTCGAACAACGTGATGACCGCGACGGTCGATGGGCAACCGTGGGTCGGAGTGACTTCCACGCTCTCCGCCGAGACCGATCCCGACATCGCTGGCGGATACGTCCTTCGAGGAACGCACAATCCCGGCATCGGGAGCTTCACGATCGACCTCGAGCTGTACAACATCGACGCGCCCGGGGCCTATCCGCTCGGAGTGAACCCGACCATCTTCGGCGGCGCCGCCACCTACATCACCACTTCAGGCGCGGCGTGGCTGACCCCGCAGTCCGGCGCGGCGGGCGAGATCACGGTGACCACTCTGAGCGCCGGCCGGATCAAGGGGACGTTCAACTTCTTCGCGATTCCGCTGGCCGGAACTCCCGCCAACGGCGTTCACAACATCACGAATGGCGCGTTCGACTCGGCGATCGAAGGGTCGGCGACGCCGGTGCCCGACGACATCGGCAGCAAGTTCAGTGGGAGCGTGAACGGCCTGTTCTACAACGCCTCGTATGTCGCCCTGACGCAGAATGGAGACGACTTCGTCCTGAACACGACGACGAATTCGTACTCTGTGACGTTCTATCTCACCGACGCGCCCGGACCCGGAACCTATCCCCTCACTTTTGAGCCGCCGATTCGAACGGTCATCGTCAACGCGGGGAGCGACGCGCCCGCCGGCGTCAACTGTTGCTGGGGACCCTCGCTCGCGGATAGCGGCGCGATCGTGATCACCAGCTTGTCGTCCGAACGAATGATCGGAACGTTCTCGATGACCTTGGCCCCGCGGGCCAAAACGCCCGCCACCACGCCATTGGTCATCACGAACGGATCGTTCGACGCGGGTTTCGGCGTGCCGTGAGACGCTACGCGCGTCGCGCGCGGAATTCCGCCATCAGTCCGACCAGCGCGCGCACCGACTCGAGCGGAACCGCGTTGTAGATCGAGGCGCGCAGGCCGCCGACGGAGCGATGGCCCTTGAGGCCTTCCATCGACGCGGCGGCGGCTTCCTTCAGGAACGCCTTCTCCAATTCCTCGTTCGGGAGACGGAAGGTCACGTTCATGCGGGAACGGCTCTCGGGTTGCGCGTGGCCCTGATAGAAGCCGCCCGAGCTATTGATGGCGTCGTAGATCAACGCGGCTTTTTCTTCGTTGCGACGCGCCGCGGCTTCGACACCGCCCATTTCGCGGACGTGCTTCGCGACGAGTCCCACCATGTAGATGGCGAAACATGGCGGCGTGTTGAGGAGCGAATTCTGCGCGGCGATCTTCTTGTACTGGAAGATCTCGGGCAGGTCAGCGCGGCAGTTTTCCAGCAGATCCTTGCGGATGACGATGACGGTGACGCCGGCGGGGCCGAGGTTCTTCTGAGCGCCGGCGTAGATCAGCGAGTAGCGCGCCGTGTCGATGGGGCGGGAGAGGATGTCGGAGGACATATCCACCACGAGCGGTACTCCGCTCGTGGCGCCGCGTTCTAGAGTCGGCTCGGTCACAAATTGGGTGCCGTAGATGGTGTTGTTCGAGGTGACGTGGAGGTAGGCCGAACCTTCCGTCGCGCGGACGATCCCGCCCGACGGGACATGATCATGCCCACTCCCCGCGCTCGTCCAATTCTCTCGCGCATCCCCCAGCCGCTTCGCCTCGGCCCACGCGATCTCCGCCCAACTCCCGGTCACCACGTACTCCGCGAAGCGCCCGGCCGGCAGTAGATTCATCGGCACGAACGCGAACTGCGCGCGCGCGCCGCCTCCCATGAACAAGATCTGATGCGAGTCGCCGGTCCCGAGCAGCGCGGCGAGATCGTCGATCGCCTCTTGGTGGATCCGCTCATAGACGCCGCCGCGGTGGCTCATTTCCAAGACGGACATGCCGGCGCCCTGGTAGTCGACGAGATCGCGCTGCGCCTGCTCCAGTACGGGCAGCGGCATGGCGGCGGGGCCGGCGTTGAAGTTGTGGACGCGAGCGGTCATCGGGCGAGACTTCCTTTCACTGAAGCAGGTCGGCGATCCCCGGAAGCAGCGGCTTGGTCGAGAAGGTCTTGAGGGCGAAGTTGCTCCCTTCGCCGACGCGACAGACGAAGAGATCTCGCATGTGGCGCATGAGGCCGAACTCATCGAGGCAAGCCACGCCGCCGCAGATCTCCATTCCTTCGATGAGCAGATGCGAAGCGCGACGGCTGCACTCGATCTTCACCTTGGCGGCCGACTCGCGAGCCATCTTGTCGGCGTCGTACTGACGAACCAGGTGGATCAGCCAGGTCAGACCCGACTCCAACGCGATGTCCATATCCAGGAGGACATCCTGCACCCGTTGGAAGCGGCCGATGGGGCGCTCTTCGAATTGGATGCGCTCCTGCGCGTAGCCGCGGCACTTGTCGAGCGCGAAGGCGAGTGAGGCGACCGAGAGCGCCGCGATGAAGAGACGTCCGCCGTTCAGCGTCGTCACCATCACCTTGAAGCCTTGATTGACCTCACCGAGCACCGCATCGGCCGGCACTTCCACGTTGTCGAACGCGATCGATCCGGTCGACGACTGCAGCCAGACCTCTTTGCCTTCCATCTCTTGGTAGTGCACGCGCGGGTCGTCCATCGGGACGATGAAGCAAGTCGACCGTTGAGCCGGCTTCCCTTTGGGATCAGTCAACGCGTGGACGACGACGTGACTGGCCCAGCGCGCGTTGGTCGACCAACATTTCTCGCCGCGGATTCGCCAGCCGGTCTCGGTGCGCGTGGCGGTGACCTCGGGGCTGGCCGCGTCGGAGCCGCGGCCCGGTTCGGAGAGCCCGAAGACGAACATCTGCTTGCCCGCGGCCAGGCCGGGCAGATGTCGCTGCTTCTGTTCCTCGGTCCCGAAGAGCTGGAGGGGCTTGGTGCCCAGCGATGACGCCGCCCCCGGCGTGATCGCGACGCTCTGGCTGTGATAGCCCAACGCCAATCCCATCAGCACCAGGTCGAGATGCGACCCGCCCTGTCCGCCGTACCGCTCGTCGACCGTGAGACCGAAGAGACCGAGGTCGCCCATGGCCGCGATCGCTTCGTCCGAGACGAGCTGATGCCCGCGCTCCCATCCCAGCATTCGCGGAGCGATCTGGCGGTCGCCGAAGTCGCAAACGGCGCGGTAGAAGTCGAAGCGCTCGGTCTCCAGCAGCGGCGCGAGGTGCTCATCGATTCGACGGGGCATTCGACCTCCAAGACCCAAGGCTCAGTCCGCGATTCAGAAGCAAGCCGACAGTGTAATCGGCCGAACTCGGCTCGACCAGCAGCCTGCGGTTCGCTGATTCTCGTCTGGCGTCGGCCGCCTCCCTCTGTTTGGATGCCCGAGGCCGATTCGACCGAGGAGACGAGCTTGCTTTCGAGACCGCCGACTTTTGCGCGCACAGGGATGGTGGTGGCGTCGCATCCGGCGGCGGCGGCGGCCGGTCGAGACGCGCTGCTCGCCGGCGGATCGGCGGTAGACGCGTTGGTCGCGGCCGGCGCGGTGCTCGCGGTGGTCGAACCCGGCGCCAGTGGACTCGGCGGCGATGCGTTCTTCTTGGTGCACGAGCCGGGGCGCGACGTCATCGCGGTGAACGGCAGCGGCGCGGCGCCTGCGACCCTGACCCGCGATCGATTCGGCGGAGCCTCCACGGTTCCGGTGCGAGGGACGCTCTCCGCCACGACGCCGGGATGCGTCGCCGCCTGGAGTGAGGCGACGCAACGCTTCGGACGTCTCGCTTGGGCCGACCTCTTCGCGGCGGCGATCCGCGAGAGCGAAGGATTCCCGGTTTCGATGCAGCTCGCGCGTGGGCTGCGGGTGCAGCGGGCGTTGCTGCAGTCGGACCCTGGGCTCGGCGCGCTGTTTCTCCGGGATGGGGAGCCGCTCTCGAATGGGAGCGTCTGTCGGCCGCGCGCGCTGGGGGGGAGTTTGCGGGCGATTGCGAGTGAGGGGGCGGCGG
>CAZVYN010000051.1:0-31860 GCA_964631125.1 uncultured bacterium | reverse complement strand
CGGCGCCGCGGCGCCGCAACTGCGCATCTGGGTCGACACCGGTTCCGGATTTGAACAGTTGCCCGATCAACCGATTGTTTCCGGCGCCTATGCGCTCTCCGCCCAGAGCGCCGAGAGGTCGGAGTTCGACTTCCGCGCCAACGGCGTCATCTGGTCGATGGCGGGCGGCTTCAAGTTCCCCGACGGCTCGGTGCAGACGACGGCGTCGTTCGGCGGCGGCGGGGGCGGCGGCACGCTCGACCAGGCCTACGACTTCGGCGGCCCCGGTCTCGGGCGCACCATCACCGCCGACGCCGGCGCCGTGAACGTCGCGGGGGCCGACGGCTTGCGCGTGAACGGCTCGCTCGCCGTCGGCACCACCGCCGCGTCTCCATACGCGCGTCTCACCGTGAACAACGTCGGCGGCGCCGACAACGTGAAGCTGCTCGCCTTCGACGAGGGGATCGGCGGCGAGTTCCACTTCGAGGGAGACTTCGCGGGCGCGAACGAGACCGGGAACAAGCTCTCGCTCAACAGTGCGTGGGTCTCGGGCATGACGTCGTGGCGCGGCGACGGCCATGTCGGCTTCGGGATCGATCCGACCAATGCGCGCATCGCCGTCTTCCACAGCGGGACGACGAACGGCTCGCCCGGGATGCTCGTCGCGAATGCGAACGTCGGCGACGCCTACGGCCTGGTCGTCACCGCGACCGGGACCGGGCCGGCCGCGACGTTCTCCAGCACCTCGGGCGACGTCGTCCGCTTCCTCGACGGCGGCGGCGGGACGATGGGGCGCATCGCCAACAACGGCCGCGGCCACTTCCCGAGCCTGCAGAACCTCACCGGTACGACGGTCCTCGACACCTCCGGGCGTTGGCGATCGACCGGCGCCTTCGGCGGCGGCGTGGTCGGCGCGCCCTACTACGCCGAGAACACAACTTCGAACGGCAATGCCTTCTGGGGGAAGGTCACGAGCACCGACGCCACCGCCGTCTTGGAGCAGAACGGATCGGGCTCGCTGCTCGAGGCGTTCAAGAGCGGCGTCCTGAAGTTCGAGGTGACGAACACGGGCCGCGTGGTCACGACCGCGCTGCAGATCACCGGCGGCGGCGATCTGGCCGAGCCGTTCGATCTCTCCGATCTTAACGAAGTGCGTCCCGGGCTGGTTCTCACGATCGACGCCGCGAAGCCGGGACATCTGCGCGTCTGTGATCGCGCCTACGACCCGCGCGTGGCCGGCGTGGTCAGCGGCGCGGGTGGCATCCGTCCCGGCATCACGCTCGATCCGTACAACGAAGACCTAGAGTCGACCGACGTCGGCGCCTCCGCGCGCGCGCAAGTGGCGCTGACCGGTCGCGTCTACGTCTGGGCCGACGCCACACATGGCGCGATCGAACCGGGCGACCTCCTGACGACCTCCGACACGCCGGGTCACGCGCAGCGCGCATCCGATCGCGAGCGCGCGGCCGGCGCCATCCTCGGAAAGGCGATGAGCTCACTCGACTCCGGACGCGGCTTGGTACTCGCGTTGGTCTCGCTGCAATGAGGGTCGATCGGAGCAGAGTGCTGCTCGGGCTCGCGCTCGCGGGCATCGTCTCGGCGACATTCGCGGCTTCGAGCTCGAGGTTCAGCGCCGATCCACGTGCGCGCGCGCGGTCGATCGAGCGGGTCGAACAGGTCGACGCCGCGCGCGGCGTGGGCGAGACCGAGGAAGAAGAGCGCGCGACGTTCGCGCCGGAAATCCTCCGCGAGCGCTACGAGCAACGCTCCAGCGGAGGACCGATCCCGTTCGACGGCTTGATCCGGGCCAAGGAGCAGATCGACCTGATGCGCGTTGGCCAGCGCGACGCGGGTATCTGGTCGAACTGGGAGCCGCTCGGACCGGGCAACATCGGCGGGCGGATCCGCGCGATCCTCGTCCATCCCACGACGACCACCCGCATGTGGGTGGGAGGAGTTTCCGGCGGGATCTGGCGCTCGGACAACAGCGGGGTGTCGTGGTTTCCGCTGAACGACTTCCTCCCCACGTTGGCGGTCACCTCGCTCGTCCTCGATCCGACCAACCCGAACGTGATGTACGCCGCGACCGGCGAAGGCTCGGCGCGTACGCCGAACCCGAACACCACGGTCGTGCCGGGAGCGGGGATCTTCCGCACCACGAACGGTGGAGCGACTTGGACGCAGCTCGCCAGTACGAGCAACTCCGAGTTCAGCTATGTGAATCGGCTCGAGCGCCATCCGACCACGGCGAACACGCTCTACGCTGTGACCGAAGACGGCGGGAGCACCTTCGCGGTTCGCCGCACGACCGACGGCGGCGCCAACTGGACGACGCTCCTCACCCCCGGCGCTCCTCCCGCGGACATCGACCTCCAGCCCGGGAATCCGAACCGCATCCTCGTCGGATGCCGCAGCGGCAACGGCGCCTTCGGAGAAGTCTGGCTCTCGACCGACGGGGGAGTCGAATGGGACGAACAGACCACCGACCTCATCCCCGGAAGCGGCAAACTGCCGGACAGCACGGCGCGCTGCGAAACGGCCTGGGGCACGGGCAACTACATCTACGTCTCGATGAACCGCGGACTCGACGCCAACGGCAACGGCGGTGAGATCTGGCGGACGACGGATCTGGGCGCGAGCTGGGGCAAGCGGAGCAGCATTGGCCTGAACTACCTCTCGGCGGGCGACTACGCGAACGCACTCTGGGTCGATCCGACCTGGAACGAGTACGTCGTTTGCGGCGGCCTCGACCTCTACCGCAGCACGAACGGCGGAACGAGCTTCACCCGGATCAGCGCCTGGGCCGAGTACCACAACGGCGGCAGCGCGACCTCTGCGCACGCCGACCATCATGAAATCCTCCACCACCCGGGGTACAACGGCGGCTCGAATCGAATCGTCTTCTTCGGCAACGACGGCGGGATCCAGAAGGTCGACGACATCGATCTCGTCACCCAGACGACCGGCTGGACGAACCTGGCCAACGGTCTCGCGATCACGCAGTTCTACGGCGGCGCGGCGGCGGCCGACGGAAGCGTCATCGTGGGCGGGGCGCAGGACAACGACAAGCTCCGCTACCGGCCGGCGGACGGCGTGAACGGGTGGTTCCAGTTGCAGACAGGCGACGGCGGTTACTGCGCCGTCGATCCCACCGATCCCGACAATCTGGTGGCGGGAGGTACGAGCATCTGGAGGACGACCAACGGCGGTTCCAACTGGAGTCAGATCCGCGCTCCGATCTCGGGGTCTCCCAAATGCAGCGCGATCTCGATCAAGCCCGGCAACTCGAACGAGATCTGGGTCGGCTACACCGATGGCGTGATCTCGTGCACGACGAACGCCGGCTCCAATTGGACCAACGTTCACACCGGCGTCCCCGACCGGTGGATTATGGACATCGAGGCGAGCCCCCACTTTCTCAACGAAGCGATCGTCGTGCTCGGCGGGTACAACGCCGACAACGTCTGGATCACCGGCAACGGCGGAACGAGCTGGGCGCAGCGCACCGGCACGGCGCCCGACGCGCTCCCGGCGCTGCAGGTCAACACCACGAGCTATCACCCGACCGACGTCGACTGGATCTACATCGGCAGCGACCTCGGGATCTTCGCCTCCGAAGACTTCGGCGTGACCTGGAACGCGACGCCCGCCTACGACAACAACGACGGCCCCGCCAACGTCGAGGTCGACGATCTCTTCTGGTATGAGGACATGCTCGTAGCGGCGACCTACGGCCGCGGGATGTTCCAGACGCGTCCCCTGCCGACGGTCTATGTCGATCTCGGCAATGCCGGGACCGAAGACGGCACGCTCGCACATCCCTACGACACGGTCGGCGAAGGGATCGACGCGTCAGGCAACGGAACGACGCTCTCGATCAGAACCGCGACGTATCTAGAAGGAGCGACGGTCTTCGATCGCGCGGGCGTCGTCGTCGCGACCGACGGGACGGTGGTCGTGCGCTAGTTCACGTCGCCGTTGCGAACCGCGCGCCGACCGCTGCCGTCGAGTCAGGATCCGAGTTCTTTCAAGTCGGACTCACACCACTGACGTTCGTCGGGCGGCAATTGCTCGAAGAGCTGCAAGGCTTCGCGCCGAGCCGCCTCGAACGCATCCAGATCCCCGCTCGCTCGTTGCGCGAACGCCAGCACCGCGTAGGCGAAGAACCGCTCGAAGGCGGGCGCATCATTCCGTTGGCAGATCTCGAGACAGCGCTCTGCGCTCCGCCGCGCCGTGGCGGCGTTTCCGGCCTGGAGGAGACTCCGCGCCAGCCGATACTCCGCGCGTTCCTCTTCCAACCAGGTTCCCGCCTGCTTCCAGAAGGTCAAGCCGGCCTCCGCGGCCGTCACCATTGCCGCGGTTTCGATCGGATCTCGATCCTTCTTGCCCTCCAGCGCGGCCGCCAGGCTGTTCCCGCCGACCGCGAGCGAACGGGTCGCGGGCGACTCGGCCGGCAAGCCAGCGCCGCCGAGCTCGAGAGCCTGGGTGAAGGCGTCGATGGCGCGATCGAATCGACCACGGCCGGTGAACGCTCCCGAAGCAGTGGCCAAGGCCGAGACACGATCCTCCAGTGCGAGCGCGTCCAGCGCGTCGCCCGCTCCGCCGGAGTAGCGGAGGATCGCGATGCCGCGATCGACCGAACGCGCCGACTTCGCCCGGTCGTACGCCGGCAGTCGGCGCAGCGACGTCAACAGCTCGACTCCGCGGGACCACTCTCCGAGATGCTCTCCGAAGACGTGGGTCGCCAGGTGCGCGAACGCCGGAATGTTCTCGGTCGCCGCGATGACGTCGAGCGAACTCGCCAACCGATCGGCCACTTCTCGAGGTCGATCTCCGTGATCGTTCCACGCCTGAGCCAGGAATGCGTCGAAGCTCATCGCTACGCCGCTGTCGGGTCGCGCTGCATCAACCCGAGGATGTTGCCGTCCGGGTCCTTGATGTACGCGAGCCACCCCACGCCTGGAATCGCCATCTTCGGCACTGCGAGAACTGCGGGAACTGCTCCAAGGTCGCCGCTCTTGGCCAGGGTCGCGTCCAGCGCGTCCACCTCTGCCGTGCAGACGTACGAGACCACCGCTTGATCCGGCAGCGGGCCGGCCCCGCGTCTCGGCAAGAGCCCGCCGTTGATCCCCGGCTTCTCCGGCGGGCCGGTCTCGACGAGCCAGTACTCCATCGGCGCCCATTGCGTGAATTTCCAACCGAGGAGCGCGGAGTAGGACTCGATCAGCTCCTGCGGACGCGTGGCGTGGATTTCAAAGTGCGTGACGCGGGACATCGATTCCTCCCAACGACAGGGTGCGGTGCTCCGGGGGGGGACCCGACGCGTCCGAGAATAGGGGCTATCCGTCCGTCGCGTTGGCGGCGGCGGCGGCGTCGTCGTCGGCGGCGGCGGCGGCGATCGCCGTTCGACGACCGAGTCCCACACGTTCGGCCTCGTACGCATTGTGCGCCCGACAACGGAGCTCGAGGTTCATGACCGTGGACCTCCCTCCGCGCGCGAATGGGTCGACGTGATGGAACTCGAGAAATGCCCTCGCCGAGCAACGCTTGCCCCCCGACGCGAGAAACGCGCAGCGGCCATCGTAGCGCCTCCAGACGGCACGGCGCAAATCCAGCGGAATCGTTCGCGGTCGGACCAGCCCCGAGCCCGCGGCCGCGGCCGCGGCCGCGGCCCTGTCCGAACTCCGGTCCGCGCTCCGAGCGTTGCTAGCGCCCGCCGTGCCCGCAGTGCCCGCCCCGCGCGCCGTCTGCGCGGCGTCGTTTCCGCCGCACTTCCGCTTCTCGAGCTTGATGAGCAGCTCGATCACCGCCGCATCGATCAGGGCGGCGAGATCGCCGTCCGGGATCCGGTGGCGCATCAGATTCTGCAGACGCTCGATCCGCGCTCGCGCATTTCGCCGCTCGCCGTGAACTGGATCCGGTGACGTTCCGCCGCCAGAGGTTGGATGGACGCGCGGTCTCGATCGGCGGCGCTTCGGACCGTCCGCGGGTCGAGGCTCGAGTCCAGGCTCGATCCGGACGCCCCAGCCGGATCGGTCGCATCGCCGAAGCCGCGCGCCTGATCTTCCCCCCTGGACTCGATCGAACCACCCGTTCGAACTCGTCTCGAGACGAGTTCGAACTCTTCAGGAAGCTGCCGAATCGTGGCCGGAACGTCCGGCTTCGGCTGCTCGCGCGCAACCATCTTGTCCACGTCGCGCGAGGTGCGATGCCGCGCCTCGCGCACCAGACGATCACAGTTCTCCGAGGTGAGCACCGCCCCGAGGCGGCGGATCGCGGTGAGGGACAGCGAACCATCCGCCAGATGATCAAGCAGCCGCGGCAACCGCCGGATGGTCCGAGCAACTTCGATCCGCACGTAAGCCGCGGCCTCCGACAGATGGAGCACCTCGGTGCAATAAGTGAACATCGACGAGCAACCCCGTCCGAGGTACAGCCGCCGAAGTTCTACCTCGGAAAGATGGGCGACGAGTTGCGCGGTGCACGACCGCTCTCTCGCCACCAACTCATGGACGCGGTCGAGCAGCATTTCATCTGGCAGGAAAGCAATTGAGTCGAGACGCGACGCAGACGCAGACGCAGACGCTTGATCAGCAGCAATTGATTTGTTCATGAATGACTTGTATCACGACAACTTTTGACTCCTTTTCAGGCCGGTCGCCGCGATTGTCCTCTGGAACATCGATCTCGCTGTAAAACTGCGTCGACCGAGTCCCGCGCGTCGTCCACACGCTTCGAGAGCGCAGTGCCTAGCGCATCTCTACGCATATATTTTTAGGCAGCGGAAACTCGTCAACAACTAAATGTCATTGCCACAAAAATAAAACGGCGCTTCCGGCTTTCGGGTGGCTTTCCTGACTGGCTGAGCGCCTCGGACGCGATGGTAGCCTCTCGCTCGGGATTCGAGCACGAGAGAGGAGACGATCGTGGACGACAAGACGCTCTATGCGCAGCTTCTCGGTCTGACCCCACCCTGGGGAGTCGAAGGGGTTGAGTTGAAGTTGGCCGAGGGAGCCGTCCACATCCGGGTCGCGCTGCCGCCGAAGGAGCGCTGGGTCTGCCCTGAGTGCCTGCAACGGGCTCCGATCCACGACCATCGCGAGCGCACCTGGCGCCATCTCGACACCTTCCAGTACCGCACGTTGCTCCACGCCCCGCGTTCCTCGTCTCGATTGCCCAACGCATGGGATCAAACAACTCACCGTTCCCTGGGCCGAAGACGGTTCGCGTTTCACCGCGCTGTTCGAGGCGTTGGCGATCGACTGGCTGAAGCAGGCCTCGATCTCGGCCGTGGCGAAGCAACTGCGACTGAGTTGGGATGAAGCTGCGGGCATCCAGGAGCGCGCCGTCGTTCGCGGGCTGGCGCGTCGCAAAGTGGAAGCGATTCGTTCGATCGGGATCGACGAGACCGCGTTCCAGCGTCGACACGAGTACGTCACTCTCGTTCGTGACTTCGAGCGCGCGAAGGTTCTCTGGGTGGGAGACGACCGCAAGCGCGAGACCCTCGACGCTTTCTGGAAGACGTTGACGACCGAGCAGCTCGCAGGGATCGAAGCGGTGGCGATAGATATGTGGGATCCGTACATCGGCTCGGTTCGCGCGAACGTTCCGGATGCCGACGAGAAGATCGTCTTCGACCGCTTCCACATCGCGAAGCACGCCAACGACGCGGTCGACCAGGTGCGGCGGAGAGAGAACCGAGAACTCCGTGCGCGTGGGGAGAACTGGCTCGTCCGAACGAAGTACGACTGGCTCCGCAACCCGGACAACTTCTCGCTCGGAGGTTGGCGGAAGTTCCTCCGCCTGGCCCGCCGCTCCACCCTGCGGACGGCGAAAGCCTGGGCGATGAAGGAAGAACTGAATCGACTCTGGGACTACGTCTACGTCGGCGCCGCCGAACGTCACTTCGAGACCTGGTGTCGGTGGGTGATGGATAGTTCGATCGAGCCGATGAAGAAGGTCGCCCGGATGATGCAGCGTCACTGGGTCGGTATCCGGACCTACTTCAAACTCCCGATCACGAACGCCGCCAGCGAGGGCGGCAACTCGGGGATCCAGCAGATCAAGCGGCGAGCGTGTGGCTATCGGAACCGTCATCGCTTCCGCATCGCGATCTACTTCCATCAGGGCGGCCTCGACCTATACCCAGGTTCGCTCGCTCGAACCCAATGAGTTCACCCACACGATTCCCGGAAGCGCCAATAAAACTTTGTATATTGGCGCGGAATCGACAAACACAATGTCGTCAGTTTCGCCAGAGCGTGACCAGAGGACCGCCTCATGCCCCGCATCTCACGCCCCGCACCTCAATGGCGAAGGTCGACCACCAGCCGCGCGGGCGACGAGAGCTCGAGGACTCGATACGGATTCGGCGACGCCACCCCCATCACCCAAGTCACCTCCGCCTCGAAGTCGCAGGTCGACTCCAGTTCGAGCAGAACGGGAAGATCAAGGCGACGCTCGCGCGGCGCGACCGTCGGCGCCCCCTCATCGGTGTGCGCCTGCGCCCCGTGCAGCCGCACCTCCAACCATGCGTCCCCCGCCAACTGCACGACCTCGCCCGATCCGCACTGTCGCACCGGCCGATCGATGTACTCGACGTGGTAGCTCGGCAGCCGCTCTCCTCCAAACTCGAAAACCACGCGATCGAACTCGGGATGCCGCGCCGCCTCGACGCGCCGGAGCAGCGTCGTTCCGGCCGGTGGCGGGTTCGCAGGAAAGGCCGGTCCCTCGACGATCCCCGCAGTCCAGCGACTCGCGTCGGCCTCTTCGGGTCGAACGTCCGGCTCGCTCCGCTGCTCGCGCTCCGGCGCCCGGCGTTCGCATCCAGCCGTCGACAGAACGATCGACGCCATCAGCAGCCAGAGGAGGGATGTCGTGAGAGCGGTCATGAGGCGAGGAGTGTAGCGGGTCCTGTACGTTCGCGCGTGCTCCGAGCCCCACGACCTCCAGGCTCGCGTGAGAATCGCCGAAACAACGTCGGCCCGTGTCGATCCCGCCCCCGCTCACTCGACGTCCCGATGACGGCAAGACAAGGACACCAAGACGATGAACGCAACACGACCCACGCAACACCGTGATGACCAACCATTCCCCCCAACCCAAGGAGATCCGACCATGCGAGTCATGGTTCTGATCAAGGCCAACGCCGAGACCGAAGCGGGCGTCATGCCGAGCGAGCAACTCTTGGGTCTTGTCCGCTCATATGTCGACGATGTCAGGACACCCAAGCCTGACCGAGGATCTTCAAGGTCGTGGTCTACAGTGGGGCGCGTGCGATCCGCTTCCGTAGTGCCCACTGCACCACGTATCCGCTCGCCCCCACCACGCACTCCACCATCGACCGCTCGACGCGACCGAGCCCACGAGCGAGCGTCGCAAGGATCACGGAGGATGCGTGGGCGCCGCGTTCCTTGGGACGCGTCGCGACCGGGGCGCGGCGCGCCTTGCTGAGCCGACGCTACTTCCCGAGTCGGATCACGGGGACGACTCGGACTGCGCTTTCCGCCGCGAGACGCGCGAAGTACGCGCCCGCCGAGACCGGCCGCCCTGCCATGTCCAGGCCATCCCACGAGATCTCATGGCGGCCGGGTGTTCGAGACTCATCGGCGAGCGACCGGATGAGCCTGCCCTGGACGTCATGGATCGAGAGTGAGACCTGCTCGTCTCGCGGCAGCACGAAGGCGAGGCGCACTTCTGCGGTCGAAGGATTCGGCCAGGGCGTTGCGAGGAGCGCGGCGGTGGACGATAGATCGGAGTCCTCCGGACCGCCGGCGGTCGAGGGCAGCACTTCGTAGATCGTCGTCGAGCCGCTGACCTCGTTGGATACCGCCAGGAGCGCGCGTCCATCAGGGCCGTCCGCGGCGGAGATGAACGCGATGCCTTCGGGGCCGAGATCGAGCGCCGTCCCCGCCCCGGGCACTCCGTCGAAATCGCGGTGGTTCACATACTCGACGAAGACCGGCGCTGTCGGGTCGGTCAGATCGAAGACGACGATTCCGCCGATGCGCTCGAGTCCCACGAAGAGGTAATGACGCCCGAAGAGATTGGCGACCCGGAGTCCCTCGGGCTCGGGTCCCTTGTCGTCGCTCCGCTTCTTCCAAGAATTGTTCCCGTCGTTGTTGCTGTTGAAGTCATCCGGATAGGCCGCAGCGGTGATCTGCTCCAACTGATCGCCGCTGTCCCAGACGAGGGCGCCGGCGGCATCCCAGACGGAGAAGGAGCGGCCCCCGAACGCGTAGAGCTGATCGAAGTCGCCATCGAGACCCAGATCTCCCTGGGTCGTCGTGACATTGAGGCGGCCGAGTTGCGCATCCGTCTTCAGCGCGGCGGCATTGGGGAACGCGACCGGGTCGAGAACCAAGTCCTTTACACGCTTTGCTTCGAGGAAGGGCGCGAGCGGGTACTCCCGAATATCTCCTTCGTTGGCCGATACGAGGTAGGTGGTTCCTCCGCCGTCGATCGCCTCGAGCGCGTCGGGGAGATACATCCCGAAGAGCGGCCAGGTGCGGATATCGATGGCGGCCGCACGATCGGATGCATCCAGCCCTCGGCCGGCGAGCGAGTGGTTCTTCCATCCGAGCGGCAGGATGTCGATCGCAGTCTCGGTCGTGAGATCGACCAGGACGAACGCGTTGTTCTCCTGACAGGCGACCCACGCCGTCGTTCCATCGGAAGACACCGCGACAGACTCCGGCTCGAGATCCTGCGCCATGGATGCGTTCGGTCCGAAGATCCGCAGGCCCGGATAGGGCCCCTGGTCTGGAACGGGGACGAGGGAGATCGTGTGCACGGTCGCGCTGGCCACGCCATTGCTCAGGTCGATGATGCTCAGCGTCCCTTCGGGATCGACGTCGTAGTCGCCGCTCGGCTCGCCTTCGTTCGCCACCAGCACCTTCATCCCGCCGGATGTGAACATCAGCATGTCGGGAAGCGCGCCCACCGGCACGGAACCGAGGAAGGCGCCGTTCGGATCGAGGAACACCACCTGACCGGGGTCTTGCTTGGGCGAGGCCTCCACCGCGACGGCTACGACGTCGCCAGAGATGGCGACGCTGTTGGCGCCGCCTCCGTAGAGGATTTCCATGTCGAGCGAGGCGAAGGGGGTCGGCGCCGCGGGATCCGTCAGGTCGAGGATATCGAGGGTGGCCGCGCCGCCGTTGACGACGAAGAGCCGTTTCGTCGGCGGGTGGTAGGCGGGAATCTCCGCGCCGCCCTCGTCGAAAAGCCCGCTCTGGTAGGAGCCGATCGGATCCAGATGCAACGCCAGGACCGGAGCGCTGGGCGACGCAATTAGCAGCAGCGTGACGAAAGCGACAGAGGGCAGAACGGGACGGATCACGGGATGTACCTCCACTGGAATGACGACCGGGCGCGCGGTCGCGAAGGTACAGATGCGGGTGTGAGGGGCGGATGAGGAGTGGGATAGAAATGGGTGGGGGTTCGGGCTCCAAGTTGGAGAGCGAACCCCCGCGTGGGTAAGAGACGGAAGTTCCGCGGCTACGCCGCGCTGGACAGCGCTACGCCGCGAGCGTGGTAGCGTTGTGACAAGTCGGCAGCGATCGCCGTGTGGGTTCTGCAGAGCCGCGGGGCGGCAGCCGCGCCGCCAATCGAGGAGACTTGCGGGGAAATCCTCTCCGCTCGACGCATCCAGACATCGCCCGGCGGCGGCCCGCTCATTCGGAGGATTGCTGGGAATTGCCCTGATGTTGCACGCCCCAGCGACCGAGTCGCGGGCGGACGTCTTCGTCGGTGTACTCGACGCCTCGCAGTCGGATCTATGCTGGCAGGTCTTCGATCTCGACCGCGAATCGTGGTCGACCATCGCGAATGATGGCGCATTCGACCCCCAGAGGACGAGGTAGCTCCCTCCCGTCCAGACGCCGGTTGCATCGGTGAACTCTTCCGCCGATTCGGCCAGGATCATTGCAGGGGCGCCGAGGGATCGACGTGCTGACTGACGATGCGGAAGCCATCCTCGCGTCGGTCGATCCACGCCAAGAGAAACCCGGTCCCGGTCGCAGCGACGGTCGCCGCGCCGGACTTTCGCAATGAATCGGTCGCGACGACGAGCGAGTCTCCGAACGGGCCGCCTGCGCGGAGGAGGAGACTCACTCGAGGGAATGCGGCCTGCGCTGGGGTCGAGCCGATGCCGTCGTAGGCCGTCGCCGTGAATCCTGAGTTTGCCGCGAGGTCGACCTGCGCGGTCGCTGCAAAGAGGTCGGGGTGCCCTCCGAAATGGGTTGCCCAAGCGTGGAGCTCGCCCGTCGAAGAGAGCTGGTTGACCACGAAGCCCCGTCGCTCGACGACGAACCCGACGTACTGGCTGCTCCCAAGAGTTGCGGTCAGTAGACCGCCCTCGGAGAGCGATCGAACGCGAGGGTTGCCCAGCCATGCATAACCGCACGGGCTGTCGTTTCCGTCTCCGGACTCGAAGCGGTCGACCGGAATCGCGAGGGGAGCGGCCGAGAGCGCCGGACGCCAGGCGTACGAGTCGATCTTCGAGCGATCTTCGCGCTCCTGCGCGAGCACGATGCGAGCGCCGTCGACGAAGTAGCTGCCGAGAGCGGAGGGACGCGACTCGCGGTCGAGCTCGAGCGGGCTCGTCGGCAGAGGTGTCATGGAAGCAGACACTTGCTGCAGCCAGACCGGCTCGCGGGAGTAGGCCCTGTTGATGCAGCCGGCGCTCGCCGTCGACTGTGCGCCCGCGAAGCCTCCCTCGTATCGGCCCCAGATCGACCACGTGACCCAGAACGATTGGCCGTCGACGCCGACGTCGAGGATGCGATGGGGCTCTCCCTGCGGCCACTGCTGCGTGCCTTCGTCGAGCAAGATCGGCGTCGGATCCAACGGGGTCCCGTCGCCCGAGAGGCGACGGTCCACCACTTGGCCGGATTCCGCCGCTCTCCAGATCACGATCGCGGCGCCGCCCGTCGCCGCAATCGCCAGTCCATTCCGGTTCATCGCCGCACCCATCAGAACCAGCGTCTCCACGACTGGATCCGCGCCCGCGGTGAGCAGTGCGCATCAAACCACCGGGTCATCCGGATCGAGCCAAGCCGCCACGGGTCGCCCCCCGAGGACGGCAAGCGAGATGTCGGTGGCTTCTCCGATCGACGCGACGTCGATCGTGGCCGTCGGCTCCGATTCACCCAGATGTTCCACTCGGAGTTGTCCCGCTTCGCTTCGGTTTGCGATCCAGCCGGAAGCTGCGTCGCCGGCGATGGCGAGATCGCTCTCGCTCGCAGCGGTGGTGGCGACGATGAGCGGCGCACCGATCGCTCCGAGTTCACGATCCAGGCGCGCGAGATGGATCCGTCGCAGCGCGTCCATCCAAGCGACCGAGTGGTGAGTGGAGGTCCAGAGGATCCGAGGGTGAGTGATCGCCTCGTCGGGACCGGTCGCGAGCACGACGGGCTCTCCCGAGACTCGGGCGTTCCCGTCGAGCGCCACCACGGTCAGGGCTCTCGAATCGGCGGGGGCCGGGCGCACCGTGACCAGCTTGTAGCCGAGACCATCGAAGTCAGTGAGGTGGAGAACGCCTCCGACGGTGGGCGCCGACCCCGGGACCGAGTCTGCTCTCCTTCGGCAACGGATCTCGGTACCCGTTTCAGAAAATTGTAGAAACGCGGAGCCGCGAACCCGCCAGGAGGGTGGATCGGTCTTGGCCCGTCAGGCCCGAGAACGCGCAACGACTTGCGCGGCACCAGGCCACCCTCGGCCGGGCGATTTGGCACGACGACTGCTAGGTACCTCGCGACTCGTAGCAGAGTCGTTTTCGTTGTTTTCGAAGTCCGTAACATGGAGGTAGAGAGATCATGGGACGAAATCCGCGCTACACCGACAACCCGGGGACGCGGGAAGAGCGCGACGGTCAACGTAGGTCCCGCGAATGGGACCGTAACGACGACAGTCGCCCCTCTGAACCTCGGGGTGGTCAGTCGCAGGACGACAGGGGCTACAACAACAGCCCAAATTACGCCGACTCAAATTTTCGAGGCGGCGAAGGACGCATGAACGCTGACTATGGCGACGCGGGAGACTACGGTCGCCGACGCGGTACGCCGAACGACATGATGCGGGACGAGCAGGATGGTCGCCGGCGGGACCGCGATTACGAGCGGGACGAAGCGAATCGTCCGTGGAGCCAGCCGACCAACCGGCCCCCGGACTCGAACAGCTACAGCTCGACTTCCGGCGGCTATAACCCGAGCGGTGGCGGTTACGCGCCGGAGTTCGGCGCCGGAGACCTCTGGGGCGGAGTCGAATCGCGGCGCGGTGGTCGCGAAGGCGGCTACGGCTCTTCTGGTTCCGGCTCCCGCCCCGATTCGCGAAGCGGCCGGGTCAGCGAAGGCGGCTGGAATTCAGGCGGGTCCCCGAACTCCTGGGACAACGGTCGCTATCAGACCACGCAGGGCGGGAACTACGGAATGGGCGCCGGCATGACCTCCGGAATGAACTCGGGCGCGACCAACCGCGGCGAACACTTCGGCAAGGGTCCGAAGGGTTACCAGCGCTCGGACGAGCGGGTGAAAGAGACCGTTTCGGAGTGCCTCGAGGCTCATCCCGATCTCGACGCTTCGGAGGTCGAAGTTCAGGTGAAGGGTGGAATCGTCACCCTCACTGGCACGGTTGAAGACCGAAAGGCCAAGCGGATGGCGGAAGACGCCGTCGAAGGGCTGGCTGGCGTGAAGGACGTGACGAACCAACTGCAGGTGTCGAAGCCGTCGAACACCAACTCCGGCTCGAAGTCTGGTTCCGACGGGATGCAAACCGGCCAAGGTCAGTCCGCGAACAACCAGGGATCGGATCGTCAGAAGACGACCGCCGGTCGCGGCTAATTCGCCGACCGGTCTCTCCAGACCGGACTGGTCCCCTAGACCTCGGACTGCGCCTCGCCCCCATCAGGGCGAGGCGCTTTCGTTTCGGCCTTTGGCTCCGTTGGGCGGGCGACGCGTACGTCTCGACGGGTTCCGACGGCCGCGTCGCGCCCGATTGCCCCTAGGTCAATCCCAGCTGCTTCGCGAGGAACGTGTACTCCAGCGCCGAGAGGTGCGCGTACTGCTCGTTGTTCGCAGCGCCGCCGTGGCCGCCCTCGATGTTCTCGTAATAGAGGACGTCGTGGCCCTGCTCGAGCATGCGCGCGACCATCTTGCGCGCGTGTGCGGGATGCACGCGATCGTCGCGCGTCGACGCCGCTCCCTCGAGGTGTACGAGGAGGTGAGTCGATGGAACTGACCGCTCTTCTGGAGAAGATGAAGCTCGAGCACTTGGAAGCGCAGCTCGACGCCGTCTGTGAGCAAGCCACGGAACGCGACCTCGACTACAAAGCCTTCGTCGCCCAGGCGCTGGAGACCGAGTGGAACGGTCGTTACCAGCGCGGGATCGAGGCTCGATTGAAGCTGGCGCGACTGCCGTGGGTGAAGACGCTCGACCAGTTCGACTTCGACTTCCAGCCCAGCCTCGATCGCAAGATGGTTCGCGAGCTCGCCGGCCTGTCGTTGATCGAGCGCGCTCAGAACGTCGTCCTCCTCAGACCTCCCGGCGTCGGCAAGACCCATCTCGCCGTGGGGCTCGGCGTCAAAGCCGTCGAGGCCGGGTACTCGGTGCAGTTCCTCACGCTCGAAGGCTTGACGACCCGGCTGACCCGAGCGAAGCACGAGAACCGGTTGGAGCGCGCCCTCCAGCAGTTCGTCTATCCGAAGCTCCTGATCCTGACCTCGAACAAGTCGTTCCTCGACTGGGGCGAGATCTTCAACGACCAGGTGCTCGTCACGGCGATCCTCGACCGGCTGCTCCATCACGCCACGACGCTCAACATCAAGGGGGAGAGCTTCCGGCTGCGGGAGAAGCGGAAGGCCGGGCTGCTCGGAAGGACGGTGGTGAACCCACCGGAGGGAGAGGAGGCAGCAGACCGCACCTGACCTCAGGCCGCCCCCGGAAGCGCCGGAGTTCAGAGGACATTCCGATCGACGAAAAGGGGACATTTCAGTCCGTCGTTTTGCGGACAACGCGGGCCGACGTTGACAAGGCTCCCGGCTTGCGCACCAACCACTCGATCACGTGCCGGTAGTCGATCCGATGCTTCTGCTCCCCTCGGAGCCGCGGGAACTGATCGACTCTGCGCTGGCCGTACCAGATCTCGAGATCCTCGGCCCCCACCCGCACCGTCACCGACTCGCCGATCAGTCGACTGTGGACCGAGTACGTGTTGCGCAGCACTCGGATCGTGCTCCCCGCACTCACCCGCAGATCGATCCGGCGTCGCGACTCCAGACGATGCGCGGGGAGACCACGGAGAACCGCGCACTCTTCCTCGAAGCGCTCCCTGCGACCCGCGTTGCGTTGCGCGAAGATCCCCCGCACGAACCTCTCGTAGGCCGCTCGATCGAGGAAGTCGCCACTCCCACGCAGAAGAAGCGCTTGCTCCACCGCCCGCTCGAGCCGGTGGTGGCTCTGCTCGACGTCACCGTTCGTTCGGACAACTCACCCCGATGCGCTCGGCCTCGACCTGGTAGTGCGAGAGCAAGCCTCGGTAGCGCTGCGTGAACTGATCCGGGTGCGGCATCTGGTGCACCGCCGCCGAAAGTTGATCGGTCCGATGGCGTCGCGGCGCTCCACCCAGTTCCCGGAGCGCGTTCTCCAACCCCGCGCTCAAACTCTCGAAGCTCTCCGAGAAACAAATCGTTCCCGTCTCCCAGTTCGAGTACGTCAAGACGAAGTGATAGACCAGACGGTCGAACGGCTGACCGCCGATCGTCACCCCCAGGGCTCTCATGCAAGTGAAGTCCGATTGCGAGAGATCGCCTGGCCGGTGCTGCTGGGCGAAGAACACCTCCCTCGCAGGGCCCTTGCTCCCTACTGGGCGAGCGCATCTAGAGGTTGCGGCAAGCGCCGGGATGGTGAGGATGTCTGGGTTCGAGTCGTACCCTGTGACGTAGCCTCCAGCCCTGGCCCACGGCGCCGGACCACCAATTACCCAGCTGGCGCACCAGCCTTCCGCACCCGGATGCCCAGCATCAGCTGGGCCCCAGTGGTGGACCGGAAGGCGGCCACCCAAGGCCATTCGCTTGGCGCTTTCGCCGGCTCGTCCATGACATTCGTGGGCAAGCCCATCTTCAGGTCGAGCCCTCGCGTAAGGAGCGATGCCCTGAGCCGGCCAGCAACGTTATTGGCGAGTTCAGCGAGGATCTCTGCCGCGTCGTTCACCGCCAAGTCGTCGCCGAGCATCTGGGTGGCTAATCCGACCACGGAGGTTGGGTCGCTCAGAAGCGAGAGTTCGAGGAAGACACCGCACTCCGGACCGCCCATCACGAGGGTCGAGCGTATCGGCAACACCAAGCCCGGGACGCCGGCAGGAGGCAGCTGGACAACTTCCTGCCCGGCGAGAACCCCGACTGTTTGCTGCGTGGCCGACAGCAGTTCAGCGCGCAATTCATGTTCAAGCAGGAGGACAAGTTTCTCGTCCGGCCCACTCGATCTGAGAACGACGCGCCGAAACTCAGAGATGAATTGATCTGGAATGAACGACTTCTTGAGGAGGCCATGGTACAAGTTGCCTGGCGGGGCATCGGCCGGCTCCGCGGACATCAGGAGGTAAATTTCCGGCGCCCTGACTTTGAGTTGGCCGGATATCCGGTGGATGGCCTCGACCAGCCGGTCCGGGCCCATCAATTTGAGGTTGTCGGACACGACGATGACGCCCTGCCGGGCATCCCCGGACTGGAACAGCGCAGTGGCCTTGATCGCCGACGTGACCTCGGTTACTCGGCAAAACCTGGAGAGGAGCGGCTCAGCGAAGGCGAGGAAGTTGGGGTCGGAATCGACCAGCAACAACTCCGACATTACCCCGGCTGAGGCCTGCTGACGCCAGCGCCCCGCACGCTTGATGACCTCGCGTAGCTTCGGGATGGCCGCCTCGGGCCGGATCGGCTTGAGGAAAATCTCGCTCACCCCGATGGCGATCAACTCTCGGATGACCTCAGGAACCGCGTTGCTGGTGACACAGACGACCGGCAGTTTCCGGTATTGGGGTAACAACCGAATCGCTCGGAGGGCCTCGATGCCGTCGAGTGCCTTCATATTGATGTTGAGGATCAGAAAGTCGGCGTTGAGGGTCCCCTCCTCGAGCATCTGAAGCAACTCGAGACCCGTCTCCGACGGTTGGGTCTCGACTCCAAGACTTTCGACCATCCGGCATAGCATGGTCCGAGCACGCTGCTCGTCATCCACAATCAACCCGAGCATGTTCTTGGTGCCTCCCCGTCGGGGCGAGTTCCGCAGCTTGATATTGCGTTTCCACGGCAACCCGGCGGGTCACATCGGTACTGCCGAAGCCAACCGTTAGAGTTCTCGTTGCTGCCGCCCCTCGAGTGTGATGCGTCCCCCGCGATCAGGCGCCAAGGGGCATCGCCTGCTCGCCGATCCGTCCGACCTCGGCCAGCAACCGGTCGCGAATGTCCTCTTCGATGCCAAGGCGGTCGAACGCCTCAGCGGTCGGCAGGCTGTGAGTCTCGAGGCCCCCGGTTCGGGCAGTGCCACGGGTCCGTTCAGGCCCCTACCTTCGCCTCGACCCGTTCGATCACGACGACCTCGAAGTCCTCCTGTTCGCACCGAAACCGGCGCGTGATCGTCTCGGTCCGCCCCGATATCTCCAACCGGTAGTCGGTCCCCTCGACCACGACGGGTAGGCCCAAGAGGGAGGGCGAAGGCACCAAAGCCTTGAGATTGCCCCCGATGACGTTGGTGAGCTCGGCCAGGGCGTCCTTGATGTCCTCGGCGGACACCGCGGCGTCGTCGATGGCAAGCATCATGTTGGCCGCCCGCCGCCCCAATTTCTCGGTGACGTAGACCCCGACCGCCCCGGCCCAGGCACCCGAGATGGTCACCATCCCGGCATACCGGTACGGCAACGGGCCCCCAGTCTGATCGCCTTCTTCAACGGGAAGCTGAAGGATGCTTTCCCAGGTGCCCTGGACGATCGGCAGGATCGACTGCTCATACTCCGACATGTTGCCTCCCTTATAGTTCGGTGGCGAGCTGATAGACGGCCGCGCGGCCGATGTCGGCTCGCTTGAATTTGTCATCAAGGGACATGGTGGTTTCCGCGCTGCCAAGGAGGAAGTAGCCGTCAGGGCGAACGGTGGCTCGAACCCGACGGAGGATTTCCTTTTTCGTCGTCGTATCAAAATAGATCAAGACGTTCCGCATGAAGAGGATGTCCATCTGGGGCAGACTCGGCCACGGTGCCGCGAGGTTCATCTCCCGGTATTCGATCATCGTGCGGATGTCGTCGCGAACGATCCAATCCATTCCGACCTTGGTGAAATACTTGAGGAGGAGTGGAGCGGGCAGCCCACGATTCACCTCCAGCTGGCTGAATTTACCGACCTTGGCGCGAGCGAGGACCGCGCTCGAGAGGTCGGTTCCAAGGAAGGAGATCGTCCAATTCGCCAACGTCGGGAAGTGTTCCTTGATCGTCATCGCCACGGTCACCGGCTCCTGCCCCGTGGAGCAGGCCGCCGACCAGATATTGAGCCGCCGAGTCGCGGCGCGGGCCGTGATGAGACGAGGTAAGATGTTGGTCCGGAGGGCCTCGAACGGATGAATGTCCCGGAAGAAGGTCGTTTCGTTCGTGGTCATCGACTCGACCGCCCGGGAGTGCAACGGACTGACGGTGGATCTGGCGAGGTGCTCGGCGAGCTCATCCACCGAGGCCAAGCCCTCGGCCCGCGCCACCGGCGCGAGCCGACTCTCAACCAAATACTCCTTCCCAGGCTCGAGGACGATGGCGGACCGCATTTGAACCAGGGTCCGAAAATATTCGAACGTCTTGGGGTTGATTGCCATTTAAGTCACCTTGAATTCGGTTGCCCCAGCTGGGGCCGCCAACTTTGGTTGATAATTTGGATCAATTCGCCAGCAATCCGATCGAGGGGTAGTACCGCGTCGGCAAGACCGGCGTTTGCGACGAATCCTGGCATCCCCCAGACGACCGATGAGGCTTCATCTTGCACAACAATCCGTCCACCGACACCGCGAACATGCTCGCAGCCACGAAGCCCGTCCTGTCCCATGCCGGTCAGCACCACCGCCAGGGTGCCCGCCCCATAGATCTCGGCCGCGGATCGGAACAGGGGATCGACCGCGGGCCGGCACGAGTTTTCCGGCGGGTCCTGATTGAGCCGCACCCGAACAACGGAGCCATCTCGTACCAGTACCATGTGCCAATCGCCGGGGGCGATCCAGCCAGTGCCGGGGGCAAGCACTGCCCCGTTGACACCTTCGCCGAACCGCACCCCACCCAGGCCGGTAAGCCGCTCAGCCAGGAACCGCGTAAACAAGGGCGGCATATGCTGGGTGATCACGATCGGCACCGGAAAATTCGCCGGGAGCTGCCCAATCAATGCGGCGAGAGCGTTCGGGCCCCCAGTCGAAGTACCGATCGCGAGGAGCTCGACTCGTCGCCCCTGAGCAAGCGCTACCGCGGTCCGGCCGCCACCGAGTAGGGGTCTCCGCGGCTCCGTGGGCACCAACCTAGTCGGTTTGATCCCCATCGCCGCCGCAGCCAGCGCCTTGACCTTCGGGATCAACTCCTCCCGGATTCGTTGCTGGGCGGCGTTCACGCTCCCGACATTCGCCGGCTTGGCGACGTAGTCGGATGCGCCGCGCGAGAGGGCATCGAGCGTTGCGAGGGCACCTCGGGCGGTCAGGGTACTGAACATGATGACCGGCAACTTCGGCCAGATCTTTCGGATCTCGGACACCGTCTCGAGTCCGTTCAGCTCCGGCATCTCGATATCGAGGGTCACCACATCCGGATTGACCTGCGGAATCTTCTGCAGCCCGATCCGACCGTTGGCCGCAAAACCGACCACCTCGATCTCAGGGTCCGAGGCCAGGACCTCAGTCAGCATTCGTCGGATGACGACGGAGTCGTCGACGACGAGGACGCGAATCTTCCGCACGACCATCGCCTACGCCGACACGAGCCCAATGAGCTCAAGTTTGGCTTGCAGTGAGTCCTTGGTGAACGGCTTCATCAAGTACTCGTTCGCACCGGCCCCGAGGGCCTTGGCGACGTTGGATGATTCCGTCTCCGTCGTCGCCATCACGATCCGGATGCCGGCGTACTTCGACTCCGCCCTGACGGCCTGGAGCAGCTCGAAGCCATTCATCTCGGGCATGTTCCAGTCGCAGAGCATCAGGTCCGGTAACGCCCCCTGGGCCAACTGGGCCAACTGGGCGAGGGCCTCCTTTCCGTCGCCCGCATCGGAGCACTCGAAACCGAGTTCCTTCAGATAGCGGCCGAGCATGATACGCATGGCTCGGGAGTCATCGACAATGAGAACGCGCACTTGGTATTCCTCCATGCAGTAAGGACAACTTCCGCTCGTTTGGTCGGAGCACTGACCGATAGGATCGGCAGCGGTTTCGAAAACCTGAGACCGGCGGTTCGCCGCTTGCGACTCGGCAGCCGCTCTAACTGACAACCCGAATGCCCGCCATGAATCGGTCCCCGGTCCCTGGTCCCTGACCGAAACGCGAAGGGCTGCGACCATTCGCTCGGAGACCGCGCCGGGTCATCGATCGCGTTGAGGGGTAACCCCATCTTGAGGTCGATGTCCCGCAGGAGCAGGGAGGCGCGAATCCGCCCGGCCACTGTGTTCACAAACTCGGTCAACACATCCGCCGCGCCCTCCTCGATCGACAACTCGCATCCCAGCATCTTCGCGGCCAGGCTCACCACCGACGGCGCATCGCTCATAATGGTTACTTCGACCGCTCCGCCGCGACCGGCCCCTCCGAGCGAGACCACGGACCGAATCGGGAGGTCGAGGGTTGCCAGCTCCTCGGGAGAGAGCCGGAACACCTCCTGGCCGGCAAGGATCGGGCTTGCACGAGGAGTTCCTTGTCTACCTGACGGTCGATAGCTGTCAGCCATCATCCCCACTCAGTCTTTCGCGAGCATCGGCCAGCAGCCTGGCTTACTTGATCGATCAAGCCGGGAGTCGAGGCCCGGGAGCCCAGGTGGCTGGTTTCTGCCGCCTCCCCGGAACAACCTCCGGTTCGCCTCGGCAGAGATTTCCTCAATTCAAGGGACGCCGGCCCGAAATCCCCAGCACCACGGGCGGCATCAGATGTGCACTCCAGGCACCCGCACGCCGTCAGCTCATCGTTTCGGAAGCCCACACCAGTGTTCGGCGAACGGCTCGACGATCGACGCCTAACGCGGATCATTCACGAACCTGAAGCGTGCAGATGACAGACGGCGCGTTTCGATCTCCCCAACGCCTCCGCCGACGGCGGCGCCATCCTGTTGAAGGCGGCCGACGAGCGGCTCGGACTGACCGACCATCTGTCGCGCTGTTTGCTCGAACGGCGACAGCCGGGCAAGGTGGCGCCACGAACTGCGCGAGCTGCTCTCCCAGCGCGTCTACGGCCTGGCCTGCGGCTATCCCGACGCCAACGACGCGGCGCGGCTGAAGGCCGATCCTGTCCATCGGCTGCTGGTCGGACTGGAGCCGATCGGAGAAGAGACCTTGGCCTCGCAGCCCACGCTCTCTCGCTTCGAGAACCAGGTCTCGGCTCGTGAGCTGCACGGTCTGGGCCAGACCTTCGGCGAGCTCGTCATCGATCGCCATCGCCGACGCGTCGGCAAGCGCTGCCGTCGCGTCACGGTCGATCTCGACGTGACGCACGATCCGACGCATGGCGCGCAGCAGCTCAGCTTCTTCAACGGCTTCTACGACACCTACTGCTATCTGCCGCTGCTCGGCTTCCTCCGCTTCGACGACGAGCCCGAGCAGTACCTCTGCGCGGCGCTCGGGGGAGAACGAGAAGACCTACGGAGCCGGTCTCTATCGAGCGGGACGTTGGTCGCGACCGCGGCGGATCGTCTGGAAAGCCGAGGCGGTCTGCCTCGACAACCGCGCACCGAGGGAGAACCCGCGCTTCGTCGTGACCAACCTGCAGACATCGCCGCGGCATGTCTACGAAGACGTCTACTGCCAACGGGGCGAGATCGAGAATCGGATCAAAGAGTTGAAGTCCGGGCTCGCCATCGATCGCACGAGTTGTTCCCGCTTCTTCGCCAACCAGCTTCGAGTCTTCCTGACCGCGGCGGCCTTCGCGCTCTTGCAGGAGATCCGACTCGCGGCCAGCGGCACTTCGCTGGCGCGAGCGCAGGCGACGACGCTGCGCGAGACACTGTTGAAGATCGGCGTGATCGTGAGTGCATCCGTGCGGCGACTGGTCTTCCGGTTCCCCGACGCGTTCGCCTACCGCGACGAATGGCGCCGTGTCGCTCTCGCGCTCGGCGCGGCCCGGATAGCGAGCACCGTTTGGCTCGTGACATCTCCATACCAACATCCGCGTCACGCTCGCGGTGAGCCGAGACGGCGCTTGTTCGCCAAATGGCCACCGGCCTCGCAACGCCTCCGATGATCGCGTTCACCGAACTCGACAACGTCGATCCGCGCATCGGAACAGGATCGACGATGCGAGAGGCTCCGCCCACCATGACCGAACGCTCAGGACGATCGCTCGACGTGACGTTAATGAAAAGTCCGGGCTAAGCATGTCCACTTCCTGGCCGATTGTACGCAGGTACGAGGCCGGGCGGCGCGAGCGTCGGGATGCTAGGGTGCACCTCTTGCGACTGGAGTCAGAATGATTGAGCTAGACGAGATCACGAGAGAATTTCTCCTCGAGAGCAACGAAGGGCTCGACCAGCTCGACCGCGACTTGGTCGCGCTCGAGCAGAGCCCCAAGGACCAGGAACTCCTCGCTCGGATCTTTCGGTGCATCCACACCATCAAAGGCACCTGCGGCTTTCTCGGGCTCGGCAAACTCGAGTCGGTCAGCCACGTCGGCGAAAGCCTCCTCTCATTGTTACGCGATGGGGTTCGCGGTCTGACGCCGGACCGGACCAGTGCGCTCCTTCAATTGGTCGATGCCGTTCGCCAGATGCTCGTGAGTATCGAAACCACGGGCAAGGAAGGGGATGTCGACTATTCGGCGTTGGTCGCCAAGCTGACCCGTCTCCAGGAGGACGATGCGGTGTCGGCGGTGCCGAATCCGGCCGCCCCGAAAGCGGAACTCGCCGAGGCCGACCCCGACCAGGAACCCCATCCCAAGAAGATGGGCGATCATCTGGTCGAACGGGGCCTGGTGACCCCGGATGACGTTCGCAAGGCGGCCGACCAGCAGAGCGCGGGCGACCCCCGGCACATCGGCGAAATCCTGGTCGAGCAGGCCCACGTGCCGCCCCAGGCGATTACAGAGGTGCTCGAGGCCCAGACCGTTGAGGGGGCGCGCGGCCCGGCATCGGTGGCCGACGGCAGCATTCGCGTCGATGTCGGCCTTTTGGACAAATTGATGAACCTGGTCGGGGAACTGGTCTTGGCTCGGAACCAGATCCTTCAGCACTTGGTCAGCAACTCCGACAGTACTCTCGGCGCCACCTCACAGCGCCTCAACTTGATTACCACCGAATTGCAGGAAGGGGTCATGAAGACCCGGATGCAGCCGATCGGCAACATCTGGAGCAAGTTTCCACGGGTTGTCCGCGATCTCGCGACCGCATGTAACAAGCAAATCCGGATCGAGATGGAGGGTAAGGACACCGAGCTCGACAAGACGATCATCGAGGCGATCAAAGATCCTCTCACCCACATCGTCAGAAACTCGGCGGATCATGGCATTGAGCCGCCCGCCGTCCGAGTCGCGTGCGGCAAGCCGGCCGAAGGCCGGATCTACATGCGGGCCTTCCACGAGGGTGGCCAGGTCAACATCGAGATCAGTGATGATGGCGGCGGGATCGACCCGGCGAAGCTGAAGGACAAAGCCGTGGCCAAGGGACTGCTGACAGCCGAGCAGGCGGGGCGGCTCAACGACCGTGAGGCCCTCAATCTCGTGTTCGCGCCTGGATTCTCGATGGCCGAGAGAATCACCAACGTCTCCGGTCGCGGCGTCGGAATGGATGTGGTCCGCACCAACATCGAGCGGATCGGCGGCACCGTGGACATCAGTAGCGTCAAGGGGCACGGGACCACCCTCCGGATCAGAATCCCCCTGACCCTCGCGATCATCCCCGGGTTGGTCGTCACCTCACACGGCGATCGCTACGCCATCCCCCAGGTGAGCTTGCTTGAACTGGTTCGGTTGGAGGGCGACGAAGTGCAGCGCGGCATCGAGGTTGTTTATGGCGCCCCCGTCTACCGGCTCCGGGGCAAGCTCCTTCCGGTGGTGGTTCTCAACCAGGCGCTCGGCTTCACCACCGAACGCTGGAAGCACGAGGCTGGGGATGCCGTCGACGTCGTGGTCCTGCAAGCCGATGGAACCCAATTCGGGTTGGTGGTCGATGAGATCAACGACACCGAGGAAATCGTGGTCAAGCCCCTGGCCAAGCAGCTCAAAGGGATCTCGGCCTTCGCCGGCGCCACGATCATGGGCGATGGCAAAGTGGCCCTGATTCTCGATGTCAGCGGCCTCGCCGAACAGGCTGGAGTCCTCGCCTCGAAGAGCGAGCGAAGCAAGGCCGAGGCAGCCGCCGAGACCGCCGACGCCATCGGCGACCGGCAGACCCTCTTGCTCTTCCGGGTCGGCCGGGATCATCGGCTCGCGGTGCCGTTATCCGCGATTGCCCGGCTAGAGGAGTTTCCGGTGGGCTCGGTCGAATCCGCTGGCCTCCAACGGGTCGTCCAGTATCGCGGCGACATCATGCCGCTGGTGCGGCTGGACGAGCTGCTCGAAGGCGTTACCCCGGCCGAGCACCCCAGCGACCCGCTGCAGGTGGTGGTCTACGCCAGCAATGGACGGAGCATTGGCCTGGTCGTCGAGCAGATCACCGATATCGTCGATCAGCAGCTGATCATCGAGCGACGCTCCCGGTCGCGCGGCCTCGCCGGCTCCGCGATCATCCAAGACAAGGTGACCGACATCCTCGACATCGGGGCGATCGTCACCCTGGCCGGGATCCACGACAACGCCGACAGCGCCCTGGTTGGCGCGGGCGCGGAGGCTTAAGCGATGGCCAACCAGTTCTGCACTTTCTTCGTTGACGGCCTCTATTTCGGCGTCGAAGTCCGTCAGGTCCAGGAAGTGATTCGGGCCCTTGACATGACCCAGGTGCCCCTGGCTCACAACGCAGTCAAGGGCCTCATCAATCTCCGGGGCCAGATCGTCACCGCCATCGACCTCCGGACCCGCCTCGGCCTCGCCCCGCGGCCAGATGGCAGCGAGCCGATGAACGTGGTCGTGCGGACCGACGACGGGGCGATCAGCCTACTGGTCGACGAAATCGGCGACGTGATCGAAACCTCGGATGACACCTATGAGCGCTCGCCGGAGACATTGCCGGTTAGTGCGAAGGACATGATCCGCGGCGTCTACAAGCTCCCCAACCGGTTGCTTCTCGTTCTCGACAACGCCCGAGCCACCAACTTAGAGATGACGGTACCCAAATGACCTGGCTTCACGCTGCCTCAACCGTCGTCCTATTGCTGGTCGCGGCCGGCCTGTACTTCCGCCGCCGGCCCAGGACCCACTTGCCATTCATGGTGGCGGCGCTGGTGCTCGATCTCAGCTTGGTTCTCTATATCGAGCTGACCCGAGCCGCCGTCGAGACCCTAGTCCACAAACCGATCAGCCCGATCCTCGGATTTCACGTCACGGTATCCGTCCTGGTCTTGCTGCTCTATGCCGCCCAGGTCACCCTCGGCCTCAAGAAGCTTCGCGGTGGCGGGGGCTCCCATCTGGCCCATCGTTATCTCGGGATCGCTTTCGTCGTCGTTCGTTTGCTGAACTACGGTACCAGCTATGTCGTCGCGTCGCCAACCGAGCCCACCTACGCCAAAGGAGTCCAGTATGAAGCCCCCGGCCTCGCCCACATCCGCTAGCCGGGTGGCCTCTCTCTACGACCGCATCGGTGGCACCCCCGCCATCGCGGCGACCGTCGACCAGTTCTACCAGAGAGTCTTGGCCGATGGCGACCTGGCTCCGCTCTTCAAGAACACCAACCTGGCCCGGCTCAAGTCGCACCAGAAGGCATTCTTTACCACCGCGCTCGGCGGACCGAACTCGTACCGAGGCAAGGATCTTGGCGTTGCCCACGCGGCGTTCCCAATCGAGCAGCGCCATTTCGATCGGGTCGCGGGTCATCTAGTCGCGACGCTCAAAGCCTTGGGTGTCGCCCAGTCAATCATCGACGAAGTTGTGGGGGCGGTCGCGCCCCTGGCCGAAGTCATTGTCAACACCCCATCCACCACGCCGGCCAGGGCCGGAACCATGAAGGGAAGTCCCATGAAGCAGACGCCTGGGTCGGTCGAGAATGGACGGTCCGCCGATGTCACCCGCGGTATCGAAGAGCTGATTGGGCAGAGCACCGAGGCCGAGATCTCGGCCGCCGAGCTCAGCGATCTTCGCGGCAAGCTCGATGCGGTCGACAAGAGCCAGGGTGTAATCGAGTTCGAACTCGACGGCACCATCGTCGAGGCCAACGACAATTTTCTGGCCGTGGTGGGATACACGGCCTCAGAAATTCGAGGCAAACACCACAGCATGTTCGTCGACCCGGCCTACGCGGGGTCCTCAGAATACAAGCAGTTCTGGGCCGACCTCCGGGCCGGACGAAGCAAGGTGGCCGAGTTCAAGCGGGTCGGCAAGGGCGGCAAGGAAGTCTGGATTCAGGCATCGTATAACCCGATCAACGACGGGGCCGGGCACCCACACAAAGTGGTCAAGTTCGCCAGCGACATCACCGCGACGAAGAAGGCCGGGCTGGCGATGGCGATGATGGAGAACGCGCCGATCAACATCATGATGACCGATCTCGACTTGAAGCTGCAGTACATGAACCCGGCGTCGACCAGGACTTTGAAGACGATTCAGCAGTATCTCCCGATCCGGGTCGAGGAAATGATCGGACAGGCGATCGATATCTTTCACAAGGATCCGTCCCATCAGAGGAGACTGCTGGCGGATCCGAAGAACTTGCCGATCAAGGCCCAGATTGGCGTCGGGCCGGAGACGCTCGACCTCCTGGTCAGCGCGATCTACGACTCCACCGGCGGGTATGTCGGCCCAATGGTGAGCTGGGAAGTTATTACCCAGAAGCTCGCAACCGAGCGGCAGGTCAAGGAGGCAGGCGAACGGGAGCAAGCGACGGCCAAGGAACTCAGTGAAAAGGTCGACTCCATGCTCACGGTGGTCGCGGCGGCCGTCAAGGGCGATCTGACCCAGGCCGTCACAGTCGCCGGTGCCGACTCGATCGGTCAGATGGGCGAAGGACTCGGCAAATTGCTCGTCGACCTCCGAGAAAGCATGCGGGCCATCGGTCAGAACGCGACCTCGCTGGCCGCGGCCGCTGAGGAGCTCAATGCGGTCAGTCAGCAGATGAGTGCCAATTCCGAAGAGACCTCGGCTCAGGCCAACGTGGTGTCGGCGGCGTCGGAGCAAGTCAGCAAGAACGTCGTGACCGTCGCGACCGGCACCGAGGAGATGAGCGCCAGCATTCGGGAAATCGCCACCAATGCCTCGGAAGCGTCGCGGGTCGCCGGTCAGGCCGTCAAGGTGGCGGAGACAACCACAGCGACCGTCGCCAAGTTGGGCGAGTCGAGCACCGAGATCGGCAAGGTGATCAAGGTCATCACCTCCATCGCCCAGCAGACCAACCTGCTGGCCTTGAACGCCACCATCGAAGCCGCTCGAGCGGGTGAAGCGGGTAAGGGCTTCGCGGTCGTGGCCAATGAAGTGAAGGAACTGGCCAAGGAAACGGCCAAGGCCACGGAGGACATCAGCCAGAAGATCGAGGCCATCCAGCAGGACACCGAAGGATCGGTCAACGCGATCAAGGAAATCTCCGCCGTCATCAACCGGATCGCCGAGATCCAGACCACCATCGCGAGCGCGGTGGAGGAGCAGACAGCGACCACCAACGAGATGAGCCGCAACGTCGGCGAAGCCGCCAAGGGCTCGTCCGAGATTGCCCAGAACATCACCGGTGTGGCCCAGGCGGCCACGTCGACCTCTCAGGGTGCCGCCGATTCACTCAAGGCGTCGGCAGAACTCTCCAAGATGTCCGCCGATCTGCAGCGGTTGGTGCAGCGGTTCAAAGTCTGAGGTCACCAGGGGGAACGGGGGCGGTCGCGAGGCCGCCCCCGTTGCGTTCTATCATGATGACGAGTGCGTTGACGCGGGCGGTGCAGTTGGGTGGATTGGCCAAGGACGCAGCCGTTCTTGCCCACCGCCCAGCCGACAACCGTCTCCGGGAGCGGGTCATCGAGCGGCTCGCGTCGCTTCGAGGGCTTCCGAGGAAAATCGGGCAAGTGATCGCCCTCGCAGAATTGGGGCACGACGAGTCGTCATATCGGGCCTTGGCGGAGGGCGATCCGATCCTGACCGGCTCCGAGGTGGAGACGGCGGTCCGGCGCTCCCTTGGGGCGGAGCCCAAGGACCTGTTCGCGTGGTTCGATCCGGTTGGGGTCAGCGCCTCGATCGGTCAGGTTCATCAGGCCCGGCTTCACGACGGCCGGATGGTCGCGGTCAAGATCCGGTATCCAGATATCGAAGAGACCCTGGGCCTCGACCTTCGGTCGTTGGGGTGGCTCACGCTGCCGTTCGGCGGCCTCAGCCGGTTCGACGCCGAGGCATACCGCGCCGAAGTGGGCGCCATGTTGCGACTCGAGCTCGACTACCGGGAGGAGGCGGCCTCGTTGACGAAGTTCCGGGCGCTCTCTCGGGGCGTTCGGGGACTCGAAGTGCCGGAAGTGATCCAGTCACTCTCGACCTCGAATGTTCTGGTGATGACTTGGATTGAAGGGGGCGGCTTCGACACCACCCGCGGGTGGTCGCTGGGCGAACGGGTCGCCGCCGCTCGAACCCTGGTCGACACATTCGTCCGGGGCCTGACCGAGTGGCGGATCGTTCACGCCGATCCCCACCCCGGGAACCTTCGGTTTCGCCTGACGGCCGATGGTCCTAAGGTTGGGCTGATCGATTTCGGCTGCGTCAAAGAGATCTCGCCAGTTGCCTCCGCGAGCCTTTCCGACCTGTTGCGCGTCGGCCTCGAAGGGCGGTGGGATCGTCCACCGGAGGAGTTCCTGGCCCGATTCGCCGCCTTGGGTTTTGGGGCTGACCTGCTCGCTCCGATGGCCCACCGACTTGGCGCGGTCGCCCGTTTACTGGTGGAGCCGTTCGTGTCCCGCGAGCCCGTGGACCTCCGCCAGGCGGCGTTCGGTCCCGGAATGGCCGAGGTGTTGGGGGATCATCGGTTCAGCTTTCGGGCGGCCGGGCCGGCCTCCCTGCTGTTCGTGATCCGAGCCTGGCACGGTCTCCTCACCTACCTCCGGGAACTCGATGCCCCGGTCGCCTGGCGCGAGTTTGTCGAGAGTTCGGTTGGCGACCGGCCGCCGGCGCCGGCGTTGCTCGCAACCGCCACCGCACGACCACCGGAGTGTCGCTCGAGGTTCCTCAAGATTCGGGTAACCGAGAATGGGGCCTGCAAGGTCGAGCTGACCTTCCCGGCCCATCGGGCCGCCGATGTGGCGGATCTGATGCCTGAGGATCTCGGACCCAAGTTGGCGGGCGCGGGAATCGAGGTGGCGGGCCTCGCCCGGAAGGCATTGGCAACCCGGTTCGAACCAGGCGACCTCTTTCGCTTCCATGAGGGTTCGAAGGAGATCGCGGTATGGCTGGAATAGCGAACGCAACCACGATTCTGTTGCTCCGCTGGGCCCTGCGGCTGGCCGGCATTGCCCTGCTCGTCCTTGCCGGGATCGGCGTGATCGTTCCAGGGCTGCCCTCAACCCCGTTCGTCCTGCTCGCGGCCTCGTGCTTCGCCCGGTCATCACCCCGCCTCTATGACTGGCTCATTCGGACCCGGCTTTTCGGACCGATGATCAGAGACTGGCGCGAGCAGCGCGCCATTTCTCGGGGGGCCAAGCGGTCGGCCTGTGCCACCATCGCAATGGTCGGAGGGGCGTCAGTTTTTCTCAGTAACTTCCCGCCTGTCTTTCTGTCGGGTTTGGCCATCGTGCTCCTGGGAGTCATTGCCTGGATCGGCACCCGCCCAAGTCCATCGCCCGTGGCAAGCCGATAGCCTACCGGTTCGGGAATGTGGCGCCTTGAACCGGGCGCTGGCAACTTGGCGATGCACTGATCCGCCCAATCGTGGAGGCGCTCAGCCGTCGCCGGGTGAAACCTTCTTCATCAACCTAGAGGCCAAGGGGGTTCGCCCAAGCCCGTCTTGACGGTCGGTCCCCGACCCGGCGTCCAGCTCAGGAATTGCGGACGATCCGATCGAGGACTTCGTTGCGGCGCGCGGTCACCTCGGGTTCGAAGTGTTCCTTCCAGCCGTGCGGCGTGAGTTTGCGGACGTCGCTGCAAGTCGAGATGCGCAACAGCACGTCTCTGAAGTAGTCGCCGGGGTTCACGCCGGCCGCTTTCGCCGTCTGCAAGAGGCTCATCAGGATCGCGGCAACTGTGCCGCCGCCCTCTCGTTGGAAGAACAGCCAGTTCCTGCGACCCACGGCCAACGGCCGCAGCGCGTCCCATTGGTTGCACATGTACCCGATCACCTTCGCGAGCGGACCCTTCGGCAAGATCTGCGGTTCGACCAACTCCGCCCACGCTTTGAACTCGGCCAAGACCGGCACCGCTTGTTCGCGCCGCAGGGCGCCGCGCTCTTCGTCCGAGAGTTCCGCCCGGAACGAACAGTCCGTCGTACCCGCCGTAGGCATCCGCTTGCAGACAGCCGCCGAACCCAGAGAGCACGCGCATCGGTCCGTCGCGTTTGCGACTCTCGGTGAACTCGTACCAGTGGCGACCTTCGCGGCGCAGCTCCTCGGCGATCGGCTCCAACAACTCCGCGCACCGCGCCGT
>CAZVYN010000050.1:0-31887 GCA_964631125.1 uncultured bacterium | reverse complement strand
CGCGGTGACATCCGAGATACCGCTCTTCCAGCCCGCGGTCGGCGATACCGCGCCCGACTTCGTTCTGCTCGACGGCGACGGACGCGCGTTCCACGCGGCGGAGGCGTGGAAGGAGAACCGTCTTGTCCTCTACTTCTATCCTGCCGACTTCACGCCCGGCTGTCTGCGTGAGACCGCCGAGTTCGCGCGTCTCACGCCGGCCTTCGACAGCCTGGGAGTTCGACTGGCCGGTGTGAGCGTCGACGATCGCTCAAGCCACCGGCGTTTCGCCGAACACTGCGGCGCGACCTTCCCGCTCCTGGCCGACACCAGCGCAACGGTCGCCCGGGCCTACGGAGTGAACTATCGCTTCGAGCAGCGCGACCGAGTGCGCGAGGTGGCGAAACGTCGCACCTTCGTCATCGATCGCGGCGGTCGGATCCTCCTGCGCTATGACGAGGTCGACCCAGGCCGACACGCCGAGGATGTCTTGGCCGAACTAAGGAAGCGCTGATCAGCGAGCCGCCTCGTCGAGGATCGTCTCCATGATCCGCTCCCCTTTCTTGAACCACCGCGGCAACCACTTCCCGTTCACGTAGACCTGCGGGAGCTGCGTCACGCCCGCGCGCGTGGCGGCGTCGACATCTTCTTTGATCGCCGCGTCGACCGCCGGATCGGAGAGCGCGCGGGTGAACGCCTCGCGATCGAGACCGATCTCTCCCGCTCCCGCCAGGATGCCGGGCTGACTCAATCGGTCTTGATGGTCGAAGAGCCACGCGTGCATCTTCGCGTAGCCCTCCTCACCGCCGACCACTCCCGCCGCTTCCGCCGCGCGCGCGGCGAGACATGCCTGCGGGCTGAAGGTCTGCGTCAACTTCGGATTGCAGGACGGATCGCCCGGAAAGTGCCGCAGCGAATACGAGACCTGCGGCCTCGTCTTCATGACGACTTGCAGGAGCGAGTCGAGACGCGCGGCGTGCGCGCTCTGATAGTCGCCGAAGACCACGACCCGCGCCTTCGCGGTCGCGCCGGGCCCGAACCAGTGCGGCCGCTGATCCACCGCCACCGGCCGCGGCCGCTGCACGCGCCAGTCATCGACGTACTTCGAGGCCGCGCCGACCGGAGCGTCGGCGACGGCGGTCTTGGCGGGAACCGATGCGTCCAGAGCCAACAGCGTCTGCTTGACCGTGCCGGGCGACTCCCAACCCCGCAACTCGACGCCGTTCAAGAAGACGAGCGGCGTGTAGTGGATTCCTTGATCGACCGCCTCCTCGATGTCCTGTTGGACGAGCCGGAGGGTCTCCGGCCCCATCATCACGCGCTGGAACTCCGCCGGGTCGTACCCGAGCGTACGCACTCCATCGACCAGCTCCGCGTCGACGAACGTGCCGCCGCGTGCGTAGAGCCAGTCGTACATCTCCCAGAAACCGTCGTTGCCCTTCAGGATGCCGGCCGCCTCCGCCGCGCGCGCGGCCCAACATGCGTTGGCGTGGATGTTCTGTCCTCCCATGTGGGGATTGCAGTCCTTGCACATCGGAAAATGCTTGGCCGAGACACTGATGTCGCTACGCACCGCACGCACCTCGGCGATCTCACGCGCCACTCGCTGGCAGTCGCGGCACTGGAAGTCGCTGAAGACGACCAGGCGATACGGCGACCGATCGGGACCCTTGCGATAGCGACCTGTGAATCCGCCCGATGTCGTCGGCGTCGAAGCCTCCGTCGACGTCGGGGCCGAGGTCGTGGAAGTCGCGGTGGAGGCGGAAGTCGCCGGATCCTCCGTTGCGCTGGTCGAACTCGGGTCGACCGGAATCGCCGAAGCGGGCGCGCCCGGGTCGGCGGGGGTGTCCGCAAACTTCGGCGTCTCCGCTTCCTCCGTTGTCGCCCTCGCTTGCTCCTCGACCATTCGCGCGGTCTCCGCCGCGGAGACTTCGGCGCGATCGCGATTCGCTTCCAGACGACGCCACTCCAGCGGGGCCAACACAGCCGTCACGACCAAGAACGGGATCGCCAGCTGCATCCACGAGAACTGCACCTCTCGACCGCGCGACGTGCGTTGCACGTAGAGCGCGAACGCGAGGTTCGCGAGGTGTACGATGAGGCAGTACCAGCAGAGTTTTCCGAGGCTGGCCATCACGACCAGATAGAAGAGCGAGGCGACCGCGCTGATGCGCGACGGCCAGAGCAGCGAGGAGGGGCTCGACGTGCGCAGCCACGCGAAGAGGAGCGCCGCGAACCAGCCGAATCCGACGAACGAGATCGGCCACATCGTGCCGGGCACACGCCCGAAGACCGTTCGCTCCAACTCGCCGCACGCGCTCTGTGGTCCGCAGCCGGGCAGACTCTGTCCGCTGAAGTGCTTCCAGACGAGCAGACCGGCCGCCGCTGCCGCCGTCCCGATGAGCGCTGCGCCCACGAGGCGCCACGAACCGTCCGGGCCGCCGCCCTCCCGTGCTCTCGCCTTACCCTCGGTTCGCTCTCGGATCTTTCCCACGCCGCCTCCTCGTTGGCCGTTCATCTGACAGGTGTCCTTACGGTCGGATCATCAGCGGGACAGCGGCGTCGTCCAGCGCGGCCAGCGCCTGGAGACTCCGCAGTCCGTGATACCGCTCCAAGTGGTAACGGAGATAATCTTCCACCACCCGATCGAGCGCTCGCTGCCAGGATCGGTCGATCGGCCGCTCCCGCACGGCGGTCGCCCTGGGCGACCCCTCGGCCGGCTTCCCCGATGCGAGCGTGTGCAGTCTGCGCACCGCGCGCGGCCGTAACAACATCCCGTCCTGGCCGGTCGCACACTCCGGACAGAGGATTCCCCCCTCGGCGATCCGGAAGAGCCACGGGCGGGAGTCGGGATCGTCCGCCGCGGAAGCGATCCGCCCGCAGTGCAGGCACGACTCCAATCGCGGCGCGTAGCCGAGAAGACTCGCGACCCGGAGCTGGAACGCCCGCAGCACTTCGCCCAGCGAGTCGTCATTGGTTCGCTCCAACGCGGAGAGCGCGCGAACCGTGAGTTCATAGAGTTCGGGCAGAGGCTCATCCTCCAAGACCACACGGTCCAAGAACTCCAGCGCCGCCGAGCCGATGGCGTAGCGACGCGGCTCCTTCAAGAACGCGCCGTACTCCTGCTCGACCCACCCGGTGCGCAGGAGCTGAAGGTCGCGTCCGCTCCGGTAGTACAAGATGTAACCGCCACGGATGAACAGCTCCAGGCTGGCCCCGAACGGATTCTTCGGATCGCGGGCCCCCTTCGCCATCACGCCGAGCTTCCCCGCCTCGCGCGTGAACAAAGTCAGGATTCGGCTCGTCTCGCCGAAGCGGAGATTGCGCAGGACGATTCCCTCGCAGTGGAGCAGGCTCGAGTTCACGGCGGGACTCTACCAGGCCCTCCGACCGCGACACACACCGCGACCCACACCGCGACCCACACCGTGGCCCCACGCTGGACGCGTCGCACGCGGCGGGGTAGCCTCCGCCGCGCACCGCTGCATCGCGTCGATCGTCGCAGGAGGTCTCGAGCCCGTGATCGTCCGTCTCCGCCGCCAAGCCCCCCCCGAAGTGCTCGCCGAAGTTCTCCGGCGGATCGAAGCCCACGGCCTGAGACCCGACGTGAGCGAGGGGACCGATCGCACCGTCGTCGGGATCATCGGCGACACGCGCACCCTGGATGAGGATCTCTTCCGCGAGATCGAAGGGGTCGACTCGGTCCACAGGATCACGCGCCCCTACAAGTTGGTCAGCCGTGAGTTCCGAGGCGAGACGCGACGGATCCGCCTCGGGGATCTGACGCTCGGCGACGGCTCGGTCGCGATCGTGGCGGGACCCTGCTCGATCGAAGGGCGGGAGATGATCCTGGAGCTGGCCGCCGCCGTGAAAGAGGCCGGCGCACAGGCGCTGCGGGGCGGCGCGTACAAGCCGCGCTCGTCTCCCTACTCCTTCCAAGGACTCGGTTCCGAAGGTCTCGCCTATCTGGCGGAGGCGCGCGCCAGGACCGGCCTGCCGATCATCACCGAGGCGACCGGGACCAACCACCATCCCAAGGCGGACGGTTCGATCGAAGCCGAGCGGATCCTCGATCAGGTCATCGAGACGAGCGACGTGATTCAGATCGGCGCGCGCAATATGAAGTCGTACGGCTTGCTGGAGGAGACGGCGCGCCTCTCCGCGCCACGCGGGAAGCCGGTGCTCCTGAAACGGGGGGAAGCGGCGACCTTGGAAGAGTTCCTCCTCGCGGGTGAATACCTCGCGCTGCACGGCAACGAGGAGATCATCCTCTGTCTCCGCGGCATCCGGACCTTCGAGTCGGGGGAGTTGCAGCGGTATACGTCCGACATCGCGGCCATCCCGATCCTCAAGCGGCTGTCCTGCCTGCCGGTTTTCTTCGACCCGTCGCACGCGACCGGTGACCGCCATCTCGTCCGGGATCTGGCCCTCGCCGCGGTAGCCGCCGGGGCCGACGGACTTCTCATCGAGACGCACGCCCGCCCCCAGGAGGCCTGGAGCGACGGACAGCAGTGCGTCACGCCGGCCGAGCTGGCTCGGATCGTGGCCGACGTCCGCCGCCTGGAGGCGCTCCGCCGTCCTGATCGATAGCCGACGCCGGTCGCCGAACGGCCGCCGGCCGGGAGTCTTTGCTTGCCTCGCCTGCGGGTACGCGTACAATCGTTCGGTATGAAGACGCTCACAAGCCAACCGGTCCCATTCCTGCCCGGACTCGAGACCTCTCGCCGCAAGCCTCGTGGTCGGCGGGCCGTCGGTCCATCCCCGGGGGTCGACGTCGGTCCCGCCATCGGCTGGGCAGGAACGGCGACGCCGCCCGCGTCGCGGGTCGAGTATCGCCCGCTCTTCTCGCGCACGTTGCTCAACGAGAACTCGAACCGCGCGCTCCCGTTCTTCTGGACGATCAATCCGTACCGAGGATGCGAATTCGGCTGTAGTTATTGCTACGCGAGGTTCACGCACGACTTCCTGGACCACGCGAAGAGCGAGGACTTCGATCGCCGGATCTACGTGAAGGTCGATGCGCTCGACGCGCTCGAGAACCAACTCCGCCCGGAGCTCTTTCGTGGCCGACCGGTCGCGCTCGGAACGGCCACCGACCCTTACCAACCGGCGGAGCACACGTTCCGGCTGACCCGGCGCATCCTGGAGCGACTGGTCGACTGTCCCGACCTGGCGCTCTCGATCACGACGAAGAGTCCGCTCATCCTGCGCGACCTCGATCTGCTCGTGCGCCTCTCGCGTCGCGCGCGACTCCGCGTGCAGATCTCACTCAGCACGCTGCTCCCTGATCTCGCCCGAGTGGTCGACGGCCGATCCCCGGGACCGAGGCGACGGTTGGAGACGATCGAACGGCTGGCGGACGCCGGGATCGAAACCGTGCTCTTCGCGATGCCGCTGCTGCCCCAGATCAACGATGGGGAGCGCGATCTCGAGCGTCTGCTCCGCGCTGCTCGCAGCATGGGCGCCGTCGGGGCCGAGGCGAGCGTGCTGCATCTCGAGTCGGCGGCGCGAGAGAGCTTCTTCCCGATCCTCCGCAGCGCGTTCCCCGAGTTGGCGTCCGTGTATGAGGAGCGCTACCGGGATTCGCATCAGGCGCCGCTCGCGGAGCGTCAGGCCATCCACGCGCGCTTCGGAGCCATTCGTGCTCGCTTGCAGATGGCCCCGCCCGCGTGGCCGACGGAGGCCCAACCGATCGAGCCTTCGCCGCAGCTCAGTTTCGAGGTCTGAGCGCCGACCTCAGTCCTCTTCCGGCGGCTCGATCCGCTCGCCGAAGAGCGATCGGATGCGGCGGTCGGTCGCGGTCTCGACCGTCAGCTTGAGTTCGGGGAAGTCGACCGAGTCCCCGGCCTCGGGCATGCGTCCGAATCGATCGAGAAAGGCGCCCGCGACCGTTTCGTACTCGCCTTCCGGGAGGAGCGGCGCGACTTGTGCGTTGAACTCGTCGACCCGGCAGTTCCCTTCGATCCGCAGCCGGCCGTCAGGCAGCGTCACGATGCGCCGTCGCACGATCTCGTGCTCCCCTTCGAGATCTCCGACCAATACCTCCATCAGATCTTCCACCGTGAGGAAACCGGCGGTGCTGCCGTACTCGTCGACCACTACCGCGGCGGGGATCGCGGCGGTCCGCAAGTGCAGCAAGAGCGCGAGGCACTTGATCGTCTCCGGGACGATCGGAATCGGCCGGACGAGCTCGCCGACCGGCCGCGTGAGCAACTCCTCCTGCGCGAGGTCCAGTGTCCGGACGACGCCGAGCGGCTGCTCGACGGTCTCGCCGAAGACGGGGTAGACGCCGTGCGGTTGCGTGCGCGTCCGTTGGATCGCCTCGCGCACCGTCAGCGTCCCCTCCAGCGTGACCACCTCCGACCGCGGGGTCATGACCTCGCCGACAGTCAGAGAGGCGAGATCACGCACCCCTTCGGCCGCGTCCGCGGGCGCCGCGCCGTTGGTCGACGGCTCGGGTCGCGGCTCCTCCGCCTGGGACTGCGCGCGATGGCGCGCGCGGGAGACATCGTGGAGCCAGTGCGCCCAGATCACGATGCCTCGGTACGGCGCGAGCAACCACCGTAGACCCACGGGCGCCCTCCCTCGCGCGCCGAGTCGACTGCCGAGCGTCGTGAGGACTGTCCCGACCACTCCCGCTCCGAAGATGAAGACCGGAACCAGGACGAGCGCGTTCAACGCGGCGTGGGCCTCCGGCAGAGGAATCGCCCAGACGACCCACCCCGCGATCCAAGCGGCCAGCGCGAGACGCACCAGCAAACGCGGTCCGCGCCGCCCATCCGCGCCCGCGAGCGCGGACGCTTCCCAGCTCGCCAACACGAGCAGCAGCGTCAACAGGGTCGGGATTGCCACCGCGAACGCGTTCATCCCGACGCACCTGATGCGCGCCCATCCGGGCTCCCGCTCTTGCTCCCCGCGAGATAGGCGAAGACGTCGCGTTGCGTGACGATTCCGAGCGTGCGCCCCTTGTTGTCCGACACCACGCCGAGATGAACACGGCCGCGACGGAAGTCGTCCAGGAGCCCTGCGACCGATCGTCCTTGCGGCACATGCAGTGCGCGCCTGAGGTGGTGCCGCACGAGCGCCCCGGCCTGTCCCTCTACCACGAGCGGCAGGAGATCCTTGGCGTGCGCCACGCCGACCACGCGCTCCAGAGTTCCGTCGACGACGAGCAACCGCGCGCGCGACGCCGACTTCATCCGTTCGAGGACCGCGCGCAGAGGAGTCGACGCGTCGACCCAGACAATGCGCTCCCGCGGAGTCATCACCTGCTCGACCGGGATCCGTTCACACGCGACGATGCGCGCCTCTAACTCGATCGCTTCCGGAGGCAGGTCCGGCTCATCGTCCGCGTGACGCTCGTCGGCTTCGTCGCTCGACTCGTTCGACTCGCTGACCGCCAGCGCGCGGGGCGGCGTCTCACTCTCCGCCCGCCTCCGCCCGCGCGCCACGACGAGCACCCCTTCGATGTAGAGGAAGCCGACGGCGACGAGGATCAACGCACGCACGGTTCCACCGGCGAGATCCGCCGGCGCCACCGACAGGGCGACAACTCCCCAACCGGCCAGCGCCACCACGAGCCAGAAGACGCGGAACGGACGTCTCGCGCGCGGTCGCAACGACCCACTCAAGGCGCCGAGCGGAATCGCGAGCGCGAGGCATAGGCCCAACAGCAGCGACTTCACGAGGCCGACCGCCCGGTTCGGTTCGCGCCGGTCAGAGTTCCACCGAGCCCCTCCCGCGCCGCCCACGCGCGCAACGCTCGCTCGCGGGGCCGCATGCGAGCAGCGTCGCGGGGGCGCTCGTGGTCATGACCCAGGATGTGCAGCACGCCATGCACGAGCAGTCGGACCAACTCGACACCGAGCGGCACGCCCTGCTCTCGGGCCTGCGCGCGGCAGACCGGCAGCGACACGAAGACCTCGCCGAGCAACGTCTCTTCTCCGAGCGCCGCGGCGTCGGGCGCCTGCGCGGTTCGTGCGCCGCGCGCCAAGCGTGAGCGTCGCGCCGCCTCGCCCGTTCGCCGCGGCGGCGCGTCATAGGCGAAGGAGAGGACATCGGTGGTCCTGTCCTTCCCCCGGTAGTCGCGATTGAGGCGCGCGATCACGCGATCCCCCGCCAAGACGACGCCGACGCCCGCTCCCGGCGGCGCCTTCTCCCGATCGAGACAGGCGCGCACCAGTTCGCGAATCGCGCCGCGATCGAAACGCTGGCCGCGCGTTCTCACCTGGATGGGAACGGGACGCACCGCCTCAGACATCGCTCGACCCGCGCGCCGCGGCGACGCGGGCGCCAAACGCGCCCGAGAGGAGGTGCGTGAACACATCGCGGATCCGCGCGATCTCGCTCAGAGTGAATCCGCTCTCGTCCAGGTTGCCGTTCTCCAGATTCTCTTGCACCACCCGCAGCACCATCCCTTTCACTCGACTCGGGCTCGGGTCTTCCAGGATGCGGGCGGAGGACTCGACCTCGTTGGCCAACAAGACCAACGCCGACTCCTTGCTGGAGGGACGCGGCCCCGGATAGACGAAGTCCTCGGCGCGGGCCTCGGGCTCACGTTCGAGTGCGCGTCGCCACAGCCCGCGCATGGAGCCGACGCCGTGATGCTCTCGGATGCCCTGCACGATCTCGCGCGAGAGGCGGGCGCTCGCCGCCAGCGCGATACCCTCTCGGACGTGGGACTCCAAGAGGAGGCGACTCATGGACGGATTGAGGCGATCGTGCGGATTGGTCGCGCCGACCGGGATATTCTCCGTGAAGTAGTCGGGCTTCGCGAGTTTCCCGATGTCGTGATAGTAGCCGATGACTCGCGTGAGCAACTCGTTTGCGCCGATCGCCTGGGCAGCCGCCGCGGCGAGATTTCCGACCAACATCGAGTGGTGATAGGTGCCGGGGGCCTCGGCCAACAGCCGACGCAAGAGCGGCCGACTCGGGTCGGACAACTCCAGGAGCGAGAGCGCGGTCGAGCGACGAAACAGTCCCTCCAAGACCGGGAGGAGCAAGAGTGCGAGCGCCGCGGCGAGGAAGGGGCTCGCGATGGCCGCGAAGCCGTTGCGCAAGAAGCTGGAGAGCGGGCCGCCTTCGGCCAGCGTCAAGGCGAGCAGCACGAGTAGATGGACGGCCGGCACCGTCAGCAGCAGCGAATAGACATGCGCCCGCTCACGGACGCGCGGCGTCAGCAGGACCGCGCCGAGGCTCCCCAGTCCGACGACCGCGAAAAACGGAGTGCCTCCGTCGGCGACCAGACCGACCAAGAAGATCGGAAGAACGGTCGCCGCCATCCCCACGCGATCATCGAAGAAGAGCGTCGCGAGGATCGAGAGAGTGGCGACCGGCACGAGGAGCGGCGGCACCGAGAATCCCTGGACGAGAATCGTCGCGAGCGCCAGCACGAGCGCTTCCAAACCGGCGAGCAGCCAGAGCTGATCGGGCTGTTCGAGTCGCCATCGCTCGTGGAACCAGAGATACGCGACGAAAGCGCAGAGCAAGATCCCGACCAGCAGCACGTCGCCGAGCGCGGGACCCAGACGGCGCCACCACGACTCGTCAATTCCTCGCTCGCCGCGCCAGTAGTGGTACGACCGGAGGGCGCGGAATTGATCGGGGGTGATCCGTTCGCGCGCGGCCACGATGCGCTCGCCGCGGCGCACCAGCCCCTCGACGATCGGAACGGCATCGCGCGCTTCTCGCACCTGAGTTGCGGTCCCCTCGGCGTCGTAGCGCAGATTCGGCGTGAGGGCGTGGTGCACGACTTCCGTCAAAGCCGTGACCGAGAGCCCGCCGGCGGCCGCGCGACGCTCCAGCAACTCGCGAACGCGGGCGTCATCGGGGAGCCGGTCCCTCGGTGTGAGGACTTCGCCCAACGCATCGACGATGCGCACCTGACCGAACCCGGCGATCGCCTCGCGATCCGCCGCGCCGATCCATCCGCGCGAGAGGATCTCACGCACGGCCCGGTCGGCCTCCGCCAGCAGTTCATCGGATCGATCGCCGAGGAGCAGTGACATCAGGGTCGGGGGAGAGAACGGCAGCTCCACCTCTGTCACCGCCGCAGCGTCGCGAGAAGCGGGACGACGCAGAACCCGCACCTGTTCCGAGAGCGCGCGCATCCGCGCGAAGCTCGCCTCCGAGGAGCTGTCGGCGCGCACAACCACCGCCGCCACTGCGCCCGCGGCGCCCGCCCGCTCGGACTCGAGAGCGCCGACGTCCTTCAAGAGTGGGAAATCGAACTCCGCCACGACCGAAGTCGGCTGCACTTCTCCCAGACGCGGCGCGGCGTCGAAAGGACCGAACGGCCAGGAGACGAGTCCGAGAGCGGTCAGCGCGACCAGCCCGAGCGCGAGGCGCTGCTGGACTCGAATCGACACGGACATTCCGCGGTCCGCCCTGGACGCGCCCGTCAGCCCTCAGCCGACTCGACGCGGGGTCGCCCGACCCGATCGAACGCGAGGATGATGTCGCGCACGAGCCGGTGGCGAACGACGTCCTTGTCGCTGAAGTAGACGAAGCGGATTCCTTCCAGACCATCGAGAATCGATTGGATCTTGATGAGGCCGGACGACTCCGGATTCGCGAGATCGATCTGAGTCACGTCGCCGGTGATGGCCGCCTTGCTGCCGGGCCCCAGCCGCGTGAGGAACATCTTCATCTGCGAGAGCGTCGTGTTCTGCGCCTCGTCCAGGATGACAAAGGCGCGGGACAGCGTCCGACCGCGCATGAACGCGAGCGGCACCACCTCGACCACGCCGAGCTGGAGGAATCGCTGCAGCTTCTCGAAGTGCACCATGTCCTGGAGCGCGTCGTAGAGCGGCCGCAGGTACGGATCGACCTTCTCCTGCAAGTCTCCCGGGAGGAACCCGAGACTCTCCCCCGCCTCCACCGCCGGACGAGCGAGCACGATCTTCTCGACCACCTTCTCGCGCAGCAGCCGCAGAGCCATCGCCACCGCCAGGTAGGTCTTGCCGGTTCCCGCGGGTCCGATCCCGAAGACGATATCGTCGGCCAACATCCCTTCGACGTAGTCGGCCTGCGCCGGCGAGCGGACCTTGACGACCTTCTTGTCGCCGAGGAAGACGACGCCGTCGACCATTCCCGACGAAGGCGCGCCGTCCACGCGCGGTGAATCGGAAGAAGCCGGCTGGGTCGAGTTCCGCTCGGCGCTACCCAAGAGGAACTCGAGGTCTTCTTCGGTGATGGCGCGGCCCGTCTTCGCGCGCTCCAGCAGCGCCCTCAAGACCGCGCTGGAGGCCGCCACCGCTTGGGCCTGACCGCGCACGACCAGCCGATCCCCGCGAGCGCTCACTGCCACGCCGAAGCGATCCTCCACGGCGCGGAGATTTCGATCGGCATGACCGAAGACGGGAAGAAGGTCGATGCCCGCGATCGGGATCGTCTCCTGTGCGGCCGAGGAACTCATCGGGTCCGAACCGCTTCTCCCACTGACGTCACGATTTCGAGCCCCCAGGCTTCGTCCCTCCGCCCTGGCCGCGCGGCATGTTCAATCGGCTTCCAATGCGCAACTCGGCGTCTTCCTTGCCGAGCGCGCCCTTGTTCAATTCGAAGATCTCGCGCCAGCGCGATTCATCGTTCAGCGCCTTCGCCGCGATGGTCTTCAGCGTGTCGCCGGGACGAACCACGTAACTCGTGAGCGCCTTCTCTTTCAGCCGCAGCTCCCGCACTTCGTTCTGGAGCTTCACCAATCGACTGGACAACTCTGTCGACTGCGTCCGGAAATCCTCAGAGGCCTTCTCCAGGCTGTCGCGCCGAGCGGTGAGTAGCGTCGTCTCGGCCTTGGTGTCGCGGAGCGCCCGCTCCATGTACTGGCAATAGCGGTCGAGTTGGGCGCCGCGCAGGCCCTCCAACTCTTCCATCGTGTAGAACTCCCCCTTGGCCGGATCCTTGAACGGGACCGCGCCTCCGCTCGGGGCGCACCCCACGCCCACGAGCAAGAGAGTCGCCGCGAGCGCGCGCACGAACGTGCCGGCGGACTTGCTCTCAGACTTCCCCCCGGGCTTCCCGCTCACTTCGCCTCCTTCTGCTCGCGGCCGACGCCGATCGAGTCGACGAGCGCCTTCAGTTCGTCCCGCTCCTTCGTCAGGCTCGCCTCTCGCTCCAGCGACACCTCGTTGTTGCTCTGCATCCGATCGACGTCATCCTTCAACGACAGATAGGCGGTGCGGGCCTTGTCGCGGGACATCTCCGCCAGTTCGAGCTGCGCCGGAATGATCTGACACCGCGACCCGCCGGCGCACCCGAACGCGCCGGTCAGGAGCAGAGCGGAGGCGGCGGCGAGCGAGGCGAGGCGGAAGCGATCAGATCTCGATTCGCGGGACGGTTGAGACATCCAAGCTCCTCTGACGGTAGATGGCGTCATGGAAGGCCGGACCCTGCGCTGCGGCGGGATGCCGACGGAAAGCGTCAAGAGTCTAACACCCGGCCTGGAGGGCAGCCAGCCGGTGGGACGACCGCGTCCAGCGCCTGAACTCACTCAGTCGAACCTGACTTCGGTCACGACGTAGGTCCCGCCGGAGCGTCCGTCACGCGTGATCTTGATGAGCCCGACCTTCGCAGCCTCCTCGAGCAGTTCGCTGAAGGTGCGGAACCCGTACGCGCTCTCCGAGAAGGTCGACTTCTTACGTTTGATCGTGTCCTTGATCATCGAGCTCCAGAGGATCTCCTTGTTCTCGCGCAGGAGCGCCTCGATCGCGTCGAGGAGCAGATCGAACGCCTCCTGCTTCTTGTTCGAACCGCGATCGGCCGGCGACTTGGCGTGGCGCTCGGCGCGCTCGCTCGGGGCCGGGACCAACTCCTCGTAGAAAAGGAACTCGTCGCAGTTGTCGGCCAAGAGCAGCGAGGTCGCGTCGCGCAGCCCTACCCCGATCACCCGCTTGTTGTTCTCCTTCAATTTCGAGACGAGCGGTGAGAAGTCGCTGTCGCCCGAGAGGACGACGAACGTGTCGAGATGCTCCTTCGTGTAACAGAGGTCGAGCGCGTCGACCACCAATCGGATGTCGGCCGAGTTCTTCCCCGTCTGCGATCGCTTCGGCACCTCGATCAACTCGATCGCAGCCTCGTGGAGGCCCGCCTTGTAGTCGGCGTAGCGGCCCCAGTCGGCGTAGGCGCGTTTCGCGATGATCCGCCCCTTCTCGAGCAGTCGCTCCAACACCCGGTGGATATCGAACGACTTGCTCTTCTTCCCGCGTAAGCCGAGAGCGATGTTCTCGAAGTCGATGAACAACGCAATGCGTGCTTCTTCGCTGTTGGGACCGGGCATCGGTGGTTCCTACTTTCCTGTGCTAGGGACGATCGGACCGTTTCGCCGATCGCCGATTCGCTATCCGTCCGCTCGATCGGCGCCCGCGGGGTTCGGCCGGCGACCCGGGTGAAGACTCTGCTGGAGATTCAGCTCCCTCAGCTCCGCGGGATCGACCTCCGAGGGGCAGCCATCCATGAGCGACGCCGCGCTCGTCGTCTTCGGGAAGGCGATCGTGTCGCGCAACGAGGTCCGTCCCGCGAGCAGCATGATGAGGCGGTCGAGTCCGAGACCGATCCCGCCATGAGGCGGCGCCCCGTACTGGAATGCCTTCAGGAGGAACCCGAACTTCCGCTCGGCGTCCTCGGCGCTGACCCCCACGACCCGCATGACCGCTTCCTGGATGTCCCGCCGATGGATGCGGATGCTGCCCGAGCCGAGTTCGACGCCGTTGAGGACGAGGTCGTACAGTTTCCCGCGAACACGCTCCGGATCCGACTCGAGCGAGGCGAGGTCCTCGTCCCGCGGCATAGTGAACATGTGGTGCGCGGGAGCGAAGGTTCCGGTCTCGGGATCCTTCTCGAAAACGGGGAACTCGGTCACCCAGAGGAACCGCCACTTCGCGGCGTCCGCCGGACGTGACTTCAGCCAGGCCTGTCCGAGACGCGACCGCAGCGCGCCCAGCGCGCGCACCACGATGTCCCAGCGGTCGGCCACCAGCGCGATCAGGTCACCGTCGCGGGCGCCGCAAGCCGCGATGAGACGGGCTTGGACCTCAGGGGTGAGGAACTTCGCGATCCCACCGTCGAGCCCCGCGGCGGTCACTTTCGCTCGCGCGAGCCCCTTCGCTCCAAAGGTCTTCGCCAGCGCCTCCAACTCGTCTTGATCCTTGCGTGAGAGCGCGCCGCCCCCTTCGATTCGCAGCGCCTTGACCGCCCCGCCGGAGGAGAGCGCCTGCTCGAAGACCTGGAATCCGGAGCCTCGTACGGCGTCGGCGGCGTCCACGATCGGCAGTTCGAAGCGTAGATCCGGCTTGTCGCTGCCGTAGCGATTCATCGCTTCGACGTAGGCAAGACGCGGGAAGGGAAGCTCGAGCTCGACCCCCATCTGGCTACGGAAGATCTCCGCGAACATCCCTTCGACCAGCGTCTGGACGTCCTCTTCGCCGACGAACGACATCTCGATGTCGATCTGAGTGTGTTCCGGCTGTCGATCGGCGCGCAGGTCCTCATCGCGGAGACACCGAGCGATCTGGAAGTAGCGATCCATCCCCGAGACCATGAGGATCTGCTTGTAGAGCTGCGGGGATTGCGGCAGCGCGTAGAATTTTCCGGGGTGCACGCGACTGGGCACCAGATAGTCGCGCGCTCCTTCCGGAGTGGGACGCACCAGCATCGGCGTCTCGATCTCCCAGAAGCCCTGTGCGTCGAGATGACGCCGCGCCGTCAGCACGACACGGTGCCGCAGGCCCAGGACCGACGCCAGATCCGGTCGACGCAGATCGACGAACCGATACTCCAGCCGCAGGTCCTCGCTGGCCGAGGGGTCGTCCTCGATCAGAAACGGCGGGGTCTGCGAATCGTTCAGGATGCGCAGGTCGGAGGCGATCAGTTCGATCTCGCCGGTCGGGAGGTTGGCGTTGCGCATCGCGTCGGGCCGCAGCGCGACCACTCCCTCGATCGCAACCACGAACTCGTGCCGGAGCGAGCGAGCCGACTCCAGCATCGCCTGCGGGACTCGGCCCGGATGGAAGACGACCTGCGTCAGTCCGTGCCGATCACGGAGGTCGAGGAAGAGGACTCCCCCGTGGTCTCGCGTCCGATGGACCCAACCGCAGAGACGGGCGGCGCCGTCGGCCTGATCCGCGCGGAGACCGCCGCAGGTGTGTGTTCGTCGCCAGTCGCCCAAGTGCTCGAGCTGCATCAGTGTGGGTTCCTCGTCAGTGGGTCGAGTTCATGCGTCTTCACGAAACGGCGCGCGATCAGTACGCCGGCCAGCAGCCCCGCCAGATCCGCGAGGCCATCGAAGAGTGAAGCGGTCCGACCCGGCACATAGGATTGGAGCCATTCGTCCCCCGCTGCGAGCGCGGCGGCAAATGCGATCGAGAGGACCGTCGCTTCGCGGCGACTCCCGCCCGAGAGGCGGAACGCGCGGAAGAGCAGAGCGCCGAGGATCGAATATTCGACGAAATGCGCACCCTTGTCCAGGTGGGGCCAGAGCTGCGGAGGCCGCAGGTGGGGCCGACTCGAGGCGAAGAGCACCGCCGCTTCGAACGCGAGGACCGGCCCCCAAGCGGACAACCAACGCATCGGCGAACGGGGCGTGTCCGGGAGCGCTCGGGATGCTGTGGCCCGTTGCCTCACTGGCGGAGTTTCTCCTCCTCTTGCTCGACGATCGCGCGAACATCTTCCGGCGACGGCGCGGCGAGGAGCCGCTTCTGCAGTTCGCCCGTGTAGAGCAGACGCGAGATCCGCGCCAGGATCCGGATGAACCCGCCTCGCTCTTCCGGACCGACGATCATGAAGGCGAGGCGGACCGGCTGCTCGTCGAGCGAATCGAAGGGGATGGGGGGCTCAGGCCGGGCGATCGCGACGGCGAGTCGTCGCACCGCGCTGCTCTGCGCGTGAGGAATCGCGACGCCGCCGCCGATCCCCGTGCTCATGACGCGTTCGCGCTCCAGGAGCGCTTGCACGACCAACTCCGAGTCGACCACGACTTCGGCCAAGGCCAGCCGAGCCACCATGAGGCGGATCAGTTCTGTCTTCGAGCCGGCCGCGAGGTCGAGTTGGATGCAGTCGCTCTGGATCAGCTCGCTGAGGCTCATCACAAGTTCGGGGTGGGCTCCACGGGTGACCGTTCGCCGGGCGAACCTCCGGAGACGCGAAAGGCCGGCGTCGCCGCCGGCCCGGGGAAATCGACCGCCGGAGCCTACGCAGGCGGGAGGAGTAAGTCAACGACCGGGGGGTCGGACCCGGCGACGGTCGAGCCCGTAGCGCTCGATCTTGCCCTTGAGCCCCTTACGAGAGAGACCGAGTTCGTGCGCCGCGCGACTCTTGTTCCAGCGCAGACGTTCGAGCGCCTCGGTCAAGAGGCGCGCCTCGAACGCGTCGACCCGTTCCTTGAATCGACCCGTCTCCTCCCCCCCGCGTTCCGCTGACGACTCCAAGACCGCCGGAGGCAAGAGCGCCGGTTGGAGCCAGGCGCCGTCTTCGGCCAGCGTGACCGCGCGACGAATCGCCTTCTCCAGCTCGCGCACATTGCCCGGCCAAGGGTGGCGACGCAGACGCTCGAAGAACGCGGCGTTGGCGCCGCGCAGTCGACGGCCGAGTTGCAGCGAGAACTTCTCCACGAAACACTCCGCCAACAGGACCACGTCATCCGGCCTCTCGCGGAGCGGCGGGAGTTCGATCGCGATGTCGTTGAGGCGATAGTAGAGATCCTGGGAGAATCTTCCGTCGGCGACCATCGTGCGGAGGTCCGGGCAACTCGTGGCGCAGACGACGCGCACGTCGAGCGAGCGATAGCTGGTCGCGCCGACCGGGCGGATCTCGCCGCTGTCGAGCAGATGCAAGAAGCGGTGCTGGACCGCGATTCCGGCCTTGTCGATCTCGTCGAGGAAGATCGTCCCGCCCTCCGCTTCCTCCAATAGACCGACCCGATCGTGCAGCGCGCCTGTGAACGCCCCTCGGCGATGGCCGAACAGTTCACTCTCCAGGATGGCGTCCGGGAGAGCGGCGCAATCAACGGTCACGAATGGACGCGCGCGTCGTTCGCTCATCCGATGGAGCGCGTGGGCGACGAGCTTCTTGCCGGTGCCTGTCTCCCCCTGGAGCAGCACGCTGAGATCGCTGTCCGCGACCTTTCGAACCAATGACAAGATTCCGAGCATCCGACTGTCCTGGGTGATCACGTCAGCGACGTAGATGCCGTGCCGGAGTTTCGCGAGATCGGGCGGATCGCCGTTCTCCCCTGTCTCCGGGAGCGAATGTGGCACCAGCCGTGAGATCTCCGCGACGAGCGCGCCGACGTAATTCAGGTCGCTCCGATTGAAGGCCGGAAGGCCCGCGCTTCTTCGCTCCAGATAGATGACGTGATCGCGGCCCAAGAGTCGGCAGGGGACCAGCAAGGCGGACGACTCCGTCGCGCCACGCTCCGGCAGCGACGGCGATTGGACGCAAGCGGAGTCGAGACGACCCACACCCAACTCGTCCAAGGCGAGAAGTCGTCGACCCTGGAGTCTGGCCATGGCGTGGGCGCCGACCAGTTCCAGTCCCGCCTCTTCTCGACGCGCCACGAACCCGCCGTCGGCCGCCAGCGCCTCGATCAGCACCCGCAGCGAGCCGCGAATCCGTTCCAGTGGCTCCCGATCCCACGCGAGGACCTCCTCGAGTCGGGCGAGGGCGCGCTCGGCTTCGAGTCCGGCCCCGCGATCGGGGTCGAGATCCCGGCTGATGCAACTGGAGAGTCGGTCGAGCGCCGCATCGCTGACCTGTGTCGAGAAACCGAGTTGCGTGTGGCGCTCGCGCAAGGCAAGCAGCAGCGCCTTCGATTCGCCTCGACGATCGAGGCGCCAGAGGGTCTCCGCGATCTTGGCGTCGGAGGCGAGTTCACGGCGAACGGCCCCCATCCGCTTCCACAAGTCGCGCGCGTGTGTGAAGGCCGCGAGGGCGGCGGTGTGATCGCCGACGAACTCGCCCGCCAGAGTTCCACGCTGGTCGTGCAATTGCGCGAGAAGTGGAAGTTCACCGCTCCGTTCGAATCGCTCTTCCAATGCGCGGTAGACACGGTCGGCTTCCTCGGCGCGTCCGGTTTCTGCGGCAAGTCGGGCACGCGCGAGCAGTGCGATCCCCTCGAGATGCCGGTCGCGGTCGGCCCGCGCCAGAGTAATCGCCTCGTCGATCGAACGCTCCGCATCTTCCCACTCCCCGGTCGCTCGCGAGAGGGCGCCCTCCAAGAGGCTCAAGTCGATCGCCAAGTCGCCTCGAGTCCCGATCTTCGCCACGTCCACAGCCGCGGATGCCCGGAGAGCTTCGGCGGCCGTGCGGTCCCCGCGCTCGAGCGCGATCGTCGCTTCTTCGAGTTGCACCAGGCAGTGCTCACGGGCCGGCGGCTCGGCTGAAGCGTTCCTCGCCGCGCGCAACTGCTCACCGGCCGCATCGAGATCGCCGATCTCGCGGCTGAGGATCGCGAGAGCAAGATGGGCGCGCAGCAGCCGTGCACGATCGTCCAACTCGGCGGCCCGCTGCAGCGCTGCCTCGAACCGCTCGCGGGCCTCCTCGAAGCGCCCGGTCTTGAGGAGCACCAGCCCGAGATGCTGGAAGATTGTTCCTTGATCGGCGTAGTCCCCTTCGGTTGCCCGCAGGTAGTACGCCGCCTGATAGTGATCGAGCGCTCGGTCCCACTCACCTCGGCGACGGCAGAGATGGCCGACGTTGACATATCCACGCGCCAGCGCCGGGATATCTCCCAACACGCGAAACGCCTCGAGCGCGCGTCGATAGTGGGTCTGCGCGGTGTCGAAATCGCCGCGGCGGAAGGCGACGCTTCCCAACAGGTTCTCGGCTGAACCAAAGTCGGGACCCTTGAGCTGTTTGGCGGCCGCGCTGGCGAGAAGACCCTGCGTTTCCGCCTCCGCCAGCCGCCCGGTCTCGAAATAGCACTTGCCCAACACGAGATGCGCGCTCGCGCGCTCCGCCTCCAGCGAATCCGGGATCATCGACGATGCCGAGATCGAGCGCCCCGCTACCAGCGGCTCGAGGCAGGTGATCGCCTGACGATATTGCCCGAGGCGTTCGTGGCAATAGCCGATCCGTCGGTCCAGAGCCGTGCGCTCCTGGAGCGTCGCTCCGGCGGGGGCGTTCGCCCGGAGGGAAAGGTACATCTCCAATGCGCGGCCCAGATTGCCGACCCGGGCGTGGAGATCGGCCGCACCGATCGACATCTCGAGCACGCCGTAGGACGCCATCGCGAGTTCGTCGGGGACTGCCTCCGCCGGAACGGCGGCGCCGGATGTCTCCATCGAGCCGAGACCAGACGGGCGGACCGAAGAGCTGGACGCGTAGCCGCGATCCACCTCAGGCCCGAATGCGGCGTAGCCCTCGTCCGGGAATTCAAACATCGAGATCCTTTGGTCACACGACCGCGGCGAAACCATACGCGCGATCACCGCTGGCGCGAATCGTTCCTGTACTCGACAGGGCCGGCACGGGATCCGGACACCTCCGGCTCCCACCAGATGGCGGGAGCCGGAGTTCCCGAATTTTCACTCAGTGATGTGTGACGAGCTGGCGCAGCACCCAAGTCGCGAGCATCCGGAGGCGGGCCGTTGAAGGCTCCACGGCCCGACGCCCGTTCGGCCGACCCGCATCGTGCGAGCCGAACTCAGCGCCCGGACCTGGAATCGTGATGTAGATCTCCAACTCGTCCGGATCCGAGCCATCCTCGCCGGGCGGGCCCGGGGGCCACTCCGGATCGGTCCCACGCGTTCCGGGATCTTGCTCGTAGGGAGAGGTGGCCGCGAACGCCAACCCGGCCGGCCACGGCGCCGCGATGAAGGCCAGCAAGACGAGGAACAGTGCGAGGGCGGCTACGCCGCGCGATCCGCGCTCCGGCGAAAGGCGAGACGAGAGAGCGAGGACGCGCGCGGAGAGGGGGGAAGACTTCGTCCGATACATGCGGACCTCCTGCCGAGGCATTGGAACGCACCCGGTCACGTTCGATTCTATGCACCTCGAGGGAAGTCTAGGCTCCGAACCGAGCAGATTACAAGCAGCTACGTTGTCGCGGGGCTCGGCCGGCTGGTAGAGTTCTTGCCATTGACGGGAGAGGGGGCCACTCCCACTCGCCGATTCGACCTCACACTCCCGCCAGGTCGGCAACGGCCCAGCATCCAGAGCCCACACCAGAGAGCTGCCGATCCTCGGATCGGACGAAAATTGAGCGTCCGACATTGAAACGTGTGCCCATCGCAACGGCTGAATTCCTGCGTGAAGTCGTCGCCCCGCTACCCTTGCGTCCCGAAGAGCGACGCCTGTTGGAACGTTGCCTCGAACCGATCCCGACCGCGGATCAGCCGCGCCTGTTTCGCGAGCTGATGGAGTCGCTAGTGGCCCGTGGCGTTTGGGAGCCGCTAGGTCGCGAACTCCAGAGCGGCGGGGGTGAGCTGTGGCGACTGCGTGATCCCGAGAGACGCGTGCGGATGCAGGTCCGGGTTTCGCTCGAGGCGGAGAGCGAGGCGCCAGTTCGATTCGCGATGGCCTCCGACGGGCTGGCGAGTCCGACGCTCCTCCCTCAGCAGGTGCAGCAGCTGCTCGCGCTCCAGGGACAGCTGCTCATCCACGATCGACTGCTCGCGCCTCGCGACCTGATCGCGCGCGTCGAACAGCTCATCGGAGATCTCGCGCCCGGCGCGACCGCGACGTTTCTCCCGCTCGAGATGCCGGGGGGCGACGATCGAACGGCGATCCCCTGGAGTTCGGTCCCGGTGGAGAAGGCGGAGCTCGAACGGTTGGCCCGCGATCTCGACCATGGCCTCTACTGGCGCCGCGACGAACGCCGCGGATCATTGGCGCTCCTCCCGGTCGGCGACGAAACGCAAGGATGGCGGGGAGTCTTCGCGGTCCGTCACCCCGCCCAAGACGCGTTTCCATCCGACCAGATCGAGCGGCTGCTCCTCCCCGCCCAGCTCTTCCGGAGTCTGCTCGGGGCCACTCTGCGACTGCAGGGGCTGGTCTTCTACGACGTACTGACGGGAATCCACAATCGCGCCTATTTCGAGGAGCAGTTCGAACGTGAGTTGTCCCTGGCTCGCCGCCGCGAGCAGTCCATGGCGCTGTTGATCGCCGACATCGACGACTTCAAGGCTTTCAACACCAAGTTCGGATACGAAGGCGGCGACCGTGTGTTGGCGACGGTCGCCTGCGTCCTCAAAGCCACGCTCCGCGTGACCGACACGCTGGCTCGCTATGGCGGCGAGGAGTTCGCGATCCTCTTGGCGCCGCATGTGCCCAGAGACGAAGCCGAACGAATCGCCGAACGGTTGCGCGCCGCGGTGGCGGATGAACCGTTGCTCCTACCCACGCTGGGGGACGGCGGCGGGAACCCCGCCCCGCAGCGGGTGACAGTCGCGATCGGCGGCGCGATGCATCCCGATGACGGAAGGTCCGCGCGAGAACTCTGGAACGTCGCGAATCGGCGGCTTCTCGCCGCCAAGGCCGCCGGCAAGAACAGGGCTCTGCTCTCAGATGCCTGAGGAGATCAACGAGCGCGGGCCAACCTCTCGATCTTCTTCAACTCACGCCCGTCCAGTGTGCGGACCCTGAGTTCGTAGAAGTAGACACCGTTCGCCAGCTCGTCCCCGTCACGATCCCGCCCGTCCCACTCGATCATGTTCTCTCCGCGCAGGGCGGGCCCAGCGGTTTCGAGGATCTTGCGCCCTCGCAGCGTGAAGACCGACAGTTCGGCCCGCTCCGCACTCCCGTTGAGCGTGTAGTAGAAGCGCGTCGGGCCGGCGCACGGATTCGGGAAATTGTAGAGCTCGAGCAACTCGACATCCGTCGCGGCGCCTTGGAACGTGAACGATCGCACGACCGGCTCTTCAGCCGTCTCGATCGACACCGAAAGAGTGTGCGCACCCGCGTCGAGGATGCCGGGAACGCGAGTCTGCAGCGTCCAACCGGTCGATCCATCGGGATGCGCGTCGGTCGGAACCGCTTGAACGCCGCCCAACAGGACGCCATCGAGCAAGACCGAGAACGCTTCGGCCGGGAGGCGAGCCGGCAACTGCAGCACGACCCGGAGCGAGTCGCCCCCCTGGAGGAAGTCGTTCGGAGCGACCAAGCGGTACGCGTTCTCCAATTTGACCGAGAGCGAGGTCTCGACTCGCACCGGGAAGCGAGCGCTGCTGGTTCGTCCGCTCCGGTCGGTCGCTCGCAGTTCTATCTCGTAGTCGACCGAGGCCGGGATCAAACGCGTCGTGTATCGGAGAATGCGGCGGCGATCGTCGTCCGGATACTCGGGATCGGGGAGAAAGCGCACCCGCTCGGCGGGCGCCTGCCCATCGCGGTCGAAGACCGTCGCGGTCGAGATCTGCACTTCGTCGCGCAGCCGGACCTCGATCGTGACGCTGTCGCTCTCACCATCCGCCACCAGCGCGTCGCCGTTCACCCAGTCTTCACCGTTGACCCGGATTGCGTCCAAGCGGGGCGGCCCGAGATCGACTCCCATCGTCGGATCGCCGAGGAGGGCGTAGGTGCCGACCATCCCTCGCGCGGTGGCGTTGCCGACGTGGCGCGCCATCAGTTCATACTTCCCTGCGGTGAACATCTCCCCCAACAGCCACCGCGTGCCGCCATCCGGAGCGGTCGGGGGATCGAGCCACCACGCGCGCATGAGCGCCAGATTGAAGTCGGCGTTGTTCGGCAACCACTCGTAGCCCGTCGACCCGATGGCCGCGATGGCGCCGCGGCCGTCGGGCAAGAACATCATCCTCTCGGCGCTCGACTCCCCTCGTCGGCTCTCGAAGTAGACGGAGAACTCCGCCAGGTGACAACCGAAGCCCAGGAAGATGAAAGGCTTTCCCACGTTCTCGAGCCGTTGCGAGTCGAGCCCGCTGAAATTCGAGTCCTTGTAGATGAACTCGTGTGACATGAGCTGGTTGTGCGCGTGTCCCTGATAGCTGACGAAGACGAACCCGCGGCTCATGACGGGCAAGAGACCGCCCGAGACCACGGTCTCGCCGTAGGTGAGGTTGTCGCAAGTCCTCGCGCAGGTCGCGGGACACCCACTGAACCCGTAACAAGTCGGACTGCGGACCCGCGCTTCGTTGGGGAGATCACCGTCGACGAACGGGCAGCGCCAGTCGCCGCAGTCGGGGGAGCTCGCGTCGATCGGGATGCAGCGGCCCAGGCACGCCACCGTGTCCATATAGTCGGCGACGAAGAATGTATCGACGCCGAAGTCGGTGAATCCTGCTTGTTCCTGGATGATCTCGCGGGTCTGTCTGGCCGCATAGATGAAGACCGACTCGTCACCTCTTGGTTGGGCGCGGTTCGGATCTCCATGCCAGAAGTACGACTCGGTGTTCGCGATCCGGGTGGAGTATTCATCGTCCGAGATGAGGAGCGCGCGGTTACGCCACGCTTCGCCGGGCAGGATCTGGTCGTAGTCCAACAGCTTCTGCACGATGACGGCGGCTTCCGCCGTGCTGCCGGGCGTGAGGCGTCCCACGTGCATGTCGGGATAGAAGTCGAGCCGTTCACCTGTCCCGATCAGATCGTCGACGAACCACTCGTCGCTCGCCACGAGTTCGTGCTGGGCGCTGCTGTACGCAAAAGAAAAGAGCGTTTGCGTCGGCACCAGATTGGGAGCGCTCACGTGGTTCGGATCGTTCTGCCCCCTCAGCACCCCCGCGAAGTCGTTACTCCCATCTCCGAAGAGCAAGAGGAAAGACGGGTCGACATCACGGGTGCGGAAGAGGTGGCGTAGGTAGTCCCGAATGCCGGTGGGCCACGCTCGGCCTCCCGCGAATTGGTCGTAGATCGCGCGGATCGGCGCCACCGATACGGCCAGGCCTTGCTCCCTGCGCCGCGCGGCCAAGCGCTCGACCTCCGTCGAGAACTCCTCCGGCGCGACCACGATCAAGTCGTCTGCGCCGCCTGACGTCAGGTCGATTTCCCCCTCGCGCCCAATCGAGATCGGCCTCGCCGCCGCGCTCGGACGCAGGACCGTGAGAACACTCGGAGAATCGGGCGAGGCGAGATCGAATTGCAGGCGCAACGATCGGCCTCCGTCGCCCAGTTGCTGCGCGGAATAGGTCAGGCGGCGCGGAGCAAGGGAATCCGAGAGGTCGAACACGACCAATTCGTCCGACCCCTCCGAGTCGGTCTGGGTGAATCCGCTCGTCCGGTATTCACGCGGCCCGGCGACGTCTCCATCGTTCGCGGTCCGCCACGCGGTCGCGTCTCGGAACGCGACGAAGCTGCGCCGGTACGTCCAATCCATCCAATCGACGGCGGCGCCGTGAGCGTCTTCCGCTGCCAGGATGCGGAACTGGTTGGGAGTCTCGGCCAGCGGAATCCCGACGAAGTGTTCGAGCGGCGCCGAAACGATCCTGCGCGACTTGGCGTTCACCCTGAAATCAGTCGGCAACGGGACCAGGCGGCCGAAGTCCGGACCGATGGAAATGGTCGGCGCGGCATTGAATCTCCCGAAGATCTCCTGGAGGGCAAACCGCGCTCCCACGATCTCGACGAACCCCGGAAGTACGAACGAGCGGGTGTGGATCGTCGGGAACCCGCCGGGCGCCTGGGTCCCTCCGACCCAGAGGAACGGATCATGGCGTAACGCTTCGACACCGAGTTCTTGTTGACCCGCTTGGTCGCCCACCGCCACAGCGGCCATGTAGGCGCCGTCGCCTTCGAACCGTTCCGTCCATTGCGTGGTCGCCACCGGAGTGAGGTCGTTCCGACCGAGGAACGATCCCCTTTCGGCCATCCGCGCGCCGCCCTCCGGTCGGGCGGAGAGGAAGTACGCGTTCTGGCGCCCGTACTTCTTCTCGTGCGGCGGAGGATCCAATCGATCCCACGCGGTCAAGCCGAAGAAGAGGATGTCGTCGCCCGACCCGAAGACCCCGTCCCGATCGAGGTCACGCACGACGATGGGGACCGCTCGCTCGATGAAGGGATCCTCCGCCGTCTCGTCGTAGAAGCGCTCGGAGAGTGCGACCCTGTCCACGGGCAGAGGCTCGGTCGACCACCCGGCCGCCTCCAGATCTTCGAACCGGATGCGATGGACCGCCGTCTGCTCGACCAAGACGCGAAACTCCGGCGCCCGTCCTCCGATCGGACGTCGCTGCGTCGCGACCGGCGACGCGAGGTACCGCGCCGCTTCGTCGGGATTGACCACTGCGCGACGATAAACCTCGTCCCAACGGTAGGCGCCCTCCGAGGGAGGGGCCGTGTCTTCGCGACGGAGACTCCGGTCGCGCACGAAGCGGATCTCGACTTCCAGTTCCCGCGCGACGAGAAGGCCGCGGACGGAGGGATCCCAACGCACAGGGCGGAGGTCGACCGGAACGACGCTGAGGTGGCGCAGGCGACCGATCTCGCGTAGGTCCGCCCAACTCTCGGGCGAGAGGCTCGCATAGGCCGACGCGTCCCGGATCCGCACGAGGGTTTGCTGCGGGGGCTGCTCGTCTTGCCCCGGACGAGGATCCAGCAGTCGAGCTGCGCTCCTCGATGGGTCGTGGATCTCGGCCCTCGCGACGGGCCGGGGATTCACGCCTGGGAGCGGATAGGTGACAACGCGGCGGACTTCGATCTCGGCTCGCGCTCCGTCGGGCAGGCCGACCAGGAAGGAACAGCTCGGGAGTTCGGGCTCGCCGGGAGCGCCGGACGCGCTCCAACCGTCGATCGAGACATCGGCATCGTCCCCGGGCTCGGCTTCGAAGATCTTCGGCGCGGGAGTGCGGAGCAGCAGACGGATCCCGTCGTCGTCCGAGCGAAGGACGGTGACCTCTGACGGCAGGGCCGTACCCGATGGGGCCGCCATTGACGAAGGGCCGACGGCCGCGCACATCAGACTCAGCGCGATCGCGAGAACGCCTCGATTCATGTCGACTCCTCTCCTCGGTCCAGGCGGCAGGCGAGACATTCGCATTGCGAGCGGAGGAGCGAGAACGGGTGGATTCCGGAACGATGCCCGTCGCCCCACACGAGCGCGAGCGCGTAGTTCCCGGTCGGCGAGGCGGCCATCAATCGCAGCGCCGCGGGAGTCGCGGCGCGGGTCACGCCGACACGCTGCGAGAGACTCTCGCGCTCGTCACGGCAAGTCGCACAGGGGCAGCTCTGTCTGAGCCGCGACGACGGAAGGGTCGACTCGTGCCCGTCGGCCCAGGAAATCGCGAGCCCGGACTCCCCCAGGACGCGCACGTCGACAGCACTCAGCGGGGAAGTCGCCATCTGGCCGGGGATCGTGTCACCGGGTCGAAGAGAGTGTCAAGCGAGCCGGGCGGGACAGCGCACCGCGTCTCTCGATCGGGAGTGCGCTCGACCCAGCGGGAACGCGCGTGGTAGCGTGCCGCCGCTGTGACCACGCGCTGCAAGCAGGAACCGACGCTTCTCCCCAACCGATGACGAACTCCATTCCACGGCTTCGGCTCTATTGGGAGTTCTCCCGACCGTTCACGCTCATCGCGCCGGCGCTGGGCATGCTGTCCGGCGGCGTGACGGCGTTGGGGGCGGGTGTCCCGACCCAAATCGGCCCTGGCGTCCTCGCCGACATCGCGATCGGAACGCTCATGGCCGCCGTGCTCAACGCGGCGAGCAACGGCATCAATCAGATCTACGACCTGGAGGTCGATCGGGTGAACAAGCCCGCGCGACCGATTCCGTCCGGCCGCCTCTCGATCGCCGAGGCGAAGCGGTTGAGTTGGACTCTCTATCTGATTGCGCTGGCGCTGGCCGCGACCGTGAATTGGCAGTGCTTCCTCCTGGCCGCCATCGCCGCTCTCCTCACCATCGTGTATTCGGCGCCGCCGCTGCGCACGAAGAGGCACCCGATCCTCGCCAACGTCACGATCGCGTTGCCTCGCGGCTTGATGCTGAAGGTCGCGGGATGGACGACCGTGAAGAGCGCGTTCGACGGGGTCGAGCCGTGGTTCATCGGCTCGATCTTCGGTCTCTTCCTCCTGGGCGCCTCGTCGACCAAGGACTTCGCCGACATGAAGGGGGACGAAGCGGGCGGCTGCATGACCTTGCCGGTGAAGTACGGACCGACCAAGGCCGCGTGGCTGATCGCGCCGTTCTTCGTCTTGCCTTTCCTCCTCATTCCAATCGGATGGCGGCTGGGATGGCTGAGCGGAGTCCCCTGGGCCTTGGACCTGCTCGGGCTCGTGCTCACCGTCTGGGGCGCTTACACGATCGCGTTGGTGCTCCGCGATCCGGACGCGTTGGCGCGAACCGAGAACCATCCCTCTTGGTCGAACATGTATCGGATGATGTTCCTGGCCCAGCTCGGTTTCGCCGCGGCCTACCTGCTCAAGTACGCGCGCTGACAGCGTCGGGCCGAGCGGACGTCACGACGACGGTCGACGTAACCGCACCTTCGCGATGGTCTTTTCATCCAACTGCACCGGAAACTCCTGACGCGCCTCGACTATCATCTGGCGAAGGCGAGACTCCGCTTGCTCGCCGCGCACCTTGGTCAGGAGCTCTTCGCGCGCCGACTCGAACGAGCGCTCCTCGTACGGGACGATCTCGACCACCCGCGCGACCGTATAGCGGCCTCCGATATCGATCGGATCGGAAACGCCTCCCGTCGGTAGTGCGAAGAGGACTTCATCGAGCATCGGAGACTGGCCGCGTTGGAATGCAGGAGTGCCGGCCTCCCCGGTGCTCTGGAAACTGGTGTCGCGCCCCGCGAAGCGCGCTTCGATCGCGGCCACCGGCGCCCCCGCCCGGAGCAGCCGCGAGATCTCCGCGGCGGTGGCGAAATCCGCAGATCCGATCGCTTGGAAACGACGTCGCTCGGGCGTGGAGTACTCGGAAAGGCGTCGCTGGAATCCCGCGCGCAGCTCCGCCTCCGCCGGCTCGGGCGTTTCGACGACTCGACGACGACGAAACTGGCGAACACGCGCGTCTTCGATGCGGCCGCCGACCGAAGCCAGATACTCGGGCGACTGATCGAACTTGCCCTCGCGCGCCTCCCTGATCTCCAACCGTTCCAAGACCAGCTCGCGAACCAGCTCTTCCACATCTCGGCTGGAGTCGAATCGCGGCCAGGTCGGGATTGCGTGGGTCATGAGCTGGTCCACGAAGAGCATGGGGCTGACGACTCCGTCGGGCGGATCGAACGTCGCCAGCACGCGCGCGGTATCCGCCAGCGCGAACGGGAGTCCCGTCCAGGGGATGGGGGCTGACTGCAGGCGCCTCATATCCTCTTCCGTCGCCTCGCCCGAGGCCAGCTTCTCTCCGCGATCGACGCTCTTCGTCTTCTCGCGCATCAGTACGGTCATCCAGGCGACTTCCGCGGGATCCATCTTGAAGTTGTACTTGCGGAAGAGGTCGGTGTGGTACGCCATCTGCGCCTTGCGACCGAGAGCGGCGCGCACCCCGAACTCGAGACGCGCGCGTTCCTCGTCGAAAGTCCCGCGCCCGTCGTTCGCCTGCTCGTCCACTACTTGGTAGAGGTGATAGAAACGTCCGGAGAGCAACGGCGGGCTCACCTCGCCCCGATCGAGGGAGAAAACCTCGTCGCGCACGGTGGGGTCGAGATCGAGATACGAGATCCAACCGAGTTCTCCGCCTCGATCTCGGCTCGAGAGGTCGAGGCTCCTCGCTTCCGCCACCTTGGTGAAGACGGCGCCCTCCGCGAGCTGAGCCCGGATGTCGTGCGCCTCGCGGTCGCTCCCCAACACCATGAGACGGAGTTGGAGACGACGAGCCATGAACTCCCAGGACTGTCGGAGGTCCCTCTCGGCGGGCTGGACGTCGCCGTAGCGCCGCCTGCGGAGCGCGGCCACCATGTTCTGTTCCTTGAACTCGTCGATCCGCTCGAGACGGGCCGGCTCCAGCTCGGGCTCGTACTTTTTCGCGAGAAGACCGAGCAGCAGCTCTTCGGTCATCTGGTCCGCGAATCGCCGGACGCCGACGGTGTCGGCCCGAACGCGTCCGCTGGCGGCCGCGGTGTCGGCGGGAGCGCCGCGGGCATCCGACGCCCCCCCGCTCGCCACCCAGAATCGTTCCTCGAACTGAGCGAGGCGAACCTCTTCGGGTCCGACCCGCAAGACGACCGGATCTCTCTCCGATCCACACCCGATAGCTACGACGAGACTCGAAGCCAAGACCGAGGCTGACGCCCCGAGCCAGAGGCGTCTCTTCATCTGGGTCGACCTCCATGGAAACTGTCGGTACGGGACTCGTGGCGCGCATGGTACCTTCGCGTCGTCGAGACCTTCAAGGGAGCCCCGTGTCGTCCGCCCGTCCCGACAGCCTCTCCATCTTCTTCCCCGCGTACAACGACTGGGGCACCATCGCATCGATGGTGGCCCTGGCCCATCTTGTGGCGCGCGGACTGACACCCGACTTCGAGGTCATCGTCGTCAACGACGCCAGTCCGGATCATGTCGATCTGATCCTCGAGGAGCTCGGCCGCCTCTACCCCGACACGTTCCGCGTCGTGAAGCACCCGACCAATCGCGGTTACGGCGGAGCGCTGCGCAGCGGCTTCGCGGCCGCGACCAAGGACTTCGTGTTCTACACCGACGGCGACGCCCAGTACGACGTCCGCGAATTGGCCCTGCTCTGGGAGCGACGCGAGGGGCAGGATCTCGTCAACGGATGGAAGATCCGCCGCTCCGACCCGCTCCATCGCAAGGTCGTCGGCCGGCTGTACCACAACTTCGTCCGCTTCTGGTTTCGCGTCCCGGTGCGGGACGTCGATTGCGACTTCCGACTGATCCGCACGAGCGTTTTCGATCGGATCAGGCTCGAATCCGACTCGGGGCTGATCTGCGTCGAGTTGATGACGCGGATCCACCGGGCGGGCTGCCGCATCGATCAGGTTCCGGTCCACCACTTCCACCGGATGCACGGCCGCTCTCAGTTCTTCAACTTTCCGCGGGTCGCTCGCGTGCTGTGGGGAATGGCTTTCCTCTGGTGGAAGGTTTTCGTGACCGAGCCGAAGCAGCGCGCCGACGCGTCCGACGCGTCCGACGAGGGGGCCTCGACTTGAGCCAGCCGGATCTCCCTGCGCGTTACGGCGAGACCTACCGCGACCAGCCGGTTCTCATCACCGGCGGACTCGGATTCATCGGCAGCAACCTCGCGGCGCGGCTCTTGGATCTGGGCGCGCGCGTCACGGTGGTCGACTCCCTCGTGCCGAGCCACGGCGGCAATCTGGCCAACGTGGAGGCGATCGAGGATCGCATCCGCATCAACATCTCCGACGTGCGCGATCCGCACTCCATCGCCCAGTTGGTGAAGGGACAGCGCTTCCTCTTCAACCTGGCCGGGCAGGTGAGTCACATCGACTCGATGACCGACCCGATGACCGACCTGGAGATCAACTGCCGCGCCCAGCTCAGCATCCTGGAGGCGTGCCGACTGCACAATCCGACCATCCGGGTGGTCTTCGCCGGCACGCGGCAACAGTACGGCAAGCCGCTCTATCTGCCGGTCGACGAACAGCACCTGATCCAACCGGTGGACGTCAACGGGATCAACAAGATGGCCGGCGAGTGGTACCACCTGCTCTACAGCCGCGTGCACGGCATCCCGACCACCAGCCTTCGGTTGACCAATACCTACGGGCCGCGGATGCTGCTCAAGCATGCGCGCCAGGGGTTCGTCCCCTGGTTCGTCCGCAAGGCGCTGCTCGGGGAAGAGATCGTGCTCTGGGGCGACGGCGAGCAGCGGCGAGATCTCAACTACGTCGACGATGTGGTCGAAGCTTTCCTCGTCGTGGCGGCGACCCCGATCACGATCGGCGAACTCTACAACCTGGGACATGACGAAGTGGTATCTCTCCGCGTCTTCACCGAGACTCTGCTCGAAGTCGCCGGCCAGGGCAGCTATCGCCTGGCGCCGTTTCCCGCCGAACAGCAGCGCATCGACATCGGCGACTACTTCGGCAGCTATAAAAAGATCGCCGCGCTCCTGGGTTGGCGTCCGCAGATCGACCTGCGCGAAGGACTGCGCCGCACCGTCGAGTATTACCGCGACCGTCTCCCCCGGTATCTGGACTGACGCCGAGTGCCGAACGTATCTCCCTCGCCGGGGCGAACCGTGCTCCCGGTCTGTGATCTCCGGCCGCAGATCGCGGAGCTGCGGCGAGAGTTGGACGACGCCATCGATCGAGTCGTCGACCGGGGTTGGTTCATCCTCGGAGAGGAGTGCCGGTCGTTCGAGGCCGAGTTCGCGAACTACCTCGGGACGAAACATGTCATCGGCGTAGCCAACGGGACCGACGCGCTGCACCTGTCGTTGCGCGCGCTCGGGGTCGGAGTCGGTGACCGCGTGCTCACGCAACCGAACAGCGCCAATCCCACGGCCGCCGCGATCACTTCGACCGGAGCGACGCCGGAATTCGTCGACGTCGACCCGACGAGCGGGCAGATCGACCTGGACGCGGTCGCCGACCGTTTGTCCCGCGGCGGGATCGCGGCGCTCATGCCGGTGCATCTCTATGGTCGGCTGGGCGGAATCGAGCCGCTGATGGAGGTCGCGCATCGCTACGGTGTCCCGGTGGTCGAGGACGCAGCTCAGGCGCACGGGGCGCGACGGGACGGTCGGGCGGCCGGCGTCTTCGGCCGTCTCGGCGCGTTCAGTTTCTATCCGTCGAAGAACCTCGGAGCGTTCGGCGACGGCGGCGCGATCGCGACCGACGACGTCGAGTTGGATCAGCACCTGCGCCTGCTCAGGAACTACGGGCAATCCGATCGATACCGTCACGTCAGCGCCGGCATCAACAGTCGGCTCGATGAACTCCAGGCGGCGGTGCTCCGCGTGAAATTGCCCCATCTCGAGCGGTGGAACGCGCGCCGGCGTGAGATCGCGCGCAGCTACGACCGCGCTCTCGCCGGACTTCCGATCTTGTTGCCGCCTCCGGCGAGCGGCGAGCATTCGGTCCACCACCTGTATGTCGTCCGAGTCGCGCGA
>CAZVYN010000049.1:23247-32438 GCA_964631125.1 uncultured bacterium | reverse complement strand
TTCTCGATGCAACGGGCGCGAGTCGGGCCGATGCTCCCTACCGGAATGCCTTCCCTCCGAGCGATCTCGGTGTAGTCGATCGACGGGTCTTCGTAGAAGAGCAGCCGTAGGAGTCGCCGGCAACGCTCGGGCAGGCGTACCAGCGTCTCCGCGGCTTGCTGCGCCCGTTCGAGCGCGACCGTTTCGGCTTCGGGCAGTCCGTCGGCCGCCTCGAGCGTCGATTCGGCGATGGCCAGCTCCGAGGGGGAGAGATGGTCGAGGCTGACCTCGTTGCGCCTCGAGCGGATCCGATTGATGGCCTGCCGGCGGGAGATGACGACGATCCAGGAGATCAACCGGTCGGTGTCCCGGAGGCTGCTGAGCTGGCGATAGATGGCGAGGACCGCCGCCTGGTAGGCCTCTTCCTGGTCCGAGGGAGGCAGCCCGACCTTCCGGATGGTCGAGAAGATCAGGTTCGAGTAACGACGGAGGAATTCTTCCCAGGCGCCGGGGCGGTTCCCCAGACAGTCGCGCACCAGGATTCCGGCCCCCGCCTCCGAGTTTGTCTTGGCTCGCGAAGACGAAGGGCGCTCGAGCGGCATGTTCGCGAGGGTAGCACGAGGTCAGGGCGTCGAGTTCGGGACCCCCGCACCCGCTCGTCGTGGCGTTTGCTGGTGCGGGTTTCCGGGCGTCGGACCTCCAGATGGGGCAACGCACGCAGGCCGGGTACGATCTGGAGAACGGGAGTTGAACTCGAGCACCACTCTGGCCGATCTTCGTGGAGATGCTTCTTTCCGCCCTATCGTTCTTGCGTCGCGGCGCTCTCCTGATCCTTCTCACGACACTCGTCGCGGGTTGGAGTTCGGCCGGTGTCTGGTGGTGCGTCGCGAGCCGCTCGTGCGACGAGTCGACCGAGGCTCCGTGCTCGACGGAGGTTCGGTCTTCCTCCCGAGCCGCTGACCGCGCCGACGGACCCTGCTGCGACCGCGACCTCTTCGACGAATGCTGCCGCTTGAGCGGGATGAGCCCGTCATCTCAGGTCATCCTCGTACTTGCGCTCGCGTCCCCCACCGCGACCGCTCTTCCGGCCGACCTGGCGTCAGCCGATCACAGTCCCGTGCCCCCGCCGGGATTGGTGGCAGTGGCGGAGTTGACTCACGGCCCGCCCGCTGGTGGGGACGCAGACCACCGCACTCCTACCGCTCCGCGCGCGCCGCCCCGGATCGCCCGCGCCTGATCGGTGTCGATCGCTCGCGCCAGATGCGCAGCGATCTCCGACGCCTTCCAGCTCGAGTGCTCGTTCTCGGTCCGCGGACCGCGTCGCGCTGGTAGCCGCCTCCCGTCACAAACTATCCAGCCGGGGGCATCATGCGAGGATCTCTCGCCGGCATCGTATTGCTCGTCGCAGCCTGGTCGGTTCAGGGCGCCTCAGCGCGGGCGGAACCGCTCACGGTGGACCAAGTCGTCGTTCTCGCGCGGACCCGCTCTCCGGAAGCCCGCCTCGCGTTGACGCGCGTCGCAGAGGCTCGCGCGCGGCTCACGGGGGCTCGTGTTTTCTCCGTCGACAATCCGGTGATCGAAGGGGTCAGTGGTTCCGGCAGCGAGTCGGGTCGGACGACCGCAATGGAACTCACTGTTCCGCTCGGTCTCGGGTTCCGCCGTTCCGGCGAGATCAGCGAAGCGCGGGCCGGCCTGGAACGAGAGGGTTTTCTCGAAACGGACTCGCAACTTCGCGTCGTAGCGGCAGCGCTCGGCGCCTACTACCGGACTCTTCATGCTCAGCAGCGATCAGGGATCGCGGCCGATCGCCGCGCGTTGGCGCGTGAACTGGTCCGGATCGCGGCTGACCGACTCGAGGCCGGCGATGCCGCGCACCTCGAGGTCGTCGTCGCCGAAACCGAACTCTCGCGAGCGGAGAGCGAGGTGCTGGTCGAGCAGGGAAATGTGACGGAAGCCATCCTCGCACTCGCTCGGATCTTGGGGCTGCCGACGGTGACTGAGTTGGAGGTGGTTGGTGAGCTCGGCGATCGTTCCCTCCTCGATGCGGCGACGCGAGTAGCACTGGAGCAGAGAGCCGACGTGAGTGCTGCGGAGAGCGATCTCAGAGCCGCCTCGGCGGCCCTCTCCGTCGCCAGGACTTCCGGCTGGCCGGCAGTCGCGCTTCGAGTGAACTACGAGCACACGCGCGACGAGGAGGTCATCAGCCCGGGTCTGGCTCTCTCGCTTCCGTTCTTCAACCGGGGACAAGGAGCGCGAGGCGAAGCCGTAGCTCGGCGCGATCGCGCTGCCGTCGAACTGGAAACGCGGCGATCGGCAGCGTCGTCAGAAGCCGCTGGGGCGCGATTGGGCTACGCGAGCATCGAGGCTGCGGCGCGAGAGATGGAAGAGCGGGCGTTGCCGCGGGCTCTGGAGGTCGAAGAGCTAGCCCAGCAGAGCTACGGCGCGGGGAAGCTCGACCTGCCGGGACTCTTGGTCGTGCGCAGTGGATCCCTGGACACTCGGCGAGAACATGCAGATCGGCTGCTCGAAGCAGCAGAGAGAGGCATCGAGCTGACCCTCGCGGTCGGCGTATTGCCTCGAGAACACTAGCCCATGAGGAGGATTGAATCATGAACACGCGTTGGGTGGTCTTCCTGGCCGCGAGCATCTTCCTGACCAGTTGCGGAAAAGAAGCATCGAAGAGCGACCGACCGGCATCCGAATCGCGCCCGGCTTCCTCGGAGGCGGCCCACGCGTCCGCCAGCGTCGTTCCAGGCTCGCACGAAGATTGGTGCGGCGAACATCAGGTCGCCGAGAGCGCATGCACCCGCTGCGATCCTTCCCTGGCTGCGGCCTTCAAGGCGACGAACGACTGGTGCGCCGAACACGGCTTGCCCGAGTCCCAGTGCCTCCAGTGCAACCCCGGGCTGAAGATCGTTCGGCCTCCGAAACCGGAGGGGAAGTGATGCGTCGATGCCTCCTGCTGTTCGCCACGCTCTTCTTCCTGGTCGTCGGCGGATGTCAGCGCCGCGACGCATCGCCGGACCAATCGGCTCCGGTGGCTGCATCCGAGATTGCAGATCTCGGCGGCGCGGATGCTGAAGGCATGTGCGCCGAACATGGCGTCCTCGAAGCGGTCTGCACGAAGTGCCATCCGAAGCTGATCCGGATCTTCCAGGCGCGCGGCGACTGGTGCGCCGAGCACGAATTCCCCGAGTCGTTCTGTCCGCTCTGCCATCCGGAGCGTGGCGGTAGGCCTGTCGCCGACGTCGCTCCCGACGAAGCGCCGGCGAATGGACTCCGCATCACGTTCGCGACCAAGGAAGTAGCCGCCCAGGTAGGGATCGAGACGAGTCGAGCGCTACGAGGCGAACAGGCAACCGTAATTCTCGCAACGGCGACCATCGTCGCGGATGCGGCCAAGAGCGCGCACGTCAATGTCCGCTCCCCGGGCGTGATCCGAGCGTTCAAGGTCGATCTGGGGACGAAGGTGATGAAGGGCACTCCGCTCGCCTCGATCGAGAGCGCCGTCGTCGCGGAAGACCGGGCTCGCCTGCGCTCCGCCCGAGCCCGTGCGGAAACTGCGGGGGCGGACTACGAACGTGAGAAGCAGCTCCACGACAAGGGAATCTCGTCCCAGAAAGAGGTGCAGGCAGCCCAACAAGCTTACGAGGAAGCGAAGGCCGACGGCGCCGCGGCCGAGGCTGCGGTCGGTCTCGTCGGCGGGGCCGAAGGCGCGGGTGTGTACAACCTCGTCGCGCCCATCGGCGGCGCCGTCACCGCTCGCAACTTCACCGTGGGGAGCCTCGTCGATCAGGAGGAAACGATCTTCGAGATCCTCGATACCTCCTCACTCTGGGCGGAGATCGATATTCCGGAGTCGCAGGCGAGCCGGGTGGCCGTCGGGCAGCACGTCGTCCTCGAGGTCGACGGATTGGAAGGCCGGAAGTTCGACGGGATCCTCCAATACGTGGCGCCGGTGGTCGACACTCGAACCCGCACCATCAAGTCTCGGGCCGCCCTCGACAATCCCGACGGCGCACTCCGCGCGAACATGTACGCACGCGCTCAGATCTCGGTCAGCTCGGCCGGAGGGACAGCATTGGTCCCACGTGCAGCGGTGCAAGAGGCCAAGGGAGCCCAGCTCGTATTCGTGGCGCTGGCGGTCGACGAATACGAAACGCGGCGCGTGCGCGTCGATCCTTCCGATGGCGAGCTCGTCGCCGTTACCGCCGGGCTCGAACCTGGCGAGCTGGTGGTGACGACGGGAAGTTTTCTCCTCAAGACGGAAACGCTCAAAGAGAGCATCGGCGCAGGCTGCTGCGAAGTCGAAACCAAGAAATAGCGAGGCTCGCGAGTGCTCAGCACGATCGTTCGCTGGTCGATTCGCCACCGGTTGGTGGTGATTCTTGCCGCGGTTGGGTCGGCGGGGCTGGGAGTGTTCGCCTTCCTCCATCTGCCCATCGACGCCTTCCCGGATACGACTCCGGTCCAAGTACAGATCAACACGGTGGCGCCGGCTCTCTCGCCGCTGGAGATCGAACGCCAGCTCACGGTTCCGATCGAGCAGGCGATCTCCGGACTTCCGGCCCTCCACGAGGTCCGATCGATCTCCAAGTTCGGTCTCTCGCAAGTGACCGTGATCTTCGAGGAAGGTTCGGAGATCTACTTTGCGCGCCAAGTAATCTCGGAACGGCTGCAAGGCGTGGAGCTGCCCGCCGGGATCGAACGGCCACAACTTGGACCGGTCGCGACGGGCCTGGGAGAGATCTTCCACTACACGGTTACCGGTGAGGGCAAGTCTCCGAGCGAGCTGAGGACGATCCAGGACTGGATCATCAAGCCTCAGCTGCGGACTGTTCCGGGGGTCGCCGAGGTCAACACCTGGGGAGGTGACGAGCGACAGGTGCACGTGCTCGTCGATCCCATCAACCTCGCGAAACGCGGGCTCACCCTCGCCGAGCTGATCGAAGCGCTCGAACACAACAACGGCAATGTGGGGGGCGGCGCCATCGACCAGGCGGGCCAATCAGCGCTCGTCCAGGGGATCGGCATCGTGACGAAGCCCTCCGACGTGGAAGAGATCATCATTGTCGCCAGAGACGGGGTTCCGACCCGCGTCCGCGACGTCGCCCGCGTGGTGGATGGGCGCGCGATCCGGCGGGGCGCCGTCACGGCCGACGGCAAGGGTGAGGTCGTGCTTGGTCTCGGCTTCATGCTCATGGGCGAGAACAGCCACGAGGTGGCGAAGAACCTTCGGATCCGACTCGACGAGATCAAGAAGAGCGTTCCTCCGGGAGTCGAAGTCACCACGATCTACGACCGGACGGAGTTGGTCGACCACGTTCTCCACACCGTCAAGACGAACCTCTTCGAGGGCGCGCTGCTGGTCATCGCGGTTCTCTTCGTCTTCCTCGGGAATCTGCGCGCGGGGCTGATCGTGGCGGCCGCGATTCCTCTCTCGATGCTGTTCGCGTTCGATCTCATGCTGCGAGTTGGGATCGCGGGCACGCTGATGAGCCTCGGCGCGATCGACTTCGGCCTGGTCGTCGACAGCTCGGTGATCATGGTCGAGAACGCGATGCGCCGACTCGCGGAAGACAAAACGGGCCGCTTGATGCCGGAAATCATCGAAGACGCAGCCCTCGAAGTGCGGCGGCCTACGATGTTCGGCGAGCTGATCATCATGATCGTCTACTTGCCGATCCTCGCGCTGGAAGGAATCGAAGGAAAACTATTCCGGCCGATGGCGCTCACCGTGATCTTCGCGCTCCTCGGCTCATTGGTGCTCTCCCTCACCCTCGTGCCTGCTCTCTGCGCCACCTTCCTTCCGCGGCGCCTGTCGGAGAAGGAGAACCGCCTGGTGGCGGGCATCCAGTGCGGCTATCGACCCGCGTTGCGGGCCGCACTCGATCGCCCGAAGCTCGTTCTCGCCGGCGCCGCCCTCTGCTTGGTGGGCGCGGGATTCCTGGCCACCCGCCTGGGGTCCGAGTTCGTCCCTCGGCTCCGCGAGGGCGCGCTCGTGATCAACACGATCCGACTCGCCGGCGTGTCCCTGGACGAGTCGGTGCGATACGGCGGCCAGATCGAGCGCGTCCTGAAAGAGAAGTTCCCTGCCGAGATCGACCGAGTGTGGACCCGCACCGGCACGGCGGAAGTCGCGACGGATCCCATGGGCCTCGAGCTGTCGGACGTCTTCATCACGCTCTCGCCGCGGAATGATTGGAAGCGCGCGGGCACGCAAGACGAGTTGGTCGAGGAGATGGAGGTGGAACTCTCGTCGCTGCCCGGCATGCGGATGGTCTTCACGCAACCGATCGAGATGCGCGTCAACGAAATGGTCGCGGGGATCCGTGCGGACGTCGGAGTAAAGCTCTTCGGAGACGACTTCGAAACCTTGCGAGCCAAGGCGCGCGAGATCGAGACCGTCATGAAGCAGGTCCCCGGGGCCGCGGACGTATTCGTCGAGCAGCTCACTGGGCAGCCGGTCCTCGAAATCGAAGTCGATCGCGACGCCATTGCTCGCCAGGGCATCCCGGCGCGGGAAGTACTCGACGCGATTGCGTCTCTGGGAACGCGGGAGGTGGGGGTTTTGCAGGAGGGCGATCGGCGGTTCCCGATCGCTGTTTCTCTAGAGGACCGCTACCGGTTGGACGCAGCGTCGGTCGGGAGGATCCTCGTCACGGCGAGCAACGGCGATCGCGTGCCCTTGGAACGGCTGACCCGGATTCGCATGACCGAGGGCCCCTCCACGATCAACCGAGAGTGGGCGAAGCGACGCGTTGTCGTCCAAGCCAACGTGCGTGGTCGCGACGTCGGCAGTTACGTCGCAGACTTGAAGAAGTCGCTCGACGGCAGTGTCGTCCTGCCACCCGGTTACTACATTCGGTTCGGTGGGCAATTCGAAAACCTGGAGAGGGCGCAAGGACGCCTCATGCTGGTCGTCCCTCTGGCGCTCATCCTCATCTTCGGGCTCCTCTATCTGACTTATCACAGCTTCTCCGACGCGGCCCGGGTCTTCACTGGCGTGCCGTTCGCCGCAGTCGGCGGAATCGTCGCCCTCTGGATCCAAGGCTTGCCCTTCAGTATCTCCGCCGCGGTCGGCTTCGTCGCCCTCTGGGGCGTTTCGGTGTTGGCCGCGATGGTGCTCGTCTCGACCATCCGTCAGGACCTCGCGGCGCGCGTGCCCCTGTCGGACGCGATCTTCCGCGCGGCCGAACGCCGCCTCCGACCGGTCCTCATGACCTCGTTGGTAGCCGCGCTCGGTTTCGTCCCGATGGCAATGAACACGGGGCTAGGCGCGGAGGTGCAGCGACCACTCGCGACCGTGGTCATCGGCGGGATGATCTCTTCCACGCTCCTGACGCTCTTCGTGCTGCCTGTTCTCTACAGCTTGTCTGTGAAGCGCGGACGCGAAAGGTTGGAGACGCCTGATCTCGCGCCCGCGGCGGGTTGAGCGGCAGCGCGGTTGGCCGGAAAGTATCTCGGTCGCTCGAGTCCTGGCTCTGGCTCATCGACGATCTGTCGATCGGATCGACCTTCGAGCTCCAACTGGTCCCGGACTTGGCCGTTCACGCCGCGCCAGCAGCCGTTCGATCCAGGCGCGGTCCCGGTCGGGGGTTCTTCGCATGCCGCGGACGATCGATACTTGATCGGCTGGTCTGGGAGTGAGCGTTACGTGAGGGATTGACGCGCCTCGAATTGAAGTCGAGGCGCGTCGACCGGATCATCCCTTCGCTTTGTAACCCGCCGTTACTTCGTCCTTGTGCGCTGCGAAGGCTGCGAGGAGTTCGCCCATCTCGCGCGGAGGCACTTTGAACACGTTGAGAGTGCGCGCCAGCTCGGCGGCGACCTCGTCAAACTCTTGTGACTTCTCGACAACGCTGACTCGGATGAAATAGATCGGGCGCGGTTGGAGATCGAACTCCAAACCGCGCCCGGATCAGGCCGACCTCGATCGGCTACCGATTGCGAGAACCGTTGCGGTCGCCCCCGCCCCACTGGCCGCGCGACCCGGAGCGGCCGCTGCGCTGTCCGCGTCCGATGGCTACTGTCGGAAGATCAGCTTCTGAAGCGCCCCACCCACGTGGTTCTTCCCGTCGTAGTCCATGACCGCGACGCTGAAGGGGTACTCCGCTGAAGCCGTGACGTTCGTGAACTGCACGTCCTCCGTCGGTTTCGCCGTCGTGAGCTTCCGCTTGAAGATGACCGTGTACGTCCCGCCCGAGTAGACGGTGTTCGCGTTGGTGACGTAGGTCGCGTCGCCCGGCGCCGTCACGTCCTGAAGCGTGTAGCCAGGCGCGCCGGCAAACCCGCGTATCCGCGCCACGAGGTTCCCCTGTTCGGTCGGGTCCGTCACGTTCTGGTTCTCGCCACCGTGCGTCACGCCGTTCGCGTTCGTCTTGTTCACGATCTCGTCACGCGTCTTGTTGAGGCCGTAGTCGGCCAAGTTCTTGTTCTGGCCCTTGCCGTCGGGGTTGTGACAGCCCTGACACTTCGCCTGGTAGATCACATTTCCCGCGGCCGCGTCGCCCTCGAGCGGCATCTTGGCGTCGTTCGCCAGGAAGAGAAGCGGGTTCAGATTGAACGTCGCCCCGTCGCTAGCGCGGACGATCCGGTTGGCCTTCGTCGGATCCCAGACAGACGCGGGACCAGACGTGTTGTTGCCACCCGCCGGCCGGTTGCGGACTTCGATCGTCTCGCCGGTGTCGGTCTTGCGGCCCGGGGCCGCACCGTCATTGACACAGAACTGATCGTTCGCGTAGCCGATCGGGTTCGAGCGGCTGGTCTTCCAGTGCCAGAGGTCCGTGCGGCCGTTGGCGGGATACATGTCATTCGGGGTGTGGCAGGTCATGGCGCAACCCACATCCTCGAACTTGCGCCCATCCGTCGCGCTCGCGCCGACGCCGCCCTGCTTGATGTCCCACATGACGCCGATCTTGTCGTCGTTCAGGTTCGAGCTCCAGCCGGTCGGCGCCATCTCCATCATCGTCCGGCCCGTCACGCCCATGTCGAACGTGGGCAGGGCGTCGCTCGCCCCGCCGTTGAAGAACCATCGACGGCGATTCAGGTCGTTCGTGCTCGAGTTATCCGGCCACTGCGTCCAAATGTAGAGGTCGGTCGCCGAGTACGCGGCCTTCATCCGGACCTTGATGTCGAACCCATCCTTCGACCCCGTCATGTTGAATTCGCCGCCGTATGCCTGGCCCGTGCTCCCGTTGCCGCCGTTGCCC
>CAZVYN010000049.1:0-23147 GCA_964631125.1 uncultured bacterium | reverse complement strand
CATGTTGAATTCGCCGCCGTATGCCTGGCCCGTGCTCCCGTTGCCGCCGTTGCCCGACGCCGTGAACTCGGCGTAGTCGGCGTCGTCCCAGAATGCCGCGTCCGGCGCCGAGGAGATCTTCGCGGCCTCGAGCTTCTCGGTCTTCACCGGCGCGACGGGCACCGTCGGTCCATCGTCGTCGTCACCGCAGCCGGCGATCGTCACGGCGAACGCCGCGATCATCAACACCACCCGTGCATGTCGCATCATTGACCTCCTATTCCGGGATCCGTAAGACTCTCGTTCTTGCAAGCTCGTTTTCCTTTCGCGATGAGACGCGCATGAGTCGCACGTGACTGGCCGATTGAAACCGCGCATGTAACCGCCCTATGCCAGGTGGCGACACGCACCCTACATCATCCCTCGACCCATCACGCGCACGTTCGGAAACGCACCGCGCATTTGGTCGAGTATTCCCCGCATCTCGTCGGGGTGCTCGCTGCACTCCATTGGCATTGCATCGAGACTGGAGAGCGAGTCCATATCGGCGGCGTAGCGCCCTGCCGCCGCGTGCAACGCGCCCACGTGCTCGATCGGCTGGGGGACAAACTTGAACGAGTCGTTCATGGAGCCTACCGAGCGCCTCCCAGGAGCAGAAGCTTGCGCGTCACCTGGGTTCCTCCCGCCTCGAGCCTCGCGAAGTACGTACCTCCGGGGAGCGCCTGTCCAGCATCCGTCCGACCATCCCATGTCACGGCTCGGCCTCCCTCTGCGTTCGACGACGAGAGGTTCACCCGCATGACGACGGCTCCTTCAAGATCATGCACCGTGAGGACGGCCGCGCTCGCCGCGGGAGCGGCTAGCCAGATCTGATCTCCGGGCCGGAACGGGTTGGGATAGCTCATCGCCATTGCCCCCTCGGGTCCCGCCTGCGGGGCGGCGGAGACCGCACTCCCTCCCAGCCGTTCCGCCAGCGTGGAACTCGTGATCCCGTCGGCCGGTCCAGATGTCGCATTCCCCGAGGATCTCCATCCCGCCGCTTCGAATCACATAGCTCGCGCCAGGGACGGCGGCGGGCGTCTCGGTCCAGGAGACGCCATCCCAATGCATCAGCACGACGCCGCTGTCGCTCCCGCCGATCGCCCACACATCATCGAGGGGACTCCTTTCCATGTGGCGCGATTTGCGCCCCGAGGATCGGAGCGCGACGAAGGCCCCGCTTGCGACAGAGGACATCGAACCCGGATGAGGCGCAGACAATCGCCCTGGCCACCATGACATTCGTCATGTTCCGCCCGACTCTGGTGTCGGTCGCGTCCCCTGCCGCGGTTTTCGCCGTCTCCAGAAGAAAGCGGACTGCAGGATTCGCCGGATGTGAACTCAGACTACTTCGCCCGGACGCGATTGTTCTTCGCGTTGTGCTCGAGCTCGCACAGGCCAAGCGCTTCCATGAGTGGCGGGATGTACACACCGAACCTGCCCCGGAGAGCCTTCTTCAGGCCGTACCAGCCGCCGACAGGATTCTTGGGATCGCGACCCCAGGCTTCGACGGCGCCTTCCTTGGCGGGTTTCTGCTCATCGGCGCCGCCCAGCTCGACCCAGTCTCCAGCCTTCTTCAGCATTTTGTGCAGATCGTCGATACACCTCGAGTCGTAGAGGAGCACCGTCTTCCCGACGTTCCTCGCGACTCACATCTCCTCCAACAGCCAACGAGAGGCGGACGCCCAAGTGATGCCGCCGGGCAATGGCCGAGACGGCGGGCTCGCATCCAGCGTGACAAGCCATGCGCGGGCGGCGGGATGCGCAGCCAGCCCCGCTTCGAGCGCACGGAGTTCACGCGCCCAGGTCTCGTCGCCTTCGCTCTCGAGACACACCTGCACCAGCATTGGCCCTTCTCCGGCTCGATGCGCGAGGAAGTCCACCTCGAAGCCTTCCCGCGTTCGCACGTACGATACCTCGAAGCCGCGCCTCTCCAACTCCAGGAGCACGGCCGTCTCCAGCGCGCGCCTGTGGTGAGATCGTCCACTGCGTTCGAAGAGCGCGATGAGGCCGGGGTCCACTGGATACGCCTTGCGGGGATTGACCATGCGCTGACGCTCCGACGCGCTGTGCATCTCCACCGTGCGCACGAGGAAGGCGTCTTCGAGATGTGCCAGATAGGCGTGCAAGGTGTCTTTCCCGACTGGCACTCCTTGGGACCGCAGGGCGTCATAGTGCTTCTTGACCGAGAACGCGCCTCCGGGCTTGGACAGCAACTGGCGTTCGAACCAGCGGAGAGCTAGCGGATTGCTGACCGCGTGGCGTTCGATCACGTCCCGCAGCACCACTACATCGACGTACCCGGCGAGCAGCGCAGCCCGGTCGCGCGGATCCGCGCCTTGCGCTTCGGGAAAGCCGCCTTCGATCAGGTGGCCCCGAAGTCGTTGATCGAGCGCCGCGCGCTGTGTCGCGCTCGAGTTCTCGTACTCGCCCGCGGGCTCGTCGCCGGCGTGGCGCAGCGCCTCACGGAAACTGAAGGGATGCACCAGTACTTCCATCGCCCGCCCGCGGAGGCTGGTCGCGACCTCGCGCGAGAGAAGCTTTGCCGAGGAGCCGGAGACGAAGAGTTCGACGCCCCCCGTGTCCATCAACCGTCGCACCAGCCCTTCCCAACCCGGCACGAGTTGCACCTCGTCCAGATAGAGCGTCATCCCGCGCGCCTCGCGGATCCCTGGGAACTGCCGGCTGTGCTCCTCGAGCAGCCAGTTGAGCTCCGCGACCGAGAGCCCCGCCAGCCGTTCGTCCTCGAGCGAGAGCAGCAACTGCCCCTCGGCAGCCCTCCCCGCCGCCAGCCGGTCGGCCCGGCACTGGGCCAGGAACGACGTCTTTCCCGCACGCCGTATCCCGATGACAGCAAAAGCCTTACCCGGGATTGCCGGGAGTCTCACGTCTCGACGCGTCAGGGCAGACGTGGAGATCGCCAGTGATTCGGAGAGCTTGAAGCGAAGAAGGTCGTGGGAGATTGTCATTGGTAGAAGGACAATATATATACAATACGTCCTTTTGAAAAGGACCATAGTGATGTCCTGGGCTTCCGTCCCGGCTGGGATGCCCTCTCAGTGGACGGGTTGGTCCTCGACATTGCGAAAGCTGCGTTTCGGATGGCTCAGACGTGGGCTCGCGACAGTCGCTGCTACATGGGTCAAAAGAAGACTGGGCCTCTTCGAGCACGGGGCTCGCCAGCTCTCTTGTGACGGGAGGAAACCCTGCGAGGAAGCTCGGCGAAGGAACGGCCGGCGGACCGAATGGAAGCGACGCTCCGTCGGTAGTCCGATCGGTCTCCAGAGCGGCCAACTCGCCCTGCCCGACGATGCACACCCGCTCTTCACTACGGTCCGGAGGCCCGCGACCCTGACGCTTTCTTGCTATCCTCCTTCCGCTTGTCCCCATTCCTGCAGAAGTAGGAAGCATTGCGGCAGCCTCTCAGGAACGCGCCGACCGGAGGATTCATGCGCCTGTGCGCGATTGCGACCACCGCTGCCTTGATCGTCGGCGGATCCGCGGCGCACGCGGGAGTTCCGTCCAAGCTCTTCCTCGGTGAGTACGAGTTCAACAATCCGACGCTGAGCTCGATGAACCTCGACGGCGCGAACGTGCAGGAACTCTTCTCGCCGGCGCCCTCCGACTGGCTCGTCGTCGGTCTCGACTACGGCGCGGCCGGCGCGGATCTCTATTGGTGTCATGGCAGCAGTCCAGGGACGGTTCGCACGGCCGCGCTCGACGGAAGCGGGGAGCACGTTGTGGTAGGCGGACTGAAGTATCCGCGGGGACTGGCGCTCGATCCAATGGGAGGGAATCTGTACTGGTCCGCATCGCCGCCGGCCGGCCATGCCCTCGGGCTGATCCAGCGCGTCGATACGGACGGTACGGGACTCCAGAACTTCTTCGTCCTCACACCCTACGATCCGAATTTCTCGTTCGTCGGTAATCCCACCGTGGATCCGACGAACGGATACGTCTACTTCTGCGCCGCGAACCAGATCGTGCGCAAGCGCACGGACGGAACAGGCGGTGTGGAGACGGTGGTGCGTGGTGTGACCACGGTGCGAAGCGTCGCCCTCGACGTCGAGAATGGGCAAATCTACTTCCTCGACGCGAACACGAATTCCGATTATCTGGGACGCTGCAATCTGGACGACACAGGCTTCACGGTGCTCGTCGACATGAGCCCGGCTTCGACGGTCTCTTCCGGTCTCTGGGACTTGGAGCTCGATCTGGCCGGCGGCAAGGCCTACTGGGCGGACGAGATCGCGCACGTGGTGCGGCGCGCGAACCTGGACGGTGCGAACGTGCAGACGATCTATACCAGCCCGGCCGCCTCGAGCCCGACGGGTCTGGCCTTCGATGACAACACGCCGCCACCGATGGCCGACTGCAATGGAAACTCGGTTCCGGATCGCGATGACATCGATTCGCAGGCGAGCGCCGATTGCAACGGCAACGGCGTGCCTGACGAGTGCGAAGCCGATCCATGTGCGACCCCGACCTACGTGCTCGATCACGGCAGCGATCCCGCGGCGGTCGGGCGGACGGTGAGCGGCGACCCCAGCACAGGGTACGAGGTCTTCCAGCCGTTCGACGTGGCGGGAGCGCTCACGCTGCAAGGCATCGAGCTGGACGGATGGACGGTGAACTATCACTCCGACGGATTCACGGCGACTCTGTTTCCGGATGATGGAACGGGAACCTTTGCCAACGAGTCGACGCCGATCGAATCGAGCCCGTTCCAGTGGCGATTCAGCCCATCGACGGTGGTGTGGGTCGAGCGTGACTTCAGCGCCACGCTCGCGCCCGGGAGGTACTGGATTCGTCTCACGGCGAGTCATCCTGACTACGACGCGGCCGCCCATGTAGGCGTGAGCGGGCTGCCGAGCAAGTCGAGACGGAACAGCGACGGGCAGATCATCGCGTCGAGCCGAGCGATCGCCCTTCGCCTCGTGGAGGGCAACGCCGCGGGGGTAAGCAACACAGATCTCGCGTTGGCGCGGGCTATACCTGTGCGCGTGGTTCCCAATCCGATGCACGGCCGGGCCGAGGTCCAGTTCGAGTTGTCCCCCGAATACGGTCGAGCAGCCGGCCTCGCGAACGGCAACGAGGTCGGGCAGTCGGCTCGGGTCGAGATCCACGACATTCTCGGCCGTGTCGTCCGAACGCTAGAGGTTCGAGCTTTCGACGGCGCGACTGCCCTCCATCGAGTGGGGTGGGATGGCAGGGACCAGAGTGGTCGTGCGGTATCGAGTGGCCAGTACTACTGCCTCATCGACGCGGGATCGCGCCAGGGTCGAGCGGTGGTGACACTGGTGCAGTGATTCCCCCGAGCGCATGTGCAGCCGTGACCTCACGCACTATCTCTCTGCGCGAGTCGTTGCTCGGGCGAAGGAACTGAGAGTCAAGCCGTCGGACACCGCGTGAGGCGCCCTCGGGTGGACGCGCGTTTGCGGCTGCGGAGCGCGGCGTGGCGTGCGGATGGAGCCTTCGCAACTGCCAGCTTCACCCCTGAAGAGCGTTCGCAAACTCTTCGGGCGAAACCTCCGCTTGGCGAAGCACGCCCGCGAGGGTGCCGAACCTTCACGAATCCGAGCCGTTCGAGCGCGCGCACCACCTCTGAGCCGGACACCCGGGGAAGTTTAGACATGCGTGGGCGAAGGGATCGTGAACATCGTGATGAGCGGGTGGCCGGTCGTCGAAATCGGGAACTCCGAGAGATACAGCGCGGTCGCCTCGCGGAGATTTGCCACGGCTTCCTCTACCGTCTCGCCCTGCGTGGTGGCGCCGGTCTCCGGGTTCAACGCGATGAACCCACCTTCTTTCGCGTGCGTCAGGACGGCAGTTGGTTCCATGCGCTAGAGCTCCAGGTTGAAGTCGTTCTGATGCGAGTGGCTAGACCGGAAACGCTTTCGTCGAGGATAGGCGAGGAAAGGCCGCTGAGTGCAGGAAGGAAGCGACGAGTACGCATTTCGGGCTGGCCACCGTCGTGGGGACCGCCGTCGCAGCGGGCTCGTCAACCAGGACGCGCACGCGCCAGCACTTCGGCTCGAGCTAGGACGAGGACCGCGACGGCCTGCTCGCGACTGACGGAGGGAAACTGGGCGAGGAACTCATCGAAGGGTTCTCCGCCCTCCAGGCAGGCTGCATCCAGATTGGCGCATCTTGCTAGTGACCGGAGTCGTCCGGCGGCCTAGTTTCGGGGCAGTCGAGAAGGAGGACCGAGATGAGCAAGACGTTGGGGAATGAGTCGGGTGTGGGCGCGGCGGCGGCGACGAAGTCGTACGAGGCCAAGGCGTATGCGGCGGCGAGTGCGAGTTCGGGGCTGGGGGCGGTGACCATCCGGCGTCGCGAGCCGGGTCCGCTGGATGTGCAGTTGGAGATTCTCTTCTGCGGGGTCTGCCACTCGGATCTGCACCAGGTGCGCGACGAGTGGAGTGGGACGATCCCCACGGTCTACCCCTGCGTCCCGGGCCACGAGATGGTCGGTCGAGTAATCAAAGCAGGCAGCGCGGTCAGGAAGTTCAAGGAAGGCGATCTGGCGGCGGTGGGCTGTCTGGTCGACTCGTGCCGTGTCTGCTCCGCGTGTCGAGATGGAGTGGAGCAGTTCTGCGAGGCGCGGGCGACCTTCACCTACAACGCCCCGGACACGCATCTCGGTGGCGTCACCTACGGCGGCTACTCCGGCAGCATCGTCGTCGATGAGGCTTTCGTGCTGAAAGTCTCGGACAAGCTGGACCTGGCGGGGACGGCGCCGCTCCTCTGCGCGGGCATCACCACCTACTCCCCTCTGCGGCACTGGAAGGTCGGTAAGGGGCAGAAGGTTGGGGTCGTCGGTCTCGGTGGGTTGGGACACATGGCGGTGAAATTCGCCAATGCGTTCGGCGCCCGGGTCGTCGTGTTCACGACCACTCCAGGTAAGACGGAGGACGCGGTCCGGCTGGGCGCCCACGAAGTAGTGGTGTCGAAGAACGCCGCGGAGATGGAGAAGCAGCTCGGCAGTTTCGACTTCATCCTGGACACAGTGTCCGCCCCGCACGACCTGAACGCCTACATCAGCCTCTTGAAGAGGGAAGGCACGCTGACGCTGGTGGGAGCGCCGGAGACTCCGGCGCCGGTCGGCGCGATGGGCTTGATATTCGGACGGCGACGCCTCGCGGGCTCGCTCATCGGCGGGATCCGGGAAACCCAGGAGATGCTCGACTTCTGTGCGGAGCACGGGATTACGTCCGACGTCGAAGTGATTCCGATGCAGAAGATCAACGAAGCGTACGACCATCTGATGAAGAGTGAGGTGAAGTACCGCTTCGTCATCGACATGGCGTCGCTGAAGTAGCGCCGTGGCCTGTTGAGAAACGTCGACCCATCAGCGCTCGCTCGCATGAGCCGGTTGAGGCATGCGTTCGTGGCCGGACTCCTTCTGTCGGTCGCGGGGCCGGCGTGGTCGAACCCCGCGTCGTCGCTGGCGGACAGCATCGTCGTCCAGGTCTTCGAGGACGCGCCGATCGAGTTCCACTCCCCGGACTCCACCGCGTCGTCGGCGTCGTCGGCGCTGTCCGGGCGTCGCGACAACGGGCGTCTGATCGAGGCGACGGTGGACCTGCCGGAGATGGTCGGTTCGCATCGCATCTGGGCGGTGCTGACGATCCATCCGGTGGCGAAGGACGAGCGGAACGTGCACGATCGCTATGACCGAGCAGGGAGCATCCGGCTGGTGGTCCCGGAGCGTCCGGACCTCGAGGTGATCCGGTTCATCACTGCTTACGGGGGCCGCACGCGTCACCGCGTCGATGTGTCGCATCTGTCGCCGGTGTTGCGGGGACGACGATCGTTTCTCGCCTTCATCGACACCTGGACGAGCCCGGCCTGGACCGTCGACCTGAGTCTCCACTTCGTCGCCGACACCACGTATGACAACCCGTCGTGGGTCGAGCCGGTCGTCTGGGTCGAATCGTTCACTCGGCAAGACCAGCCGAACGGAGTCGGGACGAAGAGTGTCGTGCCCGAGGGACTCGAGCGCGTGGCGCTCCAGTACGTGTCAACCGGTCACTGCACCGACGGCCGGGACGAGGACGAGTTCATCTCGAAGGCGAACGTGATCTCCGTCGACGGCCGCGTCGTGGCGCGTTTCCATCCGTGGCGCAACGACTGCCGCAGGTTTCGTGACCGAAATCCCTACTGCACGCGCTGGACCGACGGGAGCTGGTCCTCGGACTACAGCCGGAGCGGATGGTGCCCCGGCGTGGAAGTCACTCCCACCGAGTTCGACCTGACCGACGCGTTGCCGCCTGGCGAGCACGAACTCCACTTCCGCATCGAGAACATGCGGCCCCGCGACCAAGACGGCCACCACGGCTACTGGCGGGTCTCGGCATGTCTCGTCGGGTGGGATCATCCGCCGCGGCTGTGGCGAAACTGAGGGACGAGTCGCGCGCTCGCGTTAGAAAGCCCCGTTGCTCGAACAGAGCAGCGGGGCTTTTCCATCTACTAGGGACGCCACCACCAGAGCGCCGGCCAGGGCTGAGGAGATCCTCCGGCTACCTGTGACCGCCCATCCCGCCACCGGGAAACGAGTCACCGATCCGGCCCATCATCTCTCGCATCGAGTCATGATGCGCGTCGCACTCTTCGCGCATCTCTTCGATCGTGGGGAGCGAGATCATGCGAGCATGATGCCGCTCGATCATGTCCAGCATGGAGCCCGCGAGATCGCCCATCTCGCCCATTTCATCCCAGTCGTGGTGCGGTCCCATCCCACCCTCATGCCTGTCGTCGCACAGGTCCCACATCGTGTCCATGAGTGGACCCATGTCGGACGCGTAGCGGGTCGCCTCTGCGCGAATCGCCCGGGCGTCCGTGGTGCGCTGAGCGAAGGCGTGATGCTCGGCCTCTCGGGCCTCCAGTTGCGAGTACGCGGTCTGGGCGGACGAGCTAGGCGTGGTGGGGTTCCTCGTGTCGTCGGCCCCGCTACAGCCATAGACCAACGCTGCGGCGGCGACCCAGAGTGTGAGAAGCAAACTCTGTCGATTCATGACCACATCTCCCTCTCGACGGACCCGCCGTCGGCTACCCTCGACCCGGCGCAAGGATCGGCTCCCGGCGCTCATCGCTGTATGACGGTTGTCAGCCTCGAGATCAATTTGACGCGGCGTGTCTGGCGAGCGCCTCGGGGGCTGCCATCGGCTCCGGCGGTCTGCTCGGCCATTCGGCGAGCTCGGTTGCCGGAGGCGGCCGGAACTTCGAGTGGCGCTGGCGCTCTGACGATCCCATGGATCCGGAGCGAGTGGTCAGACGGCGCGACTCGAGGCCGACCCTGTCTCGGCGTCATACGAAAACTCTCACCGTAGGCAGCCGGTTCGAAGGACGCGCCCGCCGCACTCCGCTTCAAGAACGCCGGGTAGACGCCGTCCTCGCCTCGCTCCGACTAGATCGCCAGCTCCACCGCGGCGCAATTTCCCGCTTCGCCTGGATCTGCCGGGCCAGGTCCAGGCGGCAGATCAATTCTTCATTCCACAACCAAAGGCTTTGCGGAGGTAGGCCATGGGGGCATACCCTCTGTCTGCGCAGTTGGGGCCGCGATACCCCCGGTGGCGGAAGCGTTTCGAGAGCGCTCGCCGACCGGGATTCTTGGACCCAGGTTTCAGTTTTTATTGAAAGCGACCATGCCCGACGAGCACGACAAACGCCCCGACGCGCCGAGACCCGAGTCCGACATGAAGGACTTCGAGGTGCTCGCGACGATCGCGGGAGTTCGAGCGCTCGCGGACCCGACCCGGCTACAGATGCTCCATCTGCTCCAACGCGGGAGTTCGACCGGCTCGACGTTGGCCCGCGCGCTGAAGATCCCGGCGAACCGTGCGCACTACCATCTCCAGCGGCTGCTCGAGGCGGGCCTCATCCGTGACGCAGGACCGAGCCGAGGACAGCGCACGGAAGAGCGGTACTACGCGGCGACGGCTCGGCACATCGTCGTCGATCCGGGACTGGGTGGACTCGAAGCTCGGCCCATGACCGCGCTCCGTCAGTCGATCGAGAGCACGTTCCTCGATTGGCGACGGTCGCAGGTCCTGGCCATCGACTGGGCCGATCTGGCTCGCCTCGTGGTCCACCAATCTCTTCGGGTGCGAAACGGCGATGAGGTCGCGCTCCTCTTCGCGCCGATCGCGCTCGAACTTGCCGAGGCCATGCAGGTCGAAATCGAAGCGTGCGGCGCGGTCGCCCATCCCAGACCGTGGTCGCGCAATCTCGTCTTGCGGACTCTCGATCGACTGCCTCCCGAGGGACTCAGAGACCTGCGGTTCATCCCCGAGGCGGTGGACGAGCGGCTGACCGCGGCGGTGCTCCTCACCAGCAATCTGATCCAGGGTTCGCCCCCCAGTCCGGCGCAGCAGGAGCGGCTGCCGCTCTTCCTGCAAGCGGTGTCGCGCTGGAAGCAGTCGGTGCGGAGTCGGTCTCTGCGCTACATCCACGTCGGCCTGCCTCATCGCGCCGAGTTCAGCCATGGCTACCTCACTCCAGAGGCGGGGATCGATCTTTTCTGGCGCTGTGTCTCCGCGGATCTCGCGCAGATCCGTGATCGCGGCGAGCGCCTCCTGCAGATCGTGCGCGAGGAATCGGATCTCGTCATAACCGGAGCGAATGGGAGCGAACTGCGGCTGTCGTTGGATGCGGACCATGCGACGACGCAGGACGGAATCATCTCCGAGGACGATTTACGAGCGGGCCACTCGACCGACGCCGTACCGGCCGGCGCCTTCGTCGTACTCCCTCGGTCAGGTGTGGGCGAGGGGACGTTCGAGGCGACGTATACGTTCTGCTCCGGCCGCCACATTCCTCACGTTCGCGTGACGCTCCGCGAGGGGCGGATCGTCGAACTCGATGCGCCCCAAGATGCGGGGCTCATTCGCGAGCGGCTCGCGCAGGAGGCGGGGAGTCCGGATCTGCTTTCCGCCGTCACCTTCGGTTTGAACCCGGGCGGGGTCGGCCCGACTGGCCGCGCGGAACTCGACTCCGTCCTCGCCGGGGTCGTCACACTCGACTTCGGGAACAACGAGCTCCTCGGCGGAAGCGTCAAATCCACATTCAACCTCAGTCTGCCCGCGCACGCGGTCACCGTTCGAACGCGAACCATGTCACCTGTAAAACAGGGTCGACTTGCACAAACCATCGAGAAAGAAAGCACACAATGAAAGCGCGCACTGCCCTCAGCATCAGTTGTTCACTTTTCGTGTCCGTCGCGGCCATCGCGCAGGGCCAAGACCCATACTCTTGGCGCTATTACCGACCTGGCAACACGGGCATCCAGGGCGACTATAACGAGGCCATTTGGATAGCGCCCGACGGCGACCCATGGATCGGCGGATACAACCCCATCGCGGAGGAGGGTGGGATCGCCAAGTTCATCCAAGGCGAGAACCGCTGGCTCAACCTTTCCAACGTCGATTACCCCGTAATCGGAAGCGCGAACGAGGTCGGCGTCTCCCGGGTGACCGACATGATCGCGGACGGGCAGGGGAATCTCTGGATCGGCACCTGGCGCGGAGCGCTGCGCATGGATCTCGCGGCCGGGCCGAGTTCGCTCGTGAGGTTCGGCCCCGGAAACTCGGCGCTACCGGGGGGACTCACTCGGGACATGACCCTCGCTCCCGATGGCTCGATCTGGATCTCGGCGGAATCGACGATCTGGGCAGGGGGCGGTTTGACTCGGTACAGCCCGGCGACGGGGTGGACGCACATGAACGGACACGGCGGCAGCCGAATCGCCGCCCAACCCAAGCCGGGCGGCGGCTACTACATCTGGAGCGATCTCGAGGGATACGACGGCATGGAGCGATGGGACAGCACCACGCAACTCTGGACGACCTACTCGTTCGGGGCAGGGCAGCCGGCGTCTTTGCACTCGCTCGACGCGGTGGATGCGGCCGGCAACGTCTGGATGACCAGATGGATGGGCAATCAGGGCGAAGAGATCCTGGACTGCATTCGGCCGAACGGTACCTGGGTCAATCCCCCTCTGCCGCCGCGGCATCCGCAGGTTCCCTACGCGTCCGTCAGCGCGTTCGGGAATATGCAAGCGCTGTTGGTAGACGGGTACGCGCACCTCTACCGCTTCAACGGCGCATCGTGGACAGATCTTGGCCTGCAGCCGGGCGGCGGAACGATCATCGGTCCGGAGATCGACGCGGCCGGCAACATCTGGTTGTCAGGTACATACACTGGGGGCGCGTTCCGGCGCGATGCCGAAACCGGCGGCTGGCAGCGCTACCGCGTCACCAACACGAGCCAGTTCGACTTCTTCAACAATGACGTGGCGATCGACTCGAACACGGGCGACGTCTATGCCTGCGCCAACGCGAACTCGGGCATCGGGGGCATGGTGAAGTTCGACGGAACCCGCTGGACCGGCTTCGTCAACCAGGATGGCTACGGGTTGACCGAACCCTGGCCGTGGCCGGGCGCCCCGCAGAGCGAGGCCGTCTACGTGCGGCCGTCCAACGGTCACGTCGTCGCCAATCCGATCAACCAGTTCACACATGAGTTCGACGGGACATCGTGGACCGCTCTACCCGGCGGCCAGGACCAGATGCGACAGTATGTGGAAGACTCGATGGGCCGGCTCTGGGGCATCGGACATTACACAGGCCTGTGGATCTTCGAAGGCGGCGGAGTCCTGGCCGGCAACGGCGGCTATTTTCTTCAACGCGACCCGGATCGTCCTGGAACCGTCTGGTGCGGCGGCTCTACGGAGATCCAGCGCACCGATGGAGCGTACACGTTCACATTCTCGATCGCCGATGTGCCTGAGTTCCTATCCTTCCAGGGCTTGGCGGTCGACCACAACGGCATCTGCTGGGTTGGCGCGACGGACGGAACCAGCGGGGCGTTGATCCGGATCGACGCGAACGCCGGCACTCACCAGGTCTGGCGGAGCGGTGATGCCAATTGGCCGTTCCCGACACCCATTGTCACTCCGGGACGAGTCACACCCGACGGTCGCGTCTGGATGGTGTACAACACGGATTGGCCGTTCGACAACGCCGGGCTCCTCTGGTGGGACGGTGCGCAAGTCGGCCTCTTCCCCGCGCCCCCGAATGGCGAGTGGCAATGGGGCGGCATGCCTCACTACATCGTGCTCGACATGGAGGTCAAGACCATTCCCGATGGGTACGAGCTGTGGATGAGCTGCGCGAGCCGGGGACTCGCGGTGCTGACGGTGACCAACGGAACCACCGACGTCGGCACGGGCCACGTTCCGGAGGTGCGGATCCAGCTTGGACAGAATCAACCGAATCCTTTCCGGTCCGACACGCAGATCGCCTTCGCGCTTCCCCGCTCCCAGTTTGTGAGGCTCGAGCTGTTCGACGTATCAGGACGCCTGGTCCGTCGACTCCTAGGTGGAACGATGTCGGCGGGAGGTCACCAGACATCGTGGGATGGTCGCGGCGAGAACGGTGAGTTCCTGCCGAGCGGGATCTACCACTACCGGCTGAGCAACGGCATTGAAGCGATCGAACGCAAGATGGTGCGGTTGCGGTAGAGCCACACGAGATCGCGCACGCGAGCCGTCGCATCCGAGCCGTCGCATCCGAGAGGAGATCGATCATGGAGTCTACACTTCGGTTTCATGGAGTGGTGCTGATCAGCCTGCTCTGCTGCGCCGGACAAGCCCAAGCGGACCCGGTCGCAGTGGAGTGGACTCGGACCTATGCGTTCCCGCCCTACACCTATGGCGCGATGGTCGCGGTCGACCAAGACGGCGACGTTCTCAGCGTCGGGGCGGACCCGGGTGCGTCCGACCTCATTACCATCAAGTATAGCGCCGCCGGCAATACACTCTGGGAGCGTCACTACAGCATGGACGGCTACTCGCTGCGGGCCACCTGGGTCGCAGCCGACGGCGCCGGAAACGTCATCGTCACGGGATACCCGCAGACCTTCAGCAGCAACCCGACAGCGATCGGATTGCTGACCCTGAAGTACGACAGCAACGGAAACATGCTCTGGGCCGACTTGTATCCGGCCACACGGGGAAGCACGACGCGCGCGATCATCGATGAGACGGGGAACATCTTCGTCACAGGGCAAGCTTGGTTCGGGACGTATGACTACGTCACGATCAAGTACACGCCGGCCGGAGCCCGCGCCTGGGTAGATGTGCTCGACTATCAGGGAGGGTTTCACGGGCCCACGTCGATGGATCTGGACGCCAACGGAAACTTGCTTGTGGCGGGGGGCGGCCCTGCGGGCAACGGGATGCTGACGGTGCTGTACGACGCGAACGGGACGCGTCAGTGGGTGGACGCGCGGCCCGGGACCGGCGGATTCGGAGTGAGGTGGACCAGCGACGGGAACTTCTACCTGACCGGGAGTCTGTGGAGCCAGGCAACGGGCGAGGATGTCCGGCTCTTGAAATGCAACTCGAGCGGAGCGCTGCTCTGGGATCGACGGTATGACTTCGGCCACTCAGAGCTCGGGACGAAGCTGGCGCTGGATCCGACCGGCAACGTGTTCGTCACTGGCTACGAGTCGAGCGGCGGTTACACGAACTGGATCACCATCAAGACCAACGCGGAGGGAGATCTGCTCTGGTCGCGGAGACAGGACAGCCACCCAGGGAATGACGAGTCGCCCGGCTTCATGGTGGCCGGGCCGGACGGAGAGGTGTACATCACTGGGATCGGCGGACCGTCTCCGATACCGTTCAATACCTATCTGCAGATGGTGACGCTGCGCTATGACGCCGACGGCGCCACCGCTTGGACCCAGAAGCATTGGGAGTGGGCGTCCCGAGGGGTGGGCGCCGCGCTTGCGAATGACGGGAGCCTCTACGCGGTAGGGTTGGGGAACTCGATCACGACGATCAAGTACGCTCAGCCTTCGGCGGTGGACGTTTCGCTTAGTGTTGTCCGTCCGCAGGTCGTACTCGAACCGAATCGTCCGAATCCCTTCCGCTCTTCGACGCAGTTGTCGTTTTCGTTCCCTCGGGCCACGTACGCGCGCCTGGTCGTGTGCGACGCCCGCGGCAGGCTGGTACGAACCCTCCTCGGCCAGGAGTTGGCAGCTGGACACCACGAGGTTGCTTGGGATGGAACCGACGAGAACCAGCGGCGGGTAGCGAGCGGCATGTACTTCTACAAACTGGAGCATGCCGGGCAGGTGACTCAGCGGACAATGATCCTGCTGCGATGAACACCGGGCCACGCGCCTTCCGCTCGGCGCTGATCGGCGCTGATCGGCGGAGGCGCGTCGACGCGGAGTCACCGCCGAGCGAGTCGTCTAACGCGCCGGTAGCTTTGCGCTCTTCTTGATGAACGACCCGTCGTTGAGCTCGCGCCACGCCTGCGCGAGCTCTGCCTGGGTGTTCATCACGATCGGACCTCGCCAGGCGACCGGCTCTTTGATTGCTTCGCCGGAGACGAGGAGGAAGCGGACTCCCTTCTCACCGGCGCGCACGACGACGGCGTCGCCCGAGTCGAAGTGGACGAGCGAACGGTTGCCGATCAGGTCGGTTTTCGGAATCGCACCCGCGATCTTGGTCTTGACCGGCTGCAGGTCCGACGCATCGCGGAACGAGCCGTCCCCTTCGAAGATGTAGGCGAACGCGTTGCGGGTGGTCTCCACGGGCAGTGACTTGAGCTTGCCTGCGGGCACGAAGACGTCCAGATACCGCGGGTCAGCCGCGACGCCTTCGATCGGACCCCGCTGGCCCCAGAACGAACCGCAGATCACGCGCACATTCACGCCGTCGTCATCGGTGATCTCGGGGATCTGCGCCGATGCGACGTCTTGATACCGCGGGTCGGTCATCTTGAGCGACGCGGGGAGATTGGCCCAGAGCTGGAAGCCGTGCATGCGTCCGTCTGGGTCGCCCTGCGGCATCTCTTGGTGGAGGATCCCGCTGCCGGCGGTCATCCACTGGACGTCGCCGGCGCCGAGTGACCCGGCGTTGCCGAGACTGTCGGCATGTTCGACGCTCCCCGCCAACACATAGGTGATCGTCTCGATGCCGCGGTGCGGATGCCATGGGAACCCGGCCGCGTAGTCGGCGGGCCGATCGTTGCGGAAATCGTCGAACAAGAGGAACGGGTCGAACTCGTTCTCCTTCCCGAACCCGAATCCACGGCGCAGATGCACCCCCGCGCCCTCCATCGTCGGTTGCGACTGGGTCACTCCGCGGATCGCCCTGACGGACATCGTCGCTCCTCCTTGGTCCACGCCATGGTCCACGCCATGGTCCACGCCATGCTGCCCGGCCGTCGCCGCGGGAAACGGATGGATCCCGCGCGGTCTCACCGCGAGCAGTCCGGCGGCCACAGCCGCAATGCGTGTGAAGTCTCTTCTTTTCATGGCTCCATCGTATCGTGGGTCGCTGAGATGCCGCGACGCTCGAGGCGTTCCATGTCGAAGGGTCGAAACCCTGACGAACCGCTGGCGTCAGCGGCCGCGGCCGGCGCCGCCGCGTCCCGCGTCCCCACGGGTCGCTCGGTTTGGGAATTGGTGGGGCGCGGCAGCGTCGGTCATACTCTTCGCAATCCGGACAGGCGTGCGGGGTCGTCAGCCGGCGGAGGCGAAGATGCTGCGCATGCCCTCTCGACTCTCGGTCTCGCTGATGCAACCGATCTCGGCGCTTCGGATGACTTCCAGCCACTTCACTATCGGTGTTACCGCGATCCTCGCGCTGACTCTCGCCGTCACTCCCGCGCAGGCGAAGTGGAAGAAGACCGCGGGCTCCCCGTTCGCCAACTTTAGGTTCGAGGATGTGTTCTTCCTCGACGCGGAGAATGGGTATGTGGTGGAACTCGAAGGGCGGCTCTACCGAACGACGGATGGGGGCGACAGCTTCGAGATCGTTCCGAACGTGCCGGGGGCGGGCTATCGATCGGTGGCCTTCAGCTCGCCGGAGCGAGGAACGATCGGCACGCTCGTAGCCGGCGCGCCCTTGATCCAGACGTTGGACGGCGGCGAGACCTGGAACGTCGTGCCGGGACTCTCGCCGACGGTGCAAGGCATCTGCGGTCTCTGGGTCATCAACGAGAACGTGCTCTACGGGACTGGGATGTATTCGGGCGCCCCTTGCGTGATCCGCAGTTGGAACGGGGGCCGAAACTGGCATCGGCTGGATCTCTGGGAGCACGCGTCGGCCTTGATCGATTGCCACTTCGCCTCCCCGAGCACTGGGATCGTCGTCGGTGGAATCGGCTCGGACCTCACGAACCCCCGCGCGATCGTCCTACGCACCACCGACGGTGGGGGAACGTGGCAGACGCGCCATCTCGGCAGTCGGCAGGGTGAATGGTGCTGGAAGATCAGCTTCGTCAATTCGGAAGTCGGTTTCATCTCGATGGAGAGCGTCCACCACGGTCAGCGTGTGCTCCGCACTCGGAACGGCGGCCTGGATTGGACCGAGATGCCGAGCGTCGCGAACGTCCGGCAGCAGGGAATCGGGTTCCTGGACGAGCGCACCGGTTGGGTGGGCGGATGGAACGGAACGACGAGCCGCACCACCGACGGCGGCGAGACGTGGACGAGCGATCCTTGGGGCAGCAACGTGAACAGCTTCTTCCGAGTCTCTCCCGATCTCGCGTACGCCGTGGGGCGGTACGTCTACAAGTACGAACGACCTCCATTCCCTGAGGACGCGTTCGCCGCTGCCGTCGGCGCTGTCTCGGAAGGCAGCGTGTTCGGCGCGTCGGTGCTCGGGAATCCATTCCGAACTTCAACCTCCATAGCCTATCGACTCGACGCCGCTATGCCGGTCCAACTCTCGATCTTTTCTCTTTCCGGGCAGCGGCTCGAACGACTCGTCGACGGATGGCAGGACGCCGGTGAATACCAAGTCTCGTGGGACGCCGTGAATCCGCAGAGTGTTCGGCTCGAGCCTGGCGTCTACTTCTACCGGCTCGACGCCGGCCCGCGGCGCGCAGTCGGGAAGTTACAGTTGATTCGGTGAGAGGTGCTCGATTCGGGGGGCGCGTCAAGACGGAGTCGACAGTCAGGCGCGATGTCGGCGACTGCGGCGCATGGAGTGACGGATGACCCCACGCAGGGAGTCGCGCCTCCCACGGGGTGACGGTCGCCTCGGCCGCATCGGCAAGGCGATCGCGGACGAGAAGGCGGTCGACTGGCGACAGGAGGGGGAGGCGACCCCGGCCCTGCAGAGGCAGCTCCGTCGGTTGCAGCAGCTCGAGGCGATGGCTCGCGCGAATCGCGTCGCGAGCGGTTCGCTCGACTCGACGGTAGCCGCGGAAGCACCGGAGCGGCTCTTCGACTGGGGGCCGTTTCGCGCGCTCGAATTGGTCGGCGAGGGGAGCTTTGGTCAGGTCTACCGGGCTCTCGATATCCGATTGCACCGGGAGGTCGCGCTCAAACTCCGTCGCATCGATGCGGACGGCGCGGACGGCGCCCAGCCGAGCCACGTCGACTCGGGCGCCCGGCGCTTCCTGGAAGAGGCGCGTGCGCTGGCCCGCGTGCGGCACTCGAACATCCTCGTCGTGCATGGAGCGGATGTGCATGACGGTCGCGCGGGGTTCTGGACCGACTTCATCCGCGGGTGCACGTTCGAGGCGGTGGTGCGAGAGTCTGGGCCGTTGCCGGCGGATGACGCGGCGCGCGTCGGTGTGAGTCTCTGTCACGCCCTCGCCGCCGTTCACGCCGCCGGCTTGGTCCACGGCGACGTCAAGGCGCCGAACGTCATGCGCGAGGACGGCGGGCGGGTGCTCTTGATGGACTTCGGGGCGGTCAACCGCGTCGCCGCCGCAGGCTCGAGGTCGACGCGCGCGGCGCAGATCTTCCTGACTCCGATGGTCTCGGCGCCCGAGGTTTTGCGCGGTGATGCGCCGCAACCGAGCGCGGATGTCTACTCGCTCGGCGCGTTGCTCCACTACTTGGTCAGCGGCCGGCTTCCGATTGTCGCGCAGACCTGGAGCGAACTCGTGCAGGCGCATGAGGCGCGCCGCGGCGAGCCGCTCCAGTTGGACGCTAGCGTGGTCCCGCCAACGCTGACCGCGGTCTTGGAACGCGCACTGCTGCCCGATGCGCCGCTTCGCTATCAAACCGCAGACGAGATGGAGCGCGCGCTGCTCGCGGCGCTGCCGAGTCAACTCGATGCCGACGACACGTCGCAGACACTGGCGTCGCTGGTGCAGGAGCTCAGTCGCGTCCCAGAAGAGCTGTGCCGGCAGATCGGGGCCGGAATGGTGAAGGCGCTACTCGCCGCTCCGACGGGGCCGCGCGCCTCGTCGCCGGCGCCTCAGGCGCTCCGGCTGAAGGAACTGGTCCTGCGCCAAGATGGGCGCGTGCAGGCGCCGAACGCTACGCGAGGCGACGCTCCCTCGGAGCTGGCCGCCGTGGGGCGCGCGCTCTTCGAGCTAGTGACCGGCGTTCCGGCGGGGTCGGACGTGGTCGAGTCGGAGTTTGTCGCGCTGGAGCACCTGTCGCCGTTCTTCCGAGGGTTGATCCAGACGCTTCTCGATCCGAGGGACGATCGCGGACCGGCCGGGATCGAAGAACTCGGCCTCGCGCTGCGCGAGAGCGAGAAGGGGAGTTGGTGGCGCGAGCGAGTGCGCGCCGAGCGTCAATCGATGAAGCCGAAGGCGTCGCGCGCGCACATCGCGCGCGACACGTCGATCTACGGACGCGGGGGCGCGCTCGAGGTTCTCGCCGACAGCTTCGAGCGGGCCAGCGCCGGACGCGGGCAAGTCATTCTGCTCCAGGGCGAGGCGGGGCTGGGCAAGACGCGACTGGTCGATGAGTTTCTTGCACAGTTGGAACTGCGCAGCGAACCGGTGCATCTACTCGTCGGATCGTATCCTCCGGGCGACGCGGTGACGGAGGTCGGCGCCTTCATGAACGCCTATCGAGCGCACTTCGGCGACCTGGATCTGGAGGCGACGCTCTCCGACTACCTGCGTGACGCCCCTCTGCTCGTACCACCGCTCCGGGCTCTCTTCCGCGGTGAGCGGGCGTCGGCGGAGGGGGGCGAGGCGAACAGGGACCTGGTGCACCGCGCGCTCGTCCGGCTGACGCAAGCGCTCGGGGACGAGCGGCCGACCGTCGTCGTCATCGATGATCTCCACTGGGCTCCACCGGAGGGTAGAGAGCTGTTCGCCGCGCTGGCTCGGGCGACGGCCGGTAGCCGACTTCTTCTCGTGGGGTGCGCGCGTCCGACGCTTCCGCCCGAATGGACCGGGAATCTCACACGTATGGAGCATGTCCGCGGACTTCCGCTCACGCGACTCACCGCCGAGGAGGTCCGCGCCGTGTTGACGGAAGCGCTCGCGTCGCCCCATCTGGCGGAGCAACTGGCGCCGGTGCTCACGATGCGTTCCGACGGAAATCCGCTCTTCTTGTTCGAGTACCTCCGTGCACTCGACGACGGCGCGCTCGACCCGGCCGCGCCTTCGGCGTCGACCCTGCGTCTCCAGGGACTGAGTGTTCCGTCCACCATCCGACAGCTCATCCAGGCTCGCTTCGCCTCACTCGATGACGAAGATCAGGAGATCCTCGACGTCGCGGGCTGCCTCGGCTTCGAGTTCGACCCGGACCTGGTGGCGCGAGCGCTCGGCCGTTCCGCACTTCCCGTCCTGCGACGTTTCGCTCAGATCGAACGGAATCACGGCCTGATCCGATCGTCGCAGCGCGCGTACGTCTTCGATCATCTCGAGGTCCAACAGGCGCTCTATCTCGGGCTCTTCGCGCCGCTGCGCGAGCAATACCACCACGCCCTCGCCCGCGCGTTGGAAGAGCGGGAGCAGGCGCTCGACCGCGAGCCCGCCGAACTCGGCGGCGCCGCCTCTGTCGCGCTGGCCGAGCACTATCTCCGCGGTGGAGGCGATCCGCAGGCGCTGCGGTATCTCGCCACCGCGCTCGATCACCTGGAGCGGACCTACGCGAGTGCGGCGGCCGTCCTTCTGGCGGAGCTCGCGCTGGAGATCGATCGGCTGCTGCAGGGCGGGGCCCGGCGGGAGGTGCTGACGCACAAGGCGCGGAGCCTGGGGATCCTCGGTCGAGCGACGGAGGAAGAGGCCACGCTCCTCGAACTCGGACGACTGGCCGAAGCGGAAGGCGACCCGCGGGCGCGGGCTGAGGCGACGGTGCTGCTCGGCGATCTGTATGTGCGCCAGTCGCGGAACGACAAGGCGCAGCCGCTGCTGGAGGAGGGACTTCTCGGCGCGCGGGAGTGCGGCGATGCAGCGGTCGAGCAGTTCGCGTTGGTGACGCTGACCACGCTGTTCACCAATACCGGCCGCAAGGGAGACGCCCTCCGCTCGTGCCAGGAGGTCCTGGAGTTGGCGAATCGCCGCGGAGAGCGGCGGGGTGAGGTCACCGCGAACAACCACTTGGGTATCGTGCTGGGCTCGCTGGGACGCACCGAAGAGGCGCTCGTACATTTCACGCGCGCTCTGACTCTCTCGCGTGAGGTCGGCTATTCGTTCGGAGAGGCGCGGGCCGTCTGCAATGTCGGCGTCGCCTTCGACGTGCTCGGGCAACACGAGTCGGCGTGCGAACACCATCGGCAGTACGTCGAGTTGTCGCGAGCCCTCGGCTTCCGACCGGGGGAAGCGCTCGGCGAGGCGAACCTCGGCGCGTCCCTCGCCAGTCTCGGGCGCACCGCGGAGGCGTTGCAGCATCTCGAACGCGCGCTCGTCTTGTTGCGCGAGATGGGGGCGAAACGCGCCGAATCGGGAGCGCTGGAGAGCTACGGATCGACCCTCGCGTTGCTCGGGGATTGGGACGCGGCGCGCGCGCAGTTCGAACGACAACTCGCCCTCGCGCGCGAGGTCGGGGATCCCAAGGAGGAAGGCGACGCGCTCTTCGGGTTGGGGGAGATCTCGGCTCGAGCCGGCGATGTGGCGTCGGCGGAGGAGATGTACTCGGCGGCGATCCACTGCTGGGCCGAGATCGAGCATCACGACGGACTCGCGTGGGTGCAGCTCGCGCTCGGCGCGCTCCTGGCGGATGCGGGCCGAGCGAAGGAGGCGCTCCCCCCACTCAGCGCCGCTCGGGTCGAGGCGCAGAAGGCGGAATCCAACGGAGTGCTCATCCTGGCGTCGATCCGATCGACCGCGCTGTCGGGCGGAACTCTCGACGAGGCCCGCGCGCTACTGGCGCGCCACTCGGCGGCGCTCACGTTCCCTCAACGTCTCCTGGCGTCGTTCCTTCTCTGGAAGACCGACGGAGACGCGGGCGATCTGGCCCACGCGCACGAACTGCTCCTGGAATTGCGGGAGCACGCGCCCGCGACCCTCCGCGAGTCGATGATCGAGCGCGTGCCCGTGTACCGAGAGATTCTCGCCGCGATGGCGGGAGGCTAACGGAGGCGCGCACCGCCGAGATTGCCCGTCAGATAGAGGATCAACAGGACGATGAGCACCAGTCCGAGCAACCCGCCGCCATAGTGCGGACCGCCCCAGTTCGAACGCCGGCCGTAGTAGGCCCCTCCGCCGCCGAAGAGCAGCACGACCAAGATGATGATGAGGATGACGGACACGATGTCGATTCTCCCTACGAGTGGCGCGACCCCGGTGGCGTGCAGAAATGGATCACGCCATCGGAGTCATCGCCATCGTAGGCCCGTCGAGTGATTACGCAATCGCCATTTGGAGTCAGATGAGATTGCAGGTCACCGGCGGCTGAGCGCTTCTACTCAGACGTATTGCGTGTTCCTCGTCTCAGACGATGAGGAGTTCGCGATGCGCGGCCTTCGGCGGACTGGCTGCCTTGGTTGGCTGCGTCCGCCGACGCTGACTGATCGCCTGTAGGGTCTTCATCACGTTCGTGAGCGGAATGTCGGCTCGCGGAGAGTTCTCGGCGCGGAGCAAGAGATCGCTGAGGCTGAGAATCCCTTCCAGAGTGCCCCGCCCATCCACCACGGGGAGGCGACGGACCTGCCCTTCCTCCATCGTCCGCAACGCGACGACGAGATCGTCATCGGGCTGACAGACCTTGGGGACACCACGCATCAACTCGGTCGCGGAGATCTGCGAGGCGAGTCTGTTGCTGGTTCCGGTCGCGATACAGATGTCTCGGTCGGTGATCATGCCGAGTACCTGCCCGGCGCCGTCGATCACCGGCAGCGTTCCGCAGTCGGCTTCCCACATCATCGCCGCCGCCTGCGCCAGGTTGGCGCCGGCCTCGCACGACTT
>CAZVYN010000048.1:0-32587 GCA_964631125.1 uncultured bacterium | reverse complement strand
CAGCTCGTGTCGTGAGATGTTGGGTTAAGTCCCGCAACGAGCGCAACCCTTGTCCCTAGTTGCCAGCAAGTACAGTTGGGCACTCTAGGGAGACTGCCGTCGACAAGGCGGAGGAAGGTGGGGATGACGTCAAGTCCTCATGGTCCTTACACCTGGGGCTACACACGTGCTACAATGGTCGGTACAAAGGGTTGCAATGCCGCGAGGTGGAGCCAATCCCAAAAAGCCGGCCTCAGTTCGGATTGCAGTCTGCAACTCGACTGCATGAAGGCGGAATCGCTAGTAATCGCTGATCAGCAGGCAGCGGTGAATATGTTCCCGGGCCTTGTACACACCGCCCGTCAAGCCACGAAAGTCAGCAGTACCCGAAGTCGCTATCACAACCGCAAGGGACGAGGCGCCTAAGGTAAGGCTGGTGATTGGGGCTAAGTCGTAACAAGGTAGCCGTACCGGAAGGTGCGGCTGGATCACCTCCTTTCTAGGGAGTCCCTTCGGTCGATCGCAAGATCGCCGAACACTCTCGGTCGATGGTTCCACTCTCTGAGTCTGCTCTCTCTTGTCGAGATATTCTCGAGCTGGGTCCCCCGGCTCGTATTCCGTTTCAGCCAAATTTGGTTTAGCGGAACTGCGAGATCGGAATGGCCGTCCGAGGAAGAATGTCGACGCCTTCCGCTCCGTCTGTGTTGTCTGGTCCCCTCTCGGGACGGGCGCCACTGGAGCCTCGACGCTTGGCTCGGCCCACGACCCTGAAAGTCGTCGGGCCTATAGCTCAGGTGGTTAGAGCGCACGCCTGATAAGCGTGAGGTCGGTAGTTCGACTCTACCTAGGCCCACATCCCAACTGGCCTGCTGGTTTATCTGTTTGGCTTTTCTTTCAGATTGACCGCCAGGCTCCAGCTTTTTGTGGGGATGGTTCTTGTGGGGATATAGCTCAATTGGGAGAGCGCCGCCCTTGCACGGCGGAGGTTGCCGGTTCGATCCCGGTTGTCTCCACACCAGATCTTCTCGGGATTCGACGGAGGTGAGCCCTCTGGGTTCGCCGAAGTCGCCATAGTTTTTTCTGTCGCTCCGTTTCGATGGCGCGACGAAATCCGTTCTTTGACAACTGCATAGAGATGAGAACTGCTGCTTGAATTGCACAGGTCCGCGAGGATCTGTGCGCAGAGCGGTCGAGACGAGCACCAAAGAATATTTTTGATCAAGCTACTAAGGGCAGATGGTGGATGCCTTGGCGTCAGAAGGCGATGAAGGGCGTGGTAAGCTGCGATAAGCTCCGGTGAGCTGCAAGCAAGCGTTGACCCGGAGATGCCCGAATGGGGAAACCCGGCGAGGGGAATGCCTCGTCATCCTTGGCTGAATACATAGGCCAAGCGAAGCCAACGGAGGGAACTGAAACATCTAAGTACCTCCAGGAAGAGAAAGAAAATTCGATTTCCTCAGTAGCGGCGAGCGAAAGGGAAACAGCCTAAACCGATGACATGTCAAAGCCTGCAGGCGTTGTGTCGTCGGGGTTGCGGGGATAAGTTGGATTCTTCTGCAGAAGAGTCGAAGAGTTACAAACTTGCTGGTTAGCCGAACACTTCAGGAAAGGGTGACCAAAGAAGGTGATAGTCCTGTAGGCGAAAATCAGCAAGCTCTTCGGATTTGTTACCCAAGTACCGCGGGACACGAGAAATCTTGCGGGAATCCGGGAGGACCACCTCCCAAGGCTAAATACTCTCTGACGACCGATAGTGAACCAGTACCGTGAGGGAAAGGTGAAAAGCACCCCGAGAGGGGAATGAAAAGCACCTGAAACCATCTGCTTACAAGCGGTCGGAGGCGCGTACGGGACTTCGGTTCTGTACAGCTGACGGCGTGCCTTTTGCATAATGAGCCGGCGAGTTGCTCGTGTGTAGCGAGGTTAAGTGGTCAAGCCACGAAGCCGTAGCGAAAGCAAGTCTGAAATGGGCGACAAGTTGCACGCGGCAGACCCGAAGCCAGGTGATCTACCCATGGCCAGGATGAAGCGCATGTAAAAGTACGTGGAGGTCCGAACTCACTAACGTTGAAGAGTTAGGGGATGAGCTGTGGGTCGGAGTGAAAGGCTAATCAAACCTGGAGATAGCTGGTTCTCCCCGAAATCGTTCTAGGACGAGCCTCGGGCTAATTGTGTGACGGAGGTAGAGCACTGATTGGGCTAGGGGCCCCACCAGGTTACCAAACCCATTCAAACTCCGAATGCCGTTCACATGTATCCCGGGAGGCAGGCTATGGGGGATAAGCTCCATATCCGAGAGGGAAACAACCCAGATCGTCAGCTAAGGTCCCCAAATCCGGGTTAAGTGTATAAGGATGTGGAATCGCTTTAACAACTAGGATGTTGGCTTAGAAGCAGCCACCATTTAAAGAGTGCGTAATAGCTCACTAGTCGAGTAATTCTGCGCCGATAATACTCGGGACTCAAGCCCGGTACCGAAGCTACGAACTCGTGGACGATGAAGTTCGCGATTGGTAGGGGAGCGTTCCGTTGTAGGGCGAAGGTAGTTCGACAAGAACTGCTGGACGAACCGGAAGTGAGAATGCCGGCATAAGTAGCGAGAAAACAGGCGAGAAACCTGTTCACCGAAAGCCTAAGGTTTCCTGAGCTAGGTTAATCCGCTCAGGGTTAGTCGGACCCTTAGCCGAGGCCGAAGGGCGTAGGCGATGGAAAACGGGTTAATATTCCCGTACCACCAGCTGTGCGATAAAGACACTATGGGGTGACGCAGAAGCGTAAGACCAGCCGGGCGTTGGTTGTCCCGGTCTAAGTTTGTAGGGGGCACTCCCAGGAAAATCCAGGAGGGCACTACCCCGAGAGACGATGGGGAGCCCGTAAGGGCGAACTGGTCCCGAGCACGCTGCCAAGAAAAACCTCTACGTGAGTACAAAGGGTGACCGTACCGGAAACGGACACACGTAGGTGGGGTGAGTATCCTAAGGTGCTCGAGTGAGTCTTCCAGAAGGAACTCGGCAAAATGATCCCGTAACTTCGGAAGAAGGGATGCCTCTAGGTACGTGAGTCTCCTCGCGAGACGAGCGGACGGAGGCCGCAGAGAAACGGCCCAAGCGACTGTTTAACAAAAACACAGGACTCTGCCAAGCCGACGAGGCGATGTATAGGGTCTGACACCTGCCCGGTGCCGGAAGGTTAAAGGGCGAGGTTAGCCGCAAGGCGAAGCTTCAAACTGAAGCCCCGGTAAACGGCGGCCGTAACTATAACGGTCCTAAGGTAGCGAAATTCCTTGTCGGGTAAGTTCCGACCTGCACGAATGGTGTAACGATTTGGGCGCTGTCTCCTGGAAGAGCTCGGCGAAATTGAAGCAGCGGTGAAGATACCGTTTACCCGCGACTGGACAGAAAGACCCCGTGCACCTTTACTGTAGCCTGATATTGGGTTCTGGCCATTCATGTGTAGGATAGGTGGGAGGCTTTGAAGCAGGGGCGCCAGCTTCTGTGGAGCCAACCTTGAAATACCACCCTTGGATTGTTGGGATTCTAACCGGGGACCGTGAATCCGGACTCGGAACAGTGTCAGGTGGGCAGTTTGACTGGGGCGGTCGCCTCCTAAAGAGTAACGGAGGCGCCCAAAGGTTCCCTCAGCCTGGTTGGCAATCAGGCGTCGAGTGCAATGGCACAAGGGAGCTTGACTGCGAGACCTACAAGTCGAGCAGGTGCGAAAGCAGGGCTTAGTGATCCGGCGGTTCCGTGTGGAAGGGCCGTCGCTTATCGGATAAAAGGTACGCCGGGGATAACAGGCTGATCCTCCCCGAGAGTTCACATCGACGGGAGGGTTTGGCACCTCGATGTCGGCTCATCGCATCCTGGGGCTGGAGAAGGTCCCAAGGGTTTGGCTGTTCGCCAATTAAAGCGGTACGTGAGCTGGGTTCAGAACGTCGTGAGACAGTTCGGTCCCTATCCATCGTGGGCGGAGGAGATTTGAGGGGAGCTGACCCTAGTACGAGAGGATTGGGTTGGACGGACCTCTAGTGTGCCAGTTGTCGCGCCAGCGGCATAGCTGGGTAGCTATGTCCGGATCGGATAAACGCTGAAAGCATATAAGCGTGAAACCGACCCCAAGATGAGATCTCCCGTGAGCAATCACCTAAAGGCCCCTCAGAGACTATGAGGTTGATAGGCTGGAGGTGTAAGCGTAGCAATACGTTCAGCCGACCAGTACTAATAGGCCGTGCGGCTTGATCTAAATTCTTTGATGCCGGTCTCGACCAGTTCTCATCTCTTGCAGTTGTCAGGGTTTTCCGGCCGGTTTACCGGTCGGTCCCATTTTCCGGTGGCCATAGCGGAGGGGAAACACCCGTTCCCATTCCGAACACGGCAGTTAAGACCTCCAGCGCCGATGGTACTGCACGCGTGAGCGTGTGGGAGAGTAGGACGCCGCCGGGATCTTCCGATCGAGTCGCTCGATGGCGATTCGACAGAACGAATGAAGAGCCGAGACATCTTGGATGTCTCGGCTCTTTGCGTTTGGACCGTTTCGGTTTGGACCCTGCGTCACGACGAGACCCGATGCAGATTCTCCTCTTGTCGCCTTATCACACGGGCAGCCATCAAGCGTGGGCGGACTCGCTCGTCCGGCACAGCCGCGCTTCGGTCTAACTCCTTTCCCTCCCCGGCCGTTTCTGGAAGTGGCGGATGCACGGCGCGGCGCCGTCGATGGCCCGACGATTTCTCGAATCGAGCCTCCAGCCAGATTTGATCGTCGCCACCGACATGCTGGATCTGGCTACCTTCCTCGGACTGACCCGTGGGCGCACCGCCCAGATTCCGTCAGTTCTCTACATGCACGAGAACCAACTGCTCTATCCGTTGCCGAGCGATCCGAAGGCCGGCCCGATGCGACGTCAGCACGGCGAGCGAGACCTGCACTACGCATTCGTGAACTATCTATCGATGGCGGCGGCCGACCGGATTGTCTTCAATTCGCAGTTCCACCGCTCGGCGCTGCTCGAGGCGATTCCGAGGTTTCTCCGAGCTTTTCCGGATGAAGTTGAACTGCCTCCGTTCGGGGCTCTCCTCGAGAAGAGCTCGGTCCTCTCGCCCGGGATCGAAGCTCCGATCGGCGACGAACCATGGGTCAGTGGCGGCGCCCCGCCCCTCGTGTTCTGGAACCAGCGGTGGGAGTATGACAAGCGGCCCGAGAAATTCTTCGCTGCGCTGGAGTCTCTGGCGGACGAGGGAGTCGAGTTCCGGGTGGCGCTCTGCGGAGAGAATTTTCGCCAGGATCCGACGGAGTTCCTGCAGGCTCGCGAATCGCTGGGAGGACGGATCGTGCAGTGGGGACACGCGTCAGCGCCACTCTACCGGAGCCTCATGGCGGAGGCATCTGTGGTCGTCTCGACGGCAGATCATGAGTTCTTCGGTATCTCGATCGTCGAGGCGATGGCGCACGGTTGCGCGGCCGTCCTACCGCGTCGACTCTCGTATCCTGAGCTGATTCCGGTGGAGCTCCACCCCGTCTGTCTCTACGACGACGATGCGTCCCTCCTCCAGCAGTTGCGCCACTTCCTGCGCTACCCGCTCGCGGTGAGGGAGGTCGGCGGCCGCCTGAGGGGTGCGGCCGGGGAGCACGAGTGGGGGGAATTGCGCGATGCGGACGACGCGCTCTTCGCGTCGATGATCGCGCTGGGGCCGCACTCGTGAGTTCCGTCATGCCGCCGCCACACCGCAATCTCGGAGAACTGCTCCGGCATTCGGTCGAACGATTCGACTCCGCGCCCGCCTACCGTTGGAGGAATGAGGGGGGCGGGATCGAGACGAAGAACTGGCGCGAAGTGTGGGCCGATGTCGCAGAGGTCGCTCGGGGGATGTTGGTGGCCGGGCTGCGCCAGGGGGATCAGGTCGGGATCATCGGATCGACGTCGTACCGGTGGATCCTCGTCGACCTGGCCGCGGTCCGGATCGGGGCCTGCACCGTCGGTCTCCATGCGACGTCGCCCGTCACAGAGCAACTCCACTTGATCGAGCACGCGGACTGTCGAGCGGTCTTCGTCGAGGAGGCCGCACTCGCCCTCCATCTCGGGACCCACGGTCCCCCCGGGCTCCAGTCGGTCGTGGACTGGGGGCGCGAGTCGTCCGGCGAACGGGAGCGCGGACGGAACGTCATCGCCTGGGCGACGTTCCTCGCGCGGGCGGAGGAGGTCTCGGAGTCTGAGCTGGAGGCGGTCGCTCAGGGGGTCGAGGAGTCGACTCGGGCTGCGATCGTCTACACCTCCGGCACGACGGGCGTCCCGCGAGGGGCGATCCTGACCCACGGCAACCTCGTCTTCACCGCCGGTGCGGCCGCGGCGTGCGTCTCGACCGGCCCGGGCGACGAGACACTCCTCTTCCTCCCGTTGGCTCACGTCTTCGCGCGACTCTGCGTCTACTTCTGCATCTGGCGCGGGGTGGCGACCAGTTTCGCCTCCGCGCCCGATCGTTTCCTGGAGGACGCACGCTGGGCGCGCCCCCACTGGTTCGTCGCCGTTCCCAGAGTGTTCGAGCGGATCTCGGCGGCCGCGCGCGCGCGCATCGCGGCGGCGCCCCCCTGGCGGCGCGCGCTCGTGCGGTGGGCGAGCGGCGTGGGGCGGGAACGGACCGAACGGATCGAGGCGAAACGCGCGATCGGTCCCTGGCTCTTCCTTCGCGCCGCGGTGGCCGACGGACTCGTCTTCCGCCGCTTGCGAAATCTCTTCGGCGGACGGTTGCGCTTCTGCATCAGCGGATCGGCCCCGCTCGATGCCGAACTCGCGCGGTTCTTCCACGATGCGCGCGTGGTCATCCTGGAGGGGATCGGGATGACGGAGAACACCTCGCTCACCCATGTGAATCGCTTCGACGACTACCGCTTCGGCACGGTCGGCCGCAGCGCGCCCGGGATCGAACACCGGATCTCGACCGACGGCGAACTGCACGTGCGCGGATCCAACGTGATGCAGGGGTACTGGCGCGACGCCGAGGCGACAGGTTCGACGATCGACGCCGACGGCTGGCTCGCCACCGGTGATGTAGGAGAGCTCGATCCGGATGGGTTCCTGCGCATCGTCGATCGCAAGAAGGACCTCATCGTGACGTCGAGCGGGCGCAACGTGGCGCCGACGCCGCTGGAGATCGCGATGCGCGGTTGCCCGGGGGTCGAGCACGCCATGGTCTTCGGGGATCGCCGCAGCCGTCTTGTCGCGCTGCTCGCGGTCGACTCGACCAGCGCCGCGGTCGGGGCGGACGGCAACCCGTCTCGTGGTCACGCGGTGGAGATCGCGCGTGCGATCGCGCAACTGAATTCCGCGCAACCGCCCTATCGACGCATCTTTCGATTCGCATTCGTTCCGACTCCGACCATCGCGGACGGACTGCTCACACCGTCGGCGAAAGAGCGGCGTTCCCGCGTCGGCGAGCGGTACGGAGAGCTGCTCGAAGAGCTGTGGAGCGGCGGCGGATGGGATCCGGAAACCGCGTCACGATTAGGCGATTCGATCGGCGAGAAGATCTTTTCTGTCGGGCCGGATGGTTGACGCTCCTGGGGCGCGATGCTAGCGTGCCCGGGCTTGTGAACGGATGCACGTTCGGGGAAGCAACGGACGCCTCCTTGGGAAGCGGACGAGGCATCTCCAGAGGCAGTGGGCGCGACTTGGAGCCGGAATGAGCGGAAACATCTTCCCGAAGTGGGTGGACACGATCCGGCCCGTGGTCGGCGCTGTCCTCCTCGGAGCTCCCGTCTACATCCTCGCCCTCGTCTACTTCGGTTTCTGGCCCACCACGCGTGTCGTCGGGCACATGCCCAAACAGCCGGTGCCGTACAGCCACGCCGTCCATGTCGGCCAACTCGGCATGGACTGTCGCTATTGCCACACGACGGTGGAGAAGGCCGGATTCGCGGCCATCCCGCCCACCCAGACCTGCATGGGGTGCCACAAGCAGGTCCGCGCCGAGAGTCCGAAGCTTCTGCCGGTGCGCGAGAGCTATGGATCGGGCAATCCCGTCCCCTGGGTGAAGGTCCATGACCTGCCCGACTTCGTCTATTTCAACCACAGCGCGCACGTGACCCGCGGTGTCGGATGCGTCGAGTGCCACGGCCGCGTCGATCAGATGGAAGAGGTCTATCAGGCGAAGCCGCTGAGTATGGCCTTCTGTCTCGACTGTCACCGCAATCCCGATGCGCGGCTGCGTCCGCCCGAGTTCGTCACGAAGATGGACTGGACGCCGCCCGGAGACCCCGCGGAAACCGGTCGCCAGGTGCGTCAGGCGCTGCAGATCAATCCGTCGACCGACTGCTCTACCTGCCACCGATAGGGGAACCGATGGACCGCGACGCATCGCACCAGCGCGACTACTGGCGGAGCCTGGAAGAACGGGCCGACACGCCGGAGTTCCGCGCGTTCCTCGAGGAGCAGGTCTCGTCCAATCCGTCGGAGTGGCTCGGCCCGACGACCCGCCGCGACTTCTTCAAGTTGATGGGCGCGTCGCTCGGAATGGCCGGATTGACCGCGTGCCGTTGGCCCGAGGAGAAGATCCTCCCGTACACGGGCCGTCCCGCGGGTCGCATGGACGGTGTGCCGTCGCAGTACGCAACCACCTTCGAGCTGGGCGGCAACGGACGCGGGCTCGTCGTCACGAGTTACGACGGTCGACCGATCAAGATCGAAGGGAACCCGCTCCATCCCGAGAATCGCGGCGGCACCGACGCGTTGACGCAGGCGACCGTGCTGGAGATGTACGACCCCGAACGAAGCCGGTCGGTCTTGAAGAGCGACGGCCGCGAACTCCTCAGTTCGTCCTGGCCGGAGTTCGAGCAGTTCGTCGCCGCGCACTTCGCTGGAGTTCGCGCCGGAGAAGGGGCGAACTTTGCGATCCTGGCGGAGGCGAGCAGCTCTCCCACTCTCGCGAGGCTGCGCGGCCGGCTCCACGAGTCCATGCCAGGCGCGCGATGGTTCGAGTACGAAGCGATCTCGCGCGACGTCGAACGTGAATCGACCGGCTGGGCCTTCGGTCAGCCGATGCGCGTGCACTACCGGCCCGCGCGCGCGCGCGTCGTCGTCTCCTTCGACGAGGATCTCCTCGGGACGCATCCGGCGGCGATCACCAACGCTCGGGATCTCGTGGGGGCGCGCACCGGCGAGGCTCGCCTCGATGGTCATGGGCAGGCTGAAACGTCGGAGCTCCGACTCTACGTGGTCGAGCCGGCGTACACGCTGACCGGCGCGATGGCGGACCATCGGTTGGCCGTGCTCCCGAGCGAAGTGGGACGGATCGCAGCTGGGGTGGCGCTCGAAGTGGCGACGCATGTTGCGTCCCCGGTCTTCACGCCTTCGGTTCGCGCGGCGCTCGAGGCGAGACGCGGGAGCGAACCGCTACCGGCGATCGCCGTGGCCATGGTGGCCGATCTCGTGCGGCATGGCGGCCGGGCGCTCGTGGCGGTCGGCCCCTCGCAGAGTCCGGCGGTGCAGGCAATCGGGCATCTGCTCAACAGCGCCCTCGGCTCGATCGGAACGACGGTGCTCTACACCGCCGATCCGGAGCCGACGCGCCTTTCGCACGTCGAGTCGATCCGCGCTCTGCGCGAGGCGCTCACCACGGGAGAGATCGGCACGCTGCTCATCCTGGGCGGAAATCCGGCGCACGACGCGCCGGTCGATCTCGACTTCGGCGCGGCGATGGCGCGGGCCGAGGTTCGCATCCGCCTCGGCCTCTACGTCGACGAGACCTCCGAACTGTGCACCTGGCATCTGCCGCGCGCGCACTACCTCGAATCGTGGGGAGACTCGCGGGCCTACGACGGCAGCATCTGCGCCCAGCAGCCGTTGATCGAGCCGCTCTTCGCGGGGCGGACTCCGATTGAAGTGATCGGGCTCGTGTTGGACGAACCGGCGCGCAAGGGATACGACCTGATGCGCGGAGTCTGGGCGGAGTTGATGGGCCCGGAACAGTTCGAGCCGCGTTGGCGCCAGGCGTTGCACGACGGAGTCGTGACAGGAACCGGCTTCGCACCGATCACTCCGGCCCTGCAGGCCGATGCGCTCGCGGCGCGCATGGCGGGCGCGCCGGCCGCGCCGAAGGCGGACGGATTCGAATTGGCGTTCCTGCCCGACCTCAAGTTCTACGACGGCCGCTTCGCCAACAATCCGTGGCTGCAGGAGATGCCCGACCCGATCAGCAAGTTGACCTGGGACAACGCGCTCCTCGTCGATCCCTCCACCGCGAGTGAACTCGGGGTGAAGGACGGCGATGTCCTGCGCGTGACTGCGGACGGCCGCGTGATGGACGCGCCGGTCTGGGTGCAGCCCGGCCAGGCCAAGCGTTCGCTCGCGATCACGCTGGGGCACGGCCGCGCCGCGGCCGGCAAGATCGCAGAGGGCGCCGGCTTCGACGCCTTCCGCCTCCGCACCTCGAACGCGCAGTTCGCGGTGGCGGGCGTCCAGGTGGAGCGCGCGGGGCGGAGCTACAAGCTCGTCTCCACGCAGGATCATCATGCGATCGACAAGGTCGGCGAGAAGGAACGGACGAGCCGCGTGCACGAACTCGTGCGCGAGGGCACCGTGGCGGAGTTCCAACACCATCCGGAGTTCGCCAAGCACATCGGTCCGCACGCCTTCGAGGCTCCGCTCTGGAATCAGCAGGCGTACGACGGCTACAAGTGGGGCATGGCCATCGATCTCAACTCGTGCACCGGTTGCGGGAGTTGCGTCGTCGCCTGTCAGGCCGAGAACAACATCCCGGTGGTCGGCAAGACGCAGGTCGGCAAGGGACGTGAGATGCACTGGATTCGCGTCGACCGCTACTTCGCGGGGAATCCGGAGGAGGCAGCGATCGCCTATCAGCCGGTCACCTGTCAGCATTGCGAGAACGCGCCGTGCGAGCAGGTCTGCCCGGTGGCGGCGACCGTGCACAGCCACGAAGGGCTGAACGATCAGGTCTACAACCGGTGCATCGGGACGAGATACTGCTCCAACAACTGCCCGTACAAGGTCCGTCGGTTCAACTTCTTCAACTACCACAAGCACCTGACGCCGCTGGAGAAGATGCAGTTCAATCCAGAGGTGACGGTGCGCGCCCGCGGGGTGATGGAGAAGTGTACCTACTGCGTACAGCGCATCAACTCCGTCAAGATCCGCGCGAAGAACGACCAGCGACGGGTGCGCGACGGCGAGATCACGCCGGCCTGCGCGCAGGCCTGTCCGACGCAGGCGATCGCCTTCGGCGATCTGAACGATCCCGAGAGCCGGGTGCGCAAGGCGCAGGACCATCCGCGCGCCTACTCGATGCTGGCCGAGTTGTTCACGCGTCCGCGCACGGTCTATCTCGCGCGGCTGCGCAATCCGGTTGACGGCGGCGCCGAGCACGGTCACGAGGGGGACACGCCGGTCCCGCAGGACCCGCATCATGGTTGATCGCGGAAGGGTTATCGCGGCTGGGTTGATGGCGGAAGTAGGGGAGAGCTCTCGCGATGAGTAGCGGCGCCCAAGGCAGGCCGGTCGATCTGGCGCTCGGCCGGACTCCGCTCGTCCTCGGCAACAATGATTTTGGCACGGTCACCGACGCCGTCTGCGGTCCGATCGACGAGGGGTCGAAGACGCCGCGCGCGTGGTGGATTGCCTTCCTCACGTCGGCGGCGCTGACCGGCGTCCTCGGATTGATGATCATCTATCTCTTCTGGACCGGGGTCGGGGTCTGGGGACTGAACGTGCCGGTGGGTTGGGCGTTCGACATCACCAACTTCGTCTTCTGGGTCGGAATCGGACACGCCGGCACGCTGATCTCGGCGATCCTGTTCCTCTTCCGGCAGCGCTGGCGGACGAGCATCAACCGATTCGCCGAGGCTATGACCATCTTCGCCGTCATCTGCGCGTTGTTGTTCCCCGGGATCCACGTCGGGCGCCCCTGGCTCATCTGGTGGGTCTTCCCGGTGCCGCTCCAGCAAAACATGTGGCCGAACTTCCGCAGCCCGCTCCTCTGGGACGTCTTCGCGGTTTCGACCTACTTCCTGACCTCGCTCATCTTCTGGTACATCGGGATGATTCCCGATCTCGCCACCTTGCGCGATCGCGCGACCGGTAAGATCCGGCGCGTCGTCTTCGGTCTGTTGAGTCTCGGATGGACGGGGTCGAATCGCGGCTGGCATCGCTACGAAGTGGCCTACCTGATCCTGGCGGCGATCGCGACGCCGCTGGTGATCTCCGTGCACTCGGTGGTCTCGTTCGACTTCGCCACCTCGCAGCTCCCCGGCTGGCACACGACGATCTTCCCGCCCTACTTCGTCGCCGGCGCCATCTTCAGCGGCTTCGCCATGGTGCTCTTCCTCATCGCGCCGGCTCGGCAGTGGTTCGGGCTGAAAGACATCATCACCATGCGGCACCTGGAGAACATGTGCCGGATCATGCTCGCGACCGGGATGATGGTCGGCTATGCCTACGGGTTGGAGTTCTTCATCGCCTGGTACAGCGGGAACACTTACGAGAAGTTCGCCTTCTTCAACCGCGCGCTCGGCCCCTACTGGTGGGCCTATTGGACGATGGTGTCGTGCAACGTGCTCGTCCCGCAGATCTTCTGGCTCAAGTGGGCGCGGACCAACATCTGGGTGATGATGATCGTCAGCTTCCTCATCAACGTCGGCATGTGGTTCGAGCGGTTCGTCATCATCGTGACGTCGCTCTCGCGCGACTTCCTGCCCTCGAGCTGGGGGATGTTCTGGCCCACCTGGGTCGACCTCCTGACCCTGCTCGGCAGCTTCGGCCTCTTCTACACCTGCTTCCTCCTCTTCATTCGCTTCCTCCCGATGGTGGCGATGGCCGAGGTGAAAAGCGTGATGCCGCAGGCGCGTGCGCATGGACACGAACCGAACGCCCCTTCTACGGGCGACGACCGCGCGACGGCGCGAGCGCACTGAGGGGGAGGGGAACCGTGCAACGAACAGGGGAATCGCGCGGATCCACGCTGGCCGGACTCCTCGTGGAGTTCGAGTCAGTGGATACGCTCCTCCATGGGGCCGAACGGGTGCGTGACGCCGGCTACACCAAGTGGGACGCCTACACGCCGTTTCCGGTGCACGGTCTGGACGGGGCGATGGGTGTGAGCTACACGAAGCTGCCGCTCTTCATTCTGGCCTGCGGAATCACCGGCCTCGCGACCGGCGTCCTCATGCAATGGTGGATGAACGCCGTGGACTATCCTTATCTGATCAGCGGGAAGCCGACCTGGAGCCTCCCGGCGAACGTCCCGGTCATCTTCGAGTTGACCGTGCTGTTCACCGCCATCGGCACGCTCGTCGGCCTGCTCGCGTTCAACCGCATGCCCACGCTCAACCAACCGATCTTCAACAGCGAACGCTTTCGCCGCGTGACCCGAGACCGGTTCTTCATCGGGATCGAGGCCGGCGATCCGAAGTTCGACCGCCAGCGAACCGGGGCGCTCCTGCAGTCGCTCGGCGGGACTGCGGTCGAAGAACTGGAGGACTCGAACCCGTGATGCCACGTTGGGTCGTCCCCACGCTCGCGGTCCTCACGACGTTGTCGTTGATTCCGTTCTTCCTCATCGCGCGAGCGCGCGCGACGCGGTTCGACAAGCCGCGCATTCACCTGATCCTCGACATGGACGTGCAGCAGAAATTCAAGGCGCAGGCGGCCAACCCGATGTTCGCCGATGGGCGCGCCATGCGGCTGCCGCCGGGCGGGACCGTGGCGCGCGGAGAGGCGCGCCTCGACGAGCATTTCCACCGCGGCGTGGTGGCGGACGCCTGGGCGACCGAGTTCCCGCAACCGGTGACCGAGGCGACGATGCTGCGAGGTCAGGCGCGGTTCGAGATCTACTGCAGCCCCTGTCACGGACTGGATGGCGCGGGAACCGGGGTCGTGAGTCGGCGGGCCGAGGAGCTGGCCGAGGGGACCTGGGTTCGTCCGCTGTCGTACCACGATGCGACGGTCCGGGCGCGCCCGGTGGGCCACCTCTTCAACACGATCACCAACGGGATCCGCACCATGCCGGCCTATGGATCTCAGATCCCGGAGTCGGATCGGTGGGCGATCGTCGCCTACGTGAGAGCGCTGCAACGGACTCGAGACGCGAGGATCAACGATGTGCCGCCCGATGTGCGGCCTTCGATGCCGTGAGTCGGGACGAACTGAACTCGAGAATCGAAGGACGGAGAAGAGGGACGATGGCGAGCACGACGGCCGACCGTAGCGACTGGCGGCTGGGAGAATTGGGCGGCCGGACGATTCGCGTCGCGGCGATCGTTGGCGGGGTCGGCCTTCTGGCTACCCTCGCTCTGGCGTTCGTCGGGGCCGGCGCTACGCGTGTGCTGCAGTCGTGGCTCGTTGCCTTCTCCTACTTCCTCAGCCTCTCGCTCGGCGCGATGTTCTTCGTCCTCATCCAGCATCTGGTCGGCGCGTCGTGGAGCGTCGTGGTGCGGCGCCAGGCGGAGTCGATCGCGGCCAATCTCCCGCTCCTCGCGCTCTTCTTCGTTCCGATCCTGCTCGGCCTCGGCGCCCTCTACCCGTGGGCGCGCCCCGAGGCGGTCGCCGCCGATCCGCTCCTGCAACACAAGGCGCCGTACCTCAATCTGACGTTCTTCATCGCGCGCTGGGTGATCTTCTTCCTCGTCTGGACCCTGGTCTCTCGCTACTTCTTGGGCCGGTCGCTGCGGCAAGACAAGGAGGGCGGCGTCGCCATCTCGCTCTCGATGGAAAGGACGGCCGCGCCCGCCGTCATCGGGCTCGCGATCACCACGAGCTTCGCCGCGATCGATCTGCTCATGACGCTGAGCCCTACGTGGTACAGCACGATCTTCGGGGTCTACTTCTTCGCCGGAGGGTTCCTCGGCTGTTTCGCGCTGCTGGCGCTGATCTCGATCTGGCTCCAGTCGGCGGGACGGGTCCGCACCGCGATCACGCCCGAGCACTACCATGACCTGGGCAAGCTGATGTTCGCGTTCACGATCTTCTGGGCCTACATCGGGTTCTCGCAGTTCATGCTCATCTGGTACGCGAACATCCCCGAAGAGACCATCTGGTACCGCATGCGCATCGACGGAGACTGGGAGGCGTTCAGCTACTTCCTGCTCTTCGCCCACTTCGTCATCCCGTTCTGCGGCCTCCTTTCTCGCACGGCCAAGCGGCGGACCAAGATCCTCGGATTCTGGGCGGTCTGGATGCTCGTCATGCACTACGTCGACCTCTACTGGGTCGTCATGCCTGGGGCGCACGCCGGCCGGGTCCCGTACCATCTGGCCGATTTGACCAGCCTGCTCGGAATCGGAGGAGTCTTCGTCGCGGCGGCCGCTTGGCGGTTGCGCGACAAATCGCTGATTCCAGAGCGGGATCCGCGTCTGCCCGATTCACTCGCCTTCGAGAACGCTTGAGGACTCGAGGACTATGAGTCACGCGCCAACTCACGCATCGGGTCACGCACCCGAAGGGACGTCGAGCAAGCCCTTCATCCCGGGGGACGGCGATCCCGCGGCCGCCCCGACGGCGGTCGTGCTCTTCGTCGGGTTCGTCCTGGTCTACCTCTGTGTGGTCGGCCTGCAGACGCTCTTCTATGTCGAGCGCGAGCAGGAGTACGTCAAGAAGCAGTACGGCGTCCCGCCGGAGGCGCTCGTCTCGGCCCGCGCCGAGGCGCAGGCGCATCTGAAGGAGTACGCCTGGATCGACCGTGAGCAGGGAGTCGTGGCGATCTCGATCGATCGCGCGATGGAGCTCGTCGTCCGCGAGGAATCGGTGCGGGCGCGTCTGGCCGCCGGGACCGAGAACTGAGATGACGAACTTGAAGGCGTTGCTTGCTCTGGTCGTCGGCGTGGCCTCGCCGCTGTTCTTCTCGCTGCGCGCGGACGCTCAGATCCTGCGGCCGGTGCCGAAGGAGGCCGACGGGGCCGACATCGTCGAGCACCTGGAAGCGCAGCTCCCGCTCGACCTGACCTTCGTCGACGAACGCACGAACACGGTGCGCTTGGGCGACTACTTCGGCCAGGGCAAGCCGGTGCTGCTCACGCTGAACTACTACTCCTGTCCGATGCTTTGCACGCTTCAACTCAACGGCCTGGTCGAAGGTCTGCGCGGCCTCGAATGGACGGCCGGGAACGAGTTCGAGATCGTGACGGTGAGCATCAATCACCGCGAGTCTCCCGCCCTCGCCTTCGAGAAGAAGAAGACCTATGTGACCGAGTATGGTCGCGAGGCCGCGGGAGAGGGGTGGCACTTCCTCGTCGGTCAGAACGACGCGATCGTGCGGCTGGCGGAGACGGTCGGCTTCCAGTACGAGTACGACCCGCAGACCGGCCAGTACGCGCATCCCGCGGTGGCTTGGATCATCACGCCGGAGGGGCGCGTCTCTCGCTATCTCTACGGCGTCCAGTTCGACCCGCAGACCTTGCGGTACTCCATGGTGGAGGCTTCGCAAGGTCGGGTCGGAACCGCCATGGATCGACTGCTTCTCTTGTGTTTCCACTACGACGAGACGCGAGGCCGCTATGCTCCCGCCGCCATGAACATCATGCGGATGGGGGGCGCGCTCACCGCCGTCGTCCTCGGCGGTTGGCTGTTGACCAATTGGCTACGCGGCGGACGTCGCCCACGGACCGACTCGCCGGGAGTTCAGCACGGATGATCTACCTGCTCTCGACCGGCCGCTCGCTCTCGGTTCGGTTCCTCCTGCTGCTGCTCGGCCTCTCGGCGGGCCTGTTCGGGAGTTCCGCCGGCGCCGCGAATGAGCGCGGCCCGACTTTCTGGATGCCGGAACAGGCGTCGGTCACCGCGTACCAGGTCGACGCGCTCTACGACTTCGTGCTCTGGATCTGCATCTTCTTCTTCGTGCTGATCGTCGCGCTGATGATCTACTTCATCGCACGCTATCGGCAGCAGAAGCCGGGCGACGCCGCGCTCAGTCAGGCGAGCCACAACACGCCGTTGGAAGTGACCTGGACGATCATCCCGCTCTTCCTCGTGGTCGTCATCTTCTGGCTCGGCTTCAAGGGATACATGGACCTGGCGACCGCGCCGGGCAACGCGTACACGGTCTCGGTCACCGGGCAGAAGTGGAGTTGGCTCTTCACTTACCCGAACGGCGTCTCGGCCAGCGAGCTGCACGTCCCGGTCGACACGCCGGTCAAGCTGGTCATGTCGTCGCAGGACGTCCTCCACAGCTTCTTCATCCCCGCGTTTCGCGTGAAGCAGGACGTCATCCCGGGGCGGTACACCTCGCTCTGGTTCCGGGCCACAAGGGCGGGGACGTTCGACGTCTACTGCACCGAGTACTGCGGCAAGGGGCACTCGGACATGCTGACGAAGACGGTCGTCCATCCGACCGGCGAATTTCAGAAGTGGCTGGACGAAGAGGGCGATTTCATCGCGAAACTGCCGCCGGTTGAAGCTGGGATGAAGGTCTACCAGAAGTACGGCTGCAAACAGTGCCACTCCATCGACGGTGTCGCCAGCACCGGCCCGACCTTCAAGGGCATCTGGGGTCACAGCCAGGCGCTGCAGGGCGGAGGCAGCGTGACCGTCGACGAGAACTACGTGCGCGAGTCGATCCTGGAGCCGAACGCAAAGGTTGCGGCGGGCTTCGAGGCCGTGATGCCGACCTTCCAGGGTCGGATCAAGGACGACGAGATCCGCGTCATGATCGAATACCTCAAGACGCTCCAGTAACGGAACCTGCCGGGATGACCGAGAGGACGACACCATGACGACCATCGACGCCACCCACCCGGGCGCCACCCGTGGCGGCGCAGGGGTGGAGGAGAACTACCTCACCCACGGGAAGGGTCTGCTCTCGTGGCTGACCACGCTCGACCACAAGCGGATCGGCGTGATGTACCTCATCTGTCTGCTCTCGTCGTTCCTGCTCGGCGGGGTCTTCGCGCTCCTCGTGCGCACGGAGCACCTGACGGCCGGCCAGACCATCATGGACGCGGAGACGTACAACCGGTACTTCACGCTCCACGGCGCCATCATGGTGTTCCTCTTCATCATCCCGGGGATCCCGGCGGCGCTCGGGAACTTCGTCCTCCCGCTGATGCTGGGAGCCAAGGACGTCGCCTTCCCGCGCCTCAACCTGATGAGCTGGTACCTCTGGATGACCGGCGCGATGTTCCTCCTCGCCTCGGTCCTGACCGGCGGGGTCGACACCGGCTGGACCTTCTACACGCCGTACAGCACGACGACGGCGACGCACGTCATCCCGGTGACGATCGGGGTCTTCATCCTCGGTTTCAGTTCGATCTTCACCGGGCTGAATTTCACGGTGACGATCCACAAGCTTCGGCCGCCCGGCATGACCTGGTTCAAGATGCCGCTCTTCCTCTGGGCCATCTACGCCACGGCGCTCATTCAGGTGCTGGCGACCCCGGTGCTCGGGATCACCCTGCTTCTCCTGATCGCGGAGCGCGCGATGGGAATCGGGATCTTCGACCCGGGTCTGGGCGGCGATCCGGTCCTCTACCAGCACTTCTTCTGGTTCTACTCGCATCCGGCGGTCTACATCATGATCTTGCCGGCCATGGGCGTGATCAGCGAGATCATCGCGCCGTTCTCCCGCAAGGCGATCTTCGGCTACCGGTTCATCGCCTATTCCAGCATCGCGATCGCCGCCTTCGGCTTCCTCGTCTGGGGACATCACATGTTCACGAGCGGCCAGTCGGGGCTGATCAACATGGTCTTCAGCGCGCTCACCTTCAGCGTCTCGATCCCCTCGGCCATCAAGGTCTTCAACTGGCTGGCCACGATGTACAAGGGCTCGATCGTCCTCAAGGCGCCGATGCTCTACGCGTTCTCCTTCATCTTCCTCTTCGGGATTGGCGGACTGACCGGGCTCTTCCTCGGCGCGCTCTCGGTCGACGTGCATCTGCACGACACCTACTTCGTCGTCTCGCACTTCCACTACGTGATGTTCGGAGGCACGGTCATCGCATTCCTGGCCGGGCTGCACTACTGGTGGCCGAAGATGTTCGGGAAGATGTACTCCGAACGTTGGGCGGCGGTGGCCTGCGCCCTCATCTTCGTCGGATTCAACGTGACCTTCTTCACCCAATACGTCCTGGGAAGCCAGGGGATGCCGCGCCGTTACTTCAACTATCCGGAGCAGTTCGCCATCTACCACCAGATCTCCACCTATGGGTCGTACGTGATGGGGCTTGGCTTCGTCATCACGGCGATCTACCTGGTCCAGTCGCTCGTGGCGGGCCGGCGCGCCGGCGCCAATCCCTGGGGTTCGACCACGTTGGAGTGGCGAACGCCCCGGATCCCGCCGTGGTTCAACTTCGAGAATCCCCCGCCGGTGGGTGATCCGTACGACTACAGCCAGGTTCGATACGATCCGGCCCTCGACGACTACGTCTGGGTCGACCAAGAGCGTCACGAGAAGAAGGCGATCTAGCTCGGGAGCGAGAGAGCGTGAGCGGACACGGATCGGAACATCCCGAGTACCTCGGGCACCACTACGACACGGTCGAGCAGCAGTTCGATGCGGGGAAGTTCGGCATGTGGCTCTTCCTCGCCACGGAAGTGCTGCTCTTCGCCGGGCTCTTCTGCGGCTATGCCATCTATCGGTCGCATCACCCGGAAGTGTTCATCTACGCGCACCAGTTCTTGGACAAGAACATGGGCGCGATCAACACCATCGTCCTGATCTTCAGCAGCTTCACGATGGCGATGGCGGTGCGGGCGGCGCAGCTCGGAAAAAACCGACAGGTGGTCGCGCTCCTGGCCGTCACGCTGCTCTGCGGCTTCGGCTTTCTCGGGATCAAGTACGTCGAGTACAAGGCGAAGTGGGAGCACGGACTACTCTGGGGGACGAAGTACCAGCCATCGGAGCATGGGTCGCATGCCGAGGAACCCGCGGTCCCGCATGCCGCGGCCCCGGCGGTGGCCCAGACCGGCGCTCCGAATCCGGGACATGTCGGCACGATCGCCGAACAGGGCTCCGGCCCCGGAGCGGTCGAGCAGGCCAGCCCCGCTGCTCAGGATCACGGCAGCCCCGCTGCTCAGGATCACGGCGCCGCCGCGTCGTCGACGCCATCGGCCGTCGCGATCGGCGACCCCGGCCCGCTCGACGTCCACACGAACATTCCTCCGCCGGGTGTTCCGAGCGTCACCACGGCGATTGCGCCCGACCTCGGCGGCGCCGGTGGTCACGTCACGGGGCACGCCACGACCCACGAGCCGAACAATGTGCACCTCTTCTTCGGGATCTATTTCCTGCTGACGGGACTGCACGGCCTCCACGTCGTGGCCGGCATGTCGGCCATCACCTGGGCCTTGGTGCGAACACTCCGGGGCGACTTCAGTCCGGGATACTCGACCCCCATCGATCTCGTCGGTCTGTATTGGCATCTCGTGGACTTGGTCTGGATCTATCTGTTCCCGCTGCTCTATCTGATCCACTGACCGTCCATCCACCGACCAGCCGCTCACGGACAAGACGGGCCGTCGACTCACCGTTCTATCGATCCGAAGAGGAAGGGGCCGCAGCATGGCGCAGACATCTCACGGTTCCGCCGCTCACGCGGGTCACGCCGGTCCGGGCCACATCGTTCCGGTCAAGCTCCTGACCTCGGTCTGGCTGGCGCTGATGGTGTTGACGGTCATCACCGTGGCCGTCACCTGGGTCGACCTCGGCGCCATGAACCTCTGGATTGCCATGGGAATCGCCACCATCAAGGCTGCGCTCGTCGTGATGTTCTTCATGCACCTGTACTGGGATCGACCGATCAACGCGGTCGTCTTCGTCCTCTCGCTCTTCTTGGTCACACTGTTCATCGGCTTCGCCCTGACCGACACGACTGAGTACAGCCCGAGCGTCATCCCGGACTACGCGCCGGAGATCACGGCGCCCAAGACTCCGACGGCGCCGTGACCGCGTCGGGCCCGCGGTCGCCCCGTTTGCGGGTGATCGGTCCGCCGCCCGGCGCCCCCGAGGCCATTCCGGGGGCGGGGCTTCTCGCGATGAAGCTCTTCGTCGCCGCGCTCGGCATGCTCTTCGTCACCAGCCTCATCGGCTACGTCGCGGTGCGCGCGCGCGCGCCGCAGTGGCCGCCGCCGGGAATGCCGCCGTTGCCCGACGGCCTCTGGTTCAGCACCTTCGTGCTCATCGGCTGCAGCGGCGCGATCCACCTGGCGCTGCGCGCGATTCGTCGGGACCAACGTGGCGCCGCCGCCCGTTGGCTCGCGCTCACCTTCGCGCTCGGCGTGGTCTTCCTGGTCAGCCAGACCGTTGGATGGTTCGGCCTGGTCGAACGCGCCATGACGCCGAAGAGCAATCTCTACGCGTTCACGTTCTTCCTGCTGACGGGTCTCCATGCCGCGCACGTGCTGGGCGGACTGATTCCGCTCGGCATCGTGACTTGGCGGACGTTCGCGCAGAGATACGACGCGAAGTCCCACGGTGGGATCGAGTACCAGGCTGTCTACTGGCACTTCCTCGATGGGGTCTGGGTGATCCTCTTCGTCGTGTTGCTCATCGGGAGTTGAGGTCGCCGACCCGCACGATCAGCACGATCAGCATGATCAACGAGGCTCGGGCGTCTCCGGGTGGGTTGCGTACCAGGCGAACCAGAGAACGCGCCGGGAGATGACGCGCTCCGACGAGGCGTCGTCGGATGACTCGACCCAGGCCGACGCCGGTGTCGCCGCCGTGCGTAGTACGAGATCGGCGCCGCCGACCGAGAGGCGCGTACGACCGGTCGGGTCGGCCCCTCGCAACAACGACTCCAGTGTGAAGAGCTGCGTCACCCCGTTCGCCGAGAGAACCAGCGTCGGCGTCTTCCACGCGAGACGTTCGCGCGGAGGCAGCGTCGCCACCGGAAAGCGCAGACGGTCGTCCCCCAGATAACTGCCGTACGGCGCCCGCTTGTAGCGCGGCGCGAACTCGTCCTCCGGGCGGACGACCTGGCCATCAGGGTGGAGTAGCTCCCACTCACGCCATGGCAGGACCGATGAGGTGAGCACTCGCAGGGAGTCGCCCCGCGCGGCCGCCGGACCGGCGATCGCCCGCGCCTGCAGCGGGCTCCAGAGCGAAGCGAGCTCGCGGTCGTCGTAGAGGAGCAGCGTCGAGGCATGGAGCAGTCCGCTCACGCGCAAGGTGAGCGGCTCTTCACGCGCGGTCGGCGCTCCGGTCACTGCGCGACGATCGAGCGCCACGAAAAGCCCCGACAGCGGCGAGTGGACGATCGCAATCGGGCGCCCGCCCAACGTGTCGTTCACGACTTCGTGCCACTGGATCACCCGCACCGGATAGGCCCGCGAGTGTCCCGCCACGGTGACCGACAGGACCAAGTCGTCGGGGACCAGATACTTCCCGCGGCGGGAGGCGCGCCGGAGCGAATCGACCGTCGTCGCCTCCCAGATGCGCGGATAGAGGAGCGCCGGCAGCGCATCGCGCGCCAGTCCGCTGGGGACGATCTCTTCGCGCGGAATCGTGGTCGTCGAGAGGTCGAATTGGTAGCTCTCGACGTTCCGCCCGTCGCCGATGGCGCGCGGCCGCGATCGATCGAGGACGGGGGAGAGGATCCGGTGCGCCGTCAGACCGCCGAAGAACAATCCGGCCAAGACCAGCCAGAGGAGACCGCGAGGGAGTGGACGCGGCGTCGGTTCAGTCACGCTGGCCGACGGCGGCGGGATCGGATGGGCCAGGGGTGACGTCGCCCTCGGTCGTGTCGGCCTGTGCGACAACCGGTCCACTCACGCTCGCCATCTGCGGTGGACGATCCAACACCAACAACGCGAGGGCGACCGGGAGATAGGCGAGCGTCGCGAGGAACAGTTGCTTCGCCGCTCCCTCGCTGCGCGTCTGGAGCAGACTGGCGGAGCGGATCGTCAGCCAACTGCCGAGGGCGACGAGGCCGACGGCGGCGATCCATCCGTTCACCCCCGCGAGCACCCCCGCCAGTCCGAGCGGGATCAGCGCGAGTGCATAGACCGTCGCGGCCAGCGCGGTCGCGTTGCCGGCGGGATCGCGAGACGGGAGCATGACGAAGCCGCCGCGTGCGTAGTCGTCGCGGTAGAGCCAGGCGAGCGCGAGGAAATGCGGGATCTGCCAGAGGAAGAGGATGCCGGCCAACAGCCAGGCGCCCGCCCCGATGGAGCCGGTCGCCGCGGTCCATCCCATGACAGGGGGGATCGCGCCGCAGACGGCGCCGACCAACGTGCAGAGCGGCGACCGTCGCTTCAACGGCGTGTAGACCGCCAGATAGAGGATCTCGACCAGGAGCGCGAGTCCCGCTGTGAGCGGATTGACGAACGTCACGAGCAGCAGCAGTCCCCACCCGACCGAGAGCCCCGCCCAGAGTGCGGCCGCGCTCGCGCTCAGCCGTCCGGAGGGGATCGGACGGTGGCGCGTCCGGTTCATCTGCAGATCCCAGCGCCACTCCATCCGCTGGTTGAGGCCGTTGGCGCCCGCGGCGGTCAGCGCGACTCCCAGCAAGGTCCAGCCGAGTCGAGGAAGGTCGAGGGGGTCGGGGTGCGCCAAGAGGTATCCGGCGGCGGTCGTCACGACCACGAGAGCGGAGAGACGCGCCTTCACCAACTGCAGGTACAACTCGATCGCCTCGCGCGCGATCGAGAGAGGGGCGAGCAGGCGGTGAGCGGCGCTCGCGCGCACGGCGGACTTCACTTCGCGGGGCCCTCCGAGAGGACGCAGATTGGGGCGCGGGAGGCGGATCGACCGGGTGTTAGACTGCGCGGTCCTGGCACGGATGCGAGACCGTAGCACCGAGGCGTCCGAGGCGGAAGGGATTCGCTCCACAGGAGGGAGACACATGGGTTCGAGAGCCGGAGCGGGCGCCTACTTGACGCTCGGCTTCGGAACCGCCGTCGCCATGTGGACCGTCGGGTATCTCTGCCGACTCCCGTCCACGCCGCTGTCCAGTCCACTCCTCCTGGCGCTCCTACTCGCCCTGCTCGCCGCGGGCGGTTTCGTCGCCGCGCGTCTGACCGGCGAGGGCTGGAAGGCGGGCGCGACGACGGGAGCACTCGCGGCTCTCCTGGATCTGCTGGTGCTGGGCGGCCTCGTGACCGGTGATACGCCGAATCAGGTCGTCCCCAGCGCGGTGTTCTGGTTGCCCGGCAGTTTGCTGGCGGGAGGCGCGGTCGGCGCCCTCGGCGCCGCCCTGGGTACCGCGATCGGCGCGCGCGCGCGCGAGCACACGCGACCTTCGCCGATCTCCGCCGCCGCCTGGACGAGTGCGTTCGCGCATGTCGCGGTGATCGCCACTGGCCTGCTCATCGTCGTCGGCGGACTCGTCACTAGTCATGGGGCCGGCCTCGCCGTTGTCGATTGGCCGAATTCATTCGGCTACGCGATGTTCCTGTATCCGCTCAGCCGGATGACCGGCGGCGTCTACTTCGAGCATGCGCACCGACTCTTCGGATCGCTCGTCGGATTGACCACCTTCGTCTTGACGGTCCATCTCTGGCGAGTCGACCGTCGCCGCTCGATCCGTTGGCTCTCGGCCATCGCTCTGATCTCGGTCATCGCGCAGGGGATCCTGGGCGGCCTGCGGGTGACCGGGAAATTCACGACCGCGACGTCACCCGCGGAAGTCGAGCCGAACCTGGTGCTCGCCGCCGTGCACGGAACCTTCGCGCAGATTTTCCTCGGCCTGCTCGTTGCCTTGGCGATCCTGACCCATCCGCGATGGATCGCGCCGACGCCGCCGCGCGTGCGAGACAGCGTGGCGGCCGACCGTCGCGTGTGGATCGTCTTCGCCGCGTTCTTGGTCGCGCAGATCGCCGTAGGGTCGATCCTGCGGCACTTCTCCGGCGCCCTGACCCTCCACATCGTGGGCGCGATCGTCGTGCTCGGGCTCGGACTGGTGGCGGGCTTGCGTGCGCGCGCACACTACCCGGAGCAGTCCGAACTGCGACGAGGTGGGGCCGATCTGGCGGGTCTCGTCGGCCTTCAGTTCGCCTTGGGACTCGCCGCGCTGGTCGCGACCGTACTGGCGCGCGGCGCCGGCGCGCCGCCCGCGTACGAGGTCTGGATCACCACCGCCCACCAGGTCACCGGCGCGCTGATCGTCGCGCTCACGGCCCGCACCCTGCTCTGGATGCACCGGCTCGTCTCTCCCGCCTGAGCCGTTGGGTGTTGCGCGTTCGGACCCGGCTGGGCTAGGGTCTTCCCTGCTCCTGAGACGCAGTCTCATTTTATGTCAGGCAGTCGCACCCCGGAGAGGACGAGCGTGGAAATGCCAGCGCGGGGTCGGGCGGGATTCAAACTTGGCTCCATTTTGGGCTGCATCTCGATCGGGTCGGCTCTCTCCGCGGGCTGGACGGTCGACGGTCGCGCCAACGAGACCGTAGAAAGCCGGTTCGATCTCCGCGGCTACGCGTCGGCCAACTACTTCGCGTACGACTGGCAGACCGATCCGGGCCGCCGCAACGCGATCGACCTGGAGCGGCTCACGCTCTACCCGACTTGGCGGCTCGATCCGCGGGCGCAGTTGGTGGGAGAAGTCGAGTTCGAGCATGGAGGGACCGGCTCGACCGTCGAGTTCGATCGCTTCGAGGAATTCGGAGAGTTCGAGTATGAGATCGAGAAGGGGGGCGAGGTGCTGCTCGAGCAGCTCCACCTCCGCTACGTGCATCGTGACTGGTTCGTGGTGAAGCTCGGTCGCTTCAAACTGCCGATCGGCCTGGCGTCCACGCACGACGAACCGAGCGAGTACTTCACGACCACACGGAGCATCGCCGAGGCGACGCTGATCCCGGTGAACTGGTACGAGAACGGTATCCAGCTCGGCGGCGCCGCGGGGCGCGTCGAGTACACGCTCTCGCTCGTGAACGGACTCGACTCCTCCGGATTCAGCTCGGCCGCCTGGGTCGCCTCCGGACACCAGCGACGCTTCGAACAGGTGAACGCGGAGAACCTCGCCCTCTGCGTCACGCTCGCCTGGCGACCGCGTTCCGAGCTGACGCTGGGAGCGTCGGCCTATCGAGGGGACAGCGCCGACAATCGGCCGAAGCCCGATCTCGACGTCGACGCGGTCGTGACGGTGCTCGATGCCCACGCGGAGTGGGGGCGCGGACCCTGGATTGTGCGAGCGCTCCTCTTGCGCGGGGACCTCGAGAACGCCGACCTCGTGACGAAGGCGAATCGCAATCTCTCCAACAATCTCAACGTGAAACGGACGCCGGTCGGGAGCGCCGCGCAGGCCGTGACCGCCGAGGCCGGGTTCGATCTGCACTCGCTCCTCGCCGCGCTGCGACGTCCGCTCCTGCTCTTCGCGCGCTACGAGAGCTACGACTCGATGCAGGAAGTCGAAGGCGCCGTCATCGACCTGCCTCGCTGGGATCGCGAGGCCTGGACCGGAGGATTGAACTGGCGCGCGTTGGACGGCGCCGTGCTCAAGGCCGAGTACTCGCGCCGCGAATTGGACATCCCGAACGACAACGTCGAGAAGACGTTCTCGGCCGGGTTCGGAGTGGAGTTCTGATCAGCATCGGGAGGAATTTCGTGGAGATCGTGCGCAAGCGCTCCAGATTCATCGATGGCGCCCGGTCGGTCCTCGGGACGGTCGTCCTGGGCCTGTTCGCCGTGGGGTTCGCGGGCTGTTCCGACGACGACGACGATGGGATCGACCCGCCCGTCGGCTACGACGCGGAGCCGATCCTGCGGCAAGCGGCGCATGGCGTGATCTTCGCGACGTACGAAGATCTGCGCTTCGCCGCCGCCGATCTGAACGGCGCGATCGCCGTGCTGAGAGTCGGTCCCTCCGAGACGACATTGGCGGCCGCGCGGTCGGCCTGGCGGGCGGCGCGCGTCCCCTGGGAGCAGTCCGAGGGGTTCCTGTTCGGCCCGGTGTCCGATGAGGGACTCGATCCGGCCATCGACAGTTGGCCGGTCAACGAGACCGACCTGAACGCCGTGCTCGCCAGCGGCGAGGAGCTCGACCAAGAGCTGATCGACGGCCTGGGCGACGAGTTGAAGGGGTTCCATACGCTGGAGTATTTGCTCTTCGGCCTCGATAGCCAGAAACCTATCTCGGCGTTCACCGCGCGCGAGTTCGAATACCTCGGCGCCTGCGCGGCCGACCTGAGCAACAAGACCGAGCGGCTCGCGGAGAGTTGGGATCCGAAGGGCGAGAACTTCGGGCGCTTCCTGATCGCGCCGGGGGACGACAATCCTCGCTACGCGAGTCAGGCGTCGGCCATGCAGGAACTGTTGGAAGGGATGGTCACGATCGCGGACGAGGTCGCCAACGGCAAGATCGACGGACCGCTCAGTGAACAAGACGTGACCTTGGAAGAGTCGCGCTTCAGTCGGAACTCGATCGCCGACTTCCAGGACAACATCCGCAGCATCCAGAATCTCTTCTTGGGGCGGTACGACGGCAATGACGGTCCGGGATTCGACGAGTTCGTGCGGGCGAACGATCCGGGGTTGGAGGCGCGTGTGAAAACGGAGATCCAAGCGGCGATCGACGCCATCGGAGCGATTCCCGCGCCGTTCACCACCGCGATCTTCGAGGCGCCGCAGGCGGTGGCCGCGGCGCAGATCGCCGTGCGCACGCTGCAAGACACGATCGATCGGGACGTCCGACCGGTGCTCGCGGATCTCTCGCGATGAGTCGACGGCGCCGTCGAGCACACGCGGCGTTCTACGCGCTCATCGTCGGGCTGCTCGCGATCGGCTGCGGCCACGACGGTCCGACCGATCCGCCGTCGGATCCCGGCCCGACGGTTCCCTTGGCGGGGGGCGCCGCCACGGTCTTCAATGCGACGAGTTCGGCCTACACGCTGCCCGCTCCGAATCTTGCCGCCGGCTCGCTCGACCGACACTTCGCCGGCGACGCCGCCTTCGAAGCGGCCTACGTCACGGCGCCCGCGGTCGTGCAGTCGGGGCTCGGCCCCGCGTTCAACGAGACCTCCTGCGCCGGCTGCCATGTGCGCAACGGTCGTGGTCGCGAGTCGATGCTCTTCCGGATCAGCGCCCCGGGAAGGGATGCGGTCAGCGGCGGTCCGATGCCGTTGCCGGGATTCGGCGGGCAGTTGCAGCAACGAGCGGTCTTCGGTGCGGCCCCGGAAGCGCGCATCGAGGTCGACTGGCTCTACATCGATCGCCTCTACGACGACGGGTCGCCCTACTCGATGCGTTGGCCGACCTACCGCGCACAGGGGATCACGCGGCCGATTCCGAGTTCGCGGCTGTTGTCTCCGCGCGTCGGCCCGCCTGTCTTCGGACTCGGATTGATCGAGGCGATCTCCGAGGAGACCCTGCTCGAGTTGGCCGCTCGGCCCGACACGAGCGGCGATGGCGTTTCGGGACGCGTGAACTACGTCTGGGACGTGGAGCGGCAAGAGCGCGTGATCGGGCGATTCGGGTGGAAGGCGAGCGAACCGGATCTCGTGCAGCAGTCGGCGCATGCCTTCCAAGAGGACATGGGCGTGACATCGCCGATCTTCCCGCGAGAGAGCACCGCCGATCAGCCGGAGTATGACGACTCGCTCCCGGACGATCCGGAGATCTCGCGGGAGACGGTCGAACTCGCCGCCTTCTACCTGCAGACGCTCGGCGTCCCGGCGCGGCGCAAAGTGGACGACCCGCAGGTCCGCGCCGGTGAGCAGCTCTTCGCGCAGGCCGGGTGCGTGGCCTGTCACGTTGCGCGGATCGTGACCGGCGCGCACCCGACAGTGTCGGAGATGTCGCATCAGGTGATCCACCCCTACAGCGACTTCCTGCTGCACGACATGGGCGCGGCGCTCGACGACGGTCGCAACGACTTCGACGCGAACCCCTCGGAGTGGCGGACTCCACCGCTGTGGGGCGTCGGCTTGCTGGAGACGGTCAACGGTCACGTCGAACTGATGCACGACGGCCGCGCGCGCGGATTCCTGGAGGCGATCGTCTGGCACGGAGGCGAGGCCGAGGCGGCGAAGCAACGGGTTCTGGGAATGTCGCAATCCGAAAGGCTGGCGCTCGTCGCGTTCCTGCGTTCCTTGTAGTCTGCCCTGAGTGCAACACCTCGATCTGATTCTCGCGCTCGTCGGCGGCCTCACCGCTGCGCTCCTTTTCGGTTATGCCACGCATCGGCTGGGACTCTCGCCGCTCGTCGGGTATCTGCTGGCGGGCATCGTCGTCGGCTCGAACACGCCCGGCCTGATCGTCGACCAGGGGGTGACCCAACAGCTGGCCGAGGTCGGCGTCAGCCTCTTGATGTTCGGGGTCGGGCTTCATTTCCGATGGGAAGAGCTGCTCGCGGTGCGCAGAGTCGCCGTGCCGGGCGCGATCGGGACGAGCGCGGTGGCGACCGCGCTCGGCTGCGTCGTGGCGCTCGCATTCGGATGGGGCGCCTCGGCCGGATTCGTCTTCGGTCTCGCCGTTTCGGTCGCGAGCACGGTCGTGTTGCTGCGCGTGTTGACCGACCGGCGCGATCTCCACTCGCCGACGGGGCACATCGCGGTGGGCTGGGTCGTGATCGAAGACTTCCTCACGGTCATGGTTCTCGTGCTCTTGCCGGTGTTGGCTGACTTCGGCGAGGTCGGTTGGAGCGGCGCGCTCTGGGCCATCGGCGGCGCCTTCCTCAAGGTCTCTGCTCTGATCGCATTCGCGATCTACTTCGGCGGACGGGCGATTCCCTGGGTGCTGGGTCACATTGCGGCGACCCGCTCGCGCGAACTCTTCACCCTCACCATCTTGGTCCTGGCGCTCGGCATCGCCGTCGGCGCCGCCTTCCTCTTCGGCGTGTCCTTGGCCCTCGGCGCGTTCTTGGCCGGGTTGGTCGTCGGTCGCTCGGAGTTCAGCCTCAGGGCCGCGTCCGAGGCGCTCCCGATGCGCGACGCGTTCGCGGTTCTGTTCTTCGTTTCGGTCGGCATGCTCTTCGACCCGGCGTTTCTCCTGGCCTCCCCGGGACTCGTCGCGGCCACGCTCGGTGTGGTCTTGCTCGGCAAGCCGCTCACGGCGCTCTTCCTCGTGCTCGTGCTCGGGCACCCGCTGCGAGTAGCGCTCGGTGTGGCGGTCGCGCTCGCGCAGATCGGGGAGTTCTCGTTCATCGTCGCGGGCCTCGGCCGCCAGCTCGAGCTCCTGCCCGAGGCCGCCACTCAGGCGTTGGTCGCCGCGTCGATGATCTCGATCAGCCTCAATCCGATCCTCTTCCGCGTGGCCAACGCGGTCGAGGCGCGCGCCAAACGCTCTCCGAGAGCCTGGAAGCTCCTCAACGCGGTCAGTGACGAGGAGCGCCTCCGCAGCGAGAACGACATCCGGGACGCCGACCTGAGGGACGAACACGCGGCGATCGTCGTCGGGTACGGCCCGGTCGGACGAACCGTCACCCGCTTGTTGAGGGAGAACGGGATCGAGCCGACCGTGATCGAGATGAACCTCGACACGGTGAGGACGCTGCGGGAGGAGGGGATCCGCGCCGTCTACGGAGACGCGACTCATCGCGCGACGATCGAACAGGCCGGCGTCGAGCAGGCCATCGCTCTCATCCTGAGCTCGTCCGGAATGCAGGGGAGCGAGGAGACGATCCGCGTCGCGCGCGAACTCAACCCCCGCATCCGGGTCCTCGCGCGCTCGGCTTATCTGCGCGAGGTCGCCGCGCTGGAGCAGGCAGGCGCGGACGTCGTCTTCTCGGGCGAAGGCGAAGTGGCGCTCACGATGACCGAGTTCATCCTGAGGCAACTCGGAGCGACGCCCGAGCAGATCGACCGCGAGAGGGACCGCAATCGCGCCGAGTTCCTCGGATCCCGTCGAGAGGACACGCCGCTCCTCCCGGCGTGAGGCGGGGCGGACCGATGCCGATCGATCCCCGCGGACGGCTCGACGAGGCGCCGTTCTCCTACCGCACCCGGAAGGACGGAGCGATCGAGCTTCGCTTCGAGGGGCGTACCGTCAAGACGTTGCGCGGGGCAGAGGCGGCCGCCTTCGCCGCCCGGCTCGCCGGTCTGACGGCCCCCGAGGTCCAACTCGCCCTGGCCAAGGCGACCGGCAACTTCAAACGCGGGAACGAGCGTCGTTGAGCCTTCCCCGAGAGGGGTGTAATCTGCGCGTCACTCCTCAGCGATCCGGGCCCGCAGGGCCCACCCGCCGGCTCTCCGGCGTTCGAGACAGCTCCATCAGGATGGGTTGGGACGAAAGGGGCGCGGAGCTTTGAAGACCTTTGCCTCGCAGGACATCCGCAACGTCGTCATCGCCGGCCACAGCGGAGCCGGAAAGACCACCCTCTCCGAAGCGATGCTCTTCGCTGCCGGAGCGATCAACCGTCAGGGCCGCACGGCCGACGGGACCTCCCACCTCGACTTCACTCCTGACGAATTGCGTCGGAAGACCGGCATCTCACTCGCGGTCGCCCAGTTCGAGTATCTCGGCCGGAAGGTCAACCTGATCGACGTGCCTGGGTACGCGGACTTCGCCGGTGAAGTCGCGGCCGGGATGATGGCGGCCGACTTCGGCCTGCTCGTCCTCAGCTCGACCGCCGGCGTCGAGTCGGACAGCGAGATGCACTCCGAGATGATGAACGAGCGGCAGATGCCGCGGTTCATCGCCGTCAACGGCATGGACAAGGACCAGGCCGATTTCGATCGCGTCATCCAGCAGGCGCGGGAGCGGATCTCGGATCGCATCGTCCCGATCTACCTGCCGATCGGGTCGGGCCCGTCGTTCACCGGCGTGGTCGACGTCTTGGGCGAGAAGGCTTACACGTTCCAGGGCAAGGATGCGATCGAGACTCCGATTCCGGCCGACATGAAAGACGCGGTCGCCGTCGCGCACCGCCAGATCGTGGAAGTGGCGGCCGAGTCGGACGACGCCCTCTTGGAGAAGTATCTCGACACGCTCGAGCTGACTCCCGAAGAGACGGTGCGCGGGCTGCACCTCGGCATCCTGCGCGGACGTTTCTATCCGGCCGTGCCGGTCAGCGGCGAGAAGAATCTCGGAGTCGGCCTGTTGATCAAGCTGCTCGTCGAGTTGGGGCCGAGTCCGTTGGAGAGTCCCGGCATCCCTGTGTTGATGAACGGGGCGACCGAGGAGACGCTGCTCCCCTGTCGGCCCGACGGTCCGCGCGCGGCGATCCTCTTCAAGATCACCTCCGACACGATGGCGCAGGAGATCGCCTTCCTTCGCGTCTTCTCGGGGACGTTCGAGAACGGCGCCGATGTCATCAATCACTCCAACGATCAGAGCGAACGCGTCGGGCACTTCTATCATTTCCTCGGGAAGGAACGGACCGACGCGGAGAAGCTGGTGGCGGGCGATATCGGCGCTGCCGCCAAGCTGAAGACCGCGCACTTGAACAACACGATCGGCGGGAAGGAGAAGAAGGTCGTCCTGCGGCCGATCGCGTTCCCGCGGCCGGTGCACGAAGTGGCGATCCACGCCAAGAGCAAGACCGACGAGGACAAGGTGGGCGCCGCGCTGCACAAGCTGCACGAAGAGGACGCGACCTTCCAGATCGTCATCCAAGGGGAGCTCCATCAGCAGTTGGTCCGTGCGATGGGCGACCAACATGTCGAAGTACTGTTGGAACGCGTGCATCGCCGCTTCCATGTCGAAGCGGAGGCGGTCAAACCGCGCGTTCCGTTCCGTGAGACGATCCGAGGAACCGCCGACGATCTCGTTGGCGAAGACGTAACCGCCGCCGCGCGGCATCGGCTCGA
>CAZVYN010000047.1:0-33344 GCA_964631125.1 uncultured bacterium | reverse complement strand
CGGCTGTATCGACTCTGCCAGCAATTCGGAATCGACTACTCGGCGTATCGGTAGGTCGACGTCGCCTGGCGACGAAAGCAAGGCGGAGCATGCGCTGCGCGGCTCAACGATCAGGGCGGCGACGAGTCGTCGAGGATCCGCCGGGGCCGAACGCTTGGACGGAGTCATATCCGGAGCGGCCGTCCGCTTGAAGTCGTACCCGAACCGATCATCGCTCTCAGCCGACTCGGGGGCTGCCAGTTCGGACTCGATCGCCGCATGCCATGTTGTGACTAGCGCCCTGGCTCAGCTTCCGCCAGTGACGTTGAAAGCGGCCGCCCGAGGGTGCGGTGAGGCCCGATTCGACAGCGTACACCAGGAGGTTCTTGTACGCGATTCCAGGATCGGGAGAGTGCGGGTCGTCGCTCATCGGCTCGTGCTGCCGCGAGGGAGACGGTTGCGTGATCACCACGCTCGAGGGCTGCGGCGCCTGTGAGTTCAACGGTGTCGGCACAGCGTGCAGGGAAGGTGGCTGTGGCAGCATCGGGGGCTTCCACATTTGTTGCCGACCCGATGGGTCTTGCGACGGAATGCCCGCCCTCGAGTGTGAATTGATGGGCGGCAGAGCCATCCACGACTCTCCGTGTCCTCCCCGCGGTGGATGCGCGGTCCGCCTGGGCGCCTGCTGCATCGGCGATCAGTGCGTACTCCGCTTCAGGATCGACTGCGCCGCGCTGCAGGGCGAGTACTCCGGCGATGGGTCGTCGTGTGACCCGAAGCCGTGTGTGGAGTAGTCGAAGTCGACGGTCTCGCGGCGGGCTCGCGCCGGACTCGCGGACGGTCAAGTGCGCCGGAACTCTACAGGAGCGCTCGGAACTCCTCGATCGAAAGCCCCGCATCGCGCACGAGCCCCGCCATGGTGAGAGCATTGATGGGATTCGCTCTCGGGATCGTCAAGATTCGTGTCCCGTTGGACATCACGACGTGCTTCCCCTGGCGAATGACGCGGAATCCCGACTTCTCGAAGGCGCGGACGGCTTTCAGGTGGGGCACCCCGGGCAACTTTCCCGCCTGATCACGACTGGACTTCGATCTCGCGGATCGTCGCCCCCTCCGAGATCAGGTCTATCGCCGCCAAGTAGTCGCGAATTGCGTCGCGAATGTTCTCGACGGCCTCCTGCTCGGTCGCACCTTGCGACCAACACCCCGGGAGGCCCGGAACCGAGACGCTGTACCCCTCCTCGGACTCGCGAACCGCGATCTTGTACTTCACGATCGGCCTCCTTCCCGAGGTAGCGCGCGCCGCAAGACTACCGCAACCTGAGCGTAGCGTCCGAATTCGTCGAGATCCCGACGCGCGGAGCCCCCGTAGCAACAGCCGTTCCCGCGACCGAGTCTCGAGATCGACCCCTCGTCGCAGGGCGTCGAAATCTCGAGAATCCGTGTACGAACGAGACGCATCGCGCGACTGTTACAGCGTATACGGTCCAGGCCCGACCCGCGGGTCGGCGGAGGATCGACATCGCGAGCTGTTTGGTTCGGCGGCGCCCCTCGCCGGTCCGGCATGCCGACAGGCTGCTACCGAGGAGGACACTGATGCGGAAGCTATCTACGATCGCCGCGCTGCTCGCCACTTTCATGTGGTCGGGCGTGAGCGCGGCCGGCGTCCAGGTCGATTGGGTTCAACCGACCCGAGGAAACTCGCTCGCCGTCGACGCGGATGACAATGTGTATACCGTCGACTATGAGTACAACCCCGCCGGAGATATCTACCTGACCAAGCGGGATGCCATGGGCGCGTTTCTCTGGACGGAGAAGTTCGATCAGACCGAGAACACCGTGTGGGAGAGGGCCAGTTGGGTGGCGACCGATGGGCTGGGCAACGCCATCGTCTGCGGCACACTGATGTCCGGTTACTCGAACCCCGTCACGGCGGCCAGCATCTTGATGAAGTTCGCGCCCGACGGCCAACTCCTCTGGCGACGCGTCTACGAAGGTTCGTTCGACGGCTCGTTCACGAAGAAATGCCTGGTGGACGAGGGAGACAACATCTACGTCCTCGGCATGGGAAGCGGCGAGGCGGGCTTCGTCACCAAGGTGAAGAAGTTCGGGCCCGACGGAACGGCCCTCTGGTCGTACTTCGATGCGGCGGGCATCGGCGCGCCGATCAACTTCAAGTTCTCGGCGGACGGCGGCATCGTCATCGCGGCGCGTGCGCTCTTCGGAAGCATCAACGGTTACGCCAAGATCGACCGAGACGGAAACCACATCTGGAGCCACCCGGGCGTCCAGAGTCTCACCGCGGGCGACGCGGCCGGCGACATCGACGGCAACACCTACCTGGTGCACGGCGACTATCCGAACAACGGCGGCTCGGTGATTCGGAAGATCTCTCCGACGGGCTCGCTGCTCTGGTCGAGCGTCTACTCGCTCGTCGCGTATCGCGTCGAGGTCGGAAGCGACCAGCAACCGGTCATCTGCGGCTTCCCGAACAGCGGCTCAGGCGGCGCCGCCTTTCTCAAGGCCGACCCGAACGGAGGCGTCGTCTGGAGCAACTTCGACGCGGATGGTCCGCTCGCTCTCCTGCTCCACGCACAGCTCCTCGTCGACCGGAACGACAACATCTACCTCGCGGCCGGCACGCTCTTCGAGATGGCTGTCTGTCAGGTAGCGAGCAATGGAGCGTCCGCTTGGACCGCGCTGACGAGCGGGAGTTACGCTCAAGGCATCGCCCTGGGCAGGCACGGCGACGTGTACGTCGTCGGCGGCTCGACCGCGAAGCTCGTCGAGGTGACGGCAGCCGACGCGCCCGAGCCTGCATCGTCCCGCGCTACGGGCATCCTCGCGCAGAGCTACCCCAACCCGTGCGGCGACCAGGCCACCATCCGCTACCAACTGCCGCAGGCGTCGGAGGCCACGCTCACTCTGTACGACGCCTCGGGCCGCGAACTCCGCACCTTCGCGAGCGGCTTGGTGGGCATGGGTGAGCAAAGCGTTCGCCTCGACACCCGTGACCTCTCGGCCGGCGTCTACCTCTACCAACTCCGGCACGGCAGCGAGGTCGAGCGGCGAGTCCTCACGATCGTGCGGTAAGACTCCACTCAAACCCGCGGACAAGCCCGGGGCAAGCCGGAGGCCCACTGATCAGGGCTTCCGGCCGCCCTCGATGAGTTCCAGGTTCGGGCCGGCGTGGCACTGAATGCACAGAGCCCGGTTCTTCTCGTGGGTGAGCAGGCGCGCTTGGTCAGAGCTATGCGGGTTGTGACAAGAGGTGCACGCCATCGGCTCCTGAGTTCGCGGATCCATGGTGGGACCGCTGAACGGATGGGCGTGCGTCTGCGACACGTCGTGACAGCTCTGACACAACTCGTCCTGAGCCGCGAGCAGGATCCCATTCGTGTCGCTGCCGTGCGGGTCATGACAGTTGGTGCACGTCTCGACGTCGGGGTGTTGGACCGGACCGGCGAACGGCGCGCGGTCGTGACACGAGAGACAGGTCTTGTCGATCTCATCGCGCACGAGGAGAGCCTTCGTCTCGCCGGCATGCGGAGAGTGACAGTTCAGACACGACTTCCCGTCCACGACAGCGGCGTGTGGGACCGACTTCTGGGCGTCGCCGGCATGATCGCCGTGGCAAGACGTGCAGAGCTCGGGCACGGACGCCTTCATCGCCTCGGTCCCGGAATGACAGCTCTCACATTGGTTGTCGGCGTACGGGCCGTGCTCGACGGATGGCCGGAGCCCCTTGCTTTCAGAACCGTGAGGGTTGTGACAGCTCGTGCAGTTTCCGTCGACCTGGAATCCGCGATGCTGCGCCACGAACTGAGGCGCGGACTCCTCGTGACACGCGGCGCAGACCTCGCGGACCGGCGCCTTCAGCAGTCCCTCCTCCATCGCGGCATGGGGGTCGTGGCAAGTGAGGCAATCCCCACCCTTCGCCGGATCATGTCCGTGCGCGGCGCGAGTCCGCTCCATGACGGTCTCGTGGCAGGTCGCGCACAAGTCGGGCACGCGCTGCTCCAGTAACCCGGGCATGATTCCGTCGTGACTGCCGTGGCAACTCCGGCAGGCGCCATCGCGAACCGGAGCATGCACGAGCGAGAGATCGGCGCCGGGCGGCAACACGCCGATCTCGCCGTGACACTGCCCGCACAGTTCGGGATCCGCCGCCTCGAGTAGATGTGCCTGCGCGCCGACGTGCGGGTTGTGGCACTCGGTGCACTCACCCTGCTCGACCGGTGGATGAAGCTGTCGGGACGGGGCGGACGGAACGATCGGGTCGTGACATCCCTGGCACAGAACGGCCTCGGCCTCGAGCAGGCGAACCTCACGACCCGGCGCCGGCGGCTCGTGGCAAGAAGAGCACGACTCCGACGAGAACGGCTCGTGCCGAACGGCGCGAAGGAGCCCTGGCCCGTCGCTGCGATGTGGGTCGTGGCACTTCAGACAATCCTGGCCGGAGAGATCGAACTCTCCGTGAGCCGCGCGGAGGGACGATTCCGACGGGTCGTGACAGGTCGCGCACGGGGTCTTGATCCGAATCGCACCGGAGGCGTCTCGGGTCTGGTGGCTATCGTGGCACTGCGTGCACTCTCCGTCCTTGACCGGTGCGTGAGCCACGCCGGTCTGCAGGCTCGCCCCGAGATCGCCGTGGCAGGACAGACAGAGGTCCTTGGACGCCATGCGAAGCAACGCCTTGAACTCCTTCGACGCGTGCGGCGAGTGACACGATCCGCACTGGCCGTCTCGCACCGGTTCGTGCAGCTCGGTGAGTGCGACCGCCTCCAGCAGGTCGGAGTGGCACGTCCCACAGAGTTCCGCTTGATCCGAGACCAAGAGCGATTTCTCCTCGGAGGCGTGGGGCTCGTGACACCCGCTGCACGCTCCATCCGCGAACGGCGCGTGCTGATTCTCGAAACGCATCTCGTCGGCCTGGCGGCGGTGACAGGACAGGCAGAGCGCCGGCTCTGCGACGGTCAGGAGCCCACCCAACTCAGCGCCGTGCGGATCGTGACAGCTCGAGCACTCTCCGCCGCGGAACGGAAAGTGAACGGTCGGCTGTTGGACTTGCGCGGCTTCCTCACCGTGGCATCCGAAGCAGGTCGTGGCTTGCTTGTCCTTCAGGAGGAACGGTTCCGCCGAAGCGTGGCCGGCGTGACAGGTCCGACAGTCCTCCGAGACAGGCGGATGCGGAGTCGGCGCCGCGGACGCTGCCTCGACCAGGTCTCCGTGGCAGCTCCGGCACAGCTCCGCCGGCGGCTTCGCCAGCATCGCCTCCTGTTCGCTGCCGTGGGGTGCGTGACAGGCCGTGCAATCGAGGCCGCCGAACGGCGGATGAACGGACGTCTGCTGCGCCTGCTCACGAAGGTCACCGTGGCAGCTCGCGCAGAGAGTCTCGCCGTCCCCGAACAGGAGCATCGGCCGATCGGCCTTGTGCGGATCGTGACAGAGGAGGCAATCCCCGTCGGCGGCCGGCGGGTGGCCGTGACTCTGACCGGCCTCGGTCTGGATGTCGGAATGGCAGCCGAGGCAGAGCTCCGACTCGGCCGCCACCAGCTTCTTCGGTTCGTCCGGCAACCCTTCGTGGCAGGCCTCGCATTCCCCGGCGGCGTACGGCGCGTGGATGTAGGCGCCCTGTTCCGTGGAGGAGGCCGCATGCGGATCGTGACACGAGGAGCAAGTTGCGCCCGCCACCTCCGGCCTGACGTGGAGTTCCGGCAGGTCCCCTACGTCGCCGTGACAGCGGGCGCACAGTTCTTTCTCGGGAGCCAAGAGCAGACCCGGTTCCTTCGAGCTGTGGCCCGCATGGCAGGCGTCGCATCGTCCTTCGGCGAAGGGCGCGTGCGGCTCGGGGGACTGCATCGCCGCTTCGATGCGCGGATGGCAAGGTGCGCAAGTCGCGGCCGCATCCGTTCGCAGCAAGGCTTTCGATTGCGCGGCGTGCGGGTCGTGACAGGAAACGCACGTCACCCCTTCCGTGGAAAGGTGGTCGAACGTCGCGTCCGTCACCGGGGTCAACGTCCCGTGGCAATCGGTGCAGAGGTCCGGGAACGCTTTCTGGAGGATGAGCTGCTGAGAAAACCCGTGCCTCTTGTGGCATGCCTCGCAATCGACCTTCGCCACGGGATCGTGCACGAACGGTTGCTCGAAGGCGGCTTTGGCTTCCTGGTGGCACTCGTAGCAGTCCCGGCGTTGTGGCGCGGCCGCGGTCAGCAGACACACGAGGACCGCCGCCGTGGCGACCACGAGGGACGGGTGCGCCACTTTGCGGAGATCGATCACGGCCGGCGTCCGACTTCTGGAGCCGACCGCGGGGTCACGATCTCGAGCAGCTTGAAAGTGAAGAACAGGCGGGGCGAGTAGTGGGGCGGAAAGTTGCGGAACGCCCAGGTGCTGTCGACCTCCGTAGAGTCGCCGTGCACGATCACACGCACCGCCGGATTGTTCCACGCGGGAGACGCGCTGAACGGACCCGTGTCGCCGAGGCGGAAATCGGGGAGGAACAGGTCGACCTCGGCTCGGAACTCGGTGTCGCCGAGGTGGAAGGGTTCCGCGAGGCGAACCTGCTGCTCCTCCTTCCAATCCGGATACATGCGGTTTCCGACCTCCAGGCGGAAGACGAGGCTCGAGTCGGGCGCCGCCGTCGAGTCGGGCGCCGCGGCCCCGACCGCGGCCGCCGCCGCAGTCCCAGCCGCCGCCGCGAGGCAGAGGAGAGATCCGAAACCCAGCGTGACAAGGACTCTCTTCACGGCGCCTCCACTACCGAAGGGAGCGTGGCCACCAGCTCCTGGACCACTCCGGTCGCCAATCGCTCGAGGTTGTCGATCCGACCAAGGCCGAACAGGCTCTCGCGATCGTTTCCCGAACGGGAGTGCGCACCGCTCCAGAGGCACTCTCCCCCGGGGATCTTCAGCAGACGGAGAGCCAGCGAGAGCTCGGGAACCGCTGCGACATCGGCGTCGCGATATCCGAGGGCCAGCACGGAACCGATCAGAATCGCGTCCGCTTGCAGTTCGGCGCCGAATCGATCGACCAGGTCCGGAGGCAGTCTGTCCAAGAGAAGCCACGGCTCGCGCGCAAGGAGCGCTTCGATCATCCCAGGGTCGATGATCTCCAGATTCCGCTGTCGAGCCGCCTCCACCATGAGGAGCGGGACGATGCGATCGGAGGCGTCCTGCTGTTCCGTGTAGTTGGCGAGCGGAAACACCGCCACCCTCATGCCGGGGCTCAAGGCGCCGCCGACGTACGCTCGCGGCATGGCGCCGGCGCAACCCGACGCACAGATCAGGCCGGCCAAGAAGCAGGCTCGAGCAATGGATCGCTTCATCTCGCCTTCCTCATTCGTACGATCGAAGCATGCTGCGGCACATCTTCGATGTCAGCTCGCCCAGGGTATGAACTTCGTTCCAGCCGAACAGAGGAAAGGACGGCCCGCCTCGCCGCGTTTGGCTGGCGCTCCAGACGATGCGACCCGAAGCGGCGTCGACCATTCGCGCTTCGAGCGAGATGAGAGGGAAGGACTCACGTCCGGCCCGCGTCATCTCGTACTCCCGCACCGTGCCCAGAAAAATGCCCTGCACTCCTGCTTCTTCCCCGAGTTTCGCCAACTCGTCCGAGGACCATGGATTCGAGAACGGCGTGCCGCCGCGCGCGCGCTGCATGGCGGCGGCGAACTGTCCCGGCTCCACCACCTCCGCCACGCGCAGATCGAGCAGCTCCGTCACGAAGATGCTGGCGACCCGCTCACCGGCCAACCGATCGCTCGACAGGCTGGTGAAGGGAATCGTTCCCACTCTCTCGTAGAAAGGGAGATCGGCTTCCGGGTCGACGAAATGCGAGAGGCCTCCACATCCCGACAGCACCGCCATCAGGAGAGCGACCGCGAGCGAAGGGCCGCTTCGTCGGCCGGTCGCCGACGCCCTCGTCTTCCAAGCGTTTCCGTTCACTAGAAGCTCTTCTCCATGGTCACTGAGTAGGTGGTGGTCGCGGTCCGGTTCTCCCCCGACGATTGCCGCCCGGAAGCGGCGATCCGATAGTCGCCGGGCAGCCACGTCTGCAGATCTGCTCCGAATGTCCTCTCCCTCGTCTCGAAGACAGCGCCGCTGGAGACACGGCGCGACCAGTTGATGGAGACCTGGCTCCGGCCGTTGCTGCGCCAGGTCACGAGGAAGTTCGCCAGGCGTTCTTGCGACGCGATCCGCCCCGTCCGGTCCATCCGGCGAAGGTTGGCGACGCCTCCCAGGGCTGACTCGGGAGCGAATCCGATCGTGCCCGACCATTCACTCTCGGTCAGGCCCGGTCCGATGGAGTCGGGGGCCGAACTCCGCCGCCACGTCGCCTCCAGATGGAGTTCGGGAGTGGCGTCGCCACGCAACTGCGCCAGTCGACGCCACCGGCGGCCGCTCTGCCGAGTGTTCGATGGGGTCGTGCGCACTTCGATCCGTCCGCTCAGGCTCCGCCGCAGTGGGCCGTCGAGTTGGGCATAGATCTCGTCCGCCGGGACAGGACCGCTCGCCAAGTCGACGTTCTTCAGGTAGCCGCTCTGGAAGTCGAGGCGACGAAACAGGGGACGGCGGAACGTCGCCCGGAAGCGGCCGTAGTCGGACGTCTCCTCTCCGCCGGTCACCGCGACTTGGCGGTACTCCCGGCTCGCTTGCAGATCGAGGCCGAAGTTCATGCGATACCCGACTCGGGCGCCCCAGGCCCTCTCATCCACATCGCGGACCTGAGGAGTCGCGTTGTCATTGGTGTCCCCGCGCCGCAGGAAGCCGCTCCCACCCAGGCTGAGCCGGCGAGCCAACTGCCACGTCGCGCTCGCGTCGACCGAGTGTGTGTTGGATTCCCGGCGGCGCGCCGCGGAGCGATGGTCCGTCGCCAGGAACTCGTAGACAGATCGCAGCCCGAGCCTGCGCCAGGAGGGTGCGACCCCCGCGCTCGCCTTCCACTCCACCGTCCGCGCATCCGCGCTCGACGACTCGCGCACGTCTCGCACGACTCGTCGATAGCCGGCGCTGGTCTGGAGCACGCCGGGCGCGAACGACAACGTGACGCGCCGGTCATCGCTGAGGGAGCGACCGAGGGACGACTGTTCGTCGCCGCGCTGGTAGTTCAGGTCGAGTTGCGGCAAGGAGCGTGGCGCCAAGTTGAGACCGATCTGAGCGTTGCGACCTCGGGGCGAAGCGGCGCCGGTGGACAAATCCTGCCAAGGCGTGAACTGCCCCCGCATCCTCCAGCTCGAGCTTCGGATGTCGCCGTAGTAGCGGCTTCCCAGTATATCGGCGTCGGACTCCCCCAGCCGCGCCTGATAGCGCATCGCCAGGCGTAGGTTCATCTCGACACTCCGCGCCAGCGCCTTGTGCGTGTTGACGTCATAGGTATGAAGCGTGGTGCTCACTTCTTCCGCGCCTTCATAACGAGTGAGCGATCCGAGGTACCGGCCACTGTATCCCTCGACCCTGACCGGCGCGCAGCACGCGAGGCCGCAGGCGACCAGAAGTCCGAGGCCGGCGCGCCGAGCTCCCATCTCGTCCTACCATTCGTCCGGCCCGAAAGGGGAATCAGCCGGTTCGGACAGCGGGTTGTGAACGTTGTGACCGGTCGGGCCCGAATAGTCGCGCCCGTGGCAGTCGTAGCAGCTCTCTAGCGCAGTCGAAACGTGAGCCGCCTCATCCTGCGACAAGCTGTTCATGACGATGCCTTCGACGGTCTGCGTGCCGGCGATTCCGTCGGTCGGGATATGACAACCAAAGCAGAAGCGACGGGCTTGGGCCGCGTCGGTCAAGGTGCTCGTCAGCCCGCTCCAACCGGTTCGCTGGTCGCTGATCAGGAAGCCGTTCGGTTGCGCGCCGTTGTATCCCTGCGAACCGTGCGGATTGTGGCAGTCGTAGCACGGGAGCATGTCCCCGACCTGGACGTGCGAGGGCCACGACAGGGCGACGGCGGGGTTGCGGCGGATCTGGTGGCCCGCCGTCTGCCCGTTCAAACTGGGATCATAGAAATCTTCGATGAGCTGGTTCTGCATCTCCATGCCGCCCGGGCCGTCGTGGCCGTGGCAGGAGAGACACGCCCGATATTCCGGCGGCGGCCCGGACGACCCATGTCCTCCGATCCCCTGGTACGGCTCGATGAGCAGATCGTGATTTCCGTCCCGGCCGTGCGGATCGTGGCAGTTGAGACAGAGCCCCTCGCCGCCGTCGTCTCGACGCGGCATCTCCGGATCTCGCGCGTGGGGTGAAATGTAGTGCCCGCCAGGCGTCACCAAAGGACTGGTATAGACCTGACGTCCCGGCCAGCGCCCTCTATATTCGACGCCGACTCTGCGCACGCCGCCGTCATTGGCCTCGAAGTATCCGGCGTCCGGTTCGATCTCGGGCAGACGGTCGTCTTCATCCAGCGGATAATTGACGGGCAGCCCGGAGTGGCACTGCGACGCCGCCTCGGTCCAGAAGGCGAGGCGGTTGGTGTTCTCGGTGAACAGCATCGGAGCGGCGAGTTCGCCCAGGTCCTCGCCGTGCGACGGGTGACACTGGGTGCATTCTCCGCGCGTCGGTGGGTTGGTGAGGACGCGCAAGACCCCGGTGGCAGGGTCGTCGTGCGGAGTCGGATCCGGCGCACCCGCCGAACCCGACAGCGCAGTCACGAAGATCGTGGTGAGAACCACGCCGGACTGGAATCTCACGAGCTTCCCGTCGGGCCCCTAGGTCATCGACGTCTTGCCTCCAGACCCGGCCCCCTGCGGAGGCCGGATCGCAGGGGCCAAGGTTCTCGAGAGATGAAGGCTAGCCGACTCTAGCTGGCCTTCCATCGAAACGGGATCACCAGGGATTCGTCACCGCGCCACCTTGAACGTGGCACTGCCGGCATGTGTTCCTGGCGTCGACGCCGTCATCACCCTCTTCGGTGAGGCTACCCGTGCCGACCATGAAGACCAGGCCGAACGCATTCTGATTCCCGTGACTCTTGTGACACGACATGCAGGATGGGGTCAGGCCGGTATCCGCGCCGTCGTAATCGCCGGCCTTCTGGCCGAGCGGCGACATCACTTGCACCTGGTTCCCCTTTGCGATGATGCGACTCATCGCGGAGTGACCGCCGCCGAGGGCGCCGATATTGACCCCGGCTTGCGGGTGACGGATGAACTCTGCGGCCGGAGAACCGATACCGCCGACCTCCGCGCCGCCCACCGCGCCGTGGAACTCCACATGGCACGACTTGCAGAAATCGCCGTAACCCGAGGCCAGTTGATCCGGCTCGTTGAACGTCACGGCTTGCACGCCGTAATGCGTCGCGGCCACACCGCTGGAGACATCTTCGTGGATCCACCGGTTCAGCGGATTGGCGCCTTCGACGTCACCGCGTGAATAGGTGATGGACTTCCCGGTCGGACTGTACAAGTTCCGATAGCCACCCTGGGTCGGGTAGCCGGACGGCGCCCGGCCGTGCGGCCCGTGGCAGTTGACGCAATTGAGCCCGTCCGGATTGCTCCAGGCGGGATTGCTCCCGGGCGCCACGGCCGTGGAGTTGAGGGTGTGGCCGGTGGACGGCGGATACTGGCCGTCGCCCCCCTCCTCGTTCAGCGCGCCCGCCTGGCGGACATAACCGGCGGAGTGCGACTCGAGCACGTCGGGCGCGAAGGCCGCTCCGTTGTGGCACGACAAGCAGAGTTCGTTGATGTCGTTGCGAAGCAGGTACTCATGCGGGCCGTCGGCCAGCGGCGCGAAAACCCCTCCGCCGTCCGGGTTGGGGCCATGACTCTGGCTGTAGTGCATCGTGTGGCAGTCCGAGCAGTTCAGCTCGACGCCGAAGTGATAATCGCCTGCCCACACCGGCGAGGACGCCGCGATCCACGCGATCGCGGCGGCACACACCAGGAAGGCCTGTTTCGAGCCTCTCATCTTGAATTTCCTCCTGTTGGATTCGGACTTTCGAATCCGCCTGCCAAGGGAACCGAGTGTCCCGGGGTGAACGAAAACTGGTCGGGTCGCGTCATTACGACCTGCAGGATCTGGCATCTCGCGGTCCCTCGCTCGACCACGATCAGGCGATCGTCCGAGAGAAACCCGCACGCTACGGGGAAGCAGAACTGGCCTGGTTCGCGACCGAAACCACCGATCTTGCCGAGGTACTCGCCTCGCGCGTCGAACACGCTGATCGAGTGACGAAGCGTGTCGGTGACCCAGATCGTGTTCCCCGGTCCCCAGGCGACATGACCGGCGAAAGAGAACGTCCCTTCGCCTTCTCCGTGCGGGCCGAACTCGGCGAGCAACTGGCTCGCGAGGTCGTAGACACGCACCTGCTGATCCGCGCGCGGCGCCGTGAGGCCCAGAAGGCCGGCCGGCTCGTTCACCGCCAACGACAGAGCGGAATCGAACGACTCGGCGCCGGGCGCGAGACTCTGCACTCCGAGCAGCCGTCCGCTCGGATCCAAGATCGCCAGTCTCGCGGAAGCCCCGCCGCTCAGCAGGTAGATCGATCCCGACGGTCCGACGTCGATCGCCTGGGGCTTCCCGGCGGAACCGGCTGGGTCGAGCAACTCCAGCGCGCCGAGACGGGAACCGCGCGCCGTGAGAACCGCGACCTCGGCGCTGAGAGCGTCGACCACGAACAGCCGGCCCGAAGCGTCCGCGGCAACCGCCGTGGGTTCGCAGGCGCCGACACCGGCGGAAGAGGTCTGGAGCGGAATCGAGCCCCGGCACCTGCCCGAACCCTCGAAGGCGACCAACCGGTGATTGCCGCTGTCGGCGACCAGGAAGAGATCTCGCTCTGCCGCGACGAAGAGCCCGGACGGACGCCGAAACGTGTCCTGGAGCGATGCGCCCGGAATGACGCGGACGACCGAGACGATGGAGGGGGAACCCGGCGGGCCGGCCAGTGCGGGTAATTGATGGAGTCCCAAGAGGATGGCCGCAGCGAGGAGTCCGCGAAGGAAGGCCGTCAGCGCGCCCGCTCTCACCTCTGACCTCTCGACGGACGCTTCGCTGGGCACCTGGACGTCTCCCGCTCTCGTTGGAAATCAGGGGGAATTTACGCCCGTCGGTCGGTCGGCTTTCATGACATCCGTCAGGTTGCCCGGCAACTTCCGGAACATTTCGCGGGGAGTTCGGTCAGCCCGCCTCCCCCGTCCGCAGACTCTCCAGCTCCAGCCACCGGTCCTCCGCGTCGCGGATCGCTTGTTCGAGCGTCGCCAGGCGCTCGCGCGAGCGTTGGATCTCGTCCGCGGCGGAGACGTAGAACGCGGGAGAGGACATGCGGGTGAAGAGCGTCTCTCTGTCGCGTTCGAGCTGCGCGATCTTCGACGGCAGGTTCTCCAACTCGCGCGACTCTTTGTAGCCGAGTTTTCTGCGGCGCGCGTCCTTCTTGCTCGAGTCGTACTTGTTCGATTCGTTCGACTTCGGCGACGAAGAGGCCGCTTTCACGATGCGATCGGCCTCTGCATTCGCCTTCTTCTGCCGCACCCAATCCGCATACCCGCCGACATATTCCCGCCAGGTCGCGTCTCCCTCGAACGCCAGGGTCGACGTGACGACGTTGTCCAGGAACTCGCGGTCGTGCGAGACCACCAGCAGCGTGCCTTCAAACTCGAGCAGCAGGTCTTCCAGCAACTCCAGCGTCTCCAGATCGAGATCGTTGGTCGGTTCGTCGAGCACCAGGAGATTGCTCGGCCGCGAGAGAATGCGCGCGAGCTGCAAGCGCTTTCGCTCTCCTCCGGAGAGTTTCAGCACCGGACCCTGGATCTGCTCGGGCGAGAACAGGAAATCGCGCAGATAGCCGACGACATGCCGATCGGCGCCGCCGATGGTGAGGATCTCGCGGCCGTCGGCCACGTTGTCGAGCACGCTCTTCGTCTCGTCCAAGACATCGTGAAGCTGCTCGAAATGAGCGGCCTCCACCTTCACGCCCGTCTCGATGACGCCGGACTGCGGAGTGAGATCGCCCAGTAGAAGTTGGATCAGCGTCGTCTTGCCGCAGCCGTTGGGGCCGATGATGCCGATGCGATCGCCGCGCAGGATCGTGGTGGAGAGGTCGCGCACGATGGGCGCATCGCCGTAGGCGTACGAGATGTTCTGGGCGCGCAGGACGATGCGGCCCGAGCGCTCCGCCTCTTGCAGTTGCGCGGTGGCGCGACCGCTGACCTCGCGCCGCGCGCCGCGCTCCAGACGCAGCGACTCGAGCGCGCGCACGCGCCCCTCGTTCCGCGTGCGGCGCGCCTTGATGCCGCGGCGGACCCACGCCTCTTCTTGGGCCAGCTTCTTATCGAAGAGCGCGGCCTGATCGGCCTCGACGCGCAGTTCCTCGTCGCGCTTCTCCAGGTACGCCGTGTAGCCGATTCGATAGCTCCGCACGACGCCGCGATCGAGGTCGAGGATCCGCGTGGCGACGCGTCGGAGAAAACTCCGGTCGTGCGTGACGAAGACCAACGCGCCGCGCCGCCGCTGGAGCGCGTCTTCCAGATGCTCGATCGCGTCGACATCGAGATGGTTCGTCGGCTCGTCGAGGAGCAGCAGATCGGGCTCGAGCGCGAGTGCGGTGGCGAGCAGCACGCGCCGCTTGGAACCGGCCGAGAGCGTCGCGACCGGCGCGTCCGCTTCCAGCCTCAGGTGCGTCAAGATCTGGTCGACGCGCGTCTCGATCTCCCAGGGATGCTCACTCTCGGCGACGCCGCAGCGCTCGAGGATGTAGCTGCGCACGGCGCCCTCGAGTTCGATCGGCACGTCCTGCTGCAGGCCGGCGACGCGCAGTCCCTGCTGGCGAACGACCTCGCCGTCATCCGGCATGAGCGTTCCTTCGAGGACTTTCAGCAGGGTCGATTTGCCCGCGCCGTTTCGACCGAGGAGACCGATCCGCTCGCCCTCGTCGATCTGCAGGCTGACTGCATCGAGGAGACGGGGACCGTGGAAGGCAAGGCTTACGCTGTTCAGTCCGAGTAGAGGCATGCGGGAGTGTACCCGCGTCAGCGCGACCGCGTCCGCCTTCCGCGCCTCGACTGCCAGGCCGTGAATCCGCAGGCCGCGTAGCCAAGTTGACTCGGGCGGAGGTAGCGATCGGCCGCGTCACTCGGCGTCGTGAAGAGACAGAGAGCGAAAAGGCTGCGGGCGAGAGACGCCATGAATCCGCGATCCGGCGTCAGCGTTTGGGTCATCTCGCCCCCTTCTGTATGCCTCGCTATCCAACCACCACGAGACGCGCCACGCGGGTCGTCCCTCCGGAAGTGAGACGCGCGAGGTAGACGCCGGCCGCAAGGGGACGGCCGCGGTCGTCGCGCGCTCCCCAGACTACGCGATGCTCTCCCGCGGACACTGTCCGGTTTTCCAGCGTGGCGACGGTCCGGCCCGTGACGTCGGTGACGGTGAGCAGGATCTGCTCTGCGTGAGCGAGCGCGTAGGTGATCTCCACCGATTCGCGGCATGGGTTGGGCGCGATCGAGCCAAACGCAAGCGGCGCCGGGACTGCCGCCGCCCCATCCGGGGTGGAGGAGACCGGAGCGCCGAACCGCTGGACCCGCGCGCCGCTGTTTTCGCACACATAGACCGATCCGTCCGGGCCGATGGCGACTCCCTGCGGCTCGTTGAACTGTCCCGGGCCCGAGCCGAACGAACCAAGGACATCGATCGGCGTGCCGTCCGTCGAGAAGGTGCGGACGACTTGGCCGCCGAAGTCGACGACCCACAACTGATCGAGCGCATCGATCTCGATATCGGTGCCGCCCGTCGTCATCGCATCGAAGGTTCCGAGGAATGTCCCGTCGGTCGCGAACTGCTCGACCACCGGAATGTCCCACCCCACAACACTGACGACGTCGTGCGCGACGAGGATGCCTGAGTTCCGGATCCCACCGTTCATGGTCCAGTCGAGGATCGGCGTTCCATCCGGGCTGTATTTGTGGACCGAGAGGTCGTTGAAGCCGGTGACGTAGACGTCGCCCACGGCGTCGACCGCGACGTGGTCCGCTCGATCGCTGGGAATCCACCAGGAGAGCAGGAACACGCCCTCGCTGGTGAACTTCTGCAGCCGAGCATTCACGTAGTCGCAGATGTACGCATCTCCGCTCGGATCGAAGGCAATTCCATACGGAGTGTTGAATTCACCGTCTTCGGTTCCCGTTCCTCCGAAGGCGAACAGAAGCTGCCCACCGGTCGGCGTGTAGACGCGGATGAAATCGTCGGCGCACGCGACCCAGACGCGACCGGAGGGATCTACTTCGACTTCTGTCCCCCCAGCGGGAAGTAGCCATTCCTCCGCATAAGGCGGGACGACAGCCGACGCGGAGCCGGCCAGACCGACCGAGGCGAAGAGGCAACCGAAGGCGCGGAAAACGACGCGAGGGAACAGGCGCAGGAACAGGCGACGGAACATGGCTGACCTCCAGAGGATGCACGGCATGGGATGGCGACGCTCGGAAAACAGGGCCGCCGCTGGGAGAGACGCGACGGCGCGCGGAATCGTACACCAGATTTGCCGCGGTCGGGCCGGAATCGCAGGCCGTCGGTGCTACAGTCTTCCCGCTCATGCTCCTTCCATCCTCAGCCCCCCCGTGGCGACAGGTTCGCGTCTGGATCTGGAGCGCCGCGTTCGCTGCGGCCCTCCTGCCGGGCCCAGGGCGTGCCGCATCCTCCGACTCGATCCTCGCGCCGGCGCAGGCGCTACTCGTCGCCGGTCGCTATGCCGATGCCGAACTGGCGGCGCGGAAGGCCCTGACCGAGATCGAGGCGTCCGCTGGGTCCGAGTCGCCCGACCTCTGTCCCGCCTTGGAGCTCATCTGTGAGTCGGGTCGATTGGCGAACAAGACGCCGCTCGATGAACTCGAGCGTCTCGCGCAGCGCTCGCTCGCGATCCGCACGAGGACGCGCGGGCCCTCGCACCCAGAGACGGCGGCTAGCCTCGGCATGCTTGCTCGTATCGCGCACACCCGCGGCGACACCGCCACGGCCGATTCCCTTCTCGCGATCGCACTCGGGATCCTCGACCGTGACCCTCCTCCCAATCCTGCGGAATTGGGGCGACTGCTGGAGAACGCCGCCGCACTCGATCTGACCCGAGGAGCGACCGAAAAAGCCATTGCTGCGCTCCAGCGGTCGCTCGCACTGAGGGACCAGACGTTCGGGCCGGAATCTCCGGAGGCGGCGCGCGTCTACTGTCTCTTGGCCCAGGCGCGGCACGGTCAAGGTCGCTACCAAGAGGCGCAGGAGCTCGTGGAGCGAGCGATCGAGATCCGCGAGAAACTCGGACCCGCGGACCATCCGCAGTTGGCCTGGATGCTCAGCGTGCTCTCGAACATCCACCTGGCGAGGGGCGAGTTCGCCCTCGCGCGCGAGGTTCAGGAGCGCACGCTGGCGATGCGCATCCGATTGTTCGGCGAGCGCCACTCCGAGGTGGCGCTGTCGCTCAACACCCTGGGCGCCATCGCGCGTCGTTTCGAGCGGTATCCCGAGGCGCTCGACTACCACCGCCGGGCGGTTGCCATCCAAGAAGCGACCGTGGGGCACTTCCATCCGCTGACCGCTTCGTACATCAACAACGTCGCGGCGACCCTCTGGATGATCGGATCGACGGAAGAGGCGCTCGTCTATGCGACCGAAGCGCTCGAGATCCGCGAGAGATTGCTACCTCCGGGACATTCGGACTTGGCGCAGAGCCACCACAGTCTCGGCATCCTCTACGACGAGTTGGGGCGCAATGCCGAAGCACTGGAGATGTTCAAGCGCGCGCTCCGGGAATACGAGGCAGTCTATGGACCCTCGCATCCGCTGGTCGCAGTCACCTTGGGCAAGCTGACGGAGTCGCTGACGCACCTCGAGCGCTACGACGAGGCGTCGACCTACTCCACTCGGGCGCTGGCGATCTGGGATGCGAGCGAGTCGCCCGATCATCCCGATCACGGGCTCGCGCTGTATGGGCACGCCACGATCCTCTGGGGCCTACGGCGCTCCGAGGCGGCGTTGCGCACCGTCGAGCAATCGATCGCGCTCTACGACCGAGCGCACGGGCCCGGACACCCGATGGCCTCGCTGGGCCAAGCCCTCCGAGCGGAGATCCTCTGCCACCTCGGTCGGGACCAAGAGGCTCTCTCCGTCGCGATCGCGACCGCCACGCGCGAGAACGAGCAGCTCCGCGAGCTGCTGCCCGGTCTTTCCGAGGAGCACGCTCTCGACCTGCGCAGTCTCCGCACGCAAGCGCGAGACCTCGCTCTCTCTCTGGCCTGCCAGGGACGGGGCGGCGGGCAGGAAACGCTCGAGCAGGTTTGGGACCTGGTCGTTCGATCTCGATCGCTGGTCTTCGACGAGACGATGCAACGGCGGCGCGCGGGGAGCGGAGAGGACGCATCGGCGCGCGGCGCGCGCGAACTGTATCGTTCCGCGTCGGAGTCGCTCTCCGACCTGCTCGTCGCACGAAGCGAAGGTGAAGAAATCGAGCCCGACGAGATCGACTCGGCCCGCGGCGCACTCGAGGAGGCCGATCGCAGGCTGCGCGGCTCGAACCGTCGATTCCGAGAAGACCGAGAGCACGCAGAGATCCAGTTCTCCGACGTCCGCTCCGCGATGCCGGCGGACGGGGCGTTGGTCGCGTTCATTCGCTATGAGCATTCGTCCCTGAAGGCTGGCGCGAAGGCAGCCGAGAGCGAGACTCGTTACGCCGCCTTCGTCCTGCCGCCGGCGCCCGAGGAACCGAGTGTCGTCACGCTGGGGGCGGCGGCCACGGTCGACTCGCTGCTCTTCCGCTGGCGGCGCGAGGCGGGAACGGCGGTCGCCGAATCGGGTCGAGCAGGGCGGGAGAGCGCCTATGCGGACGCGGCGCGAGAACTCGCCGCGGCGATCTGGGCGCCGATCCAGTCGGTTCTTCCCCAAGTGAACAATGTCTTCCTCGCGCCCGACGGAGCGCTCCACCTCGTGAGTTGGGCGGCGCTGCCGGCGGCGGACGGTCGATATCTCGCGGAAGCCGGGCCGCTCCTGCGGTTGATCAACACCGAGCGCGACCTGGTCGTCGGCGAAGCGCCGATCGCGGAGAACGGTCGGCTCCTGGTGCTCGCCGATCCCGACTTCGATCAACGCCCTCGAGCGGCGTCCTCCGGGAGAAGCGTGTTGGGCGCGGCGCTCGCAACCGGATCGGAGCGCGCCGATCGCGGCGGGGCGTCCCGTTGTCTCGAACTGGCGCACGCCCATTGGACGCGGCTGAGCGAGACCGCGAAGGAGATCGACGAGGCGTCGCGGCAGTGGCGCGCGCACTTCGGGGACGGCCCGGGTGTTTCGATCGAGCGGCTCGAGCGCGAACGCGCCACCGAAGAGAACTTGAAGCGACTCGCTCCCGGTTGCGCGGTGATCCACGTCGCGACGCATGCGTTCTTCCTCGATTCGTCGTGTCGGTCGAGTGCGGAAGGGACGCGCGGGGTGGGTGGGATGGTGGAGGAGTCTTCGCGAGAGACGTCGGAGGAGCCTTCGGGTGAGGCATCGGATGCGGCATCGGATGAGGCATCGGATGGGTCGCTGAACAGGTCGTTGTACTTGTCGGGATTGGTCTTGGCTGGCGCGAATCGACAAGGCGAGGCGGGGATCGCGCGAGAGGACTCGCACGATGACGACGGAATTCTCACCGCCGAAGAGATCGGCGCGCTCGACCTCACGGGCGTCTCCTGGGCGGTTCTCTCCGCATGCGACTCGGGCCTGGGCCAGGTCGAGCGCGGTGAAGGGGTCTTCGGCCTTCGTCGAGCCTTCCAGGTGGCGGGGGCCCGCACCGTCATCTCGAGCATCTGGTCGGTCGACGACGCCGCCACCCGCGCTTGGATGCAGCAGCTCTATCGGGCGCGGTTCGAGGAAGGCGCGGACGCCGCGGAAGCGGTGCGCGCCGCATCGCTCGCCTCCCTGCGGAATCGTCGCGCGCGGGGACTGTCGGACCATCCGTTCTATTGGGCGGCGTTCGTCGCCACCGGGGATCCGCGTTGAGAGGACGGCGCGGGCGACGGGATGATCCGCCGCTAGCCCCGTTCGCTTCGCCCCGCCTCGGCGTTCTCTGATCGAGCCCGGCCTCTGTCCGGGTAGGAATCAGAAACTCCGAGGAGGCCCGATGTCCGCGCGAATTCTCTCTATCTTGTTGTTGCTCTTGCCATTGCTGGCGGCGACATACCAACCGGCACAGGCCTACCTCTCGGTCATCCGACAGGGCCCCGAGAGCCGCGGTGCGAACGAGGCGGGCGACAAGTACGGTTGGTCGACGGCGGTCGGAGATTTCAACGGCGACGGCTACGACGACCTCGCGGTGGGTTCGCCCTACGAAGACGCGAGCGGCGTCACCTTCGCCGGATACGTGGTCGTGAGCTACGGCTCGGAGTACGGCATCAAGCGATCGGGCGCGCAGGGACTCCTGATGAGCGACGGCCTTTCGCTCCAGAACAGCGCCCTCTTCGGTCTCGCGGTCGCCGCCGGCGACTTCGATGACGACGGTTACGACGACCTCGCGGTCGGCGCGCCCAACGCGGACGCCGATGCGAGCCACACCAACACCGGCTACGTCTTCGTCTATGCGGGCGGCCCGAGCGGGCTTTCGTACTGGCACTACCTCTGGCAGCCGGGCGCGGGCGGTGCGTTGGAGTCGGGCGACCGTTTCGGCGCGTCGCTCGCCGTCGGCAACTTCAACCACGTCAGCGGCGGAGAGGAGAGCCTGGCGGTCGGCTCACCGGGCGAGGACTCCGACGCGGGCGCGGTCTTCTGGTACACAGGTGGATCCAACGGACTGCTGAACGGCTCCTACGGATGGTTCAAGCAATCGACGCTCGGCGGGACGAACGTCGCGGGCGATCAGTTCGGATACAGCCTTGCCGCGGGCAACATGGCCGCCAGCTACTACGAGGAACTGGCGATCGGCGCACCATTCAAAGAGGTGAGTGGGACCGACGACGCGGGCGTGGTCTGGAAAGTCAGGGGGAGCTCCACCGGACTCGTCACCAGCGGGGCCCGGATGATCCGACCGGACGAAGAGGACCTCACGAACTCACCATATCCCGACGGCTACTTCGGGTGGTCGCTCGCGGCGGGCCGGTTCTATGGCGGCAGCTTCGACGGCCTCGCGATCGGAGAACCGGGTCGCAGCTATTTCGGCCACGCCAGCTCGGGTCGAGTGGTCGTCGGCAAGGGAGGAACCGCGGGGCTCAGCTTCTCCGACGGTGACCAGCGGGTGTTCTTCCAAGATGACATGGGCTGGGCCCTGGGCAGCAATGACGGGTTCGGAAAGGCGCTCGCCGCCGGCTACTACGACACGGCGGACGGTGGCGAAGACCTGATCATCGGTTCGCCGACCGACAATTCGAACGGCGGGCCGTTCATGTCCGGCGTCATCTCCGTCTGCTTCGGCGGACCCAGCGGACCCGGCCCACACGGTTGGACCGGTTGGGCGCAAGACGCCTTCAGCGACGACATCACCCAGTTCGACGAATTCGGCCGCTCGCTCGCGGTCGGTCAGTTCGACGGCACGAATCGCGGGAACCTTGCGGTGGGCGCGCCGGGTGAGGACTCGGGCGCGGGTCAGGTCACCATCGTCGCCCCCTGGCGTCAGCACCCGTACGCCGGCTCCTTCGCCGGGATCTCGCTCGACTGCGAAGGCAGTTGGATCTACGCCCACAAGCCGTACGACGAGCTCCAGGTCGCGAGCACGACCAAGATCATGACCGTGTTGATCGCCTGTGAACGGATGGCGCTTCCGACGAACGATCCGAAATACGTCAGCCCGAACGCCACATATACAGTTCCGGAGTGGATTCGCGACAACATCGGCGGATCTCTCTATGATTTCGAACCCCAGCAGCGAGTCGATCTGTGGGACCTCCTCTATTGCTGTATATTTCCGTCAGGGAATGACGCCGCCTACGCCATCGCCGACTTGCTCAATGTGGGCGTAGACATCTGGGGCGGCGCCTACGACAACACCTGCCAGACCTTCGTGGCCGAGATGAACCAGCGCGCCGCGGATCTCGGCATGACGCGGACGCACTTCACGAATCCGGCCGGCCTCGACAAGGGGACGCCGTACTCCTGCGCCGCCGACCTGGCGATCCTGGGCAGGGCGGCGATGGCGAACGTGACGTTCCGTACGGTCGCCGGCTCGACCGGCTACACGTTCGACACCATCGCGGTCTACGGTGGGGTTCGTACGAACTACAGCGATACCATCACCTATGGTTGGCTCCAGCGGATCCAGAATTACAACGCGTCGTTCGCCGGCCTCAAGCCGGGCGAGACGCCGAAGGCAAAGAAGACGGGCGTCTACGGCGTCCGCCACGATGGCGAAACCGCAATCGTGGTGACGTTGGGCAACGTCGACCGGACCCAAACCTACGAAACGGCCGACGCGCTGATGGATCTCGGACGCGCGGAGTGCACGTGGGACCTGGCGGCGCGGGGCGACGGTTCGCTCGCGGCGGCGATGGCGATGCCGGCGGCGGCTGAGCTGGACGCCTTCCGCGTCGATTTCGGTGAGCTCCCCACGCAGGTCGGCGCGCACTCCGGCGGGGCCAGCGAACTGCAGCCGCCGACATCGGCGGTCGCCGGCTTCACCCAACTCGACCTGCTCCGCCCGGTCGGGAGCGGCCTCACGAGCTGCCAACTGAAGCTCTCGCGCAGCGCTGAACTGGAGCTGGGACCGTTCGCGGAGGCCAACCTCGGCATCGGACCGTTTCAGTCCCACAACGGCCTCGTCTTGATCAATCACGGTGAGGCGTCCGCCACTGTCCTCTTGAACACCAGCCACACCGGCACGCCGATCGTCGTGTCGCTCGATCCGGGCGAGCGCTACAGCATCCCGCCGTTCAACGGCGCGGAGGTCGCAAACTTCTCGTACAGCATCGAGAATGTGAATCAGACCGAGACGGTCTCGCTGGGCCTGCGAGAGGAGTGGACGTGGAACAAGTCCGGCATCCCCGTCGGACCGAACCCCTTCTGGAGCGCCGCGCTCCAGCACTCCGACGCGATCGGCGAGCAGGCCTTCCGCGTGCATGTGACCGGCAGCGATCCGCAGCCGGGGCGCATGGTGCACGTTTCGCTGCATGATCCGGGAGTCACGGTCGATGCGCCGGATGCTCCGACGGAGACGACCGATCTCACGGCCTTGAGGGTCGAGGCCGCGCGGCCGAACCCGTTCTCCACCGCCACGCACCTCGCGTACACACTGCCGACCCCCGGCGATCTGCGCCTCGAGATCTTCGATCTGAGCGGACGTCGTGTGCAGAGCTTCGAGCGCAAGGCGAGTCCCGCCGGCCCGGGCTTCTTCGATTGGGACGGCGCGGACGCCCACGGACGCGCCGCCGCTCCGGGCGTCTACTTCTTCCGAATGACCCGTGACGGCGCCGACGCGGTCTCGGGGCGAGTCACGCTGATCAGATAGCAGACTGGCCGCCAACGGTCGGGCGCGGCTGAGTGTTGTCCGAAGTCGGGGCAAACGAACGACATCACGGAGTTAGGGGCGCCCGACCTGGAATAGTCGGGCGCTCACGATCTCTCTCCCCCGCAAACGCTCCGGAGGACGTAGGATCCCGGGATGAAGACAACTCCTCCTCGCGATTCAAGCTCCGATTCGGCCCCTGATCTGACCGCTGAGTCGACCGCCGACTCCACCAACGAAACCACCACCGACGGCGCCGCCGACACCAGTCGCGACGCGGTTCCTGGGTTCGCAACTCTCGGGCTCCTCGAACCGCTCGTGGCGGCGATCGTCACGCTCGGGTATGAGGAGCCGACGCCGATCCAGCGCGCGGCGATCCCGGTGCTCCTGAGCGGTAAGGATTTGGTGGGACAGGCCGGAACCGGCACCGGCAAGACGGCGGCCTTCGCCTTGCCGCTCATCCATCGACTGGCCTCAGACCAAGAGCCCCGCACGGGCAAGCCGCGCGGATTCATCTTGGTGCCGACGCGCGAGTTGGCGATGCAGGTGGCCGAGGCGATCCACAAGTACTCCAAGGGATCCGGGCTCGCGGTGGTCCCGCTCTACGGTGGCGCTCCGATGGAGCAGCAGATCCGCGCGCTGCGTCGCGGCGCGGACATCGTCGTGGCGACCCCGGGACGGGCGCTCGATCTCTTGCGGCGCGACACGCTCGATCTGAAGTCGGTCCAGGTGGTCGTCCTCGACGAAGCCGACGAGATGCTCGACATGGGTTTCGCGGAGGATCTCGACGCCATCCTCACCGCGACGCCGAAGACGCGTCAGACGGCGCTCTTCGCCGCGACGATGGCGCCTCGGATCGCGGCGATCGCCGGCCGCCATCTGCGCGAACCGGCGCGCGTGACGATCGAGCGAGAGGCGCGCGCGGCCGGCAAAGTGCCGCGGGTGCGGCAGACCGCGTACATCGTCCCCCGCATGCAGAAGCCGGAGGCGTTGGCGCGGGTGCTCGAATTCGAGAGTCCCGCCTCCGCCATCGTCTTCTGTCGGACCCGACTCGAAGTGGACGATCTGACCGACACGCTGAACGCCCACGGTTACAGCGCCAAGTCACTGCACGGCGGGATGGACCAACGCGACCGCGATCGCGTGATGCAGGGCTTCCGCAGCACGCAGGTCGAGATCTTGGTCGCGACCGACGTGGCCGCGCGCGGACTCGATATCGATCATGTCTCGCACGTGGTCAACTACGACCTGCCGTCCTCGGCCGAGGTCTACGTGCACCGGATCGGACGGACCGGACGGATCGGGCGCGAGGGCGTGGCCATCACGCTGGTCGAGCCGCGCGAAAGCCGGTATCTACGCAGCATCGAGGGGCTGACCCGTCAGCGGATCGAGGTGCTGCGCCTTCCGAGCGCGCACGATCTGCGGGCGCGACGCTTGGAGAATTTGAGCGCGACGCTGCGCGAACGCCTGGCCGCGGGCAAGCTGGAGGAGATGCGCACGATCGTCGAGTCTCTGGCGGCGGAGTTCGACATCTTCGACGTGGCGGCGGCCGCGCTCAGCTTGGTCCATGACGAGTCCGAGCCCGCGGCGGAGTCGACCAACCGGCCGCGAGCGGGGCGCTGAGGGGCGCGTACCCGACTCAGGAGTATGAGTTTTCTAAAGCGCGACTTTGGAATCCTCACACCGTGGACCGAAGATCTGCGTTGCTCATAGCCTCCGTAACATCTCGTGGGCCTTCTGGATACTTGAATCTTGCGCGCCCGGGCCAGCACCACTTTCGGACCCACAACTGTCGAAAGGACGCTGATCGATGAGGCTCGCCATCTTGACGCCGGATCCCGAGTACCTGGAGTACACGGAGTACTCGGACCCGCTCTTCCTACGGTACGAGGAGGTGTTCGGGCGAATCGGCGTCGAGGTGGCCGCCGCGCCTTGGACCGAGCCTCTGCCCGACGGACTGGATGCCGCGGCGCCGATGTTGGCGTGGGGGTATCACCTGCAACTCGACCGTTGGCGACAGGCGTTGGATGCGTGGGAAGCAAGCACCACCCTCGTCAACAGCGCGAACGTGCTGCGCTGGAACACGCGCAAGACCTACCTGACCGAGATGGCGCTGGCCGGCGTTCCGATCGTTCCCACGGTGATGGCTCCGTTGGCGACCCAATCCGAGATCGAGCGCGCCGCCAAACTCTTCAACTCGGATGAACTGGTCGTGAAGCCGCAGGTCTCGGCCGCGGGATTTCGGACGGTCCGGCTGCGGCGCGGCGAGACGCCGAGCGAGATCCTGCCCGACGCGATGATCCAACCGTTCCTGCCTGCCGTGAACGGCGACGGAGAACTCTCGCTCTTCTTCTTCGGCGGGCGCTTCGCCTACGCCGTGCGGAAGGTGGCGGCCGCGGGCGAGTTCCGCGTGCAGCCGCACTACGGCGGAACGCTCTCACTCTTCGAACCGACGGAGGAAGCGCTCGAGACGGCCGCACTCGCGGTGGCGGCAGCTCCGGAACCGGTCACCTACGCCCGCGTCGATCTGGTCCGAGGCTGGGACGGTCAGCCTCTCCTCATGGAGTTCGAGGCGATCGAGCCCGACCTCTACTTCCATCTCGCCCCGGATGGCGGGTTGGCCTACGCACAGGCGGTCGTGTCGGCGGTTTCCGCCGCTCGCGCCTAGAAGACGAGCAACTGACAGACAGGCGGATCGGCCGGTATATTTCAGCGTCGGCCGCGCTCGGATTCCGCGGTTCCGGCGTCACCTCGGATGATCGGAGTCAGTCCCCATGCCGCTCATGCCCCCCATCCATCTCGCGAAGTGGATCGAAGAGAACCGCGATCTGCTCAAACCGCCGGTCGGCAACAAGATGATCTGGCAGGACGCGGAATTCCTCGTGATGGCGGTGGGCGGCCCGAACGCGCGGAAGGATTTCCACGTCGAAGAGGGCGAGGAGTTCTTCTATCAAGTCGAGGGCGACATCGTCCTCCAGATCGTCGAAAACGGCGAGATCCGGGATATCCCGATCCGTGAGGGGGAGATGTTCCTGCTCCCGGCGCGCGTGCCGCATTCGCCGCAGCGTCCGCCCAACACGGTCGGCCTGGTCATCGAACGGAAACGCCGCGCAGGCGAGAACGACCACCTGCGCTGGCTGTGCGAGAACTGCGGCGAACTCCTCTTCGACGCGAGCTTCGAGATGACCAGCTTGGGCAACCAGCTCGAACCGGTCATGCGCGACTTCTGGTCGGACGAAGCGAAGCGAACCTGCCAGGCGTGCGGCGTCGTCATGCAACCGCCTGAGCCGGTCGCGCCCAGGTCTTGAAGGCAGTGTTGAAGTCAGTCTTGAAGCCGGCCTTGAAGATCGATCTCCATACGCACGTCCTTCCGAAGACGTGGCCCGATCTCCGCGAACGATACGGCTACGGCGGATTCGTGCAGTTGGACCACTTCGAGCCCTGCCGCGCACGCATGGTCATCGATGGAAAGGCCTTCCGCGAGATCGAGGACAACTGCTGGGATCCGGCGCGGCGCCTGACGGAGTGCGACGAGTTGGGCGTCGACGTGCAGGTGCTCTCGACCGTCCCGGTGATGTTCAGCTACTGGGCCCAGCCTGCGGACGGCCACGACCTCGCGCGACTCCTCAACGACGACCTCGCGTCGGTCGTGCGCGCGAACCCCAAGCGATTCGTCGGACTCGGCGCGGTTCCGCTGCAGTCGCCCGATCTCGCGATCCCCGAGCTCGAGCGGTGTGTGCGCGAACTCGGACTGGCCGGCGTGCAGATCGGCTCGCACGTCAACGCCTGGAATCTCGACGCACCGGAGCTCTTCCCGTTCTTCGCGCGCGCCAGTGAATTGGGCGCCGCGGTCTTCGTCCATCCATGGGACATGCTCGCGCCGGAGCGAATGCCGAAGTACTGGCTGCCCTGGCTCATCGGCATGCCGACCGAATCGGCGATCGCGATCGCGTCGATGCTCTTCGGCGGCGTCTTCGAACGATTGCCGGCCCTCCGCATCTGCTTCGCGCATGGCGGCGGCAGTTTCGTCGGGATCCTGGGACGGCTGGAGCATGGCTTCGAGGCGCGTCCCGATCTCGTCGCCGTGGCGAATCCGCATCCGCCTTCGAAGTATCTGGGCAAGTTCTTCGTCGATTCGCTGACGCACGATGCCGCGATGCTGCGCCGCCTGATCGAATTGATCGGCGCGAACCGGATCGCGTTGGGCTCGGACTATCCGTTCCCGCTCGGGGAGGCTCGCCCCGGCGAGCTGATCGAGGCGATGACCGACCTCACGAGCGCGCAGCGGGAGTGCCTGTTGTTTCGCAGCGCGGCCGAGTTCCTGGGGAGAGCGCCGGAGTCGTTCCAATGAGTTCGAGCTTCGATCCGTCGGAAGCCTGGGCGCTCGAACAGGACGCGTCCGACCCGCTCGCTCCGCTGCGCGAGGAGTTCGAGCAGCCGACCGACGCGAGCGGCGAGCGATGGGTCTACCTGTGCGGCAATTCGCTCGGACTGATGCCGCGGCGCGTGCGCGAGTTGATGACGCAGGAGCTCGACGACTGGTCTCGTCTCGCGGTCGAAGGCCACATGGACGGCCGCACGCCCTGGTACTCGTATCACGAGAACTTCCGCGAACTCGGCGCGCGACTCGTGGGCGCGCGAAGCGGCGAAGTCGTCCTCATGAACTCGCTCACCGTGAACCTGCACCTGATGATGGTCTCGTTCTATCGGCCCGAGGGACGTCGGCGAAAGATCGTCTTGGAAGACGCAGCGTTTCCTTCGGACACCTATGCCGTGGCTTCGCATCTCCAGACGCGCGGTATCGAGCCCGGAGACGGCGTGCTGCGTCTCTCGCCCGCACCCGGCGAATCGTGCCTCACGAACGAGGCGATCGAGCGCACTTTGGCTGATCACGGTGACGAGATCGCGTTGGTGCTGCTGCCCGGCGTGCAGTACTACACCGGCCAGCGACTGGACATGGCGCGGATCACCGCCGCCGCGCACCGCATCGGCGCCATCGCCGGTTTCGACCTGGCGCATGCCGTCGGCAATGTCCCTCTGGCGCTGCATGACTGGGACGTCGACTTCGCCGCCTGGTGCTCCTACAAGTATCTGAACGGCGGGCCCGGCGCGGTAGCCGGCTGTTTCGTGCACGAACGTCACGGCGCCCAGCTCTCGCTTCCACGCTTCGCCGGATGGTGGGGCAATGATCCCGCCACGCGCTTTCGCATGCACCTGAACGAGCAGTTCGTCCCTCGCGCGGGCGCCGAAGGCTGGCAGATCAGCAATCCGCCGATCTTCTCGCTCACGCCGCTCCTCGCCTCGCTCGCTCAGTTCGATCGCATCGGCATGGAGCCGCTTCGCCAGAAGTCGCTCCGACTGACGGGTTACCTCGAGTCGCTGGTCGGCCGACTGCCTTCGACCCAACTTTCGCTCATCACGCCGAGTGATCCCGAGCAACGCGGCTGCCAACTCTCGCTCCTCATCCCCGAAGGCGCGCGCGCCGCGTTCGACGCCATTCGTGCGCGCGGGATCTTGCCCGACTTCCGCCAGCCCGACGTCATCCGCATGTCGCCCGCACCGCTCTACAACTCGTTTCACGACGTGTGGCGCGCCGGCACCGCGCTGGTCGAGGTGCTGGGTGGCTGAAGCAGCGCGGCCGACAGCAGTGCGGCCGACGTTCGTGATCGCAGGCGGCGGCCTGGTCGGCTCGATGCTCGCGGCCTTCCTCGGTCGAGCGGGATATCGGGTCGAGCTATTGGAGCGTCGCGGCGATCCGCGCGGCGGACAGATGGAGGCGGGCCGCAGCATCAACCTGGCGATCTCGGCGCGCGGACTGAACGCGCTGGCCAAGCTGAAGCTCGACGACCGACTCTTGTCGCTGGGCGTGCCGCTCTTCAAGCGCGCGATCCACTCTCCGACCGGCTCGATCGCCTCTCAGCCGTATGGGATCGGGGATCAGGCGATCTATTCGTTCTCGCGGTCGGAGTTGAATCGGGCGCTGATCCAAGCGGCGGGCGAAGCGCCCAACGTCCAACTGCAGTTCGGGCGGAGGTGCCTCGAGGTCGATGTCGCGGCTGGGTCGATCACGCATGTCGACGCCGCGACCGGGGGCGACATGCGTACAGATGAGGGCATCGTCATCGGCGCCGACGGCGCGTTCTCGTTCGTGCGCGCCGCGCTCCAGAAGCGAGAGCATCAGGAGTACGCGCAGAGTTACCTCGAGCACGGCTACAAGGAACTCTTCATCCCGACGCGGCCCGACGGCTCCGCCGCGCTCGACGTGAACTGCATGCACATCTGGCCGCGCGGCCGTTTCATGATGATGGCGATGGCCAATCTCGATGGTTCGTTCACCGTCACGCTCTATTTGCCCCGCACCGGAGAGAACGGCTTCGATCGACTCATGACCCGCGATGCGGTCGACGCTTTCTTCCGCCGCGAGTTTCCCGACGCCGTGCCGCTCATGCCGACCCTGCACGATGACTTTTTCGGCAATCCGATCGGCGCGATGGTCACGATCCGCACCTATCCCTGGCGTTCGAGCGACAAGGTCGTGCTGATCGGCGACGCCGCGCACGCCATCGTCCCTTTCTACGGCCAAGGCGCGAACTGCGGCTTCGAAGACTGCCTCGAGTTCATCGCGCAGCTCGAGCAACTGAAACAGAGCCCAGGAGATCTCGAACGCGCCTTCGAGGAGTTCCAGCGCATCCGCAAGCCGAACGCCGAGGCGATCGCCGACCTCGCGCTCGAGAACTTCAACGAGATGCGCGACCACGTCGCGTCGCGCAGATTCCTCTGGAAGAAACGGTTCGAGAAGCTCCTCGCGCAGTTGTTGCCCGGCTGGTACCGGCCGCTCTACCCGATGATCGCGTTCTCGCTCATCCCCTACGCCGAAGCTCGCGCCCGCGCCGTTCGACAGGCCCGGACGCTGCGTCGGATCGGCGCCAGCATGGGCGCGCTGCTCGTGCTACTCATCACCTGGCTCGTACTGAGGTAACCGTGGTCCCGCTCACCTACCCGTCGTATCTGGAACTCGAACGACTGCTCGACCTCCAGCATCCAAAGTCCGATCCCGAAGAGCACGACGAGTTGCTCTTCATCGTGATCCACCAGACCTACGAGCTCTGGTTCAAGCTGCTCCTGCACGAGACGAGCAAGGTCATCCGCGATCTGAACGGCAACGATCTCTTCGGCGCGATCTCCACGTTCAAACGCATCCGCACGATCATGAAGACGCTCGTCGGGCAGTTGGACATCTTGGAGACGATGACGCCGCTCTCGTTCTCGTCGTTCCGCAACCGACTCGACACAGCGTCGGGCTTCCAGTCGTATCAGTTCCGCGAACTGGAGTTCATCTTCGGCTACAAGCGCGCCAGTCGCGCCCCATCGGACGATGACCCCGGCAAGGTCACGCTCGAGCGCCGCTTGGCCGAGCCGTCGGTCGTCGACGCTTTCTATCGGCTGCTCGCCCAACGCGGAGCGAGCATCCCCATCGAGATGCTGGAGAAGGACGTCCGCCTCGCCACCCAGCCCGACGAGCGCGTACAGGACGAGGTCTTCCGTCTGTACAAGACGCAGCCTGAGCTGGTCATCCTCTTCGAATCGATGGCCGACTTCGACGAGGGCATGCAGGAATGGCGCTACCGCCACGTCAAACTGGTCGAGCGCACCATCGGCGCCAAGAGCGGGACCGGCGGGTCGGCGGGGGTCGATTTCTTGAAGCAGTCGTTGTTCAAACCGCTGTTTCCGGACCTGTGGGCGGTGCGGCATCGGATGTAGTAGTCAGACGTGCGCCCCGCACGTCTGACCTCCCCTACGACGCTCACACCTACCACCCAACCTGAGGCCCGAGCCCTAGACCGTCGCGATGATCTTCAACTCTATCGCGATCGCCGTCGGGAGCGCCCCGACCTCCACCGTGGTCCGAGTCGGTTGGTTCGTCGTGAAGTACTCCGCGTAGACACGATTGAAGGCCGCGAAGTCGTTCTCCATGTCCGTGAGGAAGACGGTCACGTCGACGATCTGGTCCCAACTCGAGCCGGCGTCCTCCAGGATCGTGCGCACGTTGGCCATCACCTGGTGAGTCTGCTGCACGATGTCGTGCGAGATGACGGCGCCTGAAGCGTCGGTGATGTTGCCGGGGATCTCGTCGGGGGCGGGTGCGCTGGCGGGTGCGCTAGGTGCGCCATGTGTGTCGGGCCTGCCGGGCGCGCTAGCCGCGGCGGTTGCTCCTGGTGCGCCGACCCCCCGCTTCCGCGAGCCGATCCCGGACAGAAAGAGCAGATTCCCGACACGCCGCGCGTGCGGATAGGCGCCGACCGGTTTCGGCGCGCGTTCGGAACGAGTTTCGTCATTCGCCATGCATCAACCTCACGCAGCGACCGTCCTCTACATCCTCCGCCGCGACTCAACGATCGTGTCGCTTGTGAAAAATGGTGCAACTATTGCCGGCAACAGTTGCACCATTTTTCACAAGCCATCTGACGATGGATCCACGGTCTCGGATCGCCTCAGCACTGTCGGCCGCGTCACTACAGCTTCACACACCCATTTTTCGGCTCGGTGAAGAACCGAATCGCTTCGTCGTCTGCGAGTTCGATGGCGTGGGCTTCGTCGCGGAAGGGCATGACGGTGACGACGGGGCCGAAGATCTCTTCTTGGTCAGCTGATGGGTCGTGAAGTACTCGGCATCCACCCGACTGGACGCCGCGAAGTCGCGCTCCATGTCCGTCAAGAAGACCGTCACACCCACGATCTTCTCCCAACTCGAGCCCGCGTCCTCCAGAATCGCCCGCACATTCGTCATCACCTGATGCGTCTGCAGCACGACGTCATGCGCAATGACCTTGCCCGCCGCATCGACCACGTTCCCCGGTGTCTCCTCACTCCCCGACCCACCCGCAGCGCATGCGAAATCCTCGGGAGGAACGTACGGAGCGGCTCGACGATCGCCTCGCGCTTCCAAGCGGACCGGATGCTGTCCGCGCAGTCAGCGACGGTCAATCGAATTGTGGTCGGCGAATTGTGGTCGGCGCGAGAGAGGCGCCGAACTAGCCGCGGCGACCGATCCACGCTCCCTCGCGAGAACTCAGTTGGCGTCCAAAGCAAGCACCACCCGGGCCATACCGGTCAGCAGAACCGCGTGTTCCTCGCTCGACTCGGGCTCGAACTCCTTCGACGCGAACGCGAACACTCGCGCCCCCGCGATTAGACATCGATCGGCCAGGTCACCGTCGATCCTTCGGAAGGCGTCCGACGCCAGCGCGAGCACGGAGAGCGCGAGCCCATACTCGTACTCGATGTCTGACTTGGTCGCGACCATTCCCTTCACTGATCCGTCCCGCTGGGTCGACGCCAGCAAGTACTCGAGTTCTCGCCGCGTCGGAACCAGGAGTTCACGTCCTCCGTCCGCGATCAAGTACTCCAATGCTCCCTCTTCCATATGGAGCGCGTACTTCCAGTCGTGCTCCTCCCAGTCCACCCAGTCGCCGTGAGACCAAGAGAGCGCATGGATCCACAATCCTCGTTGCGGGTCATAGAATCCGCCCTGGTCCGCCGGAAGCACCGCCTGCTTCACCAGGGCTCGCAAACAGTCTCGGCGATTCGCCGAGGGGACGCCGCGGTCCAGCCAACCCGACTCGCGATGCAGCGCCAGCGACCAGAGTGCCGCCCCCACTTCGTACGATCCCTTGAACGGCGCCTGCGTCTGCAGATTGCCCGCGCGATCCACGCTGCGATACGCGAAAACCGCACCCGTCTTCGCTTCGTTATCGAGATAGAAGTCGCGCCCGGGGATGTCCCGTCCGCCGTTGAAAGTCGGCGACGGTCCGGGTGCGAGAACATCTACGCGACAGCTTCCTCGATGTCTACATCTTGGGGTCTGACGGTTCGCTTCAGGGCCTCGATGAGTCGGGGCATTTGCTGATGACCTCGGATGCGGCGGAACTTCTTCTGCGCCTCGAGTGCCGCCGTCACGGCCCAACGAAGCGCCATCGACCCGCTCCGCCACCGCTTCACGTTCC
>CAZVYN010000046.1:0-33395 GCA_964631125.1 uncultured bacterium | reverse complement strand
CCTGGCGGTTCCTATCCCGGGCCACTGCCGCTTACACAGAGTTCTTTACACCCTCGCTCACGCCGCCGCTCGGGTCCACGAACCGGACACGCATGGGTTGGAATGATAGCCTTGAGCCGCTTGCCGCAGACCCGAGCCGAGGCCTCCCACAGCACCACCAGCGCCTCCGCCACCGCATCGCCATAGTGACGTGGCCGAGCGCGAGCGGTCGATACCTCTGCCACACTCCGCAACCGCAGCAACCGGATCGCATGCTTGCGGTGGTAGCCGGTTATCGCCACGAACTCATCCAAGATGCGGCACTTCGCATCCCTCGATCCTGCTCGATACCTCTCTCCGAGCGAGTTCATCAACTCCCGACGACTCTTCACGCTCAACTGCATCTTCATCGAACCTCCCCGCCGCTTAGATCGGCCGGTAGCAGTCTAGAGGAGGCAACGGCCCACGCTCGGTAACGTTCCGGGCGCGGCAATGCGACGGGAGTTCTAATTGTCGCTGATCACCTACCTTCTGAAAGAAGCGCTGCGCGGCATCTTCCAGTACGGGTGGATCTACTTGGGCGCGTTGCGCAACGCGTTGGAGAACTGGTGTCGGATGGCGATCCGGAGTCGGATGAAGTCGCTCGCGCAGGTGGGGTATCGGCTGCGGGAACATATGGACAAGTTGATCGGTGGGTTCGAGCACGGGATCAAGATGGGACTGGTCGAAGCGATCAACGGCAAGATCGCGCAACTCCGTCGGCAAGCGCATGGCTACCGGGACCCCGCGTACTTCATGCTGAAGATCTACGAAGTCTGCTACCTGAAGAACGACCCATGGGCTCAGGTCGTGCTGTGAGCCTGCTCACACGGGAAATCGAGAGGAGCCTGGTTTCTCATGGCCTGGCGAAACCGCAAGCTCGAGGTCCAGCGAGAGATATATCGCTCGCGGCGAGAAGACGGAGCGCTCTCTTGTCGAGCCCCGAGCGGCACAAATATGCAGAGGAATGAGTACGATGCCCCGGAAGCCGACGACCGACGCCCTCGAGATCCTCGATCGACGCATCTTCGAACTCCGCACGGAGCACCGACTGACACAGACGCAACTGGCAAAGCTCGTTGGAACGAGTCGCAGCGTGATCAGTCGGCTCGAGGACGACGACTACGCGGGACACTCGCTCTCGTTGCTCAGACGGATCGCGGCGGTCTTTCGTCTGCGGGTACAGGTCCGCTTTGTTTCCCTGCCGAAGACACGCGCGCAACGCGCTCCCTCCTGATCGCCAGTTTCAGGAAGCCGCGTCACGTCAAGCTCGTGCCGACCACGAGAAGTCCCCGCCTGAGTTTTCGAGCATACTCGAATAATTATTCGAGTATGTCTTCCAAGAAGTGTTTGTGCAGAGACCGAGTGCGTGATCGCTGAGCGCGCGGGTGTCCGAGCGATCGCGTGGCGGGATTTTCTCTCGGGTGGACCGCCGGGCACTGGTTGACGGCTTGGGTGGCTGCGTCAGGCGGGGGAAAGTTCGGGACCGACCCCGCGGAGCTGCGCAAGGGGAGGTGAGGTAGCAAAGGAGGCCGGTCCCGGAAACGGAAGAGAGCCCCGAGGGCGGGTGTGGTGGGGATCCTCAGCCCGTTGCCAAGCTCGCAAGGTCCGGTCCACCGCGGGCGTGACGAGATCCGCCACACCCACCCTCGAAACTCTCTTCTCTAGCGGTCGAAAACTGTCAGGTCGAAAACTGTCAGTTGGACATGCTGATCGTGCCGTCGCGCGGCGTGTCGTTCTTCTGGGTGTCGCTCTTCTCGATAGAGCGCTCGATCAGGCTCACCTCGACACGACGGCGATCGGACTCATCGCCGGCCGAGCCATCAGATCCGGATTCCCCGAAGCTCACCGAAGCGAAACGGTGGAGCGATCCGGGGACTCGCTCGGCCAGCGAGCGCATGACGGCTTCCGCGCGACGACGACCGAGTTCGTAGTTGTAGCGAGTCGATCCGACGCTGTCGGTGTAGCCGAACAGGTCGACCGCATACTCGGGATGCGCTTGGAGTCGAGCCGCGATCTCGTCGACCGCGTACGCCTCTTCCGCCGTCATCTCGTCGCCATTGAAATCGAACGGCACGGTGTAGCGGGCCACCTCGCGGTAGCCGTGCTTGCCGAGAGCCAGGTCGCGCGCCTCGCCGGCCAGACCATTGGCGGCCTCACCACGGGCGAGCGCCTGATCGACGGAGTTGCGCATCTCTGCCATGGCGCCACGCATCTCGTCTTGTCCGGCCTGCATCTCGCTGCGGAGCGAGGCCATCTCGCGATTGACGTGACCCTTGGTGGCGCAGCCGGTCGAGCCAACCGCCAGACCCACCACGACCGACGCCAGGGCGAGGTTCTTCACCAGCCCCCGCGCGTTCGGGTTCATCGAGCGAGTGTTTCGAATGGTCGTCATCAACGCTCCTCCTGTGCTGCTCCCGGGATGGGACAGGGAAGCGGCGTGCCGGATGGCCGGATTCGTCAGGAGAATTCGTAACATATTGCGGTACTGGGCGTTGGTGTGGTTGTTCAGGAGGGGCAGGGTCGTCCGGCCGACGCCGGAGGGAGGCGAATCAGGGGAATAGGTAACGGTGTGACCGAATTCCCTGGGGCATCGGACCCCGGTCGGCCGGAGTCAGTAGGTGCGGATGACGAAAAGAGACGCGGCCTCGACGGTGAGCGCGACGCGGTCGGCGAGCGGGGCCTCGACCCAGATCGTGTCGGGGGTGGCCCCGGGTCGGCCGGGCGAAATGAGAACGGCCGCGATCTCGTCCTCGAGCGCGGCGGCGCGCCTCGCCTTCTCCGGTCCCAGGACGAAGAGCGCGGTGCTCCAGGCATCCGCGGTCATCGCGCTCGGAGTGACCACGGTGACGGAGATGAGCCCCTCGACCGGCCAGCCCGTGCGCGGATCGAGGATGTGACCGAGCTGGCGACCGTCGTGCGCGATGAATTGCTCGTACTGACCTGACGTGGAGACGGCGTCGAGACTGCGCAACTCGAGCCGCGCGCAGTAGGGCATGCGATCGCGCGGATCCCTGATGCCGATCCACCACGCGGTGCGACCCGTCGGGACGCCGACCGCTTTCATGTTGCCGGTGATGTCGACAAGGAAGCCGGGCCGCTCCCCGAAGTCGTCCGGCGGACGGGAGGCGCGCTGGTGGGCCAGCATCGCGGCGGCGGCATCGACGGCGTATCCCTTGGCGATTCCGCCGAAGTCGATCCGCACCGGTTGTTCGGGAGTGGGCGGTTCGAACCGAATCGTACGCGCCTTTCGATCCCAGACGATGCGTTCCGAGCCGACGCGACTCAGCGCGTTCTTGATGGCGTCGTCCGAAGGGATGGCCGGCTTGCCGGCGAGGAAGCCCCAGAGACGCACCAACGGTTCGACGGTGACATCGAACGCGCCGTCGCTCGCGCGATGGATCCGCAGCGCCTCTTCCAGGACGACGGCGAAGTCCGCGCCGACCTGCACGGGCCGCTCGTTGGCCGAGCGGTTCACGTGCGCGATCTCGCTCGTCTCGGTCCAGTTGCTGAGGAGCGAGTCGACCAGGCGGAACTGGGCGAAGCCGATCTCGGCGAGAGGGAGGGCGGCGATCGAGTCGGCGGCGGAGAGATGGATGGAGGCGGAGGCGCCCATGGTGGGGGTGCGGTATTCGATGGTGCGGGCTTGGGTGGAGAAGGGGGCGAGGAGGACAACGGCGCCTAGAAGGGCGGCTGCGGTTACGGAGGCAGCGCGCCGGGAACGGCGCGCTACTTCATCCACACTCCACCTTCTCCCCGGAAGAACGCGGTGAGGGCGCGGGTCATGTACTCGGGGTCGAGGGAACCGGCCATCTCGCGGATGGAATGCATCGAGAGCATGGGGTTGCCGACATCCACGGTCTTGATGCCCAGGCGGGTGGAGACGAGAGGGCCGATGGTGCTGCCGCAAGGGATGTCCGCGCGCATGGCGAAGCGCTGCACCGGAACTTCGGCCGCGCGACAGATGAGCTGGAAGTGCGCGGAGGTCTCGGCGTCGGTGGCGTAGCGAGCATTCGCGTTCACTTTGATGACCGGGCCGTCGTTGATGCGCGGCGCGTGGCGCGGTTCGTGGCGGTCGGAGTAATTGGGATGGATCGCGTGCGCCATGTCGGCCGAGATGAAGAACGACCGCGCGCGGGCGCGAGCGATCGATTCACCGGTGCGGTTGTCGCCGCGCTCCGCGGCGGCCGACGTTGCTGGGACCAGCCGCGCGATGAGTTCTTCCAGGAATGGACCGGAGGCCCCCTGGAGCGTCGCCGATCCGATCTCCTCGTTGTCGTACAGGACAATCGCGCGGGTCGCGTCGAGCGGCGTGTCGGCCGAGCGGAGGAGCGCGCCGAGCGCGGCGTGGCAGCTCGCCAGGTTGTCCAGGCGCGGGGCGTGGATGAACTCGTCGTTCAATCCGGAGAGCGTGGAGGGCGCGAGGTCGAAGAACATCAGCTCATGCGCCGCGATCTCGTCCGGTCGGACGCCGAGTTCGTTCGCGACGAAGGTCAGGAGCGGCGATCCCGCGAAGGGAGGGACGCCCGTCGCGCTCCCGGTCGCGCCGCCGGGAGGGCACGGCTCGCTGGCGGTCGCCGCCGACGGGGCGACGGCCAGGCTCAGGACCGGCGAGAGGTGCAGCTCCTTGTTCAAGATCAACCCGCGTTCGTTGACTTCACGGTCGAGATGGATCGCGAGTTGGGGGATACGCGCGAGGGGGCGCGCGCTGCGGTAGAGGCGGGTTTCGGCCCCCCGCGCGGTGTGCACGACGATACGACCCGCCAAGCCGAGATCTCGATCGAGCCAACTGTTCAAGAGCACACCGCCATACACCTCGATCGACGCCTGCGCGTAGCCGCATCGCTCGACGTCGGCGATCGGCTTCAGGCGCAGGTTGGGACTGTCGGTATGCGCCCCGATCATCGCGAAACCACTCTCGCTCGCGGGCGCGCTTCCGACGATGAACGCAGCCAGCGACGAGTCATTGCGCACGACGTAGCGCCTGTCTCCCGACGAGAGCACCCAGGGCTCGCTCTCGCGCAGCGGCGAGAAACCGGCGCGCTCCAGCCGCTCGATCGCCGTGCGCACGGCGTGGAACGGCGTCGGCGACGCGTCGATGAAGGCGAGGAGATCGCGCGTGGTCTCGAGGGAATCGGGCATGGCTTCGATCTCCGCTGTTACTGGTGCTGGGGCACGGACACGAGCGTTGCCGTGACGCGCTCGAACTCATCGAGGAGACGATCCAGGTCACGCACGACCGCTTCGATCGGCTCCGGCCGACTGAGATCGACGCCGGCGCGGCGCAGTTGCTCGATCGGGTGAGCCGAGCCGCCCGACTGGAGCAACTCGAGGTGGCGCGCCACGGAGGCTTGTCGCTCCTGCGGATCGCCCGAGCTGATCTTGGCAAAGATCTGGGCCGACGCGGCGTGGGACGTCGCGTACTGGTAGACATAGAAGGGCACATCGTAGAAGTGCGAGATGCGCGTCCAGGTGAGGCCGGAGAGGGGGTCGAGCTGCACGGCGTCGCCATAGTAGTCGGCCAAGGTGCGCAGATAGATCTCGGAGAGGAGATCAGCCGTGATCGGCGCGCCCGACTCGACCAACTGGTGGGCCTGACGCTCGAAATCGGCGAAGAGGGTCTGGGTGTAGAAGGTGTTCGTGATGGCGTCGATCTGCCGCTGCAACAGCGCCGCGCGGTCGCGCGGTTCGGACGTCTTGGCCAGGAGCGTCTGGAGGAAGAGCGCCTCGTTCAGCGTCGAAGCAACCTCGGCCACGAAGATCGTGTAGGAAGCCGTGGCCCACGGCTGGGCGCCGTAGGCGAGCACGGTGTGCATGGAGTGGCCCATCTCGTGCGCCAGCGTGAAGGCGTCGCCCATCGCGTTGGTGTAGTTGAGCAGCGCGAACGGCCCGACCCCATAGACGCCGGCCGAATAGGCGCCGGAGCGCTTACCGTCGTTCTCGTAGACATCGAGACAGCCACCCGCCAAGAGGGTCCGCATTTCGTCCTGGTAGCGGGATCCGAGCGGCGCCACCGACGCGATGACATCGGCGCACGCTTCGTCGAACGGGAACCGCTTGGTGGTTTCGGCGACCGGGATGGAGGTGTCGTAGAGGTGGTACTCGGACAGCCCGAGCAGCTTGCGGCGCAGCGTGTGATACCGCCGGAGCGGCCCGACTCCGGCGCGCACCGTCTTGATCAAGTTGTCGACCACCCCGACGGGGACGTGGTTGGGATCGAGCGCCGCTTCGAAGGTCGAGCCGTATCCGCGCGCGCGTGCTCGGAACCAGCCGCGCTGCAGAATCGAGTTGTAGATCGCGGCGAAGGTGTTGCGGTGTCCGGCGAAGACGCCGTGGAACGCCTCGGAGGCGCGAGCGCGATCACTCTGGTCGCGGCGGGTCTGCATGACCGAGGCGTACGCGCCGTAGGAGAGCAAGCGCGTCGATCCGTCGTTCAGTGTGATCGTGGGGAAGCGGACGTCGGTGGTGGCCAGTTCGCGGTAGATCGCCGCGGGCGTCTCGTTGAATCGGCTGCCGAGCGAGAGCAATCGCTCCTGTTCTTCGGGCAGGACGTGCGCCTGTTGCCGATACGCTTCGGAAATCGGGAAGCGCCGAGGCCGTAGCTCTGGGGTCGTCTCGATCCAGTGCTCCATCTCGCTCCAAGGGATCGCGAGCAACTCCGGAATGAACCAGGAGACCGCCGTCTGGAAACGCGAGCCGGCGCCCTGCGACTGCTGCAGCCGCGCGCCGATCACGTTGTCGCGTGAATCGGTGTCGCGAGTGAGCTGCGCGTAGCGGTGGAGCTTGAGCATCGTGACCATGAGATCGTCGATCAACGCATACGCGACGACGAGCGCGGCCGGTCCCTGCGAGAGCGATCCCTGGAGGGCGGCCAATCGGTCGATGCCGCTCTCGAGTCGCGCGAGGTCGGATTCCCAGGCGGTCCAGTCGGGGTAGATCCGACGGAGATCGAACTTGAAGCGCTCCGGGATGGCGGCGCGCTCGCGGGTGGTCGGCTCCATCGATGCGTTCTCCTCGATCTCGGGTCGAACAACGAATGGGAATCAGCCTATCGGATCACGTTCGTAGATCCCAGAGACGAGGTCGCGGTAGAGCTCGGCGATGACCGATCGGCGGAGTTTGAAGGTCGGCGTCAGCTCGGCGCCGACGGAGAACGCGGCGGGCAGGAGGCGGGCCGTGCGAGGGCGCTCGTGCGCGAGGAATCCGGAATGCCCGGAGAAGATGCGCGTGAGCTCCTCCTCGATGAGGCGCGCGGCCGCTCGATCGGCGGCGAGCGCGGCGTGCGAGTCGGCCGCGATCCCGCGCGCGGCGAACTCCTCCAGCGAGCCGACCACGAGCGCGGCCACGAAGCGCTGGTCCTGTCCCACCAAGATGCACTGATCGATGAGCGGCGAGGCCGAGAGGACGGCCTCGATCGGGGACGGCTCGACGCTCTCGCCGTTGCGCAGCACGATCGTGTCCTTCAGGCGCCCGACGATGCGCAGTGAACCGTCCCCGGTGACCAAACCAAGGTCGCCGGTGCGGAGCCAGCCGTCGCGCAAGACGGCGCGCGTCGCCTCTGGATCGTTGCGATAGCCGCGCATGACCTGCGGTCCTTTGACGACGATCTCGCCAACCCTGGAGCGGCCGCCGCGAGGATGCTCGGGATCGGGATAGAGCACCGAATCGCCGCCCGGCTCCACGATGCGCAGTTCGGTTCCGGGGAAGATCGGTCCCACCGTGCCGATGACGAGTTGATCGAAGGTGCGCACCGCGAGCACGGGCGAGGTTTCGGTCAGTCCATATCCTTCCAGCACGGGGATTCCGACCGTGTTGAAGAAGACGTCGACATGGCGCGGCAGCGCGCCGCCGCCCGACACGGTCCCCCGGAACCGGCCGCCGAGAATCGCCCGCACCTTGCGCAGGATGAGGCGATCGAGAATCCACCACGGAAGGGCGAGGAGTGCGAGGCGCACGGCGTGGCCCGTTCCCAGCAGCGCTGGGTGGACGCGGCCGCGTGCTTCGAGATCGAGATGGCGACCTCGCAGGAACTCCCGCGAGCTGTACGCGCGTCGAGCGACGCCGTAGGCGAGCGCGAAGAGCCGGCGTCGCAGCCCCGGCGCCGAGGCCAGTTTCTTCTGGATCCGCGCATGGATCGACTCCCAGAGGCGAGGCGCCGAAGCCAGGAACGTGGGCCGGACGACGGTGAGATCGTCGGAGACGGTGCGCACGCTGGAGGCATAGGTGCAGGCGCCGTGGCTGATCGAGACGAGCAGGAAGATCCTCTCGTAGGCGTGCCAGACCGGAAGGATCGAGAGCAGCCGGTCGTCGGGTCCGATCTCCACCGGAAGCGACCTGAGCTGCGAAGTGAGGTTGGCGTGCGTCAGCTCGACTCCCTTGGGACGACCGGTGGTGCCCGAGGTGTAGATGAGCGTGGCGAGATCCGAGGGCTGGACGCGGGCGGCGCGCGCCTCGGCGCGGCGATCGCCGTTCGCGCGGAGTGCGCGTCCTCGTCCGAGGAGCGAGGCGAGATCGAGTCGCGGCGGCGGCGCGGACTCCATCACGATCACTTGCCGCAGCCGCGGCAACGCGGCCGCCAATCGTTCGAGGCGTTGCGCGAGCGCGGTGGTCTGCGCGAAACAGAGCTCGACCTCAGCGTGGGTGAGGATCGCGATCAGGCTATCGTCGGGCGTCTCGACCGCGCGAGGGACGTCGAGTCCACCGGCGAAGGCGATCCCGAAACTAGCCACGAGCCACTCGTACGCGCTCTCGGAGAGCAGTCCGACCGTCTGCTGCGGCTCGAGTCCCAGGTCGATGAGCGCGGTCGCGAGCGCGAGCGCATCTTCGTGGAGCGCGTGGAAGCTGCGGGGATCCCACTGTTCACGGCTGCGTCGGATGGCGTAGGCGGGTCGGTCGCCGAAACGGGCGGCCGCTCGCCGGAGCATCTCGACGAGGGTCGGCGCCGTGCGCGGCGTACCGGAGGGCAATTCAGAAGACATCCGTTTCGGAGGATATCCTAGACTCCCGCGCCATGGCTCTCGGCGTGAACCCCGGCATCCTCTACATCGTGCTGGCGAACGTGGTCGGCGCGACCTCGTATCTCGGCATGAAGAAGGCCATGGAGGGGATGCCCCCGGCGCTCACCTTGCTCCTGCGGGTGATCGTCTGCCTCACCGTGCTGGCGCCATTTCTCTGGCGCGAGAAACAGCGGGGCGAACTCGGGAAGAGCTTCGACCGGGCCGATCTTCGCGCGATCGCGGTCATGTCGCTGATCGGGCTGGGGGCCGCGATCTACCTGAGCATGTGGGGAATCCACTTCTCCTCGGCGACCAACGGCGCGCTCTTCATCGGGGTGGAGCCGGTCTTCATCTTGCTGCTCTCGGTCGCTTTCCTGCGCGAGAAGTTGAGCGCCTGGACCCTCGGCGCGTTCGGCGCCGCGCTCTGCGGCGCGACGGTGATCGCGTCTAACGGCATCCCCTTCGTCACGGCGGTCTACTCCGAGCATCTGTGGGGCGACTTGCTCCTGATCGCGGCGGGACTCTGCTTCGCGGCCTACTCAGTCGTGGGTAAGCGCGTGCTGACGCGACACTCGTCATTGCAGGTCACGGCGCTCGTCAACGGCTTCGCGGGGATCGGATTCCTCATCCTGACGCCGTTCGAACTGCGTAACTTTCCGCTCCGGGCCGAGACGTTCTGGCCCGCGATGCTCTGGGTCCTCTACTTGGGCGTCTTCGTTTCGTTGCTGAGCTACTACTGGTGGAATCGGGCGATGAAGCACCTGGACGCCACGCAGATCGCGGTCTATGTGAACATCCAGCCGTTGGTCGGCGCGCTCCTCGGATGGCTCGTGCTGCACGAGGAGATCACGCGGTTCACGATCGCGGGGGGGGTCCTGATCACGATCGGCGTCTTGCTCTCGGTCGAGGGAGAGAAGCGCGCGGTCGCGGAGCGATTTCCCTGGCCCGATCGATCGGAGACGTCGTGATCGACACGAAAGCACAACTGAAGCTCTTGGCCGAGGCGTTCCGCGCGCTCGAAGCCGGATTCGAGGGACTCGACGAAGGGGACGGCGATGTGAAGCGTATGCGCGCGGTGTTGCTGGCCGCCGCCGAGCGGCTGCACGACAACTATCCGTACCACCATCCGCTCTACATCGGGCAGATGCTGAAGCCTCCGCATCCTGTGGCTCGGCTCGCCTACGCACTCGCCATGTCGCTCAATCCGAACAATCACGCGCTCGACGGCGGTCGCGCCAGCTCCGCGATGGAGAAAGAAGCGGTGGCGGGGATCGCGCGCATGTTCGGCTGGGAGACACATCTCGGGCATCTCTGCGGCGGCGGGACGATGGCGAACTTCGAAGCGCTCTGGATCGCGCGCGAGCTCCGCCCCGCGCTCGCCGTCGCTGCCTCGACGCAGGCGCACTACACGCACGCGCGGCTCTCGGCGGTCTTGGACATGCCGTACAAGTCGATCGCGGTGGACGCATCCGGGAGAATGGACTTGAAGGCGCTCGAGCAGACGCTGGGAGAGGGGTTGGTCGGGACGGTGGTCGCGACGATGGGGACGACGGCGGCGGGGGTGGTGGATCCCTTACCGGAAATACTAGAGCTCGCACGCCGCACCGGCGCGCGAGTACATGCCGATGCTGCGTACGGCGGGTACTTCTCGTTGGCGTCGAACTTGGAGCCCGCCACGCGGCGCGCTTTCGAGGCGATGTCGGATGTCGATTCGATCGTGATCGATCCGCACAAGCACGGGCTCCAGCCGTATGGGTGCGGGTGTGTACTCTTCCGCGATCCGGCGGTCGGTCGCTTGTACAAGCACGACTCCCCCTACACCTACTTCAGTTCGGAGGAGTTGCACTTGGGCGAGATCTCTCTGGAGTGCTCTCGCCCCGGGGCCGCGGCGGTCGCGCTCTGGACGACCATGGAGATGCTGCCGCTGGTCTACGGCGGAGAGTTCGCCCAGATGCTGGAAGCGGGGCGCGCGGGCGCGCTCGAACTGCACGCCAGGCTCGTCGCCGACTTCGGCGACCGCTTCGCGCCGATCTTCGCGCCTGAACTCGACATCGTCGTCTGGGCGGTGCGCGCGAAGAGCGCGTCGGAGTCCTCCGGTCTCGCCTACGACATCTTCGATGCGGCGGCCGAGCACGACTTGCATCTGGCGGTCGCGACGTTCCCGCGCGCGATGGTGGAGTCTTGTGGAGCGATCGAGACGTGGGACGAGTCGGCCGTTGTCTGTCTGCGCGCCTGCGTCATGAAGCCCGAGCATCGCGAATGGATGGACGAGATCACCCTCCGTCTACGCCGCGCGGCGGATGAAGTGGCCGGTCGTCATGGCGCCTGAAGCGAACGACTCGCCCGACTCGCCTGACTCGCCTGACTCGCCTCCTCCGGCGGACTGGCTGTCGCGTTGGGATGAGTACTACGAGAAGTCCGGGAGGCGCGAACCGCGGCTCGCGCTGCGTGCGCTGCTCGAGATGTGGCGGTCGGAGGGGCGCGCGCCGGGACTCGCGGTCGACGCCCAGGAGTCGGCGCTTCGCGTCGTGACCGAGCGCGTTCCGGTGGAGGCGCGCGAGCGTCTCACGACCCAGGCCGCGTCGTTCTCCGAAGTCACGCTCCCGGAGTGCGACCTGGTCTGGGCGAGCCTGAGCCTGCCGTTCTGTCCGCACGTCGATCTGCCGCCGCTGATCGGGCGTATCAAGCAGGCGCTACGAAAGGACGGAGTCTTCGCGGCCGATTTCTACGGTCCGCGTCACGCCTGGGCAGGTCGCTCGGAGATCTCCATCGTGACGCGCGAGCAACTCGAGCAGTGGTTGCCGCCGCTCTCGTTCCAGATCGTCGAGCGCGACCAGGATCGACCGACGGCATTCGACGGGATGCAGCGGTTTCATTGCTACGACGTCGTGGCGAGTGCCGGCCCGGATCACTCACGAACCTGATCCCGACTTCGCGCCACCCGGGGCGATCCACGCGGATCCCCTGTGCGCTTTTGGCCCCGTCAGTTGTTCATCCATCGACAGCCAGAAAGCGAGGGAGCATGCGGCGGCCCGAGCGGCGGCTCGATCCGGCCCGGCGATCTCTTGACGACCTCCGACGCGCCGGGGTTCGCGAGGGGCGCCTCGGATCCGGCGCGCGCCCATGGCGCGATCATCGGTAAGGCGATGGAAGAGCTGGCAGAGGGAAGCAGCCTCGTCCTGGTCCTCGTGAACCTGCAGTGAAGAGTATCCGGCCAGCAACGGAGGGCGTCACCGTGAGTGCCTTGTCGCAGAGAAATCGCATCCTCTACCCCCTGCTCGTCGTCGTTGGCGTCGTCGCGGGATGCTGCGCGGAGGCGCGGGCCGCCGAGGATGACTACCAGGCGTACTGCCTCTACCGGGCCGGGTTCGACTACCCCAGCGGGAACCCGCCCTACGACCAGGACGTGCAGGGCATCGGTCACGACCAGGACAACTGGTTCATCACCCAGACCGAGGATCTCTGGAAGATCCCCGTTCACTATGCGCTCGGGTCGGTCGAAGACGACGACCCCGGCGTCCTTCGGAACAGCATCGAAGCCTACCCAGAAATCTACGATCCTGGATACCGACACTTCGGCGATCCGGTGACCTTCAGCTACGAGAACCGCACTTTCTTGCTCGTTCCCATCGAGAACGACCAGGCTGGACTCCCCGGGGCCGTCGCCGCTTTTCGCACCTACGATCTGGCCTACATCAGCCACGCCATCCTCCCTCCCCAGGTGTTCGACGCCGGTTGGTGCGCCGTCGATGACGCCGGGTTCCTCTACTCGTCCCGCCAGCGAGCGAGCTCCGTCTTCCGCTACTCCGTCGATTGGGACCGGCTCGTGAACGACGATGAGCTGGCGATCACCATGCTGGATGAGATCCCGATCTACGACGAGAGCGGGACGAATCTGCTCGATCTCGGAACCATGCAGGGTGGCGAGTTCGCCCCAGGCAGCAAGCTGCTCTATCTCCTGAGCGGCTACCACGACGACGATGACCAGGAGATGGTCAGCGAAGGCATCCACGTCATGGACACGACGACCTGGCGCCGGGTGGCCCACTCCACGAACGGATACGGCTACTTCAACTATGACTACTCGACGGTCTGGGACGGGGAACCCGAAGGACTCACCGTGTGGGATCTCGACGACGGTCGCGCCCCCAACATCAGCGGCCAGCTCCACGTGTTCATGCTGGACAACGAGGCCTTCGATGACGTGGAACTCTACCACTACACGAACGTCTGGCGCGTCGATCGGAACAGCCCGTGTTCGCCGGGCGAGCCGTCCTGCCCATTCCGAACGGTGGCCGCGGCCCACGGCGTGATCTTCCCGCGGTCGGAGATGAGGATCCAGGCCGGCGCCTACCCAGAGAATCTGCTCCTCACAAAGCCGATGCGGATGACAGCGACGGGCGGCGTCGCACGGATCGGGAACTGAGCGACCAGAGTTCGATCGGGCCTCAAGGGCGGCGCGATTCGCTCGGAATGATGCTGATGTTTCCGTCCGATTCGAGCCAGGCCCGTCTCACGCCTGAAAGCCCGTCGACCCCTTGTTCGCGGATCTGGGCGAGCAGTTCGTCCTCGGTCAGGTAAGCAGCGCGCAGGTTTCGCCGGTTCAGCTTTCCGTTGTCGACCAGTGGAAGCGGGGGGGACTCGACCAGCCTTCGGATGAACCCGAAGCGATAAGCGAGCAGATCGACGCCTCGACTCCATCCGACGATCACGGCGCAGAGGAACAGCCCCTCCGAGACGGAGCTATGGTTGCCGGACATTCCGTTTTGCGCGGCGTCGGCCAAGAGCACGACGACGAGGAGATCGGGGACCGTCAGGGCGCCGAGATGGCGCTTGGCGAGGACGCGCACGATCACGATCAGCCCGAAGTAGATCGCGGTCCCGCGCAGGAACAGCTCGAGCCAGGACTCGCGGAACGCGAAGACCGAGCCCCAATCGACCGTCATCGACCGCCTCGCGCTGCCGGCCGGGAACGAGATCTCACGTCATGCTCCGCAGATCCAGGAGCTGATCGAGGTTCTCGATGCCCATCTCGGTCGCGACTTGCCGAACCGTCTTGCGCTCGGCGTGCGCCTTCTTCGCGATCGCCGCGGCCTTGTCGTAGCCGATGACCGGCGCCAGCGCGGTGCAGAGCATGAGCGAACGCTCGATCAGTTCGGCGCAACGCTCCCGATCGGCCTCGACGCCGTCGACGCAACGATCGGTGAAGACGCGCGTGGCGTTGGAGAGGAGATGGATCGACTCCAGCAGCGAGTCGGCCATGACGGGAATCGCCACGTTCAGTTCGAAGACGCCGGAAGCGCCGGCCATCGTGACCGTGACGTCGTTGCCGATCACCTTCATGCAGACCTGGAGGAGCGCCTCGGGGATGACCGGGTTCACCTTGCCCGGCATGATCGAGGAGCCCGGCTGCGTCTCGGGAAGTTGGATCTCTCCGATTCCGCAGCGGGGACCGGAGCCGAGCCAGCGCAGGTCGTTCGCGATGTGCGTCAACGCGACCGCCACCGTCTTGAGCGCGCCGGAGAGTTCGACCGCCGCGTCGCGCGCCGCCTGCGCCTCGAAGTGATTGCCGGCCTCGCGAAATGGAACGCGCGTCTCGGTCGCGAGCTTGGCGATGGCCGCTTTGGCGAAGCCCGGTGGGCAGTTGATGCCGGTGCCGACGGCGGTGCCTCCCAGAGCCAACTCGCACATCCGCGGCATCGTCGACTCGAGCCGCGCCATCGACCGGACGATCTGCGCCTGATAGCCGGCGAAAACCTGACCGAGGCGCACGGGCGTCGCGTCTTGCAGATGGGTGCGGCCGATCTTGAGGACATCGTCGAACTCGCGCGACTTGCGCTCGAGCGACATGCGGAGGAACTCGAGCGCCGGGAGCAGCCGCTCTTTCACTTCGACCGCGCAGGCGACATGGAGCGCGGTCGGAATGACGTCGTTGCTCGATTGCCCGCGGTTGACGTGATCGTTCGGGTGGATGCGGTCGCGCGAACCGATCGGCGCGCCCAAGATCTGACAAGCACGATTGGCGATCACCTCGTTGGCGTTCATGTTCGACGAGGTGCCCGAGCCGGTCTGGTAGACATCGATCGGAAAGTGCGCGTCGAGACGCCCTTCGGCGACTTCCCAGGCGGCCTGCCGGATCGCGTGGCCGATCTCCTCGGTCAACGCGCCCGCTTCGAGGTTCACTTCAGCGCACGCCATCTTGATGCGACCGAGCGCAGCCAGGAAGGGACGAGGGAACGGCCGGCCGCTGATCGGGAAGTTCTCCACCGCGCGCTGGGTCGTCGCCCCATAGAGCGCGTCGACCGGCACGCTCATCTCTCCCATCGAGTCCTTTTCGATCCGGGTCTCCATCGATCCTCCCGTGAGCCTGTTCCTCTCGTGTCCGTGCTTCGCGTCGCTCAGCCCAGCGTTCGCCCGAGGAAGGCGATCATGCGGTCGGCGAGTGTGTCCAGGGCGTTCGTCGGTCCGGCGAATGGATGCACGCCGCCGAAGGTGTGGCGAGCGTGATCGATCACCAAGAGCTCGGCCGCGCCATGCGCCGCCGCCAGCCGATGCGCATCCTCGACCGGAACCGCCTCGTCGTCACTTCCATGGATGAGCAAGAGCGGTCGGCCAGCCAGCGCGCGCGCGGCCGCGACGACATCATGCCGAGCGGAGTCGTCGACGAAGAGCCGCGTAACCGGCATGGTCTGTCCGGTGCGCGCATTCGGGACGGGGATGTGGCCCACCCGACGGAGTGTTTCTTCGGAGAGATCGAAGCCGCGGCTCAAGTCGGCGGTCGCGGCCAGGGTGACCACTGCCTTCACCCGCGGGTTGCGCGCGGCGCAGAGGAGCGCGTCGGCGCCGCCGCGGCTGTGGCCCACGAGCGCGATGCGGGGACCGGGCGCTGCGGCGCCCGCAGCGTCGGCCGCGGGGGCGCCATCGGCGCGGCACATGCGATCGACCTCGGCCAAGACCGCCTGCAGATCCTCTTGATGTCGACTCGGCGTATCGATCGCGAAGAGATCGAGGCGGTCGAAGTCGGTTTCCTCGACGCCGTTGTGCGAGAAGTCGATCCGCAGCGCATGGAAGCCGGCCTGCGCGAGCTGATCGCAGAGCCAAGGGAAAAAGCCCCACGCTCGGAATCCCTTGAAGCCGTGGCAGACGACGACCCACGGGGCGTGCGCGTCATTCGCGGACGGCGGAGGGAGCGCGGAATCGGGCAGTCCCTCCGCGGTCGGCCCCTCGAGCTGTGCGCGTTCACTCAGCGCGACATGCCAGTTCGCGCGCACCGTCCGGCGGTCGGATCCCGAAAACTCGAGGAAGTGCGACATAGGGTGAGTTGGATGCTACTGGATGGACTGCCATCGGACGAGGAATGGCTCCCCCAGCGCGGCTTCGAACTGCCCGAGCCACTGCTCGACGTGCGTTCGGTTCAGTCCTGGGTTCTTCAGGAGGACGTTCGCGGCGTCATCCAGATCCCGCGGCCGACCCGCCACCAACTTCTGGATGATCAAGTCTTCGACGGAGATGAATCGCACGTCGAGCGAACCGAGACGGCGAGAGACCGCCCGGTCGATCGCCTGTCGTTCGAACGGCGAGAACGAGAAGATCAGATCGACGCGGATGCCGCTGTCGCCGCCCGCACACGGGAGAACGTTGGTTTCCTTGACGAAGGTGGCGGGATCGACGAGGGGAGTCAGCTGGGCGGCGCCGACTGCCCGCAGCACCGCATCCAGCCGGTCGATGTCGACACCGAGAGTGACGTCCACGTCTCGGGTCATGCGGGGCTCACCGTGGACGAGCACGGCCTGTCCGCCGATGAGCATGTACGGAATGCCGTGCGCGTCGAGGGCGCCCGCCAAGCGAATGATCAGTTCGGTGAACACGTGGGGCCCCTACTTCTATGACTCGGATGCCATGAACTCGGCCAGAACACGATTCGCGCGAGCCCAGCGCAGGTCGACGTCGAGTCCGTCCATCAGATCGGCTGGCGGGAAGAACCCGAGGGCCCGCGCCTCGTGCAAGAGAGCCTCGACGATCCGATAGTTCCGCGCGATGTCGATCGGAGTGGCTCGAATCTGCGCTTGTTCCCAGGCGTGAAACCGGTCGAACGCGGTACTCATGAGCGCACTCCTTTCATGGCACACGACAAAGGATGACGAGATCCCTCGGCGCAGGCAACCCGAGCGAGATCGCCCACCTGATTGACGGATCCCGGAGGTCGCCCGACACTGCGCGGACGACTTGTGAAGAAAGGGGCTGTGATGGCCGGGATCATCCAAGAGTTCAAGGAATTTGCGGTCAAGGGGAACGTGATCGATCTGGCCGTGGGTGTGATCATCGGCGCCGCCTTCGGCAAACTCGTGACTTCGCTCGTGGGGGATGTATTCATGCCCCCGATCGGTCTCGCCCTCGGTGGCGTCGACTTCTCGAACCTCGCGGTGGTGCTGAAGCCGGCGGCCGACGGCGCGGAAGCGGTCGTCATCGGCTACGGCAAGTTCATTCAGGCGATCGTCGACTTCCTCATTGTGGCGTCCGTGATCTTCATGCTCGTGAAGGGGATCAACCAAATGAAGAGGGCAGAAGTGGCGCCGCCCGCGCCGCCGGCCGGTCCCACGAACGAAGAGAAGCTGCTGACCGAGATCCGCGACGCGATCAAGGCGCGCGGCTAGGCGCGGCTAGGCGCGCCCTGAACCCCCGACGCTAGCGGGCGACGACGATCTTGCGCGTCAGCGCGGACGTCGCCGCCGCTGTTTCCGTTTCCAACCGCACGAAGTAGACGCCGGCGGGGACACGCACGCCGCGCGCGTCGCGCAGGTCCCAGGTGAGTTCCGTGGCGACGGCGGTGCGGTCGAGGGAGCGATCGGCGGACCGGAGATCGAAGGCGAGCAGCGAGCGACCGGAGACATCCAGCACTCGAAGTCGCGCGCGCGCCCGCGATATCTCGTCCGAAGGCAACGTGAAGCGGAACGCGGTGGAGATGACCGCCGGGTTGCGGCCGACCACCTCGAGACGCGCCTCTCGCGGCGCCGGCTGGCCCGAGTCGACAGCCACGACGTCCGGGAAAGAGAGCGGATCGTTGGGATCCGTCCCTGCGTCACGCTCGTCCCGATCCCTGACGCCGTCGGTGTCGCGGTCGATCCCGAGGCGCACTTCGGTATCGGAGACGACCGCGGTGAACGTGATCTCGCGGCCGGGCGCCGCCAGCGATCGGAGTTCCGACCACGAGAGCAGCGGCTCCGCCATCCGATCGGAGACGAACGCGGCCGCGCTCGGATCGTAGAACCAGCCTCGGAGGAGCCCGGACTCGTCGAGTCCTTTCGCGATGAGTCCGATCGATCCCTCGGACGCTTCAGCCAGCAAGGTCGACATCCGGTCGTCGCCTTCGTCGCCCCACTGGGCCCCGCCGCGCGCGGTCCACTGAACGCCAACGGCGGCGTGTGTGTTCGTGTCGAACGAAACGAGAAACGCGGTGATGTCGGCGCGCAGCGCATCGTTCCCGAGCTTGAATCTGAACTGCCTCAGAAAGCCGTCGAGCGATTGGGCGCCGTCGTGCGTGAATCCGAAACCGCGGAGGTTGACGGCGGCTTGCTCATCGAAGCCGCGCTTGCGATAGATCGCGCGGAGCTGCGGGATGTCCAAATCTTGCGATGATCCGATGACGAAACCGGGGGTGAGGTTCCCGCTCTCGCCGGTCGGTCCGGTATGACAGGCGGCGCAGTCGCCCGCTTCGGTCAGATTGCCGAAACGGAAGAACTCTCCGCCCCGCGCCGGGTCGGCCCCTTCGACCTGATCGAGGAGTCCGCCGTCGAGCGCGCGAAACGGATTCGGCGCCTGGCGAATCGTCAGGAGAAAGTCGACCATGGCGGCGAATTCACTCTGCGAGAGCTGCGTGGTGCGACCCATGAGCGTGACGAAGGCGGAGTTGAAGTCCTCGAGTGAGCCTCGATCGCCGCGCCAGTGCAGCGGCTCGGTCTCTTCGAGGGCGGCCAGCGGCTGCGTCACCATCGGGCCTTTCATGGGATGGAAGCCGGTGAAGTCATCGCCGAGCGGCGGGATGAACTCGCCCTGCGGATCTCCGAGATCCCACGCCAGGCCGTCGCTGCCGGCGAAGAGATGGCAGCTCGCGCAGGCGACGTCGCCATGCGCGGAGTTGGTCTCGGCGCCGTAGAAGTCCTTGCGCCCATGGCGTGCGGCGGCGCTGCTCGGATCGAAGCCGAGGGAGACTTCAGAGACCACTTCGGCGCTGAGATCGACGCACGACACGCTGCTGGAGAAACGGTTGTAGACGTAGAGAGCGTCGCGCGCCTCGTCGAGCGCGAGTCCGCAGGGGCCTTCTCCGACTTGGATGCGCCCGAGGACGATGCCGTCTTGGTCGAGAACGCCGACTTTGTTCGATCCCTGGGCGGCGACGAAGAGACGGCTGCCGTCGGCGCGCACGGCGAGATCCAGAGGCAGCGCGAGACTGAGCGCCCGTTCCCCGGGGTTTCCCTCCGGATCGCCGTGATCGACATGCGGATTGAGACCGACCGGCGTGACCAGACCGCTCGTCGGATCGATGCGCGTGACGCGGTTGTCGACGAAACGTCCGCGGAGATTCCGCTCGAAGCGGATCTGGTTCATCGCCTCGAGATTCGAGACCCAGATCTCGCCGCTGCTCGGGATGACCGCGAGATCGAAGAGGCTCGTGCCGACGCCGCTCCATCGCCCCGTCTCCAGGAGCGACGCGACGTCGATCTCGATCACATCGGCGTCGGCGAGCAGATAGGGAGTGAACGCATCCCAATCCCGTCCGAGCTCATCGCGCCAGTGCAGGCCGTCGTGTTGGACGATGAGCGCGACTTCGGGCGGAGTGGGCAGCGTGAGGTCCATCGGTGGATTCGGTGGAGGCGGTCCGCCGCCCGCGGTGACGAGCGCGCCGGGAAGCGCGGTCGTTCGGTTGCCGCTCTCGAAGGCGGCGACGTAGATCCGCGCACCGTCGGGTGAGAGTTCGAGTGAACGCGGCGCGCATTGAGGGAGCGGGAGATCGATCGGCGGCGCGTCGAGGTTCGAGAGGTCGAAGACGCGCAGCACCGCCTCGCGGCTCACGCAGACGAAGGCGCGGCCGTGGGCGAAGAGCACGTCGGTCGGTTCGTCGCCCACCGACAACACGCGGACGACGTTGCCCGAGACCAGATCGAGAATCGAGATCGAGTCGGAGACGTGATTGACGACCCACAGCTCGGTCGCGGTGCGAGCGCGCACGGAAACCGGTTCGAGACCGACCGGCAACGTGATGAGTCGGGTCGGCGGCTGGGTGGTCGCGTCGAAGACGACAACGCTGGCGTCGGCCGTGTGCGCCACGACGAGGCGGGCGCCGTCCGGCGTCAGTTCGATCGGATGGACCGGAGAGGACTCGAAATTGTCGGGCGAAGCCGCGGCGGGGCGTGCGAAGAGCACCGTCCCAGCGAGCAGGAGGGCCCACGAAAGAGAGGTCGAGGCGGCGCGCAGGGCAGACATAAGGAAAACCATCCAGGGAAACCGCACGGCCAAGTCTATCAGAGGGGGGCCGAATCTCGGCCCCGCATGACATGGATCAACGCGGATCGTCGCGGCGCGAATGCGCCGGTTCGGGCGAGTTGCCCCAAACGATCGCGCGGCTTCCTGGAATAGAGTGTCGAACGGTGCGAAGCCGCCCAGTCCGCCCAGTCCGCCTAGTCCACGCAGCCCCGGAGGTCCAGATGCCCTCGTCTCCCGATGACGCCACCGCGTCGATGATCCGTAACATGCCCGAGAAGACGGGCAAGAGCCTCGAACAGTGGGTCGCGCTCGCGAAGAAGAGCGGGCACGCCAAGCACGGGCTGATCGTGTCGTTCCTGAAGAGAGAGCATGCGCTGGGCCATGGCTACGCGAATCTGGTGGCGCTCACGGCGCTCGGTTCGCGGGTCATGGACAAAGGAGAAGGGGCGGACGACGCGCTGGTCGATGCGCAGTACGCGGGTCCGAAGGGTGAGCTGAGGCCGATCTACGAGAGCCTGCTCGCGAAGATCGCCGCGTTCGGGAAGGACGTGGAGGTGTCGCCGAAGAAGACCTACGTGAGTGTGCGGCGCAACAAGCAGTTCGCGCTCATCCAACCGACGACGGCGACGCGGATCGACGTCGGCATCAACTTGAAGGGGACGGCGCCGACCGATCGGCTGGAGGCGTCGGGCAGCTTCAATTCGATGGTCTCTCACCGCGTGCGCGTGGCGAGCGCGAAGGACGTCGACAAGGAGCTGATCGGCTGGTTGAAGCAGGCGTACGAGGGGGCCTGAACATCGCGCAGCCGGTGCGCGATGCTCTGATATCTTCTGCACCCATGTCGACCCAACACCGCATCCCCGGCCTCGCTCTCACCGACCACGAGTATCGCGTCCCCCTCGACCACGGGAATGCGAAGCGCGGCGAGATCACCGTCTTCGCCCGCGAAGTGGTCGCGATCGACAAGCTAGATCTCCCGCTCCCCTGGCTCGTCTTCCTGCAAGGCGGCCCCGGCTACGAAGCCCCGCGCCCTCTCACCAACTCCGGTTGGCTGAAGCGCGCGCTGCAGGAGTTCCGCGTCGTCTTGCTCGATCAGCGAGGGACGGGACGCAGCACGCCGGTCCATGGGGCGTCGGTCCTGCGGATCGGTGATCCCGAGGCGCAGGCTGCCTACTTGGCTTGCTTCCGACAGGAACAGATCATCCGCGACTGCGAGTGGATCCGTCGTCGCCTCTGCGGTGAGTCGACGAAGTGGACGGTGCTGGGACAGAGTTGGGGCGGGTACCTCGCGACCCACTATCTCTCGGTCGCTCCCGAAGGGCTGGAGGCGGCTCTCTTCACCGGTGGACTGCCGCCGCTGACGGCCACGGCCGACGATGTCTACCGCGCCACGTATCGCCGCACCGCGAGCCGGAATGCGCGCTACTTCGAACGCTATCCCGAAGATCGCGAGCTGCTGCGGCATCTACTGCGCCGGGTCGGTCGGGGGGATGTGCGGCTCTCGAACGGTGATCCGCTCACACCGCGACGCGTGCAGCAGCTCGGGATGGTGTTCGGCATGAGCGACGGCTTCGAGACGGTGCACTATCTATTGGAAGGCGCGTTCCTCGAGCGCGCGAGCAGCGCCGAGAACGACGCGCTCCAGCCGGCCTTCTTGCTCGACATCGAACGCAGTTCGACCTTCGAGCGCAACCCGATCTACGCGCTCTTGCAGGAGGCGATCTACGCGCACGGGTCGGCCACGCGTTGGTCGGCCGATCGGATCCGCGGCGTGTTCCCCGAGTTCGACGACCTGGAGACGCCGCTCTTCACGGGTGAGATGGTCTATCCCTGGATGTTCGACGAGATGAAGGCGTTGGTCCCGATGCGGGAGGCGGCGCATCTCCTGGCCGAGCGGACCGACTGGGGACAGGTCTACGATCCGGCGCGGTTGCGGGAGAACACGGTTCCGGCCGCCGCGGCGATCTATACCGACGATTTGTATGTCGAAGCGCGGTACTCCGAAGATGCGGCGGCGACGATTCGCGGGCTGCGTCCCTGGATCACGAACGAGTACGACCACAACGGACTGAGGGCCGACGGCGAGAAGATCCTCGATCGGCTGCTCGGATTGGCGCGCGGCGCCGTGTGACCGTCCGATCGCGCGTCACTTCCCGGTGGCGGGCGGAGTGAAGACGAACGGCGCCGTGAACGAGGTATCGCCGCCCGTCGCGGCGGGGAAGCGCCAACCGCGCACCTGACCCAGCACGCATTCGGAGACGCGCGTGGAGCCGAGCGTGTCTTCCACGAGTTGGGCCGCGGAGACCTCGCCGAGGGGAGTGACGGTCATCGTGATGCTGAGTTTGCCGCGCAGGCCGGGCGATCGCTGCAGCTCGTCGTCGTAACAGAGTTGGATGCCGGCCGCGTACCTGCGAACGATGCCCAGGAGCGACGACTGCGAGCGGCCTCCGCTCGATCCGTCGGCGCCGGCGGCGGCGGCGGCGCCCGCCTCGCTCGATCGACCGCGACGGCCCCCGGCGCTCGGGCCTGCGGTCGAACCGCCGCTGCCTTTGACGTCGAGGACCGCGGCGATCCCGACGGTGGAACTCCCGACCGCCGAGCCCGCGAGGTCGCCTTTCGGCGCGCCGCCGCTGGACACCTCGGCTGCGCTGCGTGCATCGCGGCTCAGCGTGCGTCCAGCGCCTGAAGCGTCCGGCTTGCGCGCAGGAGCGGAGGCGGAGGAGTTGGTGGACGAGAGCGACGACGACAGTCCCGCCAGCGTCGATCGCACCGACGCAGTCGTCGCGGCGAGCTGCTGCGTCACCTCTCGCTGCGCGCGGTCGCGACCGGCCGAGCCGACATCGGGCGCCATCGGCGCGCTCACCCGTCGACCGCCGATCGCGGGTTCCGAGCGGGGAAGAGATGGAGGCGGCGCCGGCGACGGCTTCGGCGGCACGGTCGACTCGAGCCTGGGGGCGCCGCGGCCAGGCGTCGAAGCCGGCGCGCTCGGCGGCGAGACAACGGCGGGCGTGCGCGGCTTCGGCGGGTCGAGGATCAGGCGCGCGAACTGCTCCGACACCTGCGAGACCGAGACGATCTCCGGTTGCGGCGGTGTGAATTGCACGATGATGAGCAGCACAGCGCCGACCGCGGCGGCGCCGGCGAAGGTGCGACGGAGCCGCGCGTCGAGTCCGTCCCACCAACTCGTGCGATAGGCCGCGGGAACAGCGGGCGCGAACGACCAGAGCGGACGAGAGGAGGCGTGTGCGTTCATGAAGCCTCCACGACCGCCAGCGAAACGGTCTCGTAGCCGCTCTCGGCCAACGTCGCCATGACCCGCTCGAGCAGCATGAACTCCATGTCTCGATCTCCTTGGATCGAAACGGGACGAAGGGCGAGCTCTTCGCCGCGCAGTTGCGCCTGCTCCGCCTGCTGCACGCGGACCTGCTCGAGCGCGGCGGCGAGCGGCGCGATGATGAGCCCGTCGCTCGCGTGCAGATCAGAGATGCGACTCACGGTCTGGCCACCCAGGAGAATCGCGTCGTTCGAGATCCCGACCACGATCGAGGCCGGCGGCGTGTCGCGTCCCGCCGAATAGGGCAGGGAGACGCCGGGCGTCGGCGTGACCGACTCGCCTTCGGCGACGAAGCTCTTCAAGAGGAACAGCAGCAGGATCGTGAGGATGTCCATGAACGAGTTGAGGCGCAGCGTGACCGGTCCGCGCTCGGCGCTCTGACCGAGGCGGGCGGAAGGGGAGCGCGATCCGCGAAGCCTGCGAGTGAGACCACGAGTCGAGCGGAGCTGCATCGGCTATCTCCCTTCGTTCGTCGAGTCGTCCGTCGAGTCGCCGGTCGAGAGCAGCGCGGTCTCGGTCAGACCGGCGTCACGCGCGCAGTCCATGACCCAGACGATCTCGTGGTAGCGCGTCGTCGACGACGGCTGGATCTGCACCGATTGGTTGTCGACGGCGATCGCCTTGGAGGCGCGCAACGCGGAGCAGAGGAGATCGCGCTGCGTGGTTGCATCGCCGGCGCGAGCGACGACGACATCGGGGAGCCCGGGGCACTGCACGGTGAACGACTCAGAAGCGACTCGAACGGTCGGCACGTGGATCTCCTCGATCGGCGCGGCGGTCGCGTCCGAAGGGAGACCGAGGCGGATGACCGTGATCTGCAGCGAGACCGCGGAGAGCAGCAGCATCGGCACGATGGCGAAGAAGACGTTCATGAGCGGCGCGAGGTCGATGTCGGCCTCGACAAGTCGTCGCATCGAACCACGGGATCCCAGAGTGCGCATCAGGCCGAGCGCCTGGATTCGCGGGCGTCACCGAGCGCGCCGCTCAATCGCACGACGCATTCATCCGCCTGCTGGACGATCCCCTCGACCCGCGAGACGAGCCATCCATGGACGACGAGCAGCGGCACGGCGATGAGGAGGCCGAACCCGGTGGTGTTGAGCTTCTGTGAGATGCCGGAAGCGAGCAGCGCCGAGCGCTGCGAGGGATCGGCGGCGCCCACCGCCGCGAACGCCGTGATCAGCCCGAAGACGGTGCCGAGGAGCCCGAGCAGCGTGACGACGTTGGCCAGCAGCGCGAGGTGCGAGAGATTGCGCGTGAGCGGCGGGAGACAGAGCGTTGCCGCATCCTCGGCGCTGGCGCGGAGCTGCATGTCGTCGCGACTCCCGGAGGAGAGCATCGCGTGCGCGATCTTGCCGAGCGGCGTGCGCGCTTGGAGGCTGAGATTGCGCGCGCCGTTCACGTCGCCTCGTTCGCACGCACGCACCAGATCATCGAGCAGCTTTCGCCCGTTCCAGGCCGTCGCATGCCACAGGACCCAGATGCGCTCGGCCACGAACGCGAGCGAGATCACGCCGGTGAGCAGGATCAAGTGCATGTAGAAACCGCCGTCGCGGTAGAAGTCGGCGAACCAGGACAGGCCGTTCATGGCGTGGGACCTCCGTGGGTGACGAGACGCTCCGTGATGGTCGAGACCAGGTTCGAGCGGACTTCGCGCGCGATCCCGAGTTGGTCGGGCGCGAGATCCAGGTGGCGCAGGTAGCGCAGGTAGACGTGGTGCAGCCCGTCGTCGAAGGAGGGCGGCTCGTGCGCGGAGATGAAGAGCACCTCGGGCAACTGCACCCGCCCCTCGATCTCGATCTCCTCGAGACGCGGCGGAGTGACGGCGATGCCCGCCGACAGGAGAATCGGGAACAGATGGATCATCGGGTCGACTCCGTCACGGCCACGCGAGGACCGAGCGCGCCGCGGAGGTTGTCGGGATCCGACTCGTCGAGTGTCAGATAGCGCTCGAACCACTCGCGCGCGGCGGATGGGTCGAAGAAGTAGAACTGCTCCGTGATGGCCAAGTTGTAGAGCGGCCCGGGGAGCGTCGGGTCGAGTTCCGTCGCCTGCAGGAACGACGCGCGCGCCCGCTCCGGATCACCGGCGATGAGCTGCGTGATGCCCAGATTGTTCTGCTGGATGGGACCGTCGGGCTCGGCGGAAGCGGCATTCTGCGCGGGACCAACGGCGCCGCGCGGGTCGTCGCCGGCCAACTCGATGTACGCCGTGATCGACGCGAGCTGCGCCGCCTCGATCGATCCACCGTCGGCGGCGCGGAGCCGAGGGGCGCGGGCCAAACTGGTCCGTGCTTCGGCGAATCGTCTTAGGGCGGCGAAATGCAGCGCGCGCGCCAGCTCCAATTCGGCCGGCCAAGCGCGGCCTTCCGCCAGCAGCGCGGTTTCGAATGTCGCGAGCTCCTCCAGCGACGTCTGGTCCCGTTCCGTGCGATGACGGAGCGCAGCGCGCAGGGACGCCGAGGGAACATGCGCCGGGTCTCGTGCGAGCGCTCGAGCGAACGCCGCATCCGCGACGGCGAGCGAATCAGCCGCCATCGCCATCCGACCCAGCTCGCACGGCCAGAAAGGCTCGCCGTCGAACTGCTCGCTTCGCTCACGCAGCGCCGGAAGCTGCTCCTCGGGCCTCGCATCTCGATCCCAATCGAGCAGGCGCGGCGCGGGCGCCGGTTCGATCGAGAGCGTCGGCGCGCCGCCGCCGCAACCAGCGCCGACGAGAACGACGCCGATCAGCGCGACGCGCAGGAGCGGAGCGCGTGTCATCCAGTTCATCGCGAAACCTCCGGCAGGACGGGGAGAACGACGGGGAATTCCACTTCGGGCCGATGGACGAACCGGGACGCCACTCGCGGCCAGAGTTCCGCGCGGGCGCGCGCCAGCCAGTCGCCAGGGTCGTCTTGTTGGTCGCGTGTGCGCGTGAGCAGGTCCGACCAGACTCGCTCGCCCTGGTCGTAGAGGTCCCAGGCCTGCTCGCCCAGAACCTGGTCGTAGGCCGCACGGTCTTCGTCGCTCAACTCGCGCGGACGTTCGCTCGCCTCCAACGCTTCACCGAGGGAGACGAGCAGTTCGCCGGTGCGAACGTTGGCGGCATGCGTCCACTCAGGTACACCGTGCTCGGCCGAAAGGCGGAAGCAGGCGAGCGCGACCTCGAGCGCGGCCCGTCGCTTCTCCAACGAAGCGGCCAACGGTTGCGAGAGCGGGATGCGATCACACTCCGCCGCGGCGGCGGCCCCGCGCTCGAAGTCGACTTCGGCGACGAGATCGTTCGCCGCCAAGGCGGGATGGCGCTCGGCCAGCGCCAGGTAGCGAGCGAGCTTGCTCGTACTCGTTGCGGTCGCGCCGCCGGCCGAGAGTTCGCGCCGCGCGAACGGCTCCAAGATCGCCAACGCGGTCTCTTCGTCGTCGGGTCGCGCATCCAGATAGCTCAGCCGCATGCGATCCGCCTCCCCGGTGTCTTCAGCGTCTTCATAGAGATCGGCCGCTCGGAGCAGGGCCGCAGGGGCGTCTGCGTCGTGGGGAAATCGCTCGGCCAGCGTGCGGTAGGCCTCGGCCGACGCGCGGGGTTCCGAGGCTGTTTCCGCGACTTGCGCCGTGAGGAGCCAGGCATCGCGCGAGAGTTCGCTCTTGGAATGGGCTGAGTTCAGACGTCGCAGGACGCGCAACGCGTCGACCGGTCGCGACTCGTCCCGGTGGACGAGAGCCGCGCGATAGAGGGCGCGGTCGGCGCCGGGACGCGCGGGCCACCGTCGAGCCAGGTCTTCCAGGGCGGCGGCGGCCTCGGGTCGGCGATCCATCCGCGTGAGGATCTCGGCGCAGAGTTCGGCGGCTTCGGGCGCGCGCGGATCGGACTCGTGTCGCGACGCCATCTCTCGGAAGGACTCGAGAGCGGCGCCCAAGTCGGCATGCGCCCAGGCCACTTGCCCGGCCCGCCAGAGAAGATCGACGGAACGGGGATCGTCGGGCGCGCGGTGGCGGAAGCGCGCGATCGACTCCAACAGATCGTCGGCGCGCGCGTCGTCTCCATGCTCGCGCCCGCCGCGGGTCGCTTCGTACCAAGTGTCGGTGATGGCCGCCTCTTGCCAGGCAGCCTGCAGCGCGAAGCGCGCCGTGTCGGACTGGGCGGCGGCGTGGAAGTGAGCGCGCGCCTCACCGTACGCCGCTTCGTGCGCGCGCGCCTCGGCCGCGAGGAAATGCCAGCGCGGCGCGTCGCGGTCGCTGCCCCAACTTCTCAGCAGACGCTCGTGCAGTGCGTTCGAAGCGCGCCAGAGAGCGAGGTCGGGAGTTGTCGTGCTGTCCAAGACGGCCAACGCGGCCCGCGCATCGGCGTGGCGGGCGCGCGCGACCTCGGCCAGTTGACTACGCGCGAACCGGCTTCCTCTGGCGCGGACAGAATCAGCGCTCTGCGCGGAGTCCCAGGCGCTGCCCGGTCCGAACTGATCGACGCTGGCCAATCGCGCCTGCTCCGCCTCGACGCGGCGATATCCGAGATCGAGGCAGTCGATGCGACGCGCGCCGGCGTCGAGCGCGCTCGGGCTGAGCGGAGCGAGCTCCATTCGCAGCGCCTCGGTCTCGGCCGACTCGGCGAAGAGCGCGTGCTCGCGAAGCAGATCGGCGAGCTGCACGAGGATGCGTTCGTCAGACGGCTTCGGCCCGTGCGGCGTGAAGACTTGGCGGAAGGCCGTCGCGCCGCCCGACTTGGCGAGACAGCTCACGAGGTCGCGCTCGGCCTCCTGACGCAGGTCGAAACGGACCTCGGCGTCGAGTCCATCCTCGTAGCGATCGATGAGTCGCCGGAAAGAATCGGCGGCTGCGAGCAGGCGGTCTTGATTGATGCGCAGCCATCCCAGCTCGTAGAGCGCGATCGCGCCCATCGACCGATCGGGTCCGTTCGCGGCCGCCTCGAAGAGCGTCGCTGCACGGTCGAACTCGCCCGGCGCCAGCGCCGCTTGCTCGAAGTGCGCGACCCCCAAACGGAGCTGCGCCGACTGAGTGAAGGCCGATCCGGGATGCTCGGCGAGCAGCCGCGTGAGTTGCGCCGCGCCTTCGCTCGCCATCGCGGGATTGCCGGAATCCAAGCGCAGCAGACCCGCCTGGTGGAGCACGGCGTCGCGGTGCGCGTAGGTCGAATCATCGCGCAACAGATCGTCATAGAGACCGAGAGCGACCGAGAGGTCGGGCAAAGTCCCGTCGAGATGCAGCCGCGCACGCCCGTCGGCGAGCACCAACTCGGCCAGCCGGTAGCGAGACTCTCCTCGCGCCATCGATTCGGGGAACTCCTGGAGGAACCGCTCCAACCGCGCGCGCGCGATGCTACGCGCCTCGGGCGTGGCCTCGTCGTGCGCGCCACCGTAGGCAGCGGCGAGGCGGCCGTAGGCGTCGACCTCGGATTCCGCGGCGAGTCGCGCGGCGACCTGATCGGCCCAGTCCGAGGCGAGTGCGACGCGCAGCGCGTGCAGATGCTCCCGCCGCGCGGCGAACTGTTCCGCTCGACGTCCGAGTTCGGCCCGAGCTGCCGTGCAGGCGTCGGCGAGAGCCCGTTCCGCGGGGTGTCCGTCGAGCTGTCCGTCGAGCTGTCCGCTGAGCGCGGCGATGGCGCCGTCCTGCCCCTCGAGCCGACGGAGGATCGCCGCGCGCCGCGCCTCGATCCGCGGGCCGAACTGATCGACGAAGTTCTCGCGAGTCAACGCCTCGGCGCGGAGTCCGGCGCCTTCGGCCTGCCGTGCGAGTTCCGCGGCGAGAGCGCGATCGGCGTCGAGGACCGCGTTCGGCGTCGCATATCCCATCGGCGCGGGATCGGGCCAGGCCGGTCCCTCGAGATAGAAGTGCTCCATCGCGTCGTATGCGACGGTGTGATCGGACGCGCGCGCGCGCAGGCGACGGACCCGCTGCGCGAGCCGCTCGGCGGCCCCGGCGCGCTGACTCTCCAACTGCTCCGCCGCAGCGAGCGCCTGCGCGCAGAGCGAGTCGAGGCGCGCCGCCAGCGTCGCCGCGTTCGCGCGTTCGTCCGCCAGTCGACCGCGACCCAACGCGAGATAGCGCGCGAGGCGAGCGCGGGCGGCCTCGAGTTCCTCCAGATCGGCCGCGGCTTCGGACCAGCCATGCGCGGCGATCGCCAACGAGTCGCCCGCCGCGGTGACCCGAGCGACGTCCGTGGGAGAAGGCGCCGGCGCTTCCGACAGAAGTGGATGCACCACGCCGTCGACTTCGCGGCGCGGCGGAGTGGCCTCTCGCGGGTTGAAGGAGTCTCGGAGTCGACTCGCCGACTCGGCGCGCGCCACGAGTTGTCCCAAGAGGTCACGGGAGTCGATCCAGCGGACATTCGGATCGGAGAGCGCTCCGGCGTGCGCGCCACTCCAGAGGCGCCAGAGGGAATCGGCGCCGGCGTCGGTGCGGGCGAAATGAAGCACGGCCGCAGCGGCCGTGCGCAGGGAGTCGGACTGCACGTAGGCGCGCTCGGCGCCGAGCCAGTCCCGTCGATCCACAGAGGACGCGCCCAGTCGTCGCAACGCGAAGCGTTGCGACCTCCCCATCGAAGAATCGCCCCTCGCGGGACCCTCCACGGTCCCGCGTCCATAGTTCTCCTCTCCCACCAACCTGGAGACCCGCCCCCCTTCTCCTCGCATCCCCGCGCTCGCCGCGCGCAACGCCTCCGCGCGCGCCGCGATCTCGCCGCGTTCCACGGCCGAGATCTGATCCAGCCACCGCTCACACGCCACCAAGTCGCCCGCGACCCACGCATCGACCGCCCGCGCCAAGAACAGCTCTCGCGATCGCTCCGCGGACATCGGCTCCGCCGTGAGGGCAAGGGCGGACGATGTGCAGACCGAAGTCAGCAGCAACGCCGCGCCGATCAGAACTCGAGAGCGGAAGCTCATCGAACCGGCGAAGCTCCCTGCGCTCCGCGATCGACCAGGACCGAAAGTCGCGCCGTCGGCTCGGTCGAGGCGAGTGTTGCGAGGTCCAACTCCAGGAGGTTCTGCCCACCTCGCTGCGGCGAGAGGGAGAGATAGAACGGCGCGCCGACCCGGCCAGCCGGATCCTCGAACGAGAGGACGAAGACCTGGTCGCGCGGCTCGACCAACTCGCGCCACGCCTCCGCGACTCCGCCTCGATCCAACGACGAGCGCGTGATCACTTCGAGCGGGACGCGCGTGCTCACGCCGTCGACCGCGCCGAAGTGGAGGGCGGAGAGATCGGGCAAGATCGTCCCGCGCAGCAGGAGGGACAGGGAGGTGAACGCGCGCGTCGCGAAGTCGCTCTCCATCTCCGCGAGACGGGTCGCTTGCGCATCGAGCGCCGCATCGAGCGAATCGAGTTCGGCCTCCAGCTCGAGCAGCGCCTGGAGCTGTTCGAGCCAGTCGGCGGCGTCGGACGATCCCGGAGCGCCGGGCGTCGCCGCGATCTCGGCCAACAGCGCGTCATACCGAAGCCAACGCGGATCGATCTCGGCGGCGCGGCCCGCTTCGTCGTTCGGCCGCACGCGCAGTAGATCGAGCTGTCCGCGGAGAAACGCCCGGTTCTCCTCGAGGAAACGTAGCGTCTTCGGACTGTCGCCCTCGGGACGCACTCGATCGATGCGAACTTGCTCGCCGGCCCGCGCTCCGTCGGCCCGCGCTCTGTCGGCGATTCCGCCGAGCGCAACCAAACAACAGAGCCCGAGCGACAGATGAGCGCTGATTCTCCGCCGGCCCATCATCCCCTCCAGGTGCGAACGACATCGCCGCTCGCGGCGTCGACGAGCACGAAGAGCGAGGGTGCACCGTCGGCTCGATAGACGACGGTCCAGGTGGCGCGCTCCGGTTCGCTCGGATGCAGGGCGCCGCGCACGAGCAACATCGCCGTGACCTGGCCGCCGAGCGCCTCGCAGTACTTGCGACCGACCTTCTCCTCCGCCGCGGCGAACGCTCTGTCGCTGTCGATCCAACTATCGGTCAATGGCGGCGCGGAGAGCCGCACCTCTACGTCTTCGGCGTGTCGGATCTTCCCTTCGCGCACGGAGTAGGCGCGCGCGCGGTCGTTCGTGGCGGAGTGGAACAGGTACCCCCACCGCGGACTGCGGCCCGTCGCGTCGAGATCCTCGTCGTTCTCCAGATAGACGAGCGCGGCGTCCGGCGCCCAGGAGCGCGCCGCCGCCTCGGCCAGACCGAGACCGTCGCGGGCGCCTGCGGCCATCGGCGGATCGGCCGCCACCTGAATCGCAGCGGCCGCGAGCAGGGTCGCGCCGAACGCGAGCGAGCGGGTCACGAACATCGATGCCTCCCGGATCAGAGCAGCCATGAAGCGCCGAGACTGAACTCGAGGTTGTTGTTCATCCGACGGGCGCGAGCGGCGCCCGATTCGAAGCGGTAGTTGCGGCATTCCCAGCGAAGCGCGTTGCGCTTGTTGAGGAAGAAGAGAGTGCCCGCGCCGTAGTTGAACGACGACTCGGTGCTCCCTTGGAAGATCGTCGAGCCGACCCCCGCCGTGACGAACGGCGCCATGCGACGCCCCGGCGCGAGTTCGACTCGCGTGTTGAACTGGTAGTAGACCAAGTGAAAGTCCTCGGACTCGAGGGAGAGATCGAAGAGCGATTCGGTGATCTCGAGCGGCCGCTTCACATGCGTCCAGGTAAAGCCGCCTTCGACCTCGACGAAGTCGAAGACGTAGTAGCCGAGGCGACCGCCGAGGGCGAGCGAGTTGGACTTGCGATCGAAGGCGTAGCCGCCGCCGTGCGCACTGACGAGGAAGCTCCCGACGCGGGAGTAGAGCCGCGGGTTGGCCCGCATCTCCAGGCCGGAGAGGTCGTCATATTCGCGACAGAGTGAAGCGTGCAGCCAGCCCGAATCGGTCGGCGTGAGACGCACGTTGATCCAATCGCCGCTCTTCGCGATGACTTCGAAATCGGCCCCGCGCCCGAACACTCCGGCGATGGCGTAGCTGTCGCCCGGCCCGGTACGCGCCACGCTCTGCTCGTCGCCGATCAATCGCACGCGTCGCTCGGGCTCGCCCGTTCGCTCGCCTTCTCCGGCCAGCGCGCCGCCCGCGCCGCCCGCGCCGCACAGGAGCGCCCAGACCAACAAGCAGAGCCAGGCGCGTCGTCGAGTCATGAATCACCTCGCCAGAGAGAATCGAGCTACGAATTGCGCGCGGAGAGACCACGCGCCGAAGGTGCGGCGATCCTCGAGCACGCCGTCGTCGATTCGCTCGGCGGTGTCGAGTCGGAAGAGCGACCGTTCGGCCGCGAAAGCGAGGGCGAGCGACGGCGCGAGGTTCAGGCGCGTCTGCAACGAGCCGGTCGCGAGCCACTCGTCGATCGGCGCCAGTCGCACCCGAGTCTCGCCGCGGGAGGCGTACTCCTCCGTCGGCGACAAAGCGATCGAGACGTAGTCGGGGTCGTAGCGCAGGTCGACGCGGCCGAAGCCGAGCGCGGGACTCAGCTCGAGCGGTCCCCACTGCGCGAGACGGACGCGGGTCAGGACCTCCGCGCTCGTCCAGCGGATGCGGGCGGCCTGCGGCGTCGCGGCAAAACCAAACGCTTGCTCGGTCGAGGTCGTGCGGACGCGGAGTCCCGTCTCCCATCGGCCGCGC
>CAZVYN010000045.1:0-33706 GCA_964631125.1 uncultured bacterium | reverse complement strand
GGCCGCGACGGCTATTACACCCGCTGGATCTTCCTCGCGCCGGGGACCGCGGCCGCGCGCTGCCTCTTCACGCGCGATCTCGACGAGTCGCTGCCGATGCCGATGGCGCACGGCGAGGGTCGCTTCGCTTCCGAGGATCGCGAGGCGCGGCGCGAACTGCCGGCCGACGTCGCGCTGCGCTATGCGAACGTTCGCGGGGAGGGGGCGCGCGGCTTCCCCGAGAATCCGAACGGGAGCCTCTTCGACGCCGCCGGTGTGTGCAACGCGGCGGGGAACGTCCTCGCGCTCATGCCGCATCCCGAACGCGCCCAGACCCTCTCGCAAGTTCCGCTCTGGATGGACGGAGCTTGGGGTGAACGCAGGCGCGCCGCCGATTCGTTCGATCTGCTCGAGTCCGACGGCCCCGGAATGGAGCTCTTCTACGCTCTCGCACGCACGCTCGCTTCCTGAAGGATGGATCCGTTGATGGAACGCGCTCACGCAGTCCAGATCCTGGTCGACCTCAAGGCGCCCGACCCGGCCGCCATGACGGCGCGCGAGACGGTGCGCGGCCTCCTCGGTTTCGGAGATCGGCTGGTCGATCTTCGTCGGCGGAAGTTCTACGAACTCTCGGTCGAAGGCGACAGAACCGACGTCGTCGACGCCAGTCACGCCTACCTCGTCGCGACGTTCGAGCTGTGGAATCCTTCGCGGGAGCGCGCCTGGGCTCGAGTCGAGACGGGCGACGTCGACGGCCCCGACCCGGACTCCCCCTCGAGTTGGGAGGTCGCCGCGGGCGCACGGCGTCCCGGACTCTTCGGCGTCCCGTCGCTCGACGATCCCCGCTACGACCACCTGCTGGCCTGGCGCGCCGAAGGGAGCGATCTGCCGGACGACCTGGCGCGCGGACTGCGTGGTCGGCGCATCCTCGCGGCCGGGAGCGCCACGCTCTACTCGCTCCGTTGGGCCGACGTGACCTCCGAGACAGATCGCCTCGAGTGGACGTCGGCGGTCGGGCCGGTGCGTTCGCGCAAGCGCGGGCTGCTCGTCCATCCGGCGGCGGAGCATGCGCGCCAGTTCTCGGGAGCGATCCCGTGTCCCCTCGCGCTGAGTTCTATCCTGGACCACGCGGGAGAGAGCGCGTGAGCAGGCGCAACCAGAACCCGCCGCTCGAATTGATTCGCGATCCACGCGACGCGTTCCACGAAGAGTGCGGCGTCGTGGGGATCTACGGACACGGCGACGTGACCGACCTGATCTACTTCGCCCTCTACGCGCTCCAACATCGCGGACAGGAAGGCGCCGGCATCGTCGTGCACGACGGCGAGCGCACCCGCATCCAGAAGGGAGTCGGGCTGGTCAGCGACGTGCTGGAAGAGAGCGTCCGTCGACAGATCTCCGGCTACATGGGGATCGGGCACAACCGCTATGCGACCACCGGCAAGGCGACCAAGATCCGCAACGTGCAGCCGTTCCTCGTCGACTACAAGGGGGGCAAGCTCGCCATCGCGCACAACGGCAACTTGACCAACGTGGCCGAGCTGCGCGCGCAGATGGAGGAGCGGGGCTCCATCTTCCAGACGACGAGCGACAGCGAAGTGGTCCTGCATCTCATCGCGCGCTCCGCCGCGCCGACTCTGGTCGAGCGATTCATCGAAGCGGTCGGCCAGGTGGAGGGGGCCATAACCTGCGTCGTGATGGACGAAGAGCAGATCCTCGCCTACCGCGATCCACTCGGGTTCCGCCCGCTCTCCTACGGTGTGCTCGACGGCATGCATGTCGTCGCCTCCGAGACCTGCGCCTTCGATCTCCTGGGGGTCGAGTTCGTGCGGGATGTCGAGCCGGGGGAGATGTTGATCCTCTCGCGGCAGGGAATGACCGCCCGGAGGATCGCAAAACAACGGCCGCTCTCGCGTTGCATGTTCGAGCATGTCTACTTCGCGCGACCGGACAGCATCGTCTTCGGCGAGGCCGTCAACGAAGTGCGTCGCGAGATGGGCCGACGGCTCTACCGCCGCGCTCCGGTCGAAGCCGACGTCGTCATCGCCATCCCCGATTCGTCGAACTCCGCGGCGCAAGGCTTCGCGGAGGAAGCCGGGCTCCCGTATGAGCTGGGGCTCATCCGCAACCACTACGTCGGGCGCACCTTCATCAACGCGGGGCAGGAGTCGCGCATCTCGGCGGTGCGGGTGAAGTTCAATCCGGTGCGCAGCATCCTGGAGGGACGCCGAGTGGTCGCGGTCGACGACTCGATCGTGCGCGGCACAACCAGCCGCAAGCTGGTCGATCTGCTCTTTCGGGCCGGCGCCGCCGAGGTGCACTTTCGCGTCGCCTCTCCGCCGGTGACCCATCCGTGTCACTACGGCATCGACACGCCGAAACGCGAAGACCTGATCGCGGGACACGCCAGCGTCGAGGAGATCCGCGCCTTCCTGGGCGCGACCAGCCTCGGGTATCTGGCGCTGGCGGATCTGGAGGCGTCGAGGCGCCAGCGGGAGGGGTACTGCCACGCCTGCTGGACGGGCGACTATCCGACCCGCGTTCCCACCGAAGCGGGCTCGACCCCGTTCGATCGAGAGTGACCGAGCCGCGGTGAATTTCGAACTCTTCGTCGCCCGTCGACATCTGCAGCCCAAGCGGGGCCGCGGCTTCCTCTCGCTGATCACCTGGATCTCGATCGGAGGCGTCGCGCTCGGCGTGCTCGCCCTGATCGTCGTCTTGGCCGTCATGAACGGCTTCGAGACAGAAGTGAAGGGCCGCATCGTCGGGACGAACGCGCATGTCATCTTGCTCGGCTACGGCAGCGAGGGCTTGAGCGGCGTCGACAGTCTGAGCGCGCAGGTCGAGGCGCATCCCGAGGTGCTCGGCACGTCCCCCTTCGTCTACGGCAAGGCGCTCGTCTCTTCCCGGTGGGGCTCCGACGGAATCGTCGTGAAGGGCGTCGACCTGGAGCGCGCCGCCTTGGTGACGGATGTGCCGAAGTACATCCAGAGCGTGGAGACGCCGGCCGATCTCTCGACTCCGCCCGGCGGGCTCCCCGGGATCGTGCTCGGCGCCCACGTGGCCGACAACCTGCGCGTCTCCATCGGTGAACGCGTGCAACTGCTCACGCCGAACGTCGGGCCGGTCTCGCCGCTCGGCTATGTGCCGCGCGTGAGGAACTATCGCGTGGTCGGCATCTTCCGCTCGGGGATGTACGAGTACGACGCTTCGCTCTGCTTCGTCTCTCTGGCCGAGGGTCAGCGCTTCTTCGACCTGGGCTCCCGTGTCTCGGCCCTCGAGGTCCGCGTGCGCGACATGTACCGGGCGCCGCAGGTGGCGGAAGAACTGGTCGCCTCACTCGGCGGCTTCCCCTATCGCAGCAACGACTGGATCGAGATGAACGCGAATCTCTTCTCCTGGATGCAGACAGAGAAGCGCGTGATGTTCGTCATCCTGGCGCTCATCGTGCTCGTGGCCGCGTTCAATATCATGAGCGCGCTGATCATGTTGGTCATGGAGAAGCGGCGCGAGATCGGGATCCTTCGTTCGATGGGGGCGACGGCGCGGGAGGTGGCGACCATCTTCGTCGTCGAAGGCGCGGCCATCGGCGGGCTCGGGATCGCCGCCGGGACGGCGGGGGGCTTGCTCCTTTGCTATCTGCTGGAGAAGTACGACTTCATCCGATTGCCGGGCGACGTCTACTTCATCGATTCGCTGCCGGTTCGCGTCGAGTGGACCGACGTCACGGTCGTCGTCGTCTCGGTCCTCGCCATCTGCTTGTTGGCGACGATCTATCCGGCGCGCACCGCGGCGCGGCACGATCCGGTGGAGTCGATTCGCTATGACGGGTGAGCCGCTCCTGGTCGCGCGGGGCATCCGGCGCGAGTTCAACCTCGGTGGGCAACGCCTCGAGATCCTCCGTGGAGTCGATCTCGAGATCCGTCCGGGCGAGATGATGGCGATCATCGGACAGTCGGGCTCGGGGAAGAGTACGCTGCTGCACATCCTCGGCACGCTCGATCGCCCCGATGGCGGGACGGTGGAGTTCGAGGGCCGGGATCTCTCGCGAGGCGACGACACCGAGCGCTCGCGGTTCCGGAATCGGCATCTGGGATTCGTCTTCCAGTTCCATCACCTGCTGCCGGAATTCACGGCGGAGGAGAACGTCATGATGCCGGGGCTGATCGCCGGCCGTCCCAGGGAAGAGGTCCGGGGACGGGCCAGGGAACTCCTGACCGAGGTCGGCCTGGCGCCGAGGCGGGAGCACAAACCGTCGGAACTCTCTGGGGGGGAACAACAACGGGTCGCGCTGGCCCGCGCCCTCTTCGCGCAGCCGAGGCTCGTTCTGGCCGACGAACCGACCGGAAACCTCGATCCCGGCACGGCCGGGGGGCTCCATGAGCTGATGTATACTCTCGCCCGCCGCCACCGCCAGGCGTGGATCGTGGTCACTCACAATGAACTACTGGCGCAGATGGCCGATATCCGAGGGAGACTCGAGCACGGACGGCTCGAGCTGGGGGACGCCCCCTCACCCGAAGGGAAGCTCCCATGAAGTGCCAGCACTGCAACGAGTCGGAGGCGACGGTCCACTTCAAGGAAGTGGCCGACGGTCAACTCAGTGAGATCCACCTCTGCGAGCCGTGCGCCGTAGAGAAGGGATTCCACCTGGTGATCGAGCAGAACAAGCTCTCCTTGGTGAACCAGTTCATCTGGATGGCGGAAAACCTCTATCCCGAGAGCGCGGCCAAGGTCGGGGGGGTCCAGTGCGCTTGCTGCGGGCTCCGCTTCAGCCACTTCGCCCGCACTGGCCGCCTTGGGTGTCCCGAGTGCTACGACGCCTTCCAGGCGCAGCTTCCGCAGATCCTCCGGCGGGTCCATGGCGCGGTCCGGCACAAGGGGCGGGGTCCGGGGCAGGCGCACGCGCAGGTGGAAAGTCCGGCCGCCCGTCAGTTGGAGGCGCTCCGATCGGACCTGACCCGGGCGATCGAGCGCGAAGAGTTCGAGGAGGCGGCCCGCATTCGCGACGCGATCCGGCAGGCCGAATCTCAACGCCGAGCCGAGGCGTCGACCCCGCCGAAGGCGGCAGCGGCCCAATCCCCGTCAACGCCGCCACCCGTCCGCCGGCCCCGCGCCAATGGCGGCCGAAAGGAAGCGGGTCGGGACGACTCTCCCAAGGGGGAGTCGAAATGATCGCGCTCCCGGAGTTGGCCGCTCGGGCCGCGATCTGGCTGACCGAACCAGGGCCGGAGGCCGACCGCGTCCTCTCGACTCGCGTGCGCCTCGCCAGGAATCTGCGCGGCGCGGTCTTCGTCGGGCGGGCGTCGGACGACGAACTCGCCCGAACGCAGCGCGCCGTGAGCGAGGCGGCGCAACAGACCCCCCTCCTGGCCGGCGGCGGCGCCCTCGATGTCGGACAGCTCTCCGTCTTGGACCGGCAGCTTCTGCTGGAGCGGCGCCTGATCAGCCACGATCTCACCGCCGACTCTCGCTCGCGCGGGCTCGTCTTCTCGGGCGACGAGAAGACGTCGATCATGATCAACGAAGAAGACCATCTGCGGATCCAAGCGCTGGAAGGGGGTCTGCAACTGGAGGCGACCTACGCCCGCGCGGTGGCGCTCGACAGCGCGCTCGGCGAACGGCTGGAGTACGCCTGGACACCCGAGTTCGGGTTCCTGACCGCCTGCCCGACCAACGTCGGGACGGGGATGCGCGCGAGCGTGCTGCTCCATCTGCCGGCGCTCGTGCTGAGCCAGCAGATCAAGAAGATCCTCGCCGGCATCACGCAGGTCGGGCTGACCGTCCGCGGTTTCTACGGCGAAGGCACCGAGGTCGTCGGCAACTTCTTCCAGATCTCGAACCAGATCACTCTCGGCGAGGAAGAGGCCGATACCTTGAACAAGCTCGCGCGGGTGGTGCGGCAGATCCTCGATTGGGAGCAGCGCGCCCAGGAGCGGCTGCGTCGCGACGCCGGTCTGCAGCTCGAGGACAAGTGCTCGCGCGCCCTGGGAGTCTTGCGCCAAGCTCGACTGCTCTCGTCGCAGGAGATGATCGCGCTTTTGTCGGCGGTGCGCCTGAGCCATAGTCTCGGCCTTCGGAACGCGCCGTCCCTGGCGGTGTTGAACGGGCTCCTCGTCCGGGGCCAACCTGCGCACGTGCAGCGATCGAGCGGACGAGAGATGACCTCGGAAGAACGGAACGAGGCCCGAGCCAAGTTGGTGCGAGAGGCCGTCGGGTGAGACGACGAACCAGGGAGCGAAGGCATGCACGACAAGTTCACTGAACGAGTCCGCAAGGTCATCTATCTCGCGCGCGAGGAGGCCAGTCGCCTCCAGCACGACTCCATCGGGACCGAGCATCTCCTCCTCGGCCTCTTGCGAGAGGGTGAGGGCATCGCCGCGACCGTGCTGGCGAACCTCGGGCTCGATCTGGACGAGATCCGTCATCGGGTGGAGAGCATGGTCGCCCAGACCGGCGGCACGCTCACGATCGGGGAGATCCCTTTCACCTCCAACGCCAAGCGGGTGTTGGAGCTCTCGGTCGACGAGGCGCGCCAACTCGGCCACAACTATGTCGGCACCGAACACCTTCTCCTCGGACTGATCCGGGAGGGAGAGGGCGTGGCGGCCAAGGTCCTGATGGACATGGGCGTCGATCGCAAGAAGGTGCGCGACGAGACGCTCAAGCTCCTGGGCGGTCATCCGCCCCAGGCGCAGGCCGAAGGCGAAGAGAAGGCCGACACTCCGTCGCTCAATCAGTTCGGGCGCGACCTGACGCAGCTCGCCCGCGAAGGGAAGCTCGACCCGATCTTCGGGCGTGAGCCGGAGATCGAGCGGGTCGTACAGATCCTCTGCCGCCGGAAGAAGAACAACCCGATCCTGGTCGGCGAGCCGGGCGTCGGCAAGACGGCGATCGTCGAGGGACTGGCCCAGCGGATCATCGAGGGGAAGGTGCCGGAGTTGCTGCGCAACCACCGGCTGATCACGCTCGATCTGGCTTCGGTCGTGGCCGGCACCAAGTACCGCGGCCAGTTCGAAGAACGACTCAAGAACATCATGAACGAGATCCGCGACTCGGCCGACACCATCATCTTCATCGACGAGTTGCACACCATCGTCGGCGCGGGCGGAGCGGAGGGCGCGATCGACGCCTCCAACATGCTCAAGCCGGCCCTGGCGCGCGGCGAGTTGCAGTGCATCGGCGCGACCACACTGGACGAGTACCGCAAGTACATCGAGAAAGACGGCGCGCTCGAGCGTCGCTTCCAGATGGTGCTGGTCGATCCGCCGACGGTGCCGACCACCATCCAGATCTTGCGCGGCCTGCGCGACAAGTACGAGGCGCACCACCGCGTCCACTACACCGACGAGGCGCTCATCAACGCCGTGCGCCTCTCGGAACGGTTCATCCCCGATCGGTACCTGCCGGACAAGGCGATCGACGTGATCGACGAGGCTGGCGCGCGGGCGCGGCTCTCGGTCTCGACCGTGCCGTCGGAACTGCGCGAACTGGACCAGAAGATCGAACAGGTCGCGTCCGAGAAAGAGGGGGCGATCCGCGCCCAGGAGTTCGAGAAGGCGGCCTCGTTCCGCGATCGGGAGAAGGCGTTGCGCCAGGAGTACTACCGGTTGAAGAAGGAGTGGGCCGAGACGAAGAGCGTCCGGCGCACCGAGGTGGACGCCGAGGACATCGCCGAGGTCATCGCGCGCATGACGAAGATCCCGGTCACTCGTCTGGAGGAGCAGGAGCAGGCCAAGCTCATGCGGATGGAGGATGAACTCGCTCAGCACGTAGTCGGACAGGAGGAGGCGGTCCAGGCGATCGCTCGCGCCGTCCGTCGCAACCGCGCCGGACTCCGCGATCCGCGTCGCCCGATCGGCACCTTCGTCTTCCTCGGACCGACCGGAGTCGGGAAGACCGAGTTGGCCCGCGTGATCGCGCGCTTCCTCTTCGACGACCCCGACGCGCTCATCCGCGTCGACATGAGCGAGTATATGGAGAAGTTCTCCGTCAGCCGGCTGGTCGGAGCGCCTCCGGGCTACGTCGGCTACGAAGAGGGCGGACAATTGACGGAGCGGGTGCGTCGCAAGCCGTACTCGGTGGTTCTGCTGGACGAGATCGAGAAGGCGCATCCGGATGTCTTCAACATCCTCTTGCAGGTGTTGGAGGACGGACAGCTGACCGACTCGCTCAAGCGGAAGGTCAACTTCAAGAACACCGTCCTGATCATGACCTCGAACATCGGCGCCCGGCAGATTCGCGGGCAGGGGAAGCTCGGGTTCCAGAAGCCGGGCGACGACGTGACCTACTCCCAGATGAAGGAGTTGGTCATGGACGAGGTGAAGAAGGTCTTCAACCCGGAGTTCCTCAACCGCATCGACGAATTGATCGTCTTCCGGCCGTTGGAGAAGACCCATCTCGAGAAGATCGTCGAGATCCTCCTGGATCAGGTGCGCGACCGGTTGAAGGAGCAGGAGATGACGCTCAACATCACTCCGGGCGCCACCTCGTTGATCATCGACCGCGGCTTCGATCCGGCGTTGGGCGCGCGGCCGCTGCGGCGCGCGATCCAGAAGATGGTCGAAGATCCGCTGGCCGAGATGGTCCTACGCGGAAAACTGCGACGCGGCGCCGAGATCCGGATCTCGAAGAAGGGGGACGAACTCCTCCTCGAAGAAAAGGCCACCGAACATGCGCCGGAGCGCGCCGTAGAACCGATCCGCCGCGACTGATCGGCGGAGTCGATCCCTGAGAGCTAGCGGGGTTGTAAGGAGAAGAAGATCGCTGTGACAGACCTCGAGTCGCGCCCGAGCGCGGCCTGATCGGGGGAGCAACCGTGCGGAGAGGATGCCTCGCGGTCGCCTTCCTGGCGTCGACAATCGGAATGAGCATCGCGCCGATCGGAACACCGACCGGCGCGATTGGTGCTATGTCGAGTTCGGGACTCGTCCCGAGCGCTTTCTCGCAGACGGGAGTCGGTGAGCCGATCGATCCGCCTCGTCCCGTTCCGCTGCTCGGACGAACAGCCGTCGGCGCCTCGGCGCCATCTGACTCGACCGGAGTGGAGAGCGGCCCCGCGACAACGTCGCGGCCCGTTCAAGCCGTCCGCTTCAGCGGGAACAAAACCACCGACGATGCGCTGGTGCGGCGGACGGTCGGCATCGAGTTGGGCCGTCCCGCGAGCAATGAACAGGTGCGCGCCGCGGTCGACGCCCTCTACGGCCTCGGACTCTTCGCGCGCGTAGCCGTGGAAGAGGCGCCCGACACGTTGGGCGGGAGGGCGCTCGTCTTCCGACTCGACGAGTACGCGCGTCTGACGGAGATCGAGTGGGAAGGCAACGACGCGCTCGGCGACGATGATCTCGCCGAGAAGATCGAGCTGCGGACCGGTCAGCTCCTGACGCAGCGCAAACTGTGGGAAGCCGCGCGTGCGATCGAAACGGCGTATCGCGATATGGGCTACGCCTCCGCCTCGGTCACGCACGAGGTAGAGAACTCGGAGGACGGCCGCAGCCAGCTCGTCTTCCGCGTGAATGAAGGAAGGAAGGCGAGGATCACGGCGATCGAGTTCGAGGGCAACGCCGCCTTCGACGACGGCGAGCTGCGCAAGCAGATCCAGCTCAAGCCGAACTCGCTCTTTCGGCGCAAGCGGTACACCGCCGAGCGGCTACGCGAAGACGAAGAGAAGGTGCTCCAGTTCTATCAGAACCGCGGCTACAAGGACGCGCGGGTGGTCAGTTCCGACGCGATCTTCGACGAGAACCATGCGGATCTCGCGCTGCGATTCCAATTGGAGGAAGGTCCGTTCTATCGCTTCGGCGAGACGACCTGGAGCGGGAACGAAGCGATCACGACCGAGGTGCTGACTCGCGTCGCCGTGGTCCGACCGGGCGAGCCGTTCAGCCAGGAGAAGATCGAGGAGACGACGGCGGAGGCGTACAACCTCTACACCGAACAGGGCTACCTCCTGCAGCTCCGCGTCGAACCGACGACGCAGACCCGCGGCGACACCGTCAGCGTCTCCTATGCGATCGAGGAGGGCGCGTCCTCCCGCGTCAACGAGATCTCCATCCTCGGCAACACCCGGACGAAGGAGCGCGTCATCCGTCGCGAGCTGAAGCTCGCGCCTGGCGACCTCCTCAGACGTTCCGCGCTGATGCGGAGCCACCGCGACATCTTCGCGCTCGGCTTCTTCGAGGATGTCCAGGTCGACTACCTCCCGACCGGTCAGGGCTCCGACATCGATGTCGTCTTCAAGGTGAAGGAGAAGACCTCGGGCACCGCGACGGCGGGAGCGGGCTACAGCAGCGACACCGGGCTGACCGGGTTCATCGAGTTCGGCCACAACAACCTGTTCGGCAACGGCCAGGCGGTGCAGGTGCATCTCGAGCGCGGCTCGCGTCGCGAGACGTACGATCTCTCTTTCACCGAGCCGTGGGTCATGGGGACGCCGACCTCGGTCGGAGCGCAGATCTACGACACGCAGCGGGACCAAGATCTCTACACGGAGAAGCGACGCGGCTTCGGCATCAACGTCGGGCGACCCTGGTTCTTCCGGACGCCGGACTACACGCGCGTCTCCGGCAGCTACTCGCTGGAATCGGTCAAGTTCTCCGACTTCGACAATCTGAGCGAGGAGAGCCAGGCCTTCCTCAGTTCGTCCAACGGGACGATCTCGAGCTTCTCTCTCGCGTTCTCCCGCAACAGCACCAACAACCCGTTCTATCCGACGGCGGGCAGTCGCACCTCACTGCGCTCGGAGTTCGCGGGCGGCATCTTCGGCGGCGAGATCTCCTTCTTCAAACCGGTACTGGATCATCGCAACTACCTGGTTCCGTTCTGGACGCCGGCCATCATGCTCCGCCACCGCTTCGGCTATCTCGGCGCCTACTCCCGCGGTCAGGGAGTTCCGGGGAACGAGACGTTCCGCCTGGGGGGGACGCGCGTGGACTATCTGCGCGGCTATCCCGACTACGAGGTGGTGCCGGAGGAGAACATCACGGTCGGAAGCGACGGCACCCTGGTCCGTTTCCCGGGCGGGCGTGTCGCCTACACGTTCACGGCCGAGTACCAGTTCTCGATCGTCAATCCGGTGCGCGGTCTCTTCTTCCTCGACGCGGGCAACACCTGGAACTCGATGCGGGATTTCTCGCTCGAGGATCTGAAGAAGGGGGTCGGGGTGGGACTGCGCATGGAGATCCCGCTCCTCGGTCCGGTCGGATTCGATTACGCCTACGGCATCGACCGCGGAAAGTGGGAGTCTCATTTCATCCTCGGGCCCGCCTTCTAGCCTGCTGGCCGCGGCGCGCCCCGCTCTCGTAAGATCCCGCCGGCTCGGGCGAGCCAGGAGGACCGATCCGCATGAGAACACGCCTCTCGTCCCTGCTGCTCTCGATCCCGCTGGCCGCGCTGCTCATCGCCGGCTTCAGCGTGACGCCGGCCGCGGCCCAGTCGAACCTGCGGATCGGATTCCTCGATTCCGAACGGATCGTCGACGGCTATACCGAGACCAAGACGGCGATGGAGACGTTCCGCCGCGACGTCGATGCCTGGAACCAGGAAGCCCAGACGCGCAAGACCGAGCTCGATCAGATCGGCCGTGAACTGCAGCAGCAGTCGCCGATGTTGAGCGACGAGAAGCGACGCGAGAAGGAGGCGGACTACCAGCGCAAGTCGGCGGAGTACGACCAGTACGTGCAGAGCATCTGGGGTCCGCAGGGGCTGCTGGTGCAGCGCAACGAAGAGATCCTGCGGCCGATCGTGGCGCGGATCCAGGAGATCGTCGCGGACATCGCGGGGGAGGACGACTACGACCTCATCCTGGATGCAGCCGACGGCAACATCCTCTACGGCGACCCCGAGCTCGACCTGACGCAGCGGGTCCTCGACCGGCTGAACGGCGAGGTCGGCGCGGAGACGCCCAACTGAGCGGCGTGGAGCTGACGCTCGACGAGATCGCCTCGCGCCTGGGGGTCCGGCGCATCGGAGACGGCGCGGTGCGGATCCGCGGCGTGGCCGGACTCCGCGAGGCGAAGGCGGGCGACATCACCTTCCTCGCGAATCCTCGCTACGAATCGCTCCTCCGTGAGACTCGCGCCTCGGCCGTCATCATGGCCGAAACGGGACCGGCCACGAGCCTGCCGTGCTTGGTCGCGTCGGATCCCTATCTCTGCTTCGCTCGCGTGCTCGAGCTGTTCCATCCCGGCGAACTCGATCCTCCCGTCGGAATCGACCCTTCCGCTCAGATCGCACCCGACGCGACACTGGCGCCCGGAATCTCCGTCGCCGCGCACGCCGTGATCGAGTCGCGCGTTTCGATCGGTCCCGACTGCCGCATCGGGGCCGGCTGTTTCGTCGGCGCCGGCGCGGTCCTGGGAAGCGGCTGCGTGCTGCATCCGCATGTGGTGATCGGCGAGCGTTGCCGCGTGGGCGATCGGGTGGTCCTCCACGCGGGGGTCGTGATCGGCGCGGACGGCTTCGGCTATGCCTTCGACGGGCAGGCGCAACGGAAGATACCCCAGGTCGGCATCGTCGTGATCGAGGACGACGTGGAGATCGGCGCCAACAGCACGGTCGACCGGGCCACCCTCGGGGCGACGCGCATCGGACGCGGGGCGAAACTCGACAATCTCGTACACGTTGCCCACAACGTGGAGATCGGCGAGCATGCGGTGCTCTGCGCTCAGGTCGGGATCTCCGGCAGCACCCGACTGGGTCGCTTCGTCGTTCTCGGCGGGCAGGCGGGGCTGGGGGGACACATCGAGCTCGGCGACGGCGTGCGAGTCGGCGCGCAGAGTGGAGTCACGAAGTCGGTCCCGGCCGGAACCACGGTTTCCGGCTATCCGGCGATGTTGCACGCGAAGGCGCAGCGGATCTACGCGGCGCTGCGCCATCTGCCGGAGGCGCTCCGCTCGTGGCGTGAATTGGAGCGAAGGGTCGCGCGCTTGGAGGATCCGACCGGTTCCGAAAGACGGGAAGGAGACGGATGAAGAGACAGAACGAGAACCTTCCGGCCTCGACCGTGCGGCAGAAGACGCTGAAGCGGGCCGCGACGCTGACCGGGGTGGGACTGCACACGGGCGAGACGACGACCTATCGGTTCCTGCCGGCGCCGCCCGACACGGGCGTGCGCATCGTGCGGATGGATCTGCCGGGTCAGCCCGAGATCCTGGTCGGTCCCGCGGCAGCCCGCCTCGACTCGCGCGACCTGCGTCGCACGGTCCTGCGCGCCGGGGAGGCGGAGGCGCACACGGTCGAGCACGTCCTCTCCGCCTTGGTCGGACTCGAGATCGACAACGTGCGGATCGAAGCGAGTGGGCTGGAGGCGCCGGAGCCGCCCGACGGCAGCGCCCGAGCGATCGTCGACTGTCTGCTGGAAGCGGGGACCGAGACACAGGAAGCGCCGCGTCGCTTCCTGGAAGTGCGCGAAGCGGTTTCCTTCGAAGAGGGTCCGGTGCAATTGCACGTCCTCCCGCACGACGGGCTGCGGATCAGCTTCACCATCGACTACGACAACCCACTGGTCGGCACGCAGTACCTCTGCATCGATCTGGATCCCGAGACCTATCGCCGAGAAATCGCGCCGGCCCGCACCTTCGCCTTCTACGAAGATGTCGAGCAGCTCCGCGCGGCCGGCATGATCCGCGGCGGCACGCTGCAGAACGCGGTCGTGGTCAAGGACGCCGAGATCCTGAGCGACGAAGCGCTGCGTTTCCGCGACGAGTTCGTGCGCCACAAGATCCTCGATCTGCTCGGCGACCTGGCGCTGCTCGGGCAGCCGCTGCGCGGGCATGTGCACGCGGTGCGCTCGGGCCATTCGACCAATGCGCGGTTCGTGCAGAAACTGTGGGAGAGCCTGGAGGGACCGGCGCGTCACGCCGCGCTCTTGCAGCAGGTGCACTTCGACATCAACGACATCGAACGGATCATGCCGCACCGCTATCCGTTCCTGCTCGTCGACAAGATCCTGCGCCTGGAGCCGGGCCGACAGGTGGTCGGGCTGAAGAACGTCACGATGAACGAGCCGTTCTTCGTCGGACACTTCCCGGGACATCCGATCATGCCGGGCGTGCTCTTGCTGGAGGCGATGGCGCAGACCGGCGGCGTCCTGCTGCTCTACACCGTGGCGGAGCCGGAGAAGTATCTCGTCTATTTCATGGCGATCGATAATGCGCGTTTCCGGCGGCCGGTGCTGCCGGGCGATCAGGTCGTCTTCGAGATGGACATGGCCAAGCTGAAGGGTCGGATCTGTCGCATGAAAGGCCGCGCCTATGTCCGCGGCGTCCTCGTCTGCGAGGCCGAGTTCATGTCGAGCATCGTGGATCGCTGAGCGAGAGGGGAGGAACGGCGGTGGCGTCGATCGATCCATCCGCGCGCGTGGACTCCAAGGCCACGCTCGGCGAGGGCGTCTTCATCGGGCCCTGGTGCCAGGTCGGCCCGGAAGTACGGCTAGGCGACGCAGTGCGGCTCGACTCCATGGTGGTGATCGAAGGGCGCACGCAGATCGGTCCGAGGGCGCGCCTGCATCACGGCGCGGTCGTCGGCACGGCGCCCCAGGACCTCAAGTACCGCGGCGGCGTCTCCAGTGTCACGGTCGGCGCCGACACCGTCATCCGCGAGTATGCGACGGTCAACCGCGCGACCAATGACGACGAGACGACCGTGGTCGGCAGCCACAATCTGCTCATGGCCTACTCCCACGTGGCGCACAACTGCATCCTGGGCGATCACGTCATCTTGGCGAATTCGGTCAATCTGGCCGGTCACATCGAGATCGGTGACTACGCGATCATCGGCGGGGTCACGCCGGTGCACCAGTTCGTGAAGATCGGCGCCCACACCATCATCGGAGGCGGCTCGCGCGTGCCGATGGATGTCGCTCCGTACGTGAAAGCGGCCGGCACTCCGTTGAAGGTCTTCGGCCTCAACTCGATCGGCCTGGAGCGGCGCGGCTTTCCGGAGGAAACCCGCGAGGCGCTGCGCCGTCTCTATCGCATCTTCTTCCGCACCTCGCTGCTCCGGCCGCAGGCCATCGAACGGATTCGCGCCGAGCTGCCGCCGTTGCCCGAGATCCAGTACTTCTGCGACTTCGTCGAGCGCTCCACGCGCGGGATCGCGCGGTAGTTCGATGCGCGTTGCGGTGGTCGGGTGCGGTCATCTCGGCGCCATCCACGCGCGACTCTTGCGCGAGATGCCCGAGGCCGATCTCCGCTTGGTGCATGATGTCGATCCCGCGCGGGCTCAGACCCTCGCGGATGCGCTCGGCGTGACGGCGACGACCGACCTGCGCGCCGTGATCGACGGCGCCGACGCGGTGGTCGTCGCGAGCCCGACCTCGACCCATGCGGGGGTCGCCGGCGAACTGTTGGCCGCGCGCAGGCACGTGCTGGTCGAGAAGCCGATCACGACCACGGTGGAGGAGGCGCGCGCGTTGGTCGCCGCCGCGCACGCTTCGGGCTGCGTCCTCGCGGTCGGTCATGTCGAGCGGTGGAATCCGGCGTTTCGAGCGGCGCGCGGTCGCTTCGGAATCCCGCGTTTCCTGGAGGGGCACCGCCTCGCGCCCTTCGTGCCGAGGAGTCTCGATGTCGACGTCGTCTTGGATCTCATGATCCACGATCTCGACCTGGCCCTCGCCGTCGTCGGTCAACCGGTCGAGGCGATCGAAGCGGTGGGGGTGCCGGTCCTCACGCCGGCCGAGGACATCGCGAATGCGCGGCTTCGCTTTCGCGGCGGCGCCGTGGCCAATCTGACCGCCAGCCGAGTCTCGCGCGAGAAGGTCCGCAAGCTGCGCGCGTTCTCGGCGCGTCGGTACATCTCGGTCGACTTCATGGAGGGGCGCTTCGAAGAGGTGCTCCTGGAAGCAATCCCGGTCGACGCGATGGCGGACGCCCCGGTTCCAGCGGCCATGTCGCCAGGCTCGAGCGGACTCGGGCGTGTCGCGGGAGTCGGCCACTCGGAGGATCCGGCGGACGAGACTTCGGGCGGGGGAGATCCGGCGGAGTTGGTGGCCGCCCTCGCTTCGCGCGGACTCCGGCTCGTCCAACGAGCGATCCCGGCGCCGGCCGGCAACGCGCTCCGCGACGAGCTGGCTGACTTTCTCAGGCAGGTTCGTGGGGAGCGCCACCAGTACGGGGGGCACGGCGAAGGCGCAAGTGGCGAGGACGGCCTCGCCTGCCTGGAAGTGGCGCTGGAAGTGCGGCGTCGCGTGCGTGAGTCACTCCCGACCCTCACCCGCGGGCTGTGAGCCGCGGGCTGTGAGCCGCGGGCTGTGAGCCGCGGATTGTGAGCCGCGGGCTGGCCGGCCCCAGTCGCATCTTCCTCCTCGCCGGAGAACCGTCGGGCGATCTCCAAGCCGCGCTGGTGGCCGATGCTCTGCGTCGCCTCGCTCCCGAAGTCGAACTGTGGGGCGTCGGCGGTCCTCGGATGGAGGCGAGCGGTGTACGACTCATCCAACGCAGCGACGCGCTCGGCGTCGTCGGCTTCCTCGAGGTGATCGAACACATCGGACAGGTCGGCGGCGCGCTCACGCGGGTCTCACAGTGGCTCGGAGAGATGCGGCCCGATCTCTTCGTTCCGGTCGACTATCCCGACTTCAACTTCAGGTTGCTCCCGCGCGCGCGGCGACTGGGCATTCCGATCGTCTGGTACATCGGGCCGCAACTCTGGGCCTGGCGCCCGGGACGAATCGAGGTGCTGCGTCGCTACGCGCGCCGTGTCGTCGTGCTCTTTCCCTTCGAGGCGCAGATCTACCGGGATGCGAGCGTGCCGGTCACGTGGGTCGGGCATCCGTTGGTCGAACGCCTCACTCCGCTCACGGCCGGAGATCGCGCGGCGGCGCGCGGCGCGCTCGGACTCGATCCCACGCGGATCTCGGTCGCGCTCCTCCCGGGGAGTCGACGATCGGAGATCTCGCGGCTCGCGCCGATCCTGACGGACGCGAGGAAGCGGATCGATCAGGAGCGAGCCGCCGCGGGACGTCCGCCGGTCGCGTGGATCGTCGGACGGGCGGCGCGTCTCGATGCAACCGCCGCGCGTGAGATCGGCGGCGAGAACTCGCTCTGCGAACTGGAGGGCGCCCGAGCGCTCGCCCTCGCAGATCTGGCCGTCGTCGCCTCCGGCACCGCGACGCTGGAGGCCGCGCTCCTGGAGACGCCGTCCGTCGTGGTCTACCGCACCAATGCGCTCACCTTCGCGATCGCGCGGAGGTTGGTGCGTGTGCCGCACATCGCGATGGCGAATCTGGTCGCCGAGCAGCGCGTCTTTCCGGAGCTGCTGCAGGACGCGGCCACCCCGGAAGGAATCGCCGATTCGCTCCGCCCCTGGTTGGACGATCCGGCTGCACGCGCCCTCGCGCGCGAACAGGTCCGCGCGGTGCGAGCGCGATTAGGCCCGCCGGGCGCCGCCGATCGCGCGGCGCGCGCCATGTTGAGCGAGCTGCGTCGATGACGAGCGAGCAGCCGCCGCGGACTCCGACCTCGCTCTCGCAGAGTGCTCGATTCCACTGGCTCGGTCGACTCGGCGCCTGGATCCTGTGCGCTTGGGCCGCCACCTGGCGCATCGAGTGGGAGATCGATCCCGCCTCGTGGCCGCTCTACGAGCGACGAACGCCGATCCTCCACACCTTCTGGCATGAGCACCTGCTTCCGCTGGCCTATGCCCACCGAGGACGGGGCATCGTCGTTCTCGTCAGCGAGAGTTCCGACGGCGAGATCATCTCTCAGGTGTTGCATCGACTCGGCTACGGTACGGCGCGCGGCAGCAGTTCGCGCGGCGGACGACGGGCCTTCGTCGAAGCCGTGCGCGCGGCGCGCGAGGGTCACGGTCTCGCGATCTCTCCGGACGGTCCACGCGGACCGAGGCAACGACTCCAGCCCGGCGCGCTGCTGTTGGCGGCGCGCACCGGACTGCCGCTGGTCCCATTGTCCTGCGGGGCTCGTCCGTGTCGGCGTCTGCGTAGTTGGGATCGATTCCAACTGCCGTGGCCATTCGCGCGACTGCGGATCGTGGTGGGACCGCCCCTCCAGATCACGCCGCGAACGGACGGTGACGAGCGTTCGCCGGTACTGGATCCCGCGTGGGAGGAGATCGTCGTCACGCATCTGGCCGAGGTGGAGGCGCGCGCCCTCCGAGGGTTGGAGACGCCGATCCCGCGCGAGAATGACGGGGTGACTGGGTGAGCGGCGGGGGCCGGCGCGCCGCGCGCTGGAGGGGACCCGTGCTCTTCGTGTACGAACTCGGCGCGCTGCTCCTGCTCCTGGTCTCGCTCCCGATCTGGTTGGCGCGCGCCCTCCGACATCCCGGTGAGGTGCGAGAGCGTTTCGGCTTCGGCCCGCGGCCCGAGCCTGCGGCGAACGGGCGCCGGCCCCTCTGGATCCACGCGGCATCTCTGGGCGAACTCGACGCTGCGCAGGCCCTCCTAGAGGCAATGCCTGAGGCCCTCCGACCGCCGGTGGTCGTGACGACGCTCTCCTCTGCCGCCCGCCGTCGCGCGGCGGGGACCGTCCCGAGCGCCTACGCGCCGCAAACCGCTCCACTGGATACTTGGCCGACCCGACTCGCCTTTTGGTGTCGCGTGAAACCACGGGCGCTCGTGCTGATCGAGACCGAGCTGTGGCCGGGATGGATGGCTCAGGCGCGGCGAGCGGGCGTGCCGGCGGCGATCGTCAGCGCCCGCATCTCGGAACGTAACTGGCGACGTATGAGCCGTTTCCTGCCGCTTGTTCGAGCACTGTTCGAAGGGGGCGCCGCCGTCGTGGGGGCGCAGACGGCGCTCGATCTCGAACGGCTGGATCGACTCGGTCTCGCCCCGGGCTCGGTCACGGGCAATCTGAAGCACCGTGGACGGGTGCTGCCGCCGCACCGCGCAGTCGAGAGTGAGAGGATCTGGGTCGTGGGGAGCCTGCGCCTGGGAGAAGAGGCGCTCCTCGATGTCGTGGCTCGTCGCACTCGCGACTTCGTCATCGTCGCGCCGCGTCATCTTCGGGAGCGGGCGCACTGGTCGGAGTCCCTGGCGAAGCGCGAGGTCGAGTTCCGACGGGCGAGCGAAAGCGCTCTCGTGCTGCCGACGCCGCTGGAATTGGAAGAGACGAACGCGCGAGAGAACTGGGTGCGGCGAGTGCGCACGGAGTTCGCATCCGGTCCGCGCGTCTTGTATCTCGATCTGCACGGACAGTTGCCCAGTTGGTATGCGCTGGCCGATGTCGCGACGGTCGGCGGCACGTTCGTCCCGATCGGCGGTCACAATCTCTTCGAAGCGGCGCGCTGGTCCACGCCGCTCTGCTTCGGCGTGTCGACGGAAAACGTGAGCGACCTGGCCGATGCGCTGGTCGAGAGCGGCGGCGCTACGCGAACGCTCGATGCGGACGCGGTCGCGAGATGGCTGGAGCGAATGGATGACATCGGAGAAAGAACGACCGCGGCGCTCGCGGCGGGGGAGACGGCGCGGAGGGCCGCACTCGGCGCCGCACGGACACTGCAATTGCTCTCGGCGCTGCCGCAGTTCCGCGGCGATGGGTCGGCGCCATGAGTTCGCGGCTACGCACCTTGGTCGAACGTCTCTGGGATGAACCGCCGCGAGGTGCGGCCGAGCAACTGGCGGCGGCCGCATTCGTCGGCGCGTCCGCTCTCTTCGATCTGGCTCGCCGAGGGCGCGCTCTCGTCTACCAACTCGGCCTTCGTCGCGGCGAGAGACTCTCGGTCCCGGTCGTCTCGATCGGCTCGTTGGAGGTGGGCGGAACCGGCAAGACTCCGCTCGTCCTCGAATTGACGCGACGCTTGGCGCGCCTGGGAGCGCACCCTGCCATCGTCACGCGCGGCTATGGCGGCGCAGCGAAGGTTGCGCAACGGGTCGATTCCGCCGGCGCCTTATTGACGGCGCCGTTCCCGGGCGACGAACCACTCTGGCTCGCGCGCGCGGCCGCCGAGCTGCCTCGCTTCGCGGGAGTCTGGGTCGCCGCCAGCAAGCGAGACGCGGCGCGAGCGGCCGTCGCCGCCGGCGCGGACGTGCTCGTGCTCGACGACGGCTTCCAGCACTGGGCGATAGCGCGGGACCTGGACATCGTCACGTTGGACGCCGCGCGGCCGATCGGCAACGGCCGACTGCTGCCGCGTGGTCCCCTGAGAGAACCGCTGAGCGCGCTCTCACGCGCCGACCTGATCGTGCTGGCGGGCGCGCCGCGCGCGTCGAGTGCGTCGAGTTCGTCGAGCGCAGCTATCTCCTCGCCCGCGCGCGTTCCACCGCTCTCTTGGCGAGGCGAATTCAGCCTCCGTGCCATCTGTGGCGAAGCGGCGCGGGTCGGCGAGGCGGCGAGCGTGATCGTCGGCATCGCGCATCCCGAGAGGGTCAGTTCGGCCGTCGAGCAACTCGGGATCGAGCCGCAAGTGATGCATCGCTTTCCCGATCACCACGCGTTTCGCCGCGAGGAGATCGAACCGCTGCTGACCGAGGATCGCGGCGCGCTCTGGCTCACGACGGAGAAGGACTGGATCCGGCTGGAGCGTCTCCAGCTCCCGTGGTCGCGACTCTCCGTGATCGAGCAGACGCTCCGCTGGAACGAAGGCGACGCCGACGCGCGATGGGATGCGCTCCTCGCGAAGCTCCTGGAAGTGCGAAAGCCGCTCCTACGAAAGTAGGAACGGCCTCGGCTAGATCGCGTCCTCGAGCGTTGGCTCGAGAGGCGATGCATCGAATCTCGTGGCTACAGATCGCCCCAGTTCGCAAAGAAGACCGGGAGGACGGCGGTGGCGGTCACCGCATCCTTCGAGGTCTGCTCGACCCCGAAGAACGTGATCTTGGCGGTCGCCTGCAATTCGCCGCCGTTGACGAGCGACGAGAGCGGAGGCTGGATCTTCACGCCGTACGGCACGATGGTGAGCGATCCGGTGAAGACGGAGTTGGCCTCGACACGCCAACCGAGGGCGCCGCGAACGGTGGGGATCTCTTCTTCGCTCTCGAAGACGACCTCGTAGCGATCGAACACGACCGACCCGAAGGGCATCCCAGGGAAGAGGAACAGCGCGTCGTCATGCGCATCGGAGGTCAGGCGCACCTCGACTTCGTCTTCGACTACGAAGTCGTCGAGCGTTCCCGGCACATCATCCCGACCGTTGTTGTAGATGTCGCTGTTGAGCGCTCCGTTGGCGTTGATCGACGTGACCGTGACGACGTTGCGCGGCGCTTCGTCGTCGCTGCAGCCTGCTCCGGCGAGCAGGCCGAAGAGGCCGGCGAAGATGAGACCGGCCGCGCGCGTGGGCGAGCGGTGGATCAGCGAGCTCGAGTGCATCTCATCCCTCCAGACCGAACCCTGTGTGCCCCGGGAGCCGGCCGTGTCGGTGACACGTCGTTCCACAGGGCCACCCGACGCCGCGCCGAGGCCGGCGGGGCGGGGCATTTCCGTTGGGTTCTCTATCGGCCCTCCCTATACTGCGCTGAACGTTTTCTTCGATATGGACGTCGACCTGGATAACCCTATGGACGCCAACGCCGAGCCCAAGCCCCCCGCCAGCGACTTCCTCGTGCTCGGATCGGGTCTGGCGGGCCTCACCTTCGCTCTGTCGGTCGCTCGGCTGGGACCCGTCACGGTCGTCGCCAAGCGAGAGTTGCTGGAAGGAAACACCTCGTACGCCCAAGGCGGAATCGCGGCGGCGCTCGGCCCCGAGGACAGCGCGTCGGCGCACATCGCCGACACGCTCGAGTGCGGGGTCGGACTCTCGAAACGAGCCACGGTCGAGATGATCGTGGGGGGGGCGCGTGAGGCGGTGGCGCGGCTGGTCGCGCTCGGCATCCCCTTCGAACGCCACGACGACGGCGCCTACGATCTGCACCGGGAAGGCGGACACTCGCAGCGTCGGATTCTCCACGCGCGCGACGCCACCGGTCGTCAGATCATGGAGGGGCTGGTCGCCGCGGTCACGCGGCATCCCAACATCCGCGTGTTGCCGCATCACTGCGCGGTCGATCTCATCCTCGAGCACCGTCTCGTTCACGGCGCCGACTCGGGGACACGGTGTCTGGGCGCGTACGTCCTCGACACGCGGGAGCGGCGAATCGCGCCGATCGCGGCCAAAGTTACGCTGCTCGCGACCGGTGGAAGCGGGAAGGTCTACCGCTACACGACCAACTCCGACGTCGCCACCGGCGACGGATTGGCGATGGCGTGGCGGGCCGGCTGTCGCGTGGCGAACCTCGAGTTCGTCCAGTTCCATCCGACCTGTCTCTACCATCCGGAGGCGAAGGACTTCCTCATCACCGAGGCGGTTCGGGGCGAAGGCGCCTACCTGACGACGATTTCCGGCGATCGGCTGGAGATCGATCATCCGCTCGGAGATCTCGCGCCGCGCGACGTGGTCGCTCGCGCCATCGACCGGGTGATGAAGCGACGCGGCGACCGCTGCGTGCACCTCCATCTCGAACATCTCCCGGCGGAGAAGATCCGGCGAGAGTTTCCGACGATCTACGCCACGCTCGCGAAGCTCGGGATCGACATCACCGTGCAACCGATCCCGGTCGTCCCGGCGGCGCACTATCAGTGCGGCGGCGTGGTCAGCGACCTCGACGGCCACACGGAGTTGCCCGGACTCTACGCGGCCGGAGAGGTGGCCTTCACCGGCCTGCACGGCGCCAATCGACTGGCGAGCAATTCACTTCTGGAAGCGGCCGTGATGGGGGAACGCTCCGCCGCCGCCGCGCTGAGAGACATCGCTGACTTCGCCCACGTCCCCGACCTGCCGCCCTGGGACGCGAGCAACGCCACCTTGCCGCGAGAGACGGTGCTGATCGACGCACACTGGGAGATCATGCGCAAGGTGATGTGGGATCTCGTCGGCATCATGCGCAATGACTACCGGCTCTCTCTCGCCGCTCGCTACATCGAGATCTTCCGCAAGAGCATCGAGAGCTACTATTGGGACTTCGTCTTGGATCGTGATCTGATCGAACTGCGGAATCTGGCGCTCGTGGCCGAACTCATCGTCGAATCGGCGCGCCGACGGTTGGAGTCGCGCGGGCTGCACTACAACGAGGACCATCCCGCTCGCGACGATGTCAGTTTCGGAGCCGACACGATCCTCTCGCCGACCAACGCGCTTCGTCCACTCGCCGTCGGAGGCGCCGCGTGAGCGCGGAAGAAGCGCCGGACGAAGGCGACCTCCTCGGTCGGATCGAGCAACTCGCCGCCGAGAGCGCGCGGTTTCGCGTCGAGGCGTACGTCTGGGTCCTCCGCGTGCTCGAAGCGACGCGCGAGCGATTGGGCCGCAACGGGCATGTCACCGGCCACGAGTTGCTCGCCGGCAACCTCCGTTTGGCGCGCGACGAGTTCGGTCCGATGGCGTGTGAGGTCCTCGGACATTGGGGCATCCACGAATCCGAAGACCTCGGTCGGCTCGTCTTCACGATGGTCGAGGCCGACATCCTGCACAAGACCGAGAACGACACCGTCGACGATTTCCGTGAGGGCTACGACTTCCGACAGGCGTTCGTCGAAGAATATCGCTGGTGACGAGCCGAGTCGGGTGGCGCGAACTCTCCTCCTCAGATTCCATTCCTTCGGCGATGTCGTCCTCGCCACCGGCATCGCGCGGGCGCTCGCAGAGGTCGACGGCGAACCGATCGAGGTCGGCGTCGACGCGCCGTGGAGCGCTCTCTTCGAAGGACTCGACTCGGTCGCGCGCATCTGGACGCGCGACGAGCTGACCGCCGCGGCCGATTCGGGTCGCAGCTGGGCCCGAGTGATCGACCTGCAAGGGAACATCGGTTCGCGTGCGCTGGCGCGACGCCTCGGACCGACCCGGCATCTCGCCGGGTGGTCGGCCGCTCGACGATGGGTGGTCGTCTGGGGGGACCGATTCCCGCGCCCCGCCATTCCGCATGTCCTCTTGCGCTACGCCCGGACCGCCGGCCTCGACACGGCCCATCGTTCGCCGGAGTCGCTCGCGCCGCGCGTCTCGGTCACACCCGCCATGCTCGAGGCGCTCGCTCGCGAGGCGCCTGCGTTGGCGCGGCCCGCCGGTTCGCCCCGTGTCGCCCTGCTGGCCGGAGCGTCGCGGCGGAGCAAGCGCATCCCGTTCGAGCGTTTCTCCGAACTCGCCCGGAAGCTAGAGGCCGATGGCGTCGAGGCGCACCTCTTCCTCGCGTCCGCTGACCCAGCGCCTGCGTTCGACGGCTCCGCCTTCGTGCACCGACTCGGGCTTCGTGCGCTCGTCGCCGCCCTTGCCGCGTGCCGAGTTGTCGTCGCCAACGACTCCGGGCCGATGCACCTCGCCTCCGCCGTGGGGACCCCGGTCGTCGCCCTCTTCGGTTCGTCGGTCCCGGCGCTCGGATTCGCGCCGGTCGGCTCGTCATCGCGCCTGCTCGCGCGCACCGACCTCTCTTGTCGACCCTGCGGGGTCCACGGGCGAGATCGCTGCTGGCTGGGTCACTGGGCGTGCCTCGATCTCGACGTTTCGCAGATGCGCGACGCCGTGCGGGCGCTGCTCGCGGCGCCGGAAGGGGAGGCCTCGCCCAGTCGAGACCGCGTGTCGTAGAGTGCCGAGCGCCATGCCTGATTCCAACCCCATCTATCTCGCCGACGGAGAATCGGCAGCGGCCCCGCCCGAGGCTCCGTCGCGCCCGCGCGTCGCTCGTCTCGACCCGGGAGTCGTCGCGAAGATCGCCGCAGGCGAGATGATCCTGCGACCCGCCTCGGTCGTGAAGGAGTTGGTCGAGAACGCCCTCGACGCCGGAGCTCGCCGGATCGAGGTCGCGATCGGAGAGCGGCCCGACGCGTGGCTCGAGGTGAGCGACGACGGGGTCGGAATGGGCCGCGAGGATCTGCTGCTCTCGCTCGAGCCGCACGCCACGAGCAAGCTGCGCGCCGAGGAAGATCTGCTGCGGGTCGCGACGCTCGGCTTCCGCGGCGAGGCGCTCGCCTCGATCGGCCGCGTCTCACGGTTGGAGATCCGAACCTCCGCCGGCTCGACGGACGGAGGGCTGCGCGTCGTCGTCGAGGGGGGCGACCGCCGCGAGCTGACGCCGATCGCTCGCCCGCGCGGGACCAGCGTTCGGGTCGAACAGCTCTTCTTCAATTCCCCGGTGCGCAAACGCTTCCTCAAGACGCCGACGGGAGAGATGCGGGTGATCGCGCGGTTGCTGGCGGCGCTTTCGTTGGCGTATCCGGAGGTCGCGTTCAGGCTCTCGCAGCACGATCGCGCGTTGCTGGATCTGGCGGTCGCCAACGATCTCCTCGCTCGGCTGGCGCAGATCCATGGGCCGGAGATCGTCGAGCGGCTGCTGCCGCTCGACCACTTGACCCCGCGAGGACGGATCTCCGGATTCGTCGGCGTGCCGGAGTTGGCGCGCCCCGGCGCCGCGCCACAGACGCTCCTGGTCAATCGTCGGTGGGTCAGCGCCTCTTGGGTCGGCGCCGCGCTCCGCCAAGGGTTCGGAGATCTCTTGCCCGCGATGCGGCAGCCGTTCGCGGCGCTCTTGCTCGAATCGGACCCCTCACGCATCGACGTGAACGTGCACCCGACGAAGCGCGAGGTGCGCTTCTTCGACGAGTCGTTCCTCTTCGGCGACATGTCGCGCGCCACGCGGCAGGCGCTCGGGTCGCTGGTTCCGAGTTGGTCGCTCGATCCCGACGATGTCGGCGGCGCGCGGGTCGTCTCCGCATCCGGCGCGCCGAGGGGGAACGCGGGCGCCCATGACCGTCCCGATGTGACCTGGACCCGGACCCACGAAGAGAGCTGGCCGCTTCTCTTCGGCTCTAACGCCGCCACGCCGACCGAAGCGGCGCCAACGGATCGGCCTGCTCGGGGGGACGGCGTCGACTCCCCGTCGACGGTTGCGACAGCGGCTGCGGCGCCCGGCGGACTCGCGCCAGTCTGGCAACTGCACGAGCGGTACCTGCTCGCGCAGACGCGACAGGGAATGCTCATCGTGGACCAACACGCCGCGCACGAACGAGTGCTCTACGAAGAGGCGCTGGAAAACCTGGACGCTCGACCCGCGCCGACGCAGCTCCTGCTCTTCCCCAAGGTGATCGCGCTCGATCCGCAGGAGTGGGAGGTCTTCAGCGCGCAGTCGGCGGATCTCTCGCGACTCGGGATCGAAGCCGACGACTTCGGCGGACGGTCGGTCCTCCTGCGTGGAGTGCCTTCGCTCTGGGGCAGTGATCCCGAAGGGTTCTTCCGCGACGTCCTCTCGGAGCTCTCGCACCGCCCGACCCGCAACGGTGAAGAGCGACGGCGACAATTGGCGGCGAGTTTCGCCTGTCGCAGCGCGATCAAGAGCGGCCAATCGCTCGGCCTCGAAGAGATGAACTTCCTCATCGATCGACTCTTCGCCACGCAGACGCCGCACGGCGATCCGCATGGCCGCCCGACCTTCGTCACGGTGTCGATGGAAGATCTGGATCGCCGCTTCGGACGGAGTCACTGAGCGCGCCGGGTCGGGTCGTCGGATTCCTGACCGGACCCACGGCGGTAGGGAAGTCGGACGTTGCGCTCCTCCTGGCCGAACGACACGGACTCGAGCTGATCTCCGTCGACAGTCGCCAGATCTACCGGCGACTCGAGATCGGCACGGCCAAGCCGACGCGCGCAGAACGGCTCCGCGTCCGGCATCACTTGATCGATCTCGTCGAGCCCGACGAGTCGTACTCCGCCGGGAGATTCCGCCGCGATTTCGAGTCATTGCTCGAAGATCTCGCGCGGCGAAACGTGAGCGCCTTGGCCGTCGGGGGAACGGGCTTCTACTGGGAAGCGGTCAGCGGCGGATTGCATCCGCTGCCGGAGGCCGACCCAGAGGTGCGCGCGCGAGTCGCCGGTCGTCGCGAAGCCGATGGCCCAGGCGCGACGTGGGAGAGGCTCCGGTCCGTCGACCCCCAGACCGCCGCGCGACTCGCGCCCGGCGATCGGCAGCGAGTCGGTCGCGCGCTCGAGATCTTCGAGCAGTCCGGGCGCCCGCTCTCCGCGTGGCTCGCCGCGGAACGGACGGTCGGTCCCGCGGCCGCCGTACCGGTGGCGGCGCTCATCCGCCCTCGTCCGGAGCTCCTCATGCGGATCGCGAGCCGTTGCCTCGCCATGCGCGAAGCGGGGCTCGTCGCGGAGCTGCGAGCCCTCCTCTCCGAGGCGCTCTCCCCGGAATCCCCAGGGCTGCGCACGGTCGGCTACCGCGAGTACCTTGCCCATCTCCTCTGTGGCCGCTCGCTGGAGGAGTGCGACGCCGACTTCCTCCGCGCGACCCGCGCCTATGCGAAACGACAACGGACCTGGATCCGAAATCGGGGAGCGGGCTGCCAGGTCATCGATTGGGTTGAAGGGGCTTCGTTGGAGGAGATCACACGGCGGACGGAGATCGCCCTCTTGTTGTCCGGCGAGCCCCCGGCCGGGCGGGGCGCTTGACACTGCTCGGAGGGCTCCGTAGCTTCAAGAACCCGAAGTGGGGTGAGCGGGCATAACTCAGTTGGTAGAGTGTCAGCTTCCCAAGCTGAATGTCGCGGGTTCGAATCCCGTTGCCCGCTCCATACATTGTCTCTGCCGCATCTGCGACGCCGATCCGAAATCCGGCGGCTCGGCCGCGGATCGAAGGATCCTCCGATGATCATCCAGTCCGTCGCCCAGGGTTCGCTCGCCGAGCGACTCGGCCTCCTCCCGGGCGACAAGATCGCGCGGGTCAACGGCCAGTCGGTCAAGGACCTGCTCGACTTCCATTTCAAGATGGCCGAGGAAGAGGTCTCCCTGGAGGTGGCGCGCGGCGCGGAGGAGCTGACCTTCGAACTCGAACTCGACGGCCCGAACGACCTCGGTCTGCGCTTCGAGGAGATGAAGATCCGCACCTGCGGGAACGAGTGCGTCTTCTGCTTCATCGACCAGAATCCGGCCGGCATGCGGCAGACGCTCTACGTGAAGGACGAGGACTATCGCCTCTCCTTCCTCCACGGCAACTTCGTCACGCTGTCGAACATGAAGGACTGGGAGATCCGCCGCATCGTCGAGCAGCGGCTCTCGCCGATCTACGTCTCGGTTCATTCGACCAATCCGGTCACGCGCCAGCGTCTGATCAAGGCGCGCAAGGAGCGGGACATCCTGCCAATCCTGCGTTACTTCGTGGACAACGACATCGAGGTCCACACCCAGATCGTGCTCGTGCCTGGCTACAACGACGGCGAAGATCTGCTGCAGACCGTGCGCGATCTCGCTTCGTTCCATCCCGGGGTGCGCTCTCTCGCGGTCGTGCCGCTGGGCATGACCGACCATCGCGAGGGCCTCGTCCAACTCGACCGCGTCACGCCCGAGTTGGCGGCGCGCACCCTGGCCGATCTCACGCCGATGCAAGAGCGCTTCCGCCGCGAATGGGGCATCTCGTTCGTCTATCTCGCGGACGAATGGTTCCGACTGCTCGATCGGCAGGTGCCGTCCGCGAAGCAGTACGACGGATTCCCGCAGCTCGAGAACGGCATCGGGATGACCCGTCACTTCCTCGATCGACTGGGCCGGATGAAGCAGGTCTTCCCGACCGCCGCGAAGGAACGATGGAAGCGGCTCACCCTCGTGACCGGCGCCCTCTTCCGCGAGACGCTGGAAGCGACGCTCCGCAAGCAGCTGGCGCGAACGGGGGAGGAGGTCGCCATCGAGTGTGTCGGCATCCCGAATGACTTCTTCGGACGAAATGTGACCGTGGCCGGCCTCTTGGTCGGTCGCGACATCTTGGCGGGCCTCGCGGGCCGCGATCTCGGGGACGCGGTCATCCTGCCGCCCTCCACTTTGAACGAAGCCGATCTCTTCCTCGACGACACCCCGCTGGCCGAGTTCCGTGAACGCGTCGGAGTCCCCGTGCAGCTCGGCCTGCGAGATCGACACTTCTAGGTGCGCGCGTGAGCCTGCCCATCGTCGCGATCGTCGGGCGTCCCAACGTCGGCAAGTCGACCCTCTTCAACCGCATGGTCGGCTCGCGTACCGCCGTGGTCGACGACCACCCGGGCATCACCCGCGATCGGCTGGTGCGTCGCGCCGAATGGACCGGTCACGAGTACTTCGTCGTCGACACCGGCGGCTGGGTGCCGGACGCGCGCGACCGGATGGACGCGGCCATCCTGAACCAGGTGATGGAGGCGATCGCCACCTGTGACCTCATCCTCTTCGTCGTCGACACGCGGGCCGGCCTGCAGCCGCACGACCAACTGATCTCGCAGGAGCTCCGCCGCCGGAATCTTCCGGCGATCTTGGTCGCGAACAAGACCGACCATGAAGCGGTCGACGCCGAGGCCGCGGAGTTCTCTCGGCTCGGCATGGAGGAGCAGTTCGCCATCTCCTCGGCCGACGGTCGCGGGCTCGGAGATCTGCTCGACGTAGTCGTCGAACGGATCAACGCTCCGATGGCGACCGACCATGACGAGCCCGCCCACGAGTCGATCCGCGTCGCCATCGTCGGGCGCCCGAACGTCGGCAAGTCGTCGTTGGTCAATCGTCTCCTGGGTGAAGAACGCATGATCGTCGACGACAAGCCCGGCACGACGCGCGACTCGGTCGACGCGCCGGTCCGCTGGCATGGCCGCACGATGACCCTGATCGACACCGCCGGCATCCGTCGTCGGCTCGGCAGTCAGCCGTCGTTCGAGTTCTACGCCACGCTGCGCGCCACTCGATCGATCGACGCCTGCGACGTCGCCGTCCTCGTCCTCGATGCTTCGGAGCCGCTGCATCGCCAGGACCTGCGCATCGCCGACCTGATCCATCAGGCGGGTCGCTCCGCGGTAGTCCTCGTGAACAAGTGGGACCTGCCGGAGAAAGACGACAACACGATGGGCGAGTGGGTCCGTCACCTCGACGAAGAGATCCCGTTTCTCTCTCACGCGCCGAAGCTCTTCGTCTCGGCCAAGACGACCCAGCGGATCCATCAATTGCCCGAGACGATCGCGCGCGTCTACGAGACGTCGCAGCGCGACATCTCGACGTCAGACTGGAATCGCGTGCTGGAGAAGGCGGTCGAGCACAATCCGCCGAAGTCGCGCGGACGGGGCGAACGCCCGATCAAGATCTACTACGCGACGCAGGTGCGCAAAGGCCCGACCACCGTCGCGCTCTTCTGCAGCGATCCCCGTCGGATGGCGCCTGACTACGTGCGTTATCTGGCGGCGAAATTCCGCGAAGCGTTCGAGCTGGAGGGCGCGGCCCTGCGCGTCGTGCTCCGGAAGAGCTGATGGAGCCGGTCGGCGGCTCCACCGCGTCGTTCGCGGCAATGCTCGCTGCCGTCTTCGTCGCCTCCTTCGCCCTCGGCGCGATCCCTTCCGCGCTCTGGGTCGGTCGCGCCGCGCGCGGGATCGACCTGCGACAGCACGGCTCGGGCAATCTCGGAGCGACCAACGTCTACCGCGTGCTCGGGCCGAAGTGGGGCTTCCTCGTCTTGGCGCTCGACGCCGCGAAGGGCGCGGCGGCGGTCCTCATCGCGCCCGGGCTCGCCGGGCTCGCCGGGCTCGTCGGGCCCGTCTCGGCGCGCGCGCGCGACGGCGCGGGCGTCGACTGGATCTGGATCGTCGCTCTCCTCGGCGCCGTACTCGGACACATGTTCTCGCCGATCGTCGGCTTCCGCGGCGGAAAGGGGGTCGCGACCGCCGCCGGCGCCTGGCTCGCGATCGTCCCCTCGGCGGCCGCCTTCGCGCTCGGCGCCTGGATCGTCGTCTTCGCTTGGCGACGCGTCGTCTCGTTGGCCTCGATCGTGGCCGCGGCCGTGCTGCCTCTGGCGCTGATCGCGGCGCGCGGACTAGAGCCCGGAGATCCGATCCTCTGGACCGGCTTCGCGATCGCCGCGCTGGTCATCCTGCGCCACCGCGAGAACATCGGACGGCTCATTCGCGGAGAGGAGCGAGTCCTGACGACGCCCGAGAAACATGTTTCCTGAGGGCGCCGTCGTCTACGGAGGAGGGAGCTGGGGCACGACCCTGGCCCTGCATCTGGCGCGCAACGGGCGCCCCGTCCGGCTCTGGATGCGCGACGCCGACCAAGCTCTCGCCATGCAGGAGACGCGCGTCAACTCCCACTATCTGCCCGGCTTCTCGCTCCCCGATTCGATCCAGATCTGCTCGGGCGACCCGCCCTTCCCCGGGGGAGTCGCGGCGATCGTAGCGGTCCCCTCGCACGCCGTGCGGTCGCTCGTGAGCCGGCTCGCCGCCGATCCTCCACCGGTCTGGGTCTTGGCCACGAAGGGTCTGGAGGAATCGACCTGTCTGCGCATGAGCCAGATTCTCGCGGAACTGGCGGGGGATCGCGCTCCCGTCGTCGTGCTGACCGGGCCGAGCCTGGCGCGCGAAGTGGCCGCGGAGAAACCGGCCGTGCTCTTGGCCGCCTCGGTCGATCCGGCGGCCGCGCTCGTCGTGCAACGCCTCTTCGCCGGACCGGCCCTCCGGGTCTACACGAGCTCGGACGTCGTCGGCGCGGAGCTGGCCGGCGCGCTGAAGAATGTCGTCGCCCTGGCCAGCGGCATGGTGGATGGGCTCGAGCTGGGGCAGAATGCGCGCGGGGCGCTCCTCACGCGCGGCCTGGCGGAGATCGGACGGCTGGGTGAGGCGCTGGGCGCTCGCGCCGAGACGTTTCTCGGACTCGCCGGCGTGGGGGATCTCGTGACCACGGCCACGAGTCCTCTCAGTCGCAATCACGCGCTGGGCGTCGCGCTCGCGCAGGGGACGCCGTTGGCGCAGGCGTTGTCGGAGTTGGGAATGGTCGCGGAGGGGGTCGCCTCGACCCGCGCCGCGCTCGCACTCGCGGCGACGGTCGACATCGAGATGCCGATCTCCAGTCAGATCGGGCGCATCCTCTGGGACGGGCTCGATGTCCGTCTGGCGTTGCGTGAGCTGATGACGCGGCCACTGCGGTCCGAGTGACCGCATCGTGACGGCAGGGAGCAGAAGGAGAGAGCGGTGACCGAAGAGACCCGACCGCGGCTCTACTACTCGATCCGTGAAGTGAGCGAGATGCTCGACGTGAAGGCGCATGTGCTGCGCTACTGGGAGTCGCAGTTTCCGACTCTGCGGCCGAAGAAGAGCCGCGGAGGGGCGCGCATGTACCGCGACTCCGACCTCGACACCCTCCGCTCGATCCGAGAGTTGCTCTACGAACGTCGCTACACGATTGCGGGCGCCAGGCGAAGACTCTCCGCGCCGGCCGATGTCGCTTCCGCGCCGGGCGACGACGACGAAGAACCGACCGAGGAGACCGAGGCGGCGGCGAAGGAAGCGACAAGAGACACGCCGAAGGACGCGGCGACGGGGGAGCTGGAATTCCTCCACCCGTCCCATCGACGCGCGCTACGCGAGATCCGACGTGAACTGCTCTCGCTGCGCGCCTGGCTCCAAGACCCCAACGGCGCCGGCCCGCGTCGCACGCGGCGGACGGTGATCCTCGACCCCTTGGTCGCGCCGCCCGAGCAGGGGGAGATTTCGATTGATGCTCTTCCGCCTGCTCCGTAGGCTGCCCTCCTTGGACGAGTTCGGGGCGTAGCGCAGCCCGGTAGCGCACTTGCATGGGGGGCAAGAGGTCGCTGGTTCGAATCCAGTCGCCCCGACCAGGTCCGAGAGAGGCCCTCCGGTCCGAAGACCGGGGGGCTTTGCTTTGCCGCGAGGAGACCAGTTCCCGATGCAGATCCTGCTGACCAACGACGACGGGTGGGAAGCCGAGGGGCTGAAGGCGCTCCGCGCGGCGCTCGCCGGAGAAGGTCGCCGTGTCGTCGTCGCGCCCGAGCACGAACAGAGCGGCGTCAGTCATGCGCTCACCCTCAATCGCCCGCTCCGCCTCAAGCGGCGAAGCGCGGAGGTCTGGAGCGTCGACGGGACGCCGGCCGACTGTGTCCTGCTCGCGCTCCGCGGGTTGCCCGCGTCCGAGGGATTCCGTCCCGACCTCATCGCCTCGGGGATCAATCACGGGGCGAATCTCGGCGACGACGTCCTCTACTCCGGCACCGTCGCGGCCGCGATGGAAGGGAGCCTGCTGGGGATCCCGTCGATCGCCTTCTCCATCGCGTCGTTTCGACCCACGCATCTCGCCGATGCCTCGCTCGTGGCGAAACTGATCGTCGACCGATTGGCCGAGCATCCGTTGCCCAAGGGGCTCCTGCTCAATGTCAATCTCCCCGACCTGCCGCGACGAGAGATGCAAGGCATCCGCGTCGCCAAGTTGGGGAGCCGACAGTACGAGGGCCCGATCGAAGAGCGGCAGGACCCGCGCGGACAGCCCTACTACTGGGTCGGCGGGTCGAGTCCGGTCTGGCGCACGGAAGCGGGAACCGATCAGGCGCTCGTGCACAGCGGATGGGTCGCTGTCACCCCGCTCCATCTAGACCTCACCGACTATGCGCAACTCGAAGCCGTCACGGGCTGGCTCGACGGCCTGCCCTGCGTTCCGTGAGTTCTCGGGACTTCGGCGGCGCGCGCGACCGCATGGTCCGCGAGCAGATCGAGGCGCGAGGAATTCGTGACGCGACCACGCTCCGAATCCTGCGTGAAGTACCGCGCCATCTCTTCGTCGACGAGGCGCTGAGCAACGCCGCGTACGGCGACCACGCGCTGCCGATCGGTTTCGAACAAACCATCTCTCAGCCGTACATGGTCGCATTCATGACCGAGCAGGTCGCGCTCGGTCCGCGCGAGCGGGTGCTCGAGGTCGGCACCGGCTCCGGCTATCAGACCGCGGTGTTGGCGCGGCTGGCCCGCACCGTCTTCACCATCGAGCGGATCCCGGCGCTGGCGCGCAAGACTCGCGAGCGTCTCACCGCGCTCGG
>CAZVYN010000044.1:12443-33831 GCA_964631125.1 uncultured bacterium | reverse complement strand
GTCACGAACGCGCCCCGCGGGCCGATCGCGTCCCAGTTCAAGCCGGCGAACTCCGGCTCGGCGGCCGAGAGGTCACGCCAGAGCGTCTCCGGGTCGCTCCAGCCGAACTCGCGCCCGGAGGCCGCCGCGATGCGCGCGAGTAACTCAGGCGCCCAGAGGGCGTCGCCGCGGGGATCGACCCCGCGTTCGAACCGTTGCGCGCGCCCCTCGAAGTTCACGAAGACGCCCCGGCATTCCGAGTGCGGCGTGATCGGCAGCGCCAGTTCACTCCGCCGGCTGGTGGCGTTCTCGTTCGCGCCCAGATAGAGCAGATGGTCGAATCGATCGGCGTGCGCGGTCCACTCCGGCTTCTGCCCGAACGGATCGTCGTCGATCACGAGCAACAGGCCCCCGCCTTTCGCGAGCGCGGCGCCGGCAGCGGCATCGGCAGCGGCATCGACACTGAGGCCGAGCGCGCCCATTCCTTCGCGGTTGGGGTACGGATCGGCTTTGCGCAGGATCGCGTCTTCGACCCCGGCCGGCCGCGTCGCGGCGCTGACGACCTGCATCGCGCCCGCCGCGCCCGCCGCGCCCGCGAATCGCTTCGCCGCGTAGAGAGTTTCCACGCTGCTCTCGGGCGAGAGCAACAGCACGATCCCCTTGCCCGCCGCCGCCTCGATCCACGACGCCGCCCGGCGGATCCCCTCGTCCAGCGCGACCATCGCCTCCCCGGCGAGGGCGACGTCGAGACGATCGTCGTTGAAGCGGTGGTAGGTGACCCGTCCCGGATCGCACATCCAGTAGCGGTTCACTTCCATGTTCTCGCGCGGCCGCGTGCGGTAGACGACCCCTTCGTGCTGTTCCAGGTGCACGTTGCAGCCCCGGGCGCAGCCGCCGCAGATCGAGTCGACCGTCTGGAGGAACCAGACCCGCTTCTTGAAGCGGAAGTCGGTATTGGTCAGCGCGCCGACCGGACAGAGGTCGACGGTGTTGAGGGAGTACTCGTTGTCCAACGGCTGGTTCGGATAGGTCGTGATCTCGGAGCGGTTGCCGCGATTGACGATGTACAACTCGCCCGTGCCGGTCACCTGATCACAGAAGCGGATGCAGCGCGTGCAGAGAACGCAGCGCTCGGCGTCGAGAACGACGCGCGGGCCGACCAGCGCAGCCTTGCGCTTGTGGACCTTCGGCGTATCGAGGCGGCTGTCGTACTGCCCGTTGCTCATGTAGTAGTCCTGCAGATAGCACTCGCCCGACTGATCGCAGATGGCGCAGTCGAGCGGGTGATTCAGGAAGAGGAACTCGAGCACCGAGGCCTGCAGGCCCTTCACGTTCTCGGTGTCGGTGTGGATCTTGACCCCTTCGCGCGCGAACGTATTGCACGCGATCTGCGGCTTGCCCACCCCCTCGACCTCGACCAAGCACATGCGGCAGTTGCCGTCCACGCCGAGGCCGGGGTGATAGCAGAAGTGCGGAATCTCGACGCCCGCGACCCGCGCGGCTTCGATGAAGTTGAGCCCCTCGTCGACCTGCACGTCGCGTCCGTTGATCGTCACCGTCACCTTGGGCATCGAGTCTCCGTCAGGTTCCCGGACATCAGTGCGTCGCGGCGAGGAAGTAGGCCGAGCGCCCGCGGATCGGGCAGCGCCCCGCGCCGACGTGCGCCTCGAATTCGCCGCGGAACTTGCGAATGAAACTCTCGGCCGGCATGGCGGCCGCGTCGGAGAGGGCGCAGATCGTCGTCCCGATCATGTTCTTCGAGATGGAGAGCAACTTATCCAGGTCGGGCGCGCGTCCGTTCCCCGCTTCCAGGCGATAGAGGATGTCGCGCAGCCAGCCCGTTCCCTCGCGGCACGGCGTGCACTGTCCGCACGACTCGTGGGCGTAGAACTTCTCGATCACCGCGAGCGCCCAGACCATGCAGGTGGTCTCGTCCATGACGATCATCCCGCCGGAGCCGAGCATGGTGCCGGCGTCGGCGAAAGACTCGTAGTCGACGTTGCACTTCTCGGCCTCGTCGCCGGTCAAGACCGGCACCGAAGATCCGCCCGGGATGTTCGCCTTCATCCTTCGCTTGCCGCGGATGCCGCCGGCCAGCTCATGCACGAGATCGGAGACCGGCAGTCCGAGCGGCACTTCGAAGACGCCGGGGCGTTCCACATGGCCGCTCACGCACATCAGTTTGGTGCCGGGACTCTTCTCCGTGCCCCACTGCCGGTAGGCCTGCGCGCCGTGCTCGATCAACCACGGGACGACCTGGATCGTCTCGACGTTGTTGACGACGGTCGGGCCGCCGAAGACGCCGACGACCGCGGGGAATGGCGGCTTCAGACGCGGCTGCCCCTTCTTCCCTTCCAACGACTCGATCAACCCGGTCTCCTCGCCGCAGATGTAGGCGCCGGCGCCGCGGTGGATCGTGATCTCGAGATCGAATCCCTTCCCGTCGAGATCCTGGCCGAGGTAGCCCTTGGCATACGCCTCGTGCACGGCGTCGCGCAGCCGGTAGTACGGAAGGCCGAATTCCCCGCGGACGTAGATATAGCAATGGTGGATGCCGACGGCCCAGCAGGTGATGATGATCCCCTCGATCAACCCGTGGGGATCCTTCTCCATCAGGTAGCGGTCCTTGAACGTGCCCGGCTCGCTCTCGTCGGCATTGACGCAGAGGTACTTCGGCTTGGTCGAGTTCTTCGGGACGAAGCTCCACTTCATGCCGGTCGGGAACCCCGCCCCGCCGCGTCCGCGCAGACCCGAGTCCTTCACCAATTGAGTGACTGCGTCGGGCTCCATCTCGAACGCCTTCTTCGTCATCCGATAGCCGCCCGACTTCTCGTAGGCGGCGAGCGTCCAGCTCTCCGGATTCTCGAAGTTGCGGGTGAGGAGCTTGACCTCCAGCATCTTCGCCATGGTCAACGTCCCCCTTGGCGCAGGCGATCGACGAGCGCCGCGGCCGAATCGGGCGTGAGCGGCCCGATGAACTCGTCATTGACCTGGATCATCGGCGCCATCTCGCAGGCGGCCAGGCACTCGACCTCGATCAGCGTGAACTGGTTGTCCTCGGTCGTCCCGCCCAGCCGGACGCCGAGCTTCTCCTCCAGTCGCGCGAGGACCTCTTCGGCCCCCATCAACTGGCACGAGATGTTGGTGCACAGTTGCAGATGAAAGCGACCGACCGGCGCGCGGTTGAACATGGTGTAGAAACTGACCACGCCGTAGACATGCGAGGGCGCCAGGTCACAGAGACCGGCGACGTACTCGACCACTTCGGTCGAGATCCAACCGAACTCGCGCTGCGCGATCCACAGCGCCGGCAAGACCGCCGCCTGTCGGATCGGATAGCGGACGACGGTCTCCTCGAACTCCTTCATCCCCTCGGAGGAGAAGCGAACCGCCTGCCCCCGACTCTGGAGCGGGCAGGCGCTACGCGCGCGAACGTCTTCTCTCGGTACGGCGTACGGCTGCATCGACTCCCCTGACGACCCAATTCCCTTAGCGGTCGAGTTCTCCGGCCACCACGTTGAGGCTGCCGAGCGCCGCGATGGCGTCGGCGATGAGGCCCTCCTCCGCGAGCTGCGGGAAGGACGAATAGACGTAGTAACAGGGCGGTCTGACCTTGCACTTGTACGGTCGCATCGTTCCATCGCTCACGACATGGAAGCCGAGCTCACCGTTGGGCGACTCGGTCCAGTCGTACACCTCGCCTGCGGGGGGCGAGATGCCGTGCATGACCACCTTGAAATGGTTCACCAATCCTTCGATGCTGCCGTAGGTGTTCGACTTGTCGGGCATCACGACGAGCGGATGGTCGGCGCGGAACGGTCCGGCCGGCATCGACTTCAGCGCCTGCTCCACGATGCGCACGCTCTGGTTGATCTCCTCGAAGCGCACCATGATGCGGTCGTAGGTATCACCCTGGTGTCCCGTCGGGATCTCGAAGTCGAACCGCTCGTAGCCGTAGTACGGCTGAGCCTTGCGCAGGTCGTATTCCATCCCGGTGGCGCGCAGGCACGGCCCCGTGTAGCCGTAGGAGATGGCGTCGTCGATCGAGATCTTCCCGACCCCGACGGTGCGGTCGAGGAAGATGCGGTTGCGCGCGACGAGCTTCATCGTGCGGTCGACATCCGCGGGGATCTCGCGCAGGAGGGCGCGCGTCGCCTCGACGAAATCGTCGGTCACGTCGGCCCAGAGGCCGCCGATGCGGGTGTAGGAGTTGGTCAGGCGGGCGCCGGTCACACTCTCGATCACCGTGTAGATCTTCTCGCGCAGGTTGAACAGGTACCAGAAGTTGGTCAGCGCGCCCAAGTCGACAAGGTTGGCGCCGTTGCAGACCAGGTGGTCCATGATCCGCGACAGCTCCGCCAGGATCACACGGATGGATTGGCACCGTTCGGGCACCTCGATGCCGCAGAGCGCCTCGACCGCCTTGGCGTAGCCGACGTTGTTCGAGATGGCGGAGCAGTAGTTCAGCCGATCGGTGTAGGGGATGACCTGCTGGTACTCGTGCGTCTCGGCCGACTTCTCGAAGCCGCGATGCAGATACCCGATCTCCGGGATGCAGTAGAGGATCTTCTCCCCGTCCAACTCGACCAGGTTGCGCAGCGTGCCGTGTGTGGCGGGGTGCGACGGCCCGATGTTCAGGATCATCGTCTCGCCCGGTTCGTCCGGCTCGAACGGTCGCGGATGCAGGCGTCGTCGCTGCTCCAGCTCCTCGACCAGTGGATCGGCGTCCGAGAGCCACTGACCGCGGAGGATGTTGTAGTCCTTGCGCAGCGGATGTCCGACGAACTGATAGTGGTTGAGGATGCGCCGCAGGTTGGGGTGTCCCTCGAAGACGACGCCGTACTGGTCGTACGCCTCGCGCTCTCCCCAATCGGCCGACCGCCAGAGCGAGAAGGCGCTGGCGACTTTCGGATCCGACTCGGGGACGGAGGTCTTCACGACGACGCGCAGCTCGGTCTGCAGGTTGTGCAAGAAATAGACGAGCTCGAATCGATCGCTCGAGGCGGCGTTGTCCTTCAAGTGCAGGCGATCGACCACGGTGAGATCGACCAGTTGATGCAACCGGAAGCCGGGCGCTTCCTTCAGGAAGCGCAGCGTTTCCAGGAGCGCTTCGCGCTTCACGTGGATCAAGGGGAGCCGGCCGAGGCGACCCTCGGCCAGGACACCGGCGCCGATCTGTTGCCGCAGCGGCGCGAAGTCGACCTCGACCGTGCTGCTCGTTCCCGCGCGGACCGCCATCACTCCATCGCCTTCAAGCCGGCGACCTTCTTCTGCAGCTCCATCAACGCCTGCAAGACCGCCTCGGGCCGCGGAGGGCAGCCGGCCGCGTAGATGTCGACCGGCACGATCTTGTCGATCCCCTGGAGGGTGCAGTAGTTGTCATAGAAACCACCGGAAGAGGCGCAGACGCCCATCGCGATGACCCACTTGGGCTCGCACATCTGGTCGTAGATGCGCTTGAGGATCGGGGCCATCTTGTAGTTGATGGTGCCGGCCACGATCATCAGATCCGCCTGCCTCGGCGAGAACCGCACCAACTCGGCGCCGAAGCGCGAGAGATCGAAGACGCTCGAGACCGTTCCCATGAACTCGATCGCACAGCAGGCTGTGCCGAACGGAATCGGCCAGAGTGAATTGAGCCTGCCCCACGCGACGACGTCATCGAGCTTCGTCAGGATGACCGCGTCGCCCAGAGCCGCCTCGGTCTCCGTGCCCGGCTTCGTCAGGTAGGCGCGCGCGCGTTGACTCGCGGGAGCGTGCGCCCCCGACGTCGCGGGCCAGCCGTCGCCTCCAGGGGCCAACGTCGCGACCCGCTCGACTGGCTTGGCCGGATTGGCCGGATTGGCCGGCGTCGCCCCTGACTTCTTCTCCGCCATCCCGTTCCACCTTTCTCGCTCCCTGCTGCTGCTCGCGAAACCCGTCGTGGCGAAGGCGCGCCGCGTCATTCCCAGTCGAGTGCGCCCTTCCGCCAGGCGTAGGCCAAGCCCAAGACCAGCACCGCCATGAAGATCACCATCTCGCCGAAACCGAAGAAGCCCAGGTCGCGGAATCGAACGGCCAACGGGAAGAGGAAGACCGTTTCGATGTCGAAGAGCAGGAACAGCACCGCCACCAGATAGAACTTCACCGGGAAGCGTTGGTCCGGCAGTTGGAGCGGCGTGATCCCCGATTCGTACTGGGAGAGCTTGATCGCGTTCGGCCGCTTCGTCCCGAGCATGCTGCTGAGGACCATGAAGACCGCGGGAATGATGGCGGCCAGGAAAACGACGAAGATCAGCGGTGTGTAGCTGCCGCCCACCTCTCCTCCTTCGCCAAGTGCCCAGCCGACTCCGACTTCGGCGCTCGAGAAAAGTTTCTCGAGCGAACGCGACGCGGCAGGATAGTCGGGTCGAGATAGAGAGGCAACGGGGATTTGGACGCGAAAGAGGCGACCGCCCCGTCAGGGACGATCGCCTCCGCGGATCGTACTCGTTCTCGCGGACGACGCGCGCTACCTGATGACCACCAGCTTCTGGCTCGAACTCTTGCCGCCGGCCGAGAATCGCTGGAAGTAGACCCCGGGCGCCGCCTGGGCGCCGTCCGTGTCCCGGCCGTCCCAGACCGCGCCATGCTCGCCGGCGGCGACCTCACGATCGACGACGCGACGGAGGAGTCGGCCCTGGACGTCGATGATGTCGAGCGAGACCCGTGTCGCGATCGGGAGCTGGAAGCGCAATGTCGTGGAGCCGAACATCGGATTCGGAGTGGCGGTGAGAAGACGCGCGCCCACGAGATCAGGAGTCGGAGTGTCGATTCCCGTCGGCACGGTCTGATCGAAGATCTCCAGATCGTCGATGGCGGCCTCGACGACCGAGCCGCCGCCGGTGTCGTTGGCGATGAAGCGGATCTTGATGTTGTTCGTCAACGTGATGTAGTCGCGGACACGGAACTCCATCAGCTCCCAGAAATTTCGGGTGGCGAGCGAGTTCTCCAGGGTGACCCAGTTCGTGCCGCCGTTACTGGAGATCTCGACCACCCAGAAGTCGGTGCCTGGGTTGCTGCCGGAGTTGTTGGTATACCAGCGTCGGTATTGCAGCGTGGGATCCGCGGCCAGCGCCAGGTTGATCGTGGGCGTGATCAACGTGGTCTTCCCACCGTCGACGTCGGCTTCGCCGACGCCGCCGCCGATAGCACCATTGCCGGTGACGTAACACTTCACACCCGGCGAAGGGGTGTAATCGTCTTCCGGCTGGACCCCGACCCCGCCGCCTCCCGTGCCGACTGGATCGGCCAGGACCCACAAGCCGGTTGTCGCGTTGTCGCCGGGCGCATTTCCGATCGTCCAACCGGCCGCGATCTCGGCGTTGTCGGCGAAGAGCGACGCGCGCAGGAACAGGTCGCGGCTGGTGGCCTGGTTGGCCGTGACGTCGAACGGGACCTGGGTGCGGCCGAAACCGAATTTCGTCGCCTCGAGCGTGTAGGCGCCGGTCGGCACGGTTGCGAAGGAGTACGAGCCATTCGCGGCGGAGGTCGTGCTGAGCGGCGTTCCGACCACACTGACCGTCGCGCCTGCGATCGCCGCGCCACCCACCTGATGGCGGACGAATCCAGAGATCGACCCGGTCGCCAGCAGATCGAGCGTGACGTTCTCCGTATCGGTCCCGCCCGCCGTGATGGTCACGTCGTGCGTCTGGGTCAGATACCCGAACTTCGAGAACTCGAGCGTCTGCGTCCCGAGCGACAGGTTGATGTGATAGAAGCCGGCCGGGTTGGTGGTCGTCGTCTTGTCGTCATCGGTGATCGCGCGAACGGTGACGCCGCCCAGGACGTTGCCGTTGTTCGTCTGCGTGACCGTGCCTTCCGCCAGACCGAAGTTCGGCGTGAACTGGAAGATGTACAGACCGGTCTGCATGTCGCTGATGTAGATGTTGCCGGAGTTCGCGAACGGATAGACACCCCAGGCCCCGTCATATCCGCTCCCGCCGCCCGGGTAGGTGTCGTACTGCGCGATGCGCTTCGGGTCGGCCGGGTTGCTGATGTCCCACATCCGCAGCCCGGCGCGGTAGTTCGAGGCGTAGGCGTAGGAGCCCTTGACGTAGACGTTGTGGATGATGACGTCCGGATCGTCCGGATCGATCCACTCCCCCACCTGGAACGGCGCGGCCGGATTCTGGACGTCCCAGATCTTCAGATGTCCGCCGGTGGTCTCGTCGGTCGTGCAGAGATACTTACTGTCCTCGGTCAGCCACATGTTGTGGGTGGACGCGCCGGGATAGCTCGTGTTGCTGTAGACGGAGAAGGTGTAGGCGGGGCCGGCCAGGTTGACGATGCCGAATCTCGAATCGAAGATCTCCGCGAGATACCCGATGCCGTTGCGGCTGTACATGTCGTGGACGTAGGAGCCGCTCCAGCGCTTGACCTCGACCGGCGCCGCCGGGTTGGCCAGGTTCAATCCGACCAGGCCGTTGTTGGTGCCGTTGCACCAGAGGATCCCCGTCTGTTCGTCGAGATGCAGGCTGTGGCAACTGCTGAACGACGCGGTGTAGTCGGGACGACGGACCGGCGCCAACGGATTGGTGAGGTCGACGACGTTGAGGCCGCCCCCCCCTTCGGTCGAGATGTAGGCGTAGTTGTTCCAGCACCGGATCTCGCGCCAGGTGCTGCTGGGGCCGGTGATGAACGCGACCTCGACCGGCGCGGCCGGGTTGGTCACGTCCACGAAGGAGGCCCCGTTCTGCGTTCCGATGATGGCCAACTCCGTCCCGTTGGCGTGGGAGAAGCCCCAGACGCCCGAGTGGAAGGAGTAGGCGTCCCGCTGTCCGAGGAGGGTGATGTTCTCGTTCTGCGCCGAGGCGGTCCCTGAACCCGCGAACCCTGCCAATGTCATGAGACCGAAGGTCGTAGCCCAGATCCGGACCGACTGACGAAGCATCGACTGTCCCCCCTTGGTTCCCCTGGCGAAGAACGCGTTCCCAGGGTCAGGCGCCCCGACGAGCGGGATCCCCGTGGCCCCTATCGTCCTGCAGTATACCGACGCTTTTCGACGATCCTGAAGCACGCAATCCCGCGGAGTGGGGAAATGCGCCCCCTTGTCGGTCTCGGGACGGGGCCGTAGCCTGCCGCGCATGGCGAACCCACGAGTCTCCGCCGGCGGCGGTTGGCCGGCCGTCTTCTATGTGCTCCGCAAGGGCCGCGAGGCGGGAGGCTGGCTCCGCCTGTTCCAGCGACTTCGCTCCCGCAACGCCTGCAAGACCTGCGCCCTCGGCATGGGGGGCGCGAGAGGCGGGATGGTGAACGAGGCGGGGCATTTCCCCGAGATCTGCAAGAAGTCGGTCCAGGCCCAGGCTGGAGATATGGCGGGCGTGATCGGCGAGGCGTTCCTCACGTCCACCCCCCTGGCCCAGATGGAAGGCATGACGTCGGCGGAGTTGGAGCGGGTCGGGCGAGTCGCCTTCCCCATGGCGACCGAACCTGGCGACACGCACTTCCGCCGCATCTCCTGGGAGGAAGCGTTGGACCGCTCGGGCGACGCACTGCGCCGCGCGGGGCCCGACCGGAGCTTCTTCTACTCCTCGGGGCGCGCCAGCAACGAGGCGGCGTTCCTCCTGCAGGTGGTGGGCCGCGCCTTCGGGACGAACAACATCCACAACTGTTCCTTCTACTGCCATGCCGCTTCCAGCGTCGCGCTCAAGGAGATCTACGGCTCGGCCACCGCGTCGGTCACGTTGGCGGATCTCGATCACGCCGACCTGGCCGTGGTGGTCGGCGCGAATCCCGCGAGCAATCATCCGCGTTTGATCTCGAAGTTGGTCCAGATGCGTCGGCGCGGTGGGCGCGTGCTGGTGATCAACCCTCTGCGCGAGCTCGGGCTCGAGCGTTTCCGCGTGCCGTCCGATTGGCGGAGCTTCCTCTTCGGGAGCGAGATCGCGAGCCTCTATCTGCAGCCGCACATCGGATCGGACGTCGCCGTCTTCCAGGCTCTCTTGAAGGGGCTGCTCGAGCGCGACTCAGTCGACCGCGCCTTCCTCGAGGGTCACACGACGGGATGGCCGCAGGTGGAGACGCAGATCAGGCGCCAGTCGTGGGAGACGTTGCTGGAGTGCGCCGGTCTCGCGCGCGAGGAGGTCGATCGAGCCGTCGAGATGCTCGCGACGTCCCAGCGCGGACTGTTCCTCTGGGCGATGGGTCTCACCCACCATGAGAACGGAGTCGACAACATCCTCGCGCTCGGCAACCTGGCGCTCGCGCGCGGATGGCTCGGTCGTCCCGGCGCCGGCCTCCTGCCGATTCGCGGTCACTCGAACGTCCAGGGGGTCGGCTCGGTCGGCGTCGCGCCGCAACTGCACCGCGCGTTCGCGGCCAAGCTGGAGGCGCGCTACGGCATCGCCATTCCGCCAGGACCGGGGCTCGACACCTACCAGTCGATGGTCGCGGCCGAAGAGGGACGGATCGACGCGGCGGTGCTCTTGGGCGGAAATCTCTTCGCCAGCAATCCCGATCGCGCCTGGGCCGGACGCGCCCTCCGGCGCATCGGCCTGACCTGCGGGATCACGACGAAGCTGAACGAGGGGCACATCCACGGGCGTGGGCGGGCTTCGATCGTGCTGCCGGTCTTGGCGCGCGACGAAGAGAGCCAGGGCACGACCCAGGAGTCGATGTTCAACTACGTCCGCTACTCGGAGGGGGGGAAGCCGGCGGTGCGCGGCGAGATGCGCTCCGAGGTCGACGTGCTCTCCGATCTCGCCGCGCGGATCCTCCCGCCCGGGCGCTACGACTGGTCGACGCTTCGCTCGCACGATCGGCTGCGCGAGGAAATCGCGGACGCAGTCCCCGGCTATGGCCCGCTGGCGGAGATCGGGCGCACGCGGCGAGAATTCCAGATCGACGGGCGCACATTCCACGAGCCGCGCTTCAGAGGCCACGATGGGCGCGCGCGCTGTCAGGTCACGCCGCTGCCAGTCCTCGTCCGCGAGCCGGGCGAGTTCCGCCTCATGACTCTTCGTTCCGAAGGGCAGTTCAACACGGTCGTCTACGAAGAAGAAGATCTCTACCGCGGCAACCTTCGCCGTGACGTGGTGATGATGTCGGCGAGCGACGCGTCCGCACTCGGTCTGCGCGAAGGGGACCGTGTCGTGGTCTCGAACGAGACCGGCCGGATGACGGTGCGCGCGGCGATCGTCGACATCCGAGCGGGCAACCTCGCGATGTACTATCCCGAGGCCAATGTTCTCGTGCCGCGGCGTTTGGATCCGCGTTCGGGGACGCCGGCCTTCAAATCGGTGCGGGTTCGATTGGAGCGGGGAGAGGCAGCGCGATGACGGACGGCGGTGACACCAGCGGGAGTGACACCAGCGGCAGTCACACGAGCGGCAGTCACACGAGCGGCAGTGAGACGGTTCTCGTCACCGGAGCGAACGGCGAGATCGGCCACGCGCTGATCGAAGAGCTGTCCCGCCGCGGGAGCACCGCCATCGTCGCGGTCGATCTGCAACCGTTGGAGCCGCGCCTCGCCGCGCTCTGCGCCGAGACACACACGCGCTCGATCCTCGATCCCGATCTACTGAGCGAGCTGACGCGCCGCCCGTTCAGCGCGGTCTATCATCTCGCGGCGCTCCTCTCGACCAGCGGCGAGAAGAATCCGGCGCTCGCCCACGAAGTGAACGTGAACGGGACGGAGCGCCTGCTGCGGATGGCGCACGAGATCGGTCGCCGCGAGCGCCGTTCCGTGCGGTTCCTCTTTCCCAGCACGATCGCGGTCTACGGTCTGGCCTCGCTCGAGGCGAAGGCGAGCGCGGGCCGCGTCCGTGAAGACGAGCACACGCAGCCAACGACGATCTACGGGATCAACAAGCTCTACTGCGAGCGGCTCGGCGAGTACTACGCGGAGCACTACATGCGGTTGGCCGAACCGCCCGAGGAGCGGTGGGTCGACTTCCGCGGCCTACGGTATCCAGGGCTGATCTCGGCGTTCACGGCGCCGACCGGCGGCACGAGCGACTATGCGCCGGAGATGATCCACGCCGCGGCGGCCGGCCAGCCGTACCGCTGTTTCGTGCGGCCCGACACCCGCATCCCATTCATGGCGATGCCCGACGCGATCCGCGCGCTGCTGGAGTTGGCCGACGCGCCCGCCGCGCGGTTGCGGCGTCGCGTCTACAACATCGGCGCGTTCGCCCCCTCCGCCGCCGAGATCGGCGCGCGCGTCGCGGCGCAGTTTCCGGCGTCGTCGATCCGCTACGAGCCGCACGAGGCGCGGCAGTCGATCGTCGACTCCTGGCCCGAGGATGTGGACGACTCCGCCGCCGGCGTCGATTGGGACTGGGCGCCGAAGTTCGGATTCGCCGAAGCGTTCGACGATTACCTCGCGCCCAACATCGCGCGCCGCTACGCGTCGTCGCGCTGAGGGCCGCGCTGGGCGCGCAGACTTCGCAGGAGCGCCTCGGTCGAGTCGGTCATGCGCTCCACGGAGTAACGCGCGCGGACGATCTCTTGACCACGGGCGCCATAGCGCGCGCGCCTCGCGGGATCTGCCAGTAGATCGAGCAACCTCGCCGCCAACGAAGTGACGTCCCCCGGCTCGACGAGTTCGCCGGAGACCCCCTCCTCCACCATCTCGGCCAGGGCGCCGACGCGCGTGGCCACGACCGGCAGCCCCGCATCCATCGCCTCGAGCAGCGCCAGCGGCAGCGTCTCGACCCGGGGATGGCTCGTCAGCGTGGCGATGTCGGCGCCGGCCGCCACGCGCCGCGCGTCGCCGCGATGTCCGAGGAAGCGCACCCGCTCGGCCAGGCCGAATTCACGCGACAGCGCCTCCAGCGCCTCGCGTCTCGGACCGTTCCCCATGATCCAGAGCTGCGCCTGCGCCCGCCCGCGAGCGACCGCCGCGAAGGCCTGCAACAAGAGCTCGTGGTTCTTCTCGGGCCGCAGGACCGCGGTGATGAGCACCACTTCGGCGTCGGCCGCGACGCCCAGTTCCGTCCGCGCCTCGGCGCGCCGCTGCGCGCGCACGGTCGCATCCGGCGTGTCGATCGGAATGCCGTTGGGGATCACGACCAACTGGCTCGCCGGGATCCCTTCGCGCTGCGTCAGGTAGTCGCGCTGCGCGTCGGCGATGGCGATGATCCGATCGAGCCTTCCGCGCACGAGGCGGATCGGACGGCCGAGACTCGGCGCGCCGTTCCACTGACCGGTCGTGTGCACCGGCATCACCCGCACCGGAACGCGCGCGAGATCGGCGGCGAGGATCCCGTGGAAGACGGCGTGCGCGTGGTCGAGGAAGTAGATCGCGTCGAGGCGGCGACTGCGGAAGTGACTGGCGAGACGCGGGATCAGGAGCGGGTCGAGACGAGCGGCGCCGGTCCAACCCGAGCGGACCGAGAGGCCGTGCTCCTGGAGCTCGACGCCGATCGCCCCCGGCTCGCGCAACACGACGAACTCGATTTTGAGACCGCGATCGGCGAGCGCCATCGCCAGGTGTTGGGTCACCCGTTCGGCCCCGCCCGTGACCAAGGTGGTCGCGACGAACGCAACACGCATCAGCTCCGGCTCCCCGGACGCATCGGCCAGTTCTTTCCGCGGAAGTACGCCTCGAGCTGCTCGCGCATCGTTTCGCGCGCACGTCCGATCCGCCACTTGACGGCGCCCAGCGGAAGCTCCAGCGCCGACGCCGCCTCTTCGTTGGTCAGGCCGTTGAGATCTCGCAGGACCAGCACCGTGCGCAGGTCGATCGGCAGCGACTCGATCGCCTCCTCCAGGGCCGACTGGGCCTCGACCGCGACCAGTTCGTCCAATGGCGAGATCGACCAGTCGATCAGCTCCCGCTTGGGCGAGTCCTCGTTCAGCGGAGGATCGTCGATCGAGAAGACGTCGTTGCGCCGCCTTCGCAGCTTGGTCAGCGCGCGGTTCACCGCAATGCGGTGGAGCCAGGTGGTGAGTCGGCTTCCGCCGCGGAACTCGCCGACGTGATCGAGCGCCTGCAACATCGTCTCTTGCAAGACGTCCTCGGCATCGTCGCGATTGCGGACCATGCGCAGCGCGAGTCGGAAGATCGGCTCGGCGGCGGGCGCGACGAGTTCCCAGAAGGCGTCGCGATCGCCGCTCTGTGCGCGCTGGAGGAGGATGGCCTCCTCGGCGAGACCGGGCAGCGGTGGGTCGGGCACGGGACCGCAGTCTAGTGGTACCGTGCGGCGCGTGTCGCCACCTTCCGTCGCCTCCCGTCGCCGTCCCCCCACCCCGACCCGCGGGAACGCCTGGCATTCCCGACTGATGCGCCTCCTCCTGGCGCTCGTGGGCCTCCTCGTCCTCTCCGCGCTCGCGCTCCGCGCCTGGGAGGGATGGCGGAGCCGCCCGCGTCCGCTGACCGCCGATGTGACGGCGCGCGGACAGAACCTGGTCCTCGTGAGTCTGGACACGGTGCGGCCCGATCGCCTGCAAGCATGCCTCGGATCGGGCGTCGCGACGCCGAATCTGGATCGGGTCCGCGGCGATGGGTTCGTCTTCTCGCAGATGAGCGCGCCAGCGCCGATCACGCTCCCCTCGCACGCGACGCTCTTCACCGGCCACGATCCCCCACGGCACGGCGTGCGCGAGAACACCGAGTACGCGCTGCCCGAGACTGCGGCCACGCTGGCCGAGTCGTTCCAACGCGCCGGCTACGAGACCGCCGCGTTCGTCGCGTCGTTCGTCATGGACAGCCGGTTCGGGTTGTCCCAGGGCTTCGACCTCTACCGCGATGAGTTGAGCGGACCCGAACCGGGCCTCGGGCCCGGCACGGTCGAGCTGCCCGGCGGTGTCGTCGTCGCGCGGGCCGCCCGGTGGTTGGCGGAGCGGCGGTTGGCGGAGCGGCGCGCACGCGAGCGTCCCTACTTCCTCTTCGTCCATCTCTTCGACGCGCATGCGCCGTACCGCGCGCCGGAGCCGTTCGCGAGCGCGCACGCCGGCCAGCCCTACGACGGGGAGTTGGCCTACGTCGATGCGTGCGTCGGCCAACTCCTCGACGCACTAGAGGCGCACGGCGCGGCCGAACGCACCTGGATCTGGGTCGTGAGCGATCACGGAGAGTCGCTGGGAGAGCACGGTGAGTCGACGCACTCGCTCTTCATCTACGACGCGACGATGCGAGTCGCCTCGCTCCTCCGCCCGCCGCCGCACGAGGGTCGGTATCGGGCCGGCCCGCCGCGGTTGGTTTCCTCCGCGAGTTGCGGGCTGGTCGACGTCGGGCCGACGCTGCGCGAACTGTTCGCTCTCGGCGCCAGCAGCTGGCCGGTGGACGGTTTGTCGCTGCGCGCGATGTTGGGCGGCGAGTCGCCTCCGGAGCGAGAGATCTATTGCGAGACGCTCTCGCCCTTCGTCAGCTACCGCTGGGCGCCGCTGGTCGGCCTGCGTACGTCGGCGCGCAAGTATGTTCGCGCGCCGGTCCCTGAGTTGTACGACCTGATCGCCGACCCCGGCGAACTGCGCAACTTGGCGGCGGCGCGGCCGGACGAAGTGGCCGCGTCGGAGGCGACACTCTCCGCGCGTCTCGAGGGAATGACGGGCGCGCCGGCCGCCCAGAGGCGCGCGAGCGACCAGGAGCGAGAACAGCTCCGCTCGCTCGGCTATCTCTCGGGTGACGAAGCGTCGCCGTCGGACGATGGGTCGCTCGATCGAAACCTCCCCGATCCGAAGCAACGCGTGGCGTTCTTCAACACGCAGTTCCAGGCGGCGAAGAACCTGCTCTACGCCGCCCGCTTCGAAGAGGCGATCGCGGCGTTTCGCGAGTGTCTGCGGGTCGATCCGCGGAACAACTCGATCCACCTCTACCTGGCGGGAGCGGAGCGACAACTCGGACGCTCAGGCGACGCGCAGCGTTCCTATCGCACGGCGCTGCGCATCGAGCCGCGTTCTCCGCGCGCCTGGTTCGGACTGGGGCAGGCGTTGCTGATCGACTCGCAGCCCGACTCGGCGGCGCGAGCCTTCCGCGAATCGCTGCGCTGGCTGCCGCGTTCGCCCGAGACCTGGATGTCGCTGGGCGAGGCGGAGTGGTCGCAGGGGAACGTCGGAGTCGCGATCGCGGCCTTCGATTCCGCGCTCTCCTACGGCGGCGACGCGAAGCGACTCCACGGCCTGCTGGCCCGCGCCTGGAGCGAGACGCCCGGAGGCGAGCGTGAGGCGACATCGCACCTCGACGCCTTCGCGCGCGCGAGCCGACTCGACGCGGTCACGGCGCGTGCGCAACTGCCGAAACCGGGCGGCGGCGCGCCCTCCGCCGACCACGAGCACTGAGGGTCCCTGACCTGGCGACCCCCCGCGACCGTCTGCTAGGCTCCGCCCTTCCATCGCACACATCCTCAGGAGCCGGCATGCCCACGACTCGTTCGCTTCCATCGCCTCCGTCGCTTCCCGTTCGCGACATCGATCACGTCGAGTTCTACGTCGGCAACGCGCGCCAGGCGGCCGTCTACTACCGCACCCTCTTCGGTTTCGACCTGGTCGGATACCGCGGGCCCGAGAACGGATCGCGCGACCGCGCGAGCTACCTCTTGCAGCAAGGCCACATCCGCCTGGTCCTGACCACGTCACTCGAACCGGAGAGCGCGATCGCGCGGCACGTGACCAAGCACGGCGACGGGGTGCGAGACATCGCGCTGCAGGTCGACGACGCGCGCGGCGTCTTCGAGGAAGCGGTGCGGCGCGGCGCGCGTCCGGTGCAGGAGCCGACGGTAGAGGGCGAAGGCGCGGCCAGGATCACGCGCTCCGCCATCGCGACCTACGGCGACACCATCCACTCATTCATCCAACGCGACGGCGTAGCGGCGCCGATGCTGCCGGGCTTCCAGCCACAGATGATCGCAGGCGGCGGCGCCGGCCTGGCGGCGATCGATCACATGGTCGGCAACGTCGAAGACGCCAAGATGGACGAGTGGGTCGAGTTCTACGAACGCGTCTTCGGCTTCCATCACTTCATGACGTTCGACGACAAGGACATCTCGACGGAGTTCACGGCGCTGCGCTCGAAGGTCGTCGCGAGCGAAAACCAGCGCATCAAGTTCCCGATCAACGAACCGGCCGCTGGACGCCGCCGCTCTCAGATCCAGGAGTACCTGGACTTCTACGTCGGACCGGGCGTGCAGCATGTCGCGCTCATCACCGGCGACATCATCGCGAGCGTGACCGAGCTTCGCCGCCGCGGCGTCGATTTCCTCTCGGTCCCGGATTCCTACTACGACGAACTCCCCGCGCGGGTCGGCGAAATCCGCGAGGACATGGAGAAGATCCGCCAGCTCCGCATCCTCGTCGACCGCGACGCCGACGGCTACCTGCTGCAACTCTTCACGCGCCCCGTCGAGGACCGGCCCACCCTCTTCTTCGAGATCATCCAACGCCGCGGCTCCCAGGGCTTCGGCAAAGGGAACTTCAAGGCGCTCTTCGAAGCAATCGAACGCGAGCAAGCGCTGCGAGGGAATCTGTGATGCGGCCCGTCTCGGACGCGCCGCGCTGGCCATAACCATGCCGTCCTACCACCACCTGGGACAGATCCCCGGCAAGCGCCACACGGCGTTCCGCTCGCCCGGAGGGGCGCTCTACAACGAAGAGTTGATGGGGAACGAAGGATTCTCGGGACTCTCGTCGTTGCTCTATCACATTCATCCGCCGACGATGGTGCGGGCGGCGGGCGCGAATCAGCCGCTGGAGAGCGTGGAAGCGGAAGACCGGAGTTTGAGACATCGGCACTTCAAGACGAGCGGAGTGGGCGCGGGTGGTGATCCGGTCTCGGCGCGCCAACTGCTGTTGTGGAATGAGGACGCGTCGATATCGATTGCTCGGCCGACCGGGTCGGCCGAGTTCTTTTTCAGGAATGGTCAGGCTGACGAACTCATCTACGTGAGCGACGGCGGCGGCATCCTGCGCTCTCCCTTCGGCCGACTCCCCTTCCGCCGCGGCGACTACCTCATCATCCCCCGCGGCATCACCTATCGCATGGAGCTCTGGCCCGGCGAGCATCGATACCTGATCGTGGAGTCGCGCGGGGTGATCCGCACGCCCAAGCGGTATCGGAACAACTACGGCCAACACCTGGAGTCCGCGCCGTTCTGCGAGCGCGATTTCAGGCTGCCGCAGGAGTTGGAGACGATCGACGAACGCGGCGACTTCGAGGTCGTAGTCAAGCACCGCGGCGGGCTGCATCGGTACGTCTACGCGCGGCATCCGTTCGATGTGGTCGGGTGGGACGGCTACTACTATCCGTGGGCGCTGAACATCGAGGACTTCATGCCGACCGTCGGCAAAGTGCACCTGCCGCCGCCGGTGCATCAGGTCTTCGAGGGGGACGGCTTCGTCGTCTGCAACTTCGTCCCGCGGCTCTACGACTTCCATCCAGATGCGGTGCCGGTGCCGTATCACCACACCAACGCGCAGTCGGATGAGGTGCTCTACTACGCGAGCGAACGATTCATGAGTCGGCGCGGCATCGAGTACGGCTCGATCACGCACCATCCCGACGGCATTCCGCACGGACCTCACCCGGGGTTGATCGAGCCGTCGATCGGGAAGAAGGAGACCGATGAGCTCGCGGTGATGGTCGATACCTTCCGCCCACTGCGCGTGGCGCGCGGGGCGGAGGCGATCGAAGACACGGCCTATCCGACCTCGTGGCTGCCAGCGGACGAATGAGGTCGATCGATTTCGCGGGATTGATCCCGCGCCAGACGTATCACCTCTTGACTCGCGTGGTCATCCCGAGGCCGATCGCCCTCGTCAGCACGATCTCGGAAGACGGCCGCGTGAATCTGGCGCCGTTCAGCTACTTCACGCTGGGCGGACTGCAACCGCCGTCGCTCGTCTTCTGTCCGGTCAATGATCGCTCCGGGCAGGAGAAAGACACGCTCCGCAACATCCGCGCCACGTCCGAGTTCGTCGTGCACGGCGTCTCGGCCGGCCTGACGGAGCGGATGAACCTCACCTCCGCGGCGTTCGAGTACGGGGTGAACGAGTTCGAGATGGCGGCGCTGACCGAGGTCCCTTCGAGTCGCGTGCGCCCGCCGCGCGTGGCCGAGGCGCCGCTCGCGCTGGAGTGCCGGCTCTTGCAGGTGGTGACGGTGGGGCCCGGTCCCTTGGCCGCCAACTTCGTCATCGGCGAAGTGCTCTGTCTGCATGTCGCCGAGGACGCACTCGACGACGCGGGGCTACCTGATCCTGTGAAACTGGATCTGGTGGCGCGACTGGGTGGAGACGCTTACCTGCGCATGACGGGCAACGCGCTCTTCGATCTGGCGCGGCCAAAGTCGCCGGACGCTCCGCCGGAGGCGCCGCCGGTCGGCTAGGTCGGCTAGGTCGGCTAGGTCGGCTGGGTCAGGGGGTCGGGCGCGCGAAACGTCCGCGCGTCACGCCGGTGTTGAACCTCACCGACGTCGCCGTGATCGTCGCGAACGGTTGGCCGTCGTGCAGGATCACGCGTTGGTGCGGCCAGAGCACGCCGTCGACCGTGCGGTAGTCGCTGAGTCGCTCCTCAGCCTGGACGGGAGCTCCGCCGAAGGGAGAGCGATCGCGATAGTCCATCTGCACGATGCGGTGCGTCTCGCGGTCGAGATAGAGCTTCCACGCGGCAATCGTCGGATGGTGGATGTACAGGATATCGACCGGCCGATCCCCCACCATCCCAGGTGCGAGCGGCTGCGCGCGCAGGCCGGAGAGATTCATCAGCAGCGTGACCACATCGCGGGCGCGCTCGGCCGACGCGCGCGTCATCATGTCGGCGGGCGCATCTTCGGCCCCCTGGCCTGCGTCCATCCAACCCTCCCCCGCGCAGGTCACCATCGTGAGGGCGCCGAACGGAAGCTTCTGCACGGCGCGCTCACAGTCGGGCAGGAGCTTGGTCGTCTCCAGGGTCACCGCCATCTCGCGACCCTGGACCGAGAACATCCCTTCTTCGAGCATCTCGACGTCGCGGATCCGCTGCAGCGCCGCCCCTCCCGCCGCCGACGCGGCCGCCGTGAGCAACTCGGTCCCGCGCGCGAAGTCCGCTTCGGTCGCCGGCGGCAGGATCTCGTCGCTCGCCTCCGGGATCGTAATGTCAATTTGTTGCACCGCGCCGAGGGTGGCGAGGTCGGAGCGGAAGCGCTCGGGATTCCCCACCATCACCACCGCGAATTCACCCGCGTCGATGCGGCGCTTGGCCGCCAGTTGGATCTCTTCCGCCGTCACCTCGGCGATGGCCGCCTGGTACCGCTGGAGGAAGTCGGCCGGATAGCCGTACGACTCGTACTCCGCCAGCCGCGCCAAGACGGCGGAACGCGAGGCCAGATCGAAGACGAGCGAGTTCAAGACGGAGTCCTTGGCGCGCTGCAGCTCTTCGTCCGTCACCGGCGCGGCCAGGATCTCTTCTACGTTGCGCCGGACATGGCCGAGCGTGCGCACGGTTGAATCGGCCTGGGTCACGGCGAATGCGATGAAGGCGCCGCGACGATCGTAGTTCGCGCCGAGGGACGCGCCGGTCGAGTAGGCGAGTCCGCGCTTGGTGCGGATCTCGTTGAAGAGCCGGCTGCTGAAGCCGCCGCCCAGGATCTGCGAGAACAGCTCGAGCTCGGGGTAGTCGGGATCGTCCATGCGAATCGACGGCTGCCCGATGAGGACGCCGCTGTTCGTCATGTCGCTCTTCTCGATCAGGTAGGTTCCCTTCGACGCCAGCGGCGGAACTTCGGGCAGCGGCGGCAGCGGTCGCGTCGACTTCGGCCAATCGCCGAACGCCCGACGGATCGCGGCTTCCATCTTGGAGGGTTCGAAGTCGCCGTAGACCGTGAGCAGGATCCGATCGGGATGGAAGTACTCGCGGTGGAAGTCGACCAGGTCCTGACGGGCGATCGCATCGATCGTCGCGTACTCTTCGTGCCGCGCGTAGGGATGGTCCGGGCCATAGAGCACCTTGCCGAACTCACGCACGAGGATGTCCATCGGCGTGTCGTTGCGCGAGGCGACCGTCGTCCGCGCCTGCTTCTTGGCCAGATCGAGCTTGTCCTCGGGGAAGGCCGGGCGCCGCAGCAGATCGGCCAGGATCTCGATCGCCGCCGGGGCATCTTCGCTCAACGCCGAGACCGAGGCATTGCCGCGCGTCTCTCCGATCGAGATCTCCGCGCTCGCGCCCATCGACTCCAATCGAAGATCGAGTTCGTCTCCGGTGCTCCCGAGCGAACCGCCGGAACGCAGCACTTCGCCGGTGATGGTGGCCAGTCCAACCTTCTCGGGGGGGTCGTAGACCGAACCGACTTGGAGCAGCGCGCGCGCATCCACGACCGGAAAGTCATGGTTCTCCAGCAAGTAGAAGACGAGCCCGTTGTCCAAGGTCAGACGGGTCGGCTGCGGGATCTCCATCTGGCGGAGCGGCGGCAGCTGCATCGCGCGCGGGTCGCTCCACCGTTCGTCGGCGCGGGCGCTCGACACAGCGCTCGACACAGCG
>CAZVYN010000044.1:0-12343 GCA_964631125.1 uncultured bacterium | reverse complement strand
TCGACACAGCGATCGACACAGCGATCGACACAGCGCCGACCGTGAGCGCGCTCGCGGCGAGAGTCATCAGGACACGAGACATGCGAGGCATCAGATCTCCCCTCAGGAATTGGGGCGGCGGATGACGCCGACCACACGGTTGCCGGGGCGGAGCGCCTCGCCCGCCACGCGGCGGATGTCGTCGACGGTCACGCGCTCGATGTCGTCGAGAAAGTCGAAGAGCCGACGGTAGTCACCGAAGAGCTCTTCGTTCTGCGCGAGCTGTCCCGCCAGTCCCGTGTTGCCCCGGAGGCTGCGAATGAACGCCGCCTTGTTCTGCGTCTTCACCTTGCGCAGCTCTTCTTCCGTCGGGCCCTGTTCGACCATCCGCTCGAACTCGTCGTAGAACGCCGCTTCGATCTGATCCGGCTCCGAGTCCTTGGCCACGATCCCTTGGAAGATGAGCATGCTCGGGTACTTCTGGCCGGGAAAGCCGATGCCTCCGCCCACGTCGCTCGCGATCTTGTCCTGTTTGACCAGCCGCTCGTAGAGACGACCGGTCCGGCCGAGGGCGAGCATGTCTCCGAGCAGCTCGTACGCGCGGTAGTCCGGGTGTTCGCGTTCGACCGCGTGATAGCCGAGGAAGACGACCGGCTGCGCGGGATCTTCCAACGTGACGCGGATCTCGGCCTCGTGGCGCGGCTCGACGGTGCGAATCGGCGCGGGCTTCGGTCCCGAAGGGACGTCCGAGAAGTACTTCTCCGCCACCCGCCGCACTTCGTCGACGCGCACGTCGCCGACCAGGGCGATCGTCATGTTGCTGCCGACATAGTATTTGTCGAAGAACTCGAAGGCGTCGCGGCGCGTGATCTGTTGCAGGTCGGACTTGAAGCCGATCACGCCGATTCCGTAGGGATGCGCCTGATACGCGGAGTTGATGAAGGCGTAGATGAGGCGTCCTACCGCGCTCGACTCGCCGAAGCGACGCTCTTCCTGCACCACGTCGCGTTCCTTGTAGAACTCACGGAGGACCGGCTGGGTCAGTCGGTCCCCTTCCAGCCGCGCCCACAGCTCGAGTCGATTGGACGGGAGACTGTAGTAGTACTGCGTCGCATCGGTCGAGGTGGAGGCGTTGAGTCCGACGGCGCCCTCCTCCTCCAAGATCTTGGTGAAGTCGTTGCTCTTCACGAAGGCGCCGGCCGCCTCTTGCGCCGCGCGAAATTCGGACTGCATCGCTTCGAGCTCGGTGCTGTCGGCGGCGGCGACGGCATCCCAGGCGGCGTCCACCAAGTCGAGCGCGCGCGCCTCGGCCACGGCGTCGGTCACGCCGACGGTGGCGGTTCCCTTGAACGCCATGTGTTCGAACATGTGCGCGATGCCGGTGATGCCCGGCACTTCATCGACGCCGCCGGCGTCGACGTAGGTGCGGAAGGAGAAGACGGGCGCGTCGGTCCGCTCCAGGACCAGGAACGTGAGTCCGTTGGGGAGCGTGAACCGCTCGACCCGGGCCTCCAGCTCTTCGAAGTCGGCCCGCGACACGGCCGCGGCCGCCGCGCAGAGGACGAGCGCGCCCAGAGAGCGCAGAACGGGATCGGTGAGCCGCATACGGAAATGACCTCCCGGAGCCAGCGCAACGGCGCGTGCGCCGCGCTCAGGGCTCACTCGATGGATTGGAGTTTGTTCTTGGCGAGAGTCGCCTCGTCGGAGTTCGGATACTGCTCGATCACCTGCCGCAGATACCGAACGCTGCTCGTCGTGTCGTTCAGCCGCGCGTAGCTGTACCCGATCTTGAGGAGCGCCGCCGGCGCCTTGTCCCCTTTCGTGTACTGCGCGAGGAGCTTCATGAACTCCTGATTCGCCATCTCGAAATCGCTCTGGGCGTAGTACGACTCCCCGATCCAGTACTGCGCGTTGTCGGAGAGCTCGGTGGCCGGCGAGCGGCGCAGGCAATCGCGGAATCCGAGGATCGCCAACGCGTAGTTGCCGCGGGTCAGATCGAGATAGGCTTGATCGTAGATGCGCTTCTCTTCCGAACCGTCGGAGTAGGCCGGATCGGACGCCGATCCGCGATCCCCCGCCCTCGAAGTCGAATCGGCCGCGCTCGGAGCGTCGAGCCCCTCGGGTCTTTCGCCGCCCGGGCTCGCGGCCCGGCCGCCGGGATTCGCCCACCAGTCGTTGTTGCGGCTGTTGCTCTGGCTCGAACCCGAGTTCGAACGGGAGCGCAACGCGTCCGACAGTTGGGTCTGGATCGCCAGGAGCTGCGCGTTGAGTTCATCGCTGCGCGCCTTCGCGTCGGCCCGTTCGCTCCGCGACATCTCCACGACCTGGGCGAGCTGGTCCTCCAGGGTCCGAAGACGCTGCAGCAATTCGACCTGCTGCTCGCGGAGGGCGCGGACGTCGTCCGACATCTCCTCGACCGTGATCGGCTCGCGGAAGACCTGCGCGCCGTAACAACCGGAGAGCGCGACGGACAGGACGCAGAGACCGACGAGTAGCCCCGGCCGCGGCGCGGAATTCACACCGCCCGAGCTCAGATTCCCGGCGGCGCTCACTGGGCGACGAAGTGCACGCGGCGATTCTGCGACCACGCTCTCTCGTCATGGCCCGGATCGAACGGCCGCTCTTCGCCGAACGAGACGGAACGGAGCCGCGATCCCGACACGCCGTACTGCACCATGTAGTCGCGGGCCGTATGGGCGCGCCGCTCGCCGAGCGCGAGGTTGTACTCCGTGGTGCCCCGCTCGTCACAGTGTCCCTCGAGGATCACGACGCTGCTCCCCTCGAGCAACTGACGCGCGTTGCCGTCGAGCAGCCGTCGCGCATCCTCCCGCAGGACGCTGCGGTCGTAGTCGAAGAAGATGTCCTGGAGCCCGAGCTCGGTCATCGAGTTCGAATCACCCGTATCGCCTGTTCCGGTGTCGCCCGTCGTCCCGGTCTGCGATCCCGTCGACTGGCTGTCGGAGGTGGGCGGGGTCACGGCCGGCGGCTTCTGCTTCTTCGCGCATCCGCCGAAAGCGGCGAGTCCGACCAAGATCACGAGCGCGGGCAGCAGAGTCGTCGCGAGGCGGTTCGTCTTGTCAGTCATGCGTTCACTCCCCAATCCATTGAGTACTCGATCCGGGCGGCTCACCCGCCCGTCGAGTTCGAGATGATCTTCGAAGGGTACGATCTCCGTGGCGCGAGCCTTCAGGCGAACATCCTTGGCCTGTCGGCGACTCATCGAGTTGCTTCGCGAAGCTTACGGGAGCTCGACCAAGCGGGATTGTATTGATCGCCGGAAAACGAAGTCAACGCACGTTTACCACCACCGTCCGCTGTCATGACGAACAGACGCCGTTGCCCGCCGCGCTCACGCTTCGCCGCGACGATGTGCCTGCCGTCGGGGGCCCACCGAGGGTTCTCCCAAGAACCGTCGTTCGCGGTGGCGCGACGTCGGTCCGATCCGTCCGGCGCCATGGTGAAGATGTCGAATCCGTCGTCGACCAAGGCGACGAAGACGATCCGGTCCCCTCGGGGAGACCAGTCGGCTGAATCGCTCCACTTGCCGAGGTAGCTCAGTCGTTGGCTATTCGCGCCGTCGGAGTCCATGACCCACAGATGCGGTTCGCCGGTGCGATCCGAGGTGAAGACGATGCGGCTGCCGTCGGGCGAGAAGCAGGGGGCGGTTTCGATGGCCGGCGAGAAGGTGAGGCGCTGGGCTTTCTTGCCATGGTCGTCCATTACGTAGATCTCGGCGTTCCCTTCGAAGGTCAGGCTGGCGGCTACCTGGCTGCCGTCGGGATGCCACGCGGGGGCCGAGTCGATCCCGGGTCGACTGGAGAGGGGCGTCATGCGCCCGTCCGAGAGCGCGAGCGTGACGAGGTCGGCTTCGCCTTGCGCGAAACTGGTGAACGCGAGCCGTTCGCCGTCGGCCGAGAAGCGCGGCGACAGACAGATCGACCCGAGCTTCGTCAGTTGGCTCAGCCCGAAGCCGTCGTAGTCGACGAGGAAGACTTCCTTGGCCTTGCCGATCACCCCGACGAACGCGATGCGACTCAGTGCGACCCCGGCCTCGCCGGTCACGTGGCGCACGATGTCGTCCGCGTAGGCGTGCACGGCGCGGCGGTCGGGCGGCGACCCGAGTGAGTACTCCTGCCGGAACATCACCTTGCCGCTGGCGGCGTCGAGGAGTTCGCCCTCGAGCACGACCTCTCCCCACTTCTTGCGCACGATTCCGGTCGCCAGGTACTCGACCGGCTTCGGCATGTTCGACGAATCGGCCGGATCGGGGATGAACGCGAGCTCGCGGCGCACCTCGAAGAAGTCGCTCTGCTGGAGGTCGCGCCGGAGCAACTCCTCGCAGGACTCACCCCCCTCGAGCGGCGTCCGCATCGTCTCGAGGTAATGGAAGTCCTGCACCTCGAGCGAGAACTTGAAGGCCGTGCCCTTGACGATCCCCATCCGCGCCTCCTGCTGCGCGCGCGCGCCCACAGCGGAGAGGATCAGCACGGCGACGAGCGCGACGAGCGAACGGACGAAGCGAGCGGATGAGAGCATGCGCCTCCTCTTCATGGCCTCAGGATTCATGGCCTCAGGACGAATTCGAGCGTGATGCCGAGCCATTCGTCGGCGTATTCCGCCGGCAGTGGCGGGAGCGGCGCCGACTCCGCGACGGCGCGCAGGGCCGCTTGATCGAAGATCGAATCGAACGAAGGCTCGTCGATCCGCGGCGCCGTCACCTCCCCATTGCGCTCGATGCGGAAGCGCACCGACGCCGCCACTCGACGTCCACCGAAGTTCTCTGGCGGCGCCCAGTTGCTCGCGATCTTCCGCTGGATCTGCGACAGGTAGTACGCGAACTCATGGATCGGCCCCTCGGCCTGCAGCGCGATCGAGTGCGTCGCGTCGCCGAGCGCCGGCAGGTTGGTCACGAGGTTCGACTCCTGCTCGCCTCCGGTCTTCGGCTTCTCCTTGGCGGCGTCTTCGGGAGCGGGGCGCGTCTGTGTCTTTTCCTTCGCTTCCTGTGCGGTCGGGGGCTTCTCCTTGGGCTTCACCTCGATCGGCGTGAGCTTCTCTGCGACCTTCGGCTTCTCCAGCGCAGGCGGCTTCGGCTTCGGCGGGGGCGGCGCCTCGACTTCCTTCACTTCCTGCTGCTGCGCGACGCGCTTGAAAGTCGCGCGACCGGGCGCGGGCAGGTTGACGAGCGTGATGGCGGTCTGACGCGGCGCCGGCGTGGGGCGCACGTGGCGCAACGACGGGATGTACCCCGCGACGCTGACCGCCAGATGCAGTAGGCCCGAAACGGCGATCGCGCGGAAGAGGAGCTTGCGATCGATGAGGCGCAATCGGCCGGCGACTCCGAAGTCGGATTCGCCCGCTTTCGCTTCGCCCGCTTTCGATGCAGCATAGGCGTGGGCCGCCGCGAAGCGGACCGGATCGCCCGCGCCTTCGGACCTTGGATTCTCTGAACGGCTCTCGCGCATCGCCGGCATCGTACCCCGCCCTCTCCGATTCGTCGCGGTCGGCTCTCGTTGGGTCCTGCGATAGACTGCCGCGGTCGCTCGAACGCCCTTGGAGGTCTCCCGTGTCCCGACCGATTCGCGCCGTCATCTTCGGCAACGGTTTCGCCCGTACGACGATGCTCCCCTGTCTACGGCAGGTCGACGGGCTGGAGGTGGTGGGGTTGGCCAGTCCGAGTCTGGAACGGGCGCAGGCCACGGCGAAGGAGTTCGGCATCCCCGATGTCACTGCCGACTATCGCGAGATCCTGAGCCTTACTTCGCCCGACTTGGTCTTCATCGTCACCCCGCCGCATCGGCACCTGGAGATGGCGATCGACGCGCTCGCCGCCGGGTGTCACGTCGTCTGCGAGAAACCGACCGCGATGAACCAAGGCGAGAGTCTGAAGATGCTGGCGGCGTCGCGCGCCTATCCCGATCGCCTGGCGCTGATCGATCACGAACTGCGGATCGATCCGCGGCGGCGCCAACTGCGGCAGTGGGTCGAAACGGGGCGCTTGGGGCGAATTCTCCACGCCACCTACACCGTGTCGTCGTTCGGGCGCCGCGACCCGAACGCGCCCTGGACCTGGTGGAGCGATCGAGAGCAAGGAGGCGGCGCCTGGGGGGCCATCGGCTCGCATGTGATCGACTCGCTCCGTTCGCTCCTCGGCGAGATCGACGAGGTGCGCGGAGATCTGGTCACCGTCTTCCCCGAACGGATCGATCCACAGACGGGACGTGCGCGGCTCGTCACCGCCGACGATGCCGCCAACGCTTGGCTCAAGTTCCGCAGCGGCGCTCGCGCGACCGTGGCCATCTCGCTGGTGGAAGGCGAACGCGTGCATCAACTCCGACTCGCCGGCACGGACGGAGCGGCGCGCCTCGACGAGCAGCAGCCGTTGCGCTTCGCAAAGGGCGTCGAGGCCGGTCGAACCGGGTGGGAAGAGATCGAGTGGCGGGATGACCTGGCCCCGTCGGCCGACCTGGGCATCCCCGACACCGATTGGGCGCGAAGCTTCCTGCGATTCGCGAGAGAGATCACGGCGGCGTTGGCCGGCGGGCGTGCGACCGTCGAGGGGGCGTCGACCTTCGAGGACGGGCATCGCAACCAACAGGTGCTCGACGCGGTGCGCGCGTCGGCTGAATCGGCGCGTTGGGTCGACGTGCGCCGCGAGGGCTAGCGCCGCTCGATCCGCTCGATCACGCGGCGCGCAGCATCGGCGCCGGAGTGTCCTCCTCGAGCTCGACAATTTTCAGGCCGCTCTCTTCGCGGTACTGCGTCAGCTTGTTGCGGATCGTCCGCACGCTGATCCCCAGGCGTCGCGCCGCGCGCGTGCGATTGCCCGCCTCGTCGGCGAGGAGCTTGAGGATCCACGCCTTCTCCACCTCAGCCATCGTCTCGCCCGTCATCCAGGAGTCGGCCGTCGCGGCGTCGTGTGCGTCCGACTCGCAATCCAACAGGAGATGCTCGAGCCGCAGCTCGCCGCCGGGACAGAGGATGACGGCGCGCTCGATCGAGTTCATCAACTCGCGCACGTTGCCCGGCCAGGAATGCCGGAGCAGCGCCTCGATCACCGGGCGGGTGAAGCGGATCTCGCGACGGCCGGTGTCGGGGAGAAACTGCGCCAAGAAGTGGCGGGCGAGGAGCGGGACGTCATCTCGGCGCTCCCGCAGCGGCGGCACGCGCACCGGCATCACATTCAGTCGGTAGTACAGGTCCTCGCGAAAGCTGCCGTCACGGACGCGCCCGCGCAGATCGGCGTTGGTGGTAGCGACCACTCGCACGTCGACGCGCAAGGAGTCGGAACCGCCGACGCGGTAGAACTCACGCTCCTGCAGCGCGCGGAGCAGTTTCGGTTGCAGCGCCAGATCCATCTCCCCGATCTCGTCCAGGAGCAGCGTCCCTTCGCCGGCCTGCTCGAACTTGCCGCGCACGAGCGCGCTCGCACCGGTGAACGCCCCCTTCTCGTGGCCGAACAGCTCGCTCTCCAAGAGCCCCGCCGGCACCGCGGCGCAATTGATCTTCACGAACGGCCCCTCGCGGCGCGGCGACCCCTCGTGGATGGCGCGCGCGACCAACTCCTTGCCGACGCCGCTCTCCCCTTGCACCAACACGGTCGAACGAGACGGCGCCACGAGTCGGATCGTGGCGCGTAGTTCTTCGAGACATCGAGACCTGCCGATCATCGCCTGCAGTGCGTCATAGAGGGAGAGACGTCCCTTCAAGTCGGCGTTCTCGCGCCAGAGCGCTCCGACGGAGAGCGCGCGCTCCAGCACGACGGAGATCGCCTCGGCGGCGAACGGCTTGGTCAGATAGTCGAACGCGCCGAGGCGCATCGCCTTCACCGCCGACTCGACCGTTCCATGGCCGGTCATCATCACGATCGGCGTCTCGGGAGCGAGTCGCCGCATCTCGGGAAGGAGTCCGAGACCGTCCCCTCCCTTCAGGCGAATGTCCAAGAGCGCGAGATCGAACTGATCTTCCTGGATCCGCTCCATCGCCTCGTCGGCGTCGGCCGCGGTCACGACGTCGTACCCGTCGCGCCCCAACCACTCCGTCAGGTACTCGCGCAAGAGCGGCTCGTCGTCCACCACCAGGATCCGCGCAGGCGGCTTGTTCATGCAGCTTCTCTCCAGTCCATCGCGAAACCAATTTCAGCCACCGAAGACTTGTGTCCCTCGAGGCGCCCGACGCGCCCCGCCGGGAGATCGATCACGACCGACGTGCCGCGTCCCTTGGAACTGACGACATGGATCTGGCCGCCGTGGTGCTCGACCGTTCGCCGCACCACCGCCAGTCCCAGGCCGGTGCCCTTCGGTTTGGTCGTATAAAACGGCTCGAAGATGCGGGCGACCTGTTCGGCCGTCATGCCCGGACCGGTGTCGCGCACCACGAAGCGCACGCGGTCACACGGAGTGAGATCGCCCAAGGCGCGGGCGCGCACGCTGAGCACGCCCGTGCCCGCTTCCATCGCGTCGATTGCGTTGTCGTAGAGATTGCTCAGCGCTTGCAGGAGCAACGCTCGATCGATCGCCACCGGCGGGAGACCGGGATCGATCTGCAGATCGAGCTGGACCGAGTCGCGCCAACGCGGCGAATCACGCAGGGCGGTCAGACTCTCGCTCAGGAGCGCTTCCACCTGGACCGCGGTGCAATGCGAGCGGACCGGTCGGCAGTACTCCAGCAGATCAGAGACGATGCGATTGGCGTCCTCGACTCCTTGCAGGATCCGCCCGATCAGCCGCATCGAGTCGCTCGTCGGAGGTAGATCCCGCTGCAGCAGCGTCGTGAATCCTTGGATGGCGGCGAGCGGGTTGCGCACCTCGTGCGCGACGGTGGCGGCCATCTGACCGAGTGCGGCCAGTTGTCGGGACTGCGCCAGCTCCGCCTCGAGGGTGCGCTCGCGGGTCAGGTCATGGAAGGCGAAGAGCGTGAGGAACCGACTCGCGCCCCGAGGACCTTCCAGCTCGCCCGCCGCCGCGACCACGCGGTAGCGACGCTGTCCGAACTCCTCACGGTTCCAATCCACTTCGAAGCGGCCGGGTCGACCCGCCGAGAGGGTGCGGGCGAAGGCGCGGAGCGGTTCGAGGACTTCGTCGGCCAACACGGCGTCGCCGCAGGTCAACGCGCGCGACGGCTCGCGCAGCGAATCGGAGAGGTGCACGACGCGTCCCTCGAGATCGAGCGCGACGACTCCGTCGGCCATCGATTCCAGCAACCCCTCCAGGACCGAGGAGAGCTGCTCGCGCTGCGCCAACTGCGCGCGCAGTCGGACTTCCGCCGGACGCGACTTCGCCTTCGTGGTCACTGGGTCGCTCCGGCGACGCGTCCGACCAACGACCGATTCCACTGCAACGCCTCCAGTCGCTCCTGCGCGAAGCCCACCCAGTACGACTGCGGCCAACGCGACATGACCGTTTCGTAACGCCCCTTGGCCCCATCGGGATCGCCGAGCAGCCAGAGGCAGTTCGCGATCTGGAGCATGGCCCAGGCTTCTTCGTCGGTGGGCGGCTCGCCGGCCAAGAGCGCCTCGTAGGAAACGAGAGCGGTTGCGAACTCACCACGTTGGAACGCGAGATCCGCCGAGCGGACCAGGCCGCGCTGTTGCATCGCGCTGGTCGGCAGCGTGGAGAGCCGCCGATACAGTTCGAGCGCCTCGTCGGGCCGTCCGGCGTCCTCCGCCATCCGCGCTAGCACCAAGAGAGCGCGCGGTTCGCCGGGATCCCCTTGTGGAAGCGCGAGCAGATACTCGCGCGCGAGCGGCGCCTTCCCGAGAGCGACCAGCGCTTCCGCGAGACGCACCGTGAATCCAGCCGGCGCCGCCTCGAGTGGATAGCGCGGCCCCCACGTCCTGACGATCCGCTCCGCCTCCAACCACGCGCCGCACTCTCCGTACTCGTGCAACAACGCGCCGTAGACCTCCGCGGGGAGTCGCGCGATGTCGGGCAGGGAATCGGCGATCACTTGCGCATCGGCCGCCATCTCATCCCCCTGCAAGACGAGCAACTCCCTGCGCAGGAGGCCGGCCTGCGGCGCGACCTCGGTGTGCGCGTAGAACTGGAAGAAGCGAGCAAGCGCCGCGTTCGCCTTCGCGAGGTCGCGCGACTCGAGCCATGCGGTGGTCGTCTCGTGAAGGACGTTCCCCGCACGCGTCTCGTGGAGGAGCGACGACTCCTGCGGAAGCGCAGCCGCGGCCGCCACCTCCGCCTCGCGCTGCGCCTTTTCGAGCAAGGCCGCCTCTTCAGCGGAGTGTTCCTCGCCCCAGCGAGCGGGAGTGACCTCATGGACTGGCGGCGCGTCTCGCGCCGCCGGAGAGTCGTGCGGGACCGGAGAAGCGTGCGGGACCGGAGAAGCGTGCGAGGTCTCCGCCTCGTCCGCCTCGTCCGCCACGTTCGCCTCCGTCTCCTCGGCTTCTTCTGGATCCGTCGGGACCACACGCTCATCACCGACCACTCTGGACAGCGCATCGCGGAGTGACCGCGGCGCGGCTACCGGCGCGGCGACATTCGCGGAGTGGAACGGTTTGAACGGCGACTCGGCCGCCGCTTCGGGGCTCGACGGCTTCGACTTCGCGGCAATCGGAGTCGCCGGCGCCGAGAAGTTCGCCGTGAAATCAGGCTCGCCGCTCGCCCCGACGACCTGCGACCACGGTTTCCCCGAGCCGTCATCGGGAATGACGATCTGGATCTCATCGCCGACGCGGCGGGCCTCATACGGGACGACGCGAGAGAGCTCGAGCGTGATGCGAACGCGGCGATCCAGCGGCGTGTTCAGATGCTGACTGGTGCGAAACGAGCGCAACACGCCGCGTCCCAGTTCGACTCGGTAGAGACCCGGCGCATTGGGCAAGCGACTCCGCGTCGTGCCCAGGTCGACGACGATCCGGGCTGGATCGCCGAGCGTCCAGTGCGACCAAGGGGCGGGCGTGCGGATCGAGAGGACGAAGCGTCGCCCATCGCTGGACATGCGCACCGAATCGAGCAGGAAGTCCTGAGGTCCGCTCGCGGCCGACGCGACGCTCGACGCGGCGGCGTGCCCGGGACAGAGCACGAGGCCGATGGCGACCGCGAGGGCGAGGGCGAGGAAACGCCGGACCCGGGGTCGACGGTGGTGGACACGGCGCATCGGAAGTTCTCCTCTTCGACTCAAGCCATGCGCGACGCGGCGCGTTCGTCGGACCGATCGTCGGCATGAGCGATACGTAGGCCAGCGAGGCTCACCAGCCGATGGCGGCCGGGGGCGACGCCGGCGGAGAGCGCCGCGTCTTCTGGCTCCAGATGGATCGAGAGCGGCGCAGCCGACTGCAGCAGCGCCTCCAGGCGCCGCGCCTCACGATCTCGCGGGGCGATCGAACTGTCGCCGACGGAGAGGCGCGCGATGAGCCGATCGCCGTCGAGCTGCACGCGCAGCTCATCGGGATCGGAGTAGAGGTGGATGCGCTGAGCGGCGAGTCGGTCGCCGTCGGCCAAGATGCGGACCGGCCACGGCCCGCTGCGATCGAGCTCTTCGCGCACCACGCGGGCGAAGCGAGCGCCCTGGGCGATGCGCAGGAGGATCGGCGGTAGAGCGGTCTGCGCGCTCAGCCGAGACGCGATCGGCGCGAGCGACGCGGTGGCGGGCCAGAGGACGTGCGCCCTGGAGTCCACGGCATCCGCGAAGCGAGCGAACGGCGTCAGGTCGATCGGCGCCGCCTCCGACGCCATCGCCCGCGCGAAGAGTTTCGCCAGCCTCGGCGCCAACGCGGCGTGGTCGCCGTGGAGCTTGCCGTCCGGCCGGACGAGCAGGAAGTCGAGCGCGCCCTGCGAGAGGCCGACCCACGCGCCGCGCAGCCCGGCGCTCGTCGCCGGCGCCAACAACACGACGCGCCGCGCTGCTGCGGGTCCCAACAGGCGCAGCACGGTGATCGCTTCGAGGTGACGCGTCGTGAGCGGAACGAAGGCCAACCATGGCGTCTCGCTCCGCGCGAGTCCGAGGATCGAGCGGCCGTCCTCGGGCGCGATCTGCAACGCGAACGAAGGGCCGAACAGGTCGGCGAGACGTTCGCGGAGATCGGACGCGAGCGCGCCGTTCTCGGTTGCGAGCACCACGCGGGGGCGGCCCAGGTCGGCGAACTGGGTCAACGGGACTTCCGCTTCGCGCGAGGTGGAGCGCTGGGCGGTGGGGTCTCTTCCTTCAGTCGTTCGGCGACCTGTTGCGTCGCCGCGGTCAGAACCCCTTGGACCTCGGTCTCCGAGAGATCGAGCACGGCGGCGATCTGCGCATCGGAGAGCGACTCGAAGACACGGAGCGCGAGCGCGAGACGTGGGCGCTCCGGCAGCGTCGCGATCTCGCGCGCGAGGCGGGCCCCCTCTTCCGAACCGGGCTTCACCCGACGCGCGCGCCG
>CAZVYN010000043.1:12651-33867 GCA_964631125.1 uncultured bacterium | reverse complement strand
CGGCAGCGCGATCCTGATCGGGATGCTGCCGCCGAGGGTGCGGGGCGTCGTGATCGATGCCTGCGCGGCGCCGGGCACGAAGACCGCGCATCTGGCCGCGCGGGCAGAGGAGGAGACCACACTCGTCGCCGTCGACTCGCACTGGAAGCGACTGCGAAAGGTGCCGGGCGCCTTCGCTCCAGCCGAGGTCGCACCGTCCAGCGTCCGGCCGCACCTGGCGGCGGCGGACGCGCGCCGATTGCCGTTTCGCACAGGTTTGGATGGCATCCTGATCGATGCTCCCTGCTCGAACCTGGGTGTACTGCGTCGGCGTCCCGAACTCCGCTGGAGGATCGACGAGGCGTCGATCCGCGCGCTGGCCGAGACGCAGCGCGAACTGCTGGACGAGGCGGCGGGCCGAGTCGCCGCCGGTGGGTGGCTGCTCTATAGTGTCTGCACGATCGAACCGGAGGAAACCACGGCGCAGCGCGATCGATTCCTCGCCGCGCATCCCGAGTTCACTCCGATCGAGCTTCCCCATCTGATTCCGAGCGGCGCGCGGGCGCGAGAGGGAGAGATGCTCCTCTTGCCAGGCGATCACGAGACCGACGGCGGCTACGCGTTCTTGGTCGAACGGGGCCCCAGCAGGACGGGCGCAGTATGACGGGCACAGCATGACGGGCACAGCATGACCGGCACAGCATGACCGGCACAGCATGACGACCGGCGGGATCACTCCGGCGCGCAGCGTGCGCCTCTCGCCCGATGGGCGACGGTGGCGCCGGCCGCTCGGCGCGACGGTGGCGCCGGTGCGGCGACTGATCCGGACCCTCTTCCTCGCGCTGCTCGGATTCGGCGCGGGGGTCGCGATCTTCGACCGCGTCGTGATGCCCTGGGTCGTGCAGCAAGGGCGCGAGGTCGAGATCCCGACCGTGGTCGGACTCGATCTGAATGAAGCGACGCAGCGCTTGAGCGCGGTCGATCTCCTCGCCCAGCAGGGAGAGGGGCGCTACAGCGCCGAAGTTCCCCGCGGCCATGTCATGCACAGCCTGCCGCCGAGCGGACTCCGCGTGAAAGACGGGCGCTCCGTCGTGCTGATCCCGAGTCTCGGCGTCGAAGACCGCCGCGTCCCCGACGTGCTCGGAGCGACGCTCCGCATGAGCCGCATGCAACTGCAGGAACTCGGTTTCCAGGTCGGCCGCGTCGAGTACGCCATCTCGGATGAGATTCCGCCGGACCGCGTCTTGGCGATGGCGCCGAGCGCCGGCGCATTCGACGCGGGCAGCGGCGTCTCGCTCCTCCTCAGCAAGCCGAGGCCGGAAACGAACTACTGGCTGCCCGACCTGCGCGGCAACTCGGTCGGTGAGGCGGTCGATTGGCTGCGCCAGTGGGGTTTCCGCGTCGATGTCGATCAAGGGATGGGAGCGAGCGAGATCGCTCTGGTCGAGGGACAGTCGCCCGGCCCCGGCTCGATGATCGCGGCCGGCGCACTGATCCAGCTCTCGACTTTCATTCTGCCTCAGGAAATGGACCGGCTCGATCCCTTCGACGAGGAAGGACGCGCACCGTGACGTCTATCGCGCCATCGCGTGGCCGCGCGCGATGGCGCGAGCTCGGCCCGGACGTCCGGGTTCTCCCCTCTATCCTCTCCGCCGACTTCGCCGCTCTCGCCGCCGCCATCGCGCCCCTCGAATCCGCCGGTGCCGCCGTCTTGCACATCGATGTCATGGACGGCCACTTCGTCGACAACATCACGTTCGGTCCGCCCGTGGTCAAATCGGTGCGCGCCGCGAGCCGCGCGTTCCTCGACACGCACCTGATGATCACCGACCCGATGAAGTACCTGCCGGCGTTCGCGGAAGCCGGCGCCGATCTCTGCACCATCCACGCGGAGTTGCCGATCGATCCGCGCGCAGCGCGAGCCGAAGCGGATCGTCTCGGCATCGGGCTCGGCGTGGCGATCCGGCCCTCCACGGAGCTCGACCCTTCGATCGAACGATGGGCGCAGCACGTCGACCTCATCCTCGTCATGTCGGTCGAGCCGGGATTCGGCGGGCAGCAGTACATCAGTAGTTCGAGCGAGCGCCTTCAGCGCTCGCTCGAACTCTGCCAACGCCTCGGCGTCGCCCCGATCTTGGAGGTAGACGGTGGGATCAACTCCGTCACCGCGCCCCTCGCCCTCGCCGCCGGCGCCCAGTGGCTCGTGGCCGGCAGCGCCATCTTCGGCGCCGACGATCCCGTCGCCGCCTGGCGCGGGATGGGGCAGCGCTAGCGGACGAGCTGGAGCTTGCCGCCGCCGGTCCGCGTCCCCGCAGAGATCCGATAGAAATAGACTCCGGGCGTGACTTCTCGGCCCGTCTCGTCGCGCGCGTCCCACGAAACTCGATGCAGGCCCGGCGCCTGAGTTCCAGCGTCGATCGAGCACACCAGGCCGCCGGCGGGTGAGTAGATCGAGAGATGGGCCGCTACGTTCTCGTCGAGCCGATAGGCGATCTGCGTCGAGGAGCGGAACGGGTTACCGATCGTGCGCGAGTCGATGGAGCGCGCTCCCCAGACGAGACTCGGCGCGGCCGCGACGTCCACCTCGTACTTGTGGAACTGCGTGCCGACCGCATACGCCAAGGTCGGTGAGACGCGAAAGAAGCTGTTCACGTTCTCGCCCCAGGGATCGGAGACCCAGCTCAGCCCTCCGTCGGTCGTCTTGCTGGTCGTGCCCTCCCAGCCGCCGACCCAACCGGTGGTGTCGTCGATGAATCCAATCCCTTGCATATCGACATTGGTCACGGTGAGCAACTCGGTCCACGTGATGCCGCCGTCGGTCGTCTTCAGCACCATCTGCTGCGCCTGCTCCTGTCCTTCGACCGAGACGTAGCCGACGTTCGCGCTGGGGAACGTGATCTTCCAGCACCACTCGCCCTGGCGGCTGCCGACGTGCTGCGTCTGCCAGGTCATGCCGCCGTTCGTGGTCCGGAAGACGCCCGCGCGCGTTGTCCCGCCGAAGGGGCCGACCCCGCCGACGACGATGCCGGTCGTGGGCGAGGAGAAGTAGCAGTCGATCAGCGTGCCCGCGAGGGCGGAGAGGTTCATCACCTGCCAACTGGCGCCGGCGTCCGTCGTCTTGATCACGCGCGGCGTGCCGTAATAGACGCCGCAGCCGTAGACCACCTGGCTGTTCACGACGTACATCCCGCAGATGCCCTTCACGGTCGGCGCGAGCCCGGGAACGGCGCTCCAGGTGTCGCCGCCATCGGTCGTCGCGAGGAGCGGCGTCGCTTCGGTCAAGGTCCCGATCCACCCGTGCTGCACGTCGACGAAGGCGAGGCTGCGGTACAACGCCTCTGGAGTGTTGGCGATGTGCGTCCAACTCACCGCGCCGTTCGTCGTCCGATAGAACGACCCGCCGAACTTGATCACGCATCCTTCCGACGCATTGACGAAGAAGAGATCCTCCAACCGTGAGCTGCTGCTGGGGGAGCCGAGCGGAACGGTCCAGTCGGCGTGGGCGGGGGTGGACCAGAGCGCGGACAAGCTGACGGCGAGGGCGACACCGAAGAGTCCAAGCATTCGATCCATCCGATTCTGTTCGACTGTGGAGTCTGACCTCGTGCGGGCGCGTTCGACTTTGTGAAAAGGTGAACTACTGTTGCCGGCAATAGTAGTTCTCGAATTCACAAGCGCCGCTCCCGCGAATCGATGTGGAGACGGCCCCGTGGCGTCGCCCCGGTGAGAGAGCTGGACTCGCAGAGCAGGATCGCGGAGCAAGATCGAGTCTAGGCGCGACTGGATCCCACCGGCAACGCGCGAGGCAGCCTGACGCCATCGGGCCGCCGCGAGCGAGCCGCCACGATGGAGCACCCCATCGCCCGCGTGACTCGCGCGGCCCGCCTCGCCTAGTCTCCGCCCCATGTTCGAACAGCTCTCAGAGAAACTCGAGACGGTCTTCAAGAAGCTCCGGGGTCAGGGGACGCTGAGCGAGGAGAACGTCCGCGACGCGTTGCGCGATGTGCGCAAAGCGCTGTTGGAGGCCGACGTCCACTACACGGTGGCGAAGGACTTCGTCAAGAAAGTCGAGGAGCGCGCGATCGGGCAAGAGGTGCTGCGATCGTTGAGCCCCGGCCAGCAGGTCGTGCGTGTCGTGCACGACGTTCTGGTCGAGACGTTGGGCGGCTCGGCCAGCGGGATCGTGGAGTCGCGCGAGATCCCCACGCGCATCCTGGTCGTGGGGCTCCAGGGCTCCGGCAAGACCACCTTCGTCGCGAAGCTCGGCCATGTCTTGCGCAAGCGCAAGAAGGTGCCGGTGCTGGCGGCGTGCGACGTGCATCGTCCGGCGGCCATGGAACAGCTCGAGACCCTCGGCAAAGAGGCCGGGCTCCGCGTCTATCTGGAGAAGGGGGAGAAGGACGCGGTCGGCATCGCGACCCGCGCGCTGGAACAGGCGAGGAGCATCGGCGCCGACTATCTCCTGGTCGACACCGCGGGCCGTCTGCACATCGACGAGGCAATGATGGATGAAGTGGCGCGGGTGCGCGCCGCGGTCCGTCCGCACCAAGTGATCCTGGTCGTCGACGGCATGTCGGGCCAAGACGCCGTCACCGTCGTGCAGGCGTTCCACGAGCGCCTCGGCGTCGACGGGGTGGTGCTCTCGAAGATGGATGGCGACGCGCGCGGCGGGGCCGCGCTGTCGATTCGCGCCATCAGCGGTCGGCCGATCCTCTTCCTCGGAACGAGTGAGCGCGTCGGCGGCCTGGAGCCGTTCTACCCCGATCGCCTGGCCTCGCGCATCCTCGGAATGGGCGACGTCCTCTCGCTGGTCGAACGCGCGCAGGAAGCGGTCTCCCTCGAAGACGCCACGCGCCTGGAGCAGAAGCTCCGCAAGAAGGACTTCGGCTTCGACGACTTCCTCGATCAGCTCCGATCGATCCGCAAGATGGGGCCTCTCGAGGATCTCCTGAAGATGATCCCGGGGATGGCGAACAAGATCCCCGCGGGCGTGACTATCGACGAGCGCCACCTGGTGCGGGTCGAAGCGATCATCCAGTCGATGACGCCGCGGGAGCGCACCAGGCCCGAGGTCATCGATGGGAGCCGTCGCAAGCGAATCGCCAAGGGAAGCGGCACGCAGGTGCAGGACGTGAACAAGCTGCTGAAGGACTTCACCATGATGCGTCAGATGATCTCGCGCATGGGCAAGATGGAGCAGTCGATGCAGCAGCGGAAGAAGCGCCGCTGAGTCGTCCGGGGTCGAAGGGAGCCGTGACACCGTGAGCCGTGACCCGGTGAGCCGTGACCCGGTGAGCCGAACTCGACTCATCTGGGCGTGCCTCTTGGTCGGGCACCTGGTTCTCTCGTTCTACTTTGTCGACGCCCGTCGTTCCGCCAATCCGCTCGTGCGCGCCGCCACCGTGGTCGCGCTCTACGACTACGGAAACCTGCAGATCGATCCGCTCGCCTCGAAGACCGCCGACAAAGCCGAGATCAACGGTCACGCCTATTCCGATAAGGCGCCGCTCGGCTCGGCTCTCGCCGCGGCGGCCTTCAGCGTCGTCCAGCCGTTCCTGGACCTGCCCCCGAAGGGGTCGCTCCCGAGATGGTGGGTCGCGATGGAGCCGGTCATGGCGATCGGCGGTCTCCTCTGCGGGTCGCTCCCGTTCTTCCTCTTGCTGCTGCTCGGTTTCGACGCGACGCGACGGCTACCGGCGCATCGAGCGGCCTGGCTGGTCCCGCTCGCGATCTACGGCGGATTCCTGCACATCTACGCTGGCGTCTTCACGGGACATCTGCTCGGCGCCCTCTGGCTCGTGCTCGCCTACCGGTTCCTCTTCGAGCGTGCGCGGCCGTTCGCGGCCGGTCTCTGCCTCGGGCTCGCCTTCCTCACCGAGTATCCGCTCGCGCTGGCGCTGCCCCTGTGGATCGCGCAACGTTTCACGCGGCTCCGATCGCACCGCGAGATCTCGCGCGTGCTGCTCGGATTTCTCCCCGGCGCGCTCTTGGTCGGCGTGCACAATGCGGTCGTGACCGGCAGTCCGTTCACCTTTCCCTACAAGTTCAACTCGACCGAGGCGTTCGCCGGCCTGACGCGGGGCTACGGCCTGGCGCTGCCGTCGTGGGAGAGCATCTGGGGCCTGACCTTCAGTTCGTTCCGCGGCGTTTTCTTCTACGCGCCGGTCGCGCTCGTGCTGCTCGTGCTCTTGGTTCAGCGCTGCACGAAGTTGCGCGGTGGAAACGATGAACAGTCGACGCGACCGTTCGCCCTCCGTCTCCTCACGGACGGCGCGCTCGGATTCTTCGCCGTTTCGATGGTCTATTTCATGTCGCGCCCGACCGAGCCTTCGCCGCTCTGGTCGGGCGGCCACTGCTACGGGCCGCGCTATCTCATTCCCGCCACCGCGCTCCTGCTCTATGCGGGCCTACGGAAGCTCGACCTTCGCGACCATCGGGCCGCGCTCCTCGTCGGGCTGACCGGCGCGATCGGGGTCGTCTGTGCTTGGAGCGCGAGCGTCACCACCGGCTATCTCGCGAGTAAGACCGGCGAACCCAACCCGCTCATCGAACAGATCCTCCCGTCGCTGCTGGCGAACGGCCCCGACTTGCGCAGCAGTGTCCTCGCGCAACGGGGACTCCTGCGGCCCGAGACGGCGAACGTCCTCTGGCTCGGGCTCTTCGTGGTGACCGTGGTGGGGAGTGCGCTCGCGCTTCGCGTCGTCTCGAGGCCCGCGTCCCGTCCGTCTCCCAGCCATCGTTCCGATCGGCGAGAAGATCGGGGGAAACGTGGAGTCTCCAGAAGCCGCGATTCCTCCTGAAGACGGTTCCGGGCCGCGGCCGGGTTGAGGCGCCTAGCGGGCGGTCTCGCCTTCCAGTAGATCACCCATCGCGAGACGGCGAACTTCACCGACACACCGAGCCCTGACCACACGCCGCTGGCTAGGTCGGCGTCGGTTCGAAGTCGCGTGGGGCGGAGCACCAGTCGCTCCACGATCCCTCGTAGAGCAACCCGTCTGGAAACCCGGCCACATGCAACGCGAAGAGGTTCTGACAGGCATTGATTCCGCTCCCGCAGTACGCAATGACGCGCTCGGCGCGGTCGGCGCCGAGCGCCGCGAACTCTTCGCGGAGCGATTCGGACGACAAGAACCGCGGATCCTCCGCGCCGCCCACGTTGCGCGGGTACGGATGGTTGACCGCGAACGGAATGTGGCCAGCCACAGGATCGATCGGCTCGCTCCGCCCTTCGTAGCGCTCAGGCATGCGCGAGTCGATGAGGAGTGTGCCCGGCTCGCGCCGCAGCCGCTCGACCGCGTCCGCATCGACGACATCGCCCGAGCGCGCGCGGGCCTCGAAAGCAGCGCGCGGGATCGCGAACGTCCCCGACTCCGTCGGCCGACCCTCCGCACTCCACCGCGCCCACCCACCATCGAGCAGCGACACGCGTTCATGTCCGAAATGACGCAGCAGCCACCAGACGCGTGCGGCGATGGAGCCATCGCCGAAGTCGTAGGCGACAACGTGGGTCTCCGCGCCAATTCCAGCGCGCGACATCGCCTCCGCGAACCGTTCGCTCGTGGGCAACGGGTGTCGCCCCGGCCCTTGGCCGCGAGGCGACGCTAGGTCTGACTCCACATCGAGGAACGCCGCGCCCGGCACGTGCGCCGCTTCATACGCCGCGCGACCCTTTCCGGGCGCGAGCAGCGACCAGCGCGAATCGACGAAGCGGACGTGTGATTCGCCGAGGTGCTCGGCGAGCCAGTCGGTGGTGACGAGTGCGGGGACGGGCATGGGGTGCTTTCAGTGGATGGGCTAGAAGCGACGGTTCGGTGCTCGCGCGTCGAGGACGACCCTCGGAGTCATGCCGGACGGCGTTCTCCCGCCTGCTTGCGCACATCGCGGATCTCAGCGCCGGTGTCGTCCATCGTCAGGAGATCGAGTCCGCGCTTTCGGGCGTCGGTCTGAATCTCCGCCAGCGCGCCGGGAATCTTGAGCACGTGCTCCAGGCGGTCCTCGATTCCGAGGATGACCGCGACGGATGCGCCGTTCTTGGAAACGATGGAGCGAGTGCGGTTGGCCCGCACAAGTTCCAGCAACTGTCCAAATTGGGCACGGGCGGTTGCCGCCGGGACGGTCTCTGTCGTGATCGAAGCGTTCCGTCGAGCCATCGGACCCTCCCGCAGCAGTGATCGATGGATGGATCGATGTGATCGTAGCCTGCTAGCAAGCTGACCGGCCGCCCCGGAGTTTCTGTCTGTCTCTCTCGCGTTCGTCGGCGTGTCCCCGACGTACGCCGCTCCCCGACCCCGCCCCCGAGTCGCCGTCCGCCCCTCCCGCTAGAGTCTCGATGCCGCGAACCCTGTCAGCGCTCGGGGGCCTCAGACTCCCGGACCTGAGCACCCTTCCGCCGTCACGGCGCGAGATCGAACATGACCACGTCGGTGGTCGACTTCGTATGTGAGTAGGTCGGAATCGGAGCCTCTTGCGTGCCCACGAGCAAGAAGCGTCCGACGAAGCGCAGGCCCAGGGCGTCGGAGTCGGTCAACAGGGGTGCTCCAAGTTGTTGGAGTGTGTCGTCGAAGAGGAGCACTCGGTAACGGTGGGTGCTCTCTTCGTCAAGTTGTTGCATCGCAATCAGCGTGCGGTCGTCGGAGACCGCGGCCGTGAAAATGGAAGCCTCAGTCGCATACCTGTTCAGCAGCCGCGGGATTCTCGGGTCGCTCGTGTCATAGAGCAACGCTTCACCGGGAGGGGCCCTTCGGGAGATCAGGACCATCCGCGCGCCGTCCGGGGAGTAGTAGGCCGTCCCGTCCGGCATTTCGTTCAGTTGCATCGACGTCAACCTGGACAAGTCGAGTAGCCAGGTCTCGTGCAGGCCGGGAGGAAACTGGAGGACGTAGGTGACAAACGCGCCGCCGGGATGAGCGCAGATTTGATCGATCCCGAAGGCGCCGCCCAGGGCCGATGGAATCGTCTCGCCGAGCCAACTGGGCGCGGTCTTGTACAGAACCGTTCCGTTGTCTTCGACGATCGCGAGTTCATCTCGATCTGTCACCGCTACGAAGCGCGAAGCGCCGGGCGGAAAGATGGCATCGCGGATGGTCAGGGGAAGAGCCACCGGGTGGTTCGCTGAGGGTCGATGGTCGAGGAGTACCGCGGAGTTCGAGAGGGTCAGTACTTCGAGGCTCCCGTCTGGGGCCGAGAACCGGCGGCGGACCGAGGATGGGTCGACGCCGATCGTGCGGAGTTGGATTGCTTCCTTCGCTCGTAGCCGCTCGCGGCTGAGCGCCATCTGGCTCGTCACATCCTGCATCGCGTGGAGCGAGATGACAGAGTCTGCGAGTTCACCGTCCGTGGAGATCGTCAGCGCGTAGCGCCACGTTTCCCCTCTCGGCGGGTTCGATGTCCACTCTGTCCGTATGACTTCGAGCTGTTCGCCTGCCTCGCTGACATGAAGCGCCCAGACGACTCTGGTGTTTCCCGATGCGACGGAGGTCATCGGCCCTGCGGAGGGCTCGGTCATCCAGCCGATCGAGGGGATGGCCGCCAGCGCGAGCACCGCGAGCCTGAGAACGTCTGTCGAGAGCCGGAAATGGATCATGAGGATTCGCCCCGGGATTTCGTACTGCACGAAGGTTGATCGCATCCGATTGGGCGCGGGAGTTGCCGGAGGTGTAACGATGCGGGCGAGTCTCCTTCTGTCAGCGAGCTTGATGGTCTCTGCTCTGCCGACGTACGCGGGACCGAACGCCGGCGGAGTCAGATTGGTCCACGCGAACGAGAGCCTGGTCTGGTCGGTGGGAGACGACCACTGCGGGCGTTCCAGGTCATCGTCGAACACTGGCAGACTTGCGCCGACTTCGAGTTTCCGACTGGGGACATGCCCGGATACCACACCGCCAGGCCGCTGCCGAATTCCGGCAACACCATGTCTCGGGACGAGGCGCAAACGACGAGTCTCGTCGAGGCGCGGTGGTTCGCGGGCGATTGCATTTCGGGAGATCCGGCGAGCTTCTCGACCATCAGTCATCCTACGGGCGGATCCCTTTTCGCAGACGACGGCGGTCCCTCCAACCTGGACCTGCCGGTGGACTTTCACCAGCGCGGTTTGACCCCCGGTGCGGCGTTGGCTAGGTTTCGGCGGGCGGTCGCGGCGACGACAACTCACGGGTGGAGGACGTTTCCATGCTCCAGAGCATCCTGATCGCGCTCGACGGCTCGCCCTTCAGTGACGCGGCCACCGAGCTCGGGATCCGGTGGGCCAAGCGGTTCGACGCGCGGCTCCACGCCCTCGGCATCGTCGATGAGCCCGAGATCAGGGGAGGGGAGGCGACGGGGATCGGGGGATCCGCGTATAGCAAGCAGATCGACGAGGCGCAGATGGCCGACGCGCAGGCGAAGGTCGCGACATTCCTCGATCGGTTCGAGGCAAAGTGTCGTTCGGCCAGTGTCCGGTTCGCGCGCACCGCCGTAGTCGGCGCCCCGCGGGTCGAAATCTTGGCGGCCGCGCCGAGACACGACATCGTCGTCCTCGGCCGCCGGACCTACTTCCATTTCGAGACCCAACAGAAGCCAGACGATACGCTGGAAGAGATCCTCCATCGGCCGCCACGTCCGGTCGTGGCGGCGCCGAACCCGGTCGCGAAGGAAGGACCTGTGCTCGTCGCGTATGACGGGAGCCCCGAGGCGGCGCGCGCTCTGCAGACCGCGCAGTGTCTCGGCCTGCTCGCGGGACAAGAGGTCCACGTCGTGTCGATCCGCGCCGATCGTATCCGCGCCCGGGAGCAGGCCGATTGCGCGGTCGCCTACCTCTCGGCCCACGACGTGGACGCCACCGCGCACGCCGTCGGCTCGGGCGACGCTGCCGGCCCCCTCCTCCTCGAGCAGGCGGCCGGGGTCGGTGCGGGATTGATCGTGATGGGCGCCTACGGTCCTCGCTCCTTGGGCGAGCGACTCTTCGGATCGGTCACCCAATCCGTCTTGGACGACGCGACCATTCCACTGTTTCTCTATCATTGACGGACCCGGGACCCCAGCAACGACCCCCCATGGAGGCACGATGTACGAGCGAGATGCCAGGCGCGCCCGCGCCGCGTCAGAATTCCGGCCCACCAACATTTCGCTGACTGTGACTTCGTCACTCGCCGTCGTGGTCACCCTGGGTCTGGCTCTGACTCTGGCTCTGGCGCTGGGCGCCGCCGCGGGCGACGCTGCCGGCGCTGGAGCCAACTCCAAACGCACGATGAACGCGGAGTTGAACATCGTCTCGTTCGGGTCGATCAACGGGGAGCTCGACGATTGTGGCTGCAAGTCGCAACCGAAGGGCGGGCTCCCTTGGCGATCGGCCGTGATGGACGGACTTCGTCTCTACGAACGACCCATGTTGCAGCTCGACATGGGGAACTTCGCGTCGACGGAGGAAGAAGGCGCGGGGGAGATCAAGACCCGCTTCCTCTGGGAGGCGATGGGACGTCTGGGCGTCGACGCGATCACGCTCGGCACGCGCGAGCTGGCGCTCTGGCCGACGATGGCCGAGTTGATCGCGGCGGGCGACATTCCGGTGGTCTGCTCGAACCTCTGGGAGATGAAGGACGGCGCCCGCCATCCGGTCGGCGAGCGCTCGAGGATCGTCGACGTGAACGGCATCAAGGTCGGCCTGATCGGGCTGATCGATGGCGAATCGGTGGCGAAGGCGCATGCGGCCGGGAACGCGGCCGACGCCCCCGAATTCCAGTTCGACGATCCGCTGGAGGCGGCGCTCGCTCTCGTCCCACAGCTTCGAGCTGAGTGCGACCTCGTCGTCCTCATGTCTGCGATGCCCGCCAACGAGACCGACGCGTTGATCGCGCAGGTCCCGGGCGTGGACATCGCGCTCTACGGCAACCAACCGAACTGGAAGCAGGAGTCGGCCAAGCACGGCGGGACGATCGTCCAGCAGACCGGCACCCGGGGCCAGTACCTGGGCCGCCTCCTCTTGATCGTCGACCCGGACGGAGAGATCGTCGACTACGGAGCCGTCAACAGATTGGTAGACAATGAGTTCGGTATAGACGAGGCGATGAGGGCGGAGATCGACGAGGTCACGCAGCGGGCCAAGGATCGTCAGGCCGAAGCGCGCGCCAAGCGGCCTTCGGCCGGCGAGTCGAAGATCGGCGGCTGAGTCTCGCGGGAGCGCGGCGAAGTGTCGCGGGCCGGAATTCTCCGTTCCACGCTTCCCACGCCTCGGCTAGACTGCCGGGGCTTCGACCCTACGTACGCCCCCATTTCGTCTCAGCGGAGCGCACCGTCCGCCGACCGCACCCAGGTCGGGGGGACGGTGTCGTGGCGTGTTGGGCCGGATCGGGGTCGCAGGTCGAACTCGACCGTGATGCATGTGCAGCCAGCGGTGCTCGTGAAGCAGCAGCAGAACTCGGATGATGCGCGGGAAACCTCGAGGAGAAGTCGAATGGTCGTGATTCGCATGCAGCGGGCCGGCGGTAAGAACAAGCCGAAGTTCCGCATCGTCGTCGCCGACTCGCGTTTCCAGCGCGATGGCCGCTTCCTGGAGAAGCTCGGCCACTACAACCCGATGGCCGCGGCAGCCGAGTGCGTGATCGACGTCGCGCGCGCAGAGCACTGGATCGGTAACGGCGCGCAGCCCTCTCCGGCCGTTGCGGTGCTGATCAAGAAGGCGCGCGCCCGCGCCGCGACGGCAGCGTCGACCGCGTGACAAAGGAGATGGACGATTTGAAGGATCTGATCGAGTACATCACCAAAGCGCTCGTCGACGATCCTGAGCAGGTCCAGGTCAACGCGGTGCAGGGCGAGAAGACGACGGTCTACGAGCTGCGCGTGGGTGAAGGGGACCTGGGCAAGGTGATCGGCAAGCACGGACGGACGATCCGCGCCATCCGCACCCTCCTCTCCGCATCGTCGACCAAGTCCGACATGCGCGCAGTCCTCGAGATCCTGGAGTAGGTCTTGCCATCGTGGATGCACCAGGCGCAGGAGAGCGCATTGCCGTAGGGCGCGTTCATCGCGTCTTCGGTGTGCGGGGCGAGGTCTCGGTCGAAGCTTTCAGCGGCGACCCGAGTCGGTTCCAGGTTGGCGCCAAGGTCTATCTCGAAGAGACCGGCGAAACGTCGATGACGGTTCGCCGCGCGAGACCGCATCACAAGGGGCTGCTGCTCTTCTTCGAAGAGGTCGGCGACCGCGATGCCGCCGAGAAGCTGGTCGGGGCGACGTTCTTCCGCGAAGAATCGGAGTTACCGCCGCTCGCGGCCGGGACCTTCTACCACTACCAGTTGATCGGGCTCTCGGTCGTGCGCGCCGATGGTCGACCGCTAGGCGAGGTCCGCAGGGTGCTCACGACCGGGGTCGATGATCTGTTGGAAGTCGTGCAGGAGACGAACATCCTGCTCGTGCCGCTTCGCCGCGAGTTCGTCGCTTCGGTTGATATGGAATCGAAGCAGGTCCGACTGCAGCAGCGCGACGATCTGCTGCAGGCGCAGGGAAGAGTCGAGGGCGGGCAGGCGGTCGGAGGTCCAGGCGACGGCGGGGCGCCCGCGCGCAAGAAGCATCGGCCGCGGTCCGAGGGCCGCAAGGAACGGTGGGCGGCGACGCGAGGCGATGCGCGGCCGCGGCGCTCGGAACGTACGGAGGGTTCGGGTGAGCGACCGAGTGCCGTACCTCCGGATCAGCGTCCTGACCGGCTTTCCGCGGATTCTCGAGGGGATCGCGGCGGACGGCATGGTGCGCCTGGCGGTCGAGAGCGGCCGGCTGGAACTGAACGTGGTGGATCTCCGCCTCTTCGCGGACGATCCGCATCGATCGATCGACGATTACCCCTACGGCGGCGGGCCGGGGATGATCTTGAAGGTCGAGCCGGTGGTGAGGGCGTTGGCTTCGCTCCCTCCGCCGCTCGGTCCGCAGCGCGACGTCGTGTTGCTCAGCCCGCAAGGGCGACGCTTGGAGCAACCGCAGGTGCGAGAGATGCTCGAGGCGCGGGACTTGGTCCTGTTGTTCGGGCGGTACAAGGGGCTGGACGAGCGGGTGCGCGCGTTCGTCACGCGGGAGGTGTCGCTCGGTGATTTCATCCTCTCGGGCGGCGAGCCGGCGGCGATCGTCCTGATCGACGCGCTGGCCCGCCTGATCCCGGGCGTGATGGGGGACATCGAGTCTGCCGAGAGTGATTCGTTCGAGCGGGGGCTGCTGGACAGCGGCTACTTCACTCGGCCCGAGGAGTACCGGGGGATGCGCGTTCCGGAGGTGCTGCTCTCTGGGCACCACGGTCGGGTGGACGAAGAGCGCAGACGCGACGCCCTGCGGCGAACGTGGCGACGTCGTCCGGAGCTCTTGGAGACGGCAGTGCTCGCGGGCGAGGTGACGGGGAACGAGATCGAGTGGCTGCGCGCGCAGGGGTGGGTGCCCCCGAGCGATTGGCAGCCGCCGCCGCGCGAGAAGCGGCGTCGCCGGAAGAAAGAAACAGGAGAGGCGCTGGAAACGCGCCGCAAGTTTGCAGAGGGGTCGGGTGCGGGCGACCCTTCGTCAGAGCGTGACGAGCCCGCGGTGTGAGGAGGATCGAACGATGGATGTCCTGAGGAATGTCGAAGCCCCACAGATCCGAACGGATCTGCCGGACTTCTCGGCTGGCGACACCATTCGCGTGCAGGTGCGCGTCATCGAGGGGGACAAGGAACGGCTCCAGGCCTTCCAGGGCGTCGTGATCGGTCGTCGCGGCGGCGGCATCCGCGCCAGCTTCACCGTTCGCAAGGTGTCGGACGGCGTCGGCGTCGAGCGCATCTTCCCGCTGCACTCGCCGAACGTCGCGTCGATCGAACTGATCCAGCAGGGTCGCGTCCGTCGCGCGAAGATCTACTACCTCACGGAGCTCAAGGGGAAGCAGGCCCGCATCCGCGAGAAGCGCACCCCCGCGACCGTCGCCGCCGCCAAGGCCGCGAAGGCCGAGCGCAAGGTAGTGAAGGACGCCAAGGACGCCGCCAAGGCGGTGAAGAAGGCGGCCGCGAAGGCACAGAAGAGCGAGTAGGTCGGCGCGCGGGCTCTCTCTCTGGCGCAGGTCCCGGTTCGTGCGACCGCAGCGCAATTCCAGGGCGCCGTGCAATCCGTGAGGCACTCGTGAAAAAAGGTGCGACTGGCCCCGGGGCGAGTCGCACCTTTTTCGCATGGAGTTTGGCCTGGTTTTCGCATGGGCGGCGCGCGCCGATCGCTTGTGAAAAATGGTGCAACTATTGCCGGCAACAGTTGCACCATTTTTCACAAGCCTTCCTCCCGTGACGCTGATGCACGAAGTCGAATTCCCGGCACGCATTTCGCTCCGTGTACCTACATGCGTCACGACGATGACACTTGGTGCGACGGCGCCGGCGGCGACACTCCCGGCGTCCGTTGCGGCGGCAATTGCGGCGACAATTGCGGCGACATCGGCGGCGCCCGACTCAGCCCGTCGACGCGGTCCCGCACCGCACGCGGCCGCCTCGCGGAGTCGGTCGCCGCGGCCTACCTCGAGTTCCAAGGGTTCGAGCTGCTCGATCGAAATGTTCGCGACGGTCCCCGCGAGCTGGATCTGGTCGCCCGCGCACCCGGCGCACCCGGCGCACCCGGCGCCGCCGGCCCGGCGGGATGGGCGGTCGTGATCGAAGTGCGCTACCGCGCGAGCGTGCTCCATGGGCGGCCCGAGGAAACCGTGCGTTTCAAGAAGCAGCGCGATCTCGCGCGCGCGGGTCGGGCGTGGTGGCTGGCGCGTGGGCACGAATTCGGCCCACTCCGGTTCGATCTCATCTCGCTCACCAGCGTCGCGGGGGGGATCGATCTGCGTCACCGCCCGCACTTCCTCGATCCCCGCGCGGAGCGTTACTTCCGCGCGGGACGAGGTTGACTCCCGCGGCGGCGACCAGCCGACGCCGGGCACGCCGGGAGGGCCGGGAGGGCCGGGAAGGTCACCGCACGATGGTCATCCGGCCGGAGCGCGCCGAAGCTCCAACCCCCTCCGGTCCGACCCGCAGCGTGTAGAGATAGACGCCTGCCTCCAACCGCCTGCCGGATTCCGCGCGCCCGTCGAACTGGACCTCATTGACTCCGACCCGGGCCGCCAGCGCCCGCCGCGCAACCAATCGGCCGATCGGGTCGAACACTTCGATCAACGCCGGCCCGCGCGCAGCGCTCTCGAATCGGAGCCGGGTCTCGCTCACGAACGGATCGGGGTGATTGACGAGCCGAGTCGATCCCGTGTCACCCACCGTTCCATGCGGTCCATCGAGTGCATCCGGCGCCGCCGTCGCCGGCCCCTCGTTCTCCATCAAGATCACGACATCCGCGATCTCATCGGTCAGGCCGAAGTCGAGATCTCCGTCGTTGTCGAAGTCGGCCGGCTCGTTCGGGCTGGCCTCCAGTCCGATTGGGTGGGGAGCGAGGAACGGCCCGTACAGTCCCGTCCCGTCGGAGCGATTGAGACAGACGCGCACGTCCTCGCTGACTTCGTTGATCGTCGCGAGATCGACGTACTGATCGCCGTTGAAGTCCATCACCGCCGCGCCGTAGATCCGCGTCTGCTCGCCCGCGATGCGGTTCGACATGACATCGACCGGCTCATCGAACGTGATCGAAATCGATGTCGACGTCAGCGCCACCGAGTTGCGCACCGGATCGGTCTGAACAACTGCGAGCGCGGCGCTCTCGTCGGGCGTTGCGAGCAGAAGTGCGAGGGCGACGATTCCGAGCACGCCGACGCGAGGGGATTGCGCGACTACCTGCCTGCGTACGTGCGCGAGTACGTGCACAGATGCGTGCACAGATGCGTGCACCGGTGCGTGCACCGGTGCGTGCGTCATGGGGACCTCCTGTCGAAGCGATCGGTTGTCGAGCGAACTTGATGTGCTTGGCCCCGCCGTCGAGCAACCTAGCCGACGCGCACTCGCGACCGCCTTCGATTTCTAGCGCGGAGTCCCCGAGCTCATCTCGTCGTCGGCACTGTCCCCGCTGTCCCCGCCGTTCCTCGCTGCCCCCCGCCGTTCCGCGCCGTCCCCGCCGATCTCCGTCCGTGGCGGCGTCGAGTCCGGGTGATATCCTCCCGCCCGGCCGACCGGCCGAGAAACTCTAGGGAACGACCAGTCCGGAGGCGGTTTGCGGCCGATCGAGAGATGGAGTGAGAACGAACTCGCGGACGCCGTGGTGCGCGGCGACCCTCGCGCGCTCGCCAAGGTGATCTCCGCGATCGAAGACGAAACGCCGCGCGGCCGCGAGATCCTCGACCTGCTCTATCGCCACACGGGCCGCGCCTACCGCGTCGGCCTGACCGGTCCTCCGGGATCGGGGAAGAGCACACTCACCGATCTCTTGGCGCGACAGATCCGCGCGGGCGGCGAGACCGTCGCCGTCCTCGCGGTCGATCCCTCCAGTCCGTTCAGCGGCGGCGCGATTCTCGGCGATCGCATCCGCATGCAGACCGCCGCCGCCGATCCCGGCGTGTTCATCCGCAGCATGGCCAGCCGCGGCAGCTTGGGCGGACTCGCCGCGGCGACCGAACAAGCGGCCGAAGCGCTCGACGCCGCCGGCTTCGACTGGGTCTTGATCGAGACGGTCGGGGTCGGACAGTCCGAGATGGAAGTCGTCGGCGTCGCCGACACGACGTTGCTGGTGCTCGTGCCCGAATCGGGAGACGGCGTGCAGGTGATGAAGGCCGGGCTGATGGAGGCGGGCGATATCTTCGTCATCAACAAGTACGATCGCGAGGGCGGCGATCGGATCCAGAAGGAGATCCAACTGCTCCTCTCGGTCCTGCACGATCGCTGGCCGAAGGACGCATGGCTACCGCCCATCGTGCCGACGGTGGCCATCCGGGAGCAGGGCGGAGCGGAGCTGTTGGCCGAGATCCGGAGACATCGTGTCACGTCCGACGAGCGAAGCTCGTTGGACCGCCGCCGCCAGCGGACTCGCGAACAAGTGAGCGTGCTCGTTCGGGCGAGATTCGGAAAAGAGACCTGGGAACGCATGGACCTCGACGCGCGCATCGAATCCGAACTCGACCGCGTCATCGCCCGAGAGATCTCGCCCTATCGCCTGGCCGAGACATGGACGAACGAGCTGGCCGAGCGACTCGGCGGGAAGAGGAGAGAGGCATGAGCGAACGGATCCGCGTGTTGGTCGCGAAGCCCGGGCTCGACGGCCACGATCGCGGGGCCAAGGTCATCGCGACGGCGTTTCGCGACGCCGGTTTCGAGGTGATCTACACCGGCCTGCACCAGACCCCCGAGATGATCGTGACCGCCGCCGTGCAAGAAGACGTCGACGTCGTCTCGCTCTCCATCTTGAGCGGTGCGCACATGGGCCTCTTCCAACGCATCATCGACCTCCTGAAGGCGCAAGGCGCGGATGACTTGCTCCTGATCGGCGGCGGCATCATCCCGCCCGACGACATCGTCGAACTGAAGAAGATCGGCGTGGCCGAGATCTTCGGGCCGGGCACGCCGACGACGACGCCGATCGAGTACATCAAGACGCACTTCGCGGCGAAGCGGGCGGCGAAGTGAGCGACGAAGTGAACGTGTTCGTGACGAACGAGATGAGCTGAGGCGCAGCATGGCATTCGACAAGACGATCGCCGACGCCGACGCCGCGCTGGAGGCGGCGGGCATCCGCGACGGGATGACGATCCTGATGGGCGGATTCGGGCTCTGCGGAATTCCTGAGAACCTGATCGCGGCCTTGAAACGACGCGGGACGAAGGATCTCACGGTGGTGAGCAACAACGCGGGCGTGGCCGACTTCGGGATCGGGGTCCTGCTGGTGACGCGCCAGGTTCGCAAGATGATCTCGAGTTATGTCGGGGAGAACGCGGTCTTCGAAAAGCAGCTGTTGTCGGGAGAGCTCGAAGTGGAGCTGACACCGCAGGGAACGTTGGCGGAGAAGCTGAGGGCGGGGGGAGCGGGAATTCCGGCTTTCTATACTCCAACGGGGGTGGGGACTCCTATCGCGGAAGGGAAGGAGACGCGCGTCTTCGACTCGCGTCCTTACTTACTGGAGCGCGCCATCCGTGGGGATGTCGCGTTCATCAAGGCGCATCGCGGCGATCGCTCCGGGAACCTGGTCTACCGGCGGACGGCGCGCAATTTCAATCCGATGATGGCGACGGCGGCCGATTTCGTGATCGCCGAAGTCGAGGAGCTGGTCGCAGTGGGCGCGCTCGACGCGGAGTCGGTGGTGACTCCGTCCATCTACATCGATCGCATCTTGCAGGGTGGGGGGTATGAGAAGCGGATTGAGCAAAGAACAAATCGTCCGAAGAGCAGCTAGAGAACTCCAGAACGGGTTCTACGTGAACCTGGGGATCGGTATTCCAACGCTGGTGGCGAACGAGATTCCCGCGGGCATGGACATCGTCTTGCAGTCGGAGAACGGGCTTCTGGGCATCGGCCCCTTTCCGTTCGAAGGCGACGAAGACCCCGATCTCATCAACGCGGGCAAGCAGACGATCACGACGCTGCCGGGCTCGGTCTTCTTCTCCAGCGCCGACTCGTTTGCGATGATCCGCGGCGGGCACGTCGATCTCACGATCCTGGGCGCGATGGAGGTCGACCGTCACGGCAACTTGGCGAACTGGATGATCCCCGGCAAGATGGTCAAGGGGATGGGCGGCGCAATGGATCTCGTGGCCGGCGCCAAGCGCGTGATCGTGACGATGCAGCACTGCGCGAAGGACGGAACGCCGAAGCTGCTCGATCAGTGCACGCTGCCTCTGACCGGACAGCGCGTGGTGCACCGCGTCATCTCCGACTACGCGGTGGTCGACATCGATCCCGAGCGCGGGTTCGTGCTGCGCGAAACCGCCCCCGGCTTCACTCAGGCGGAGGTTCAGGAGATCACCGGCGCGCCGCTGCACGTCGAAGGCGCAGTGGGAGTGATGGCGGTCGACTAGGCGTTCGGCGTGGGCGGCGCGCGGTGCGAGCACGGCGATTCCAGCCTCGAAACTTCCCCCCTCCCGGCAGCATTCCATGCCGTTACAATCCCGCCTCGATCCCCCCCCCGAAAGGAAGGCATGTGATGGCTTCGATGGATGACCGCGACGTCGTGATCCTGTCCGGCGCGCGCACCCCGGTCGGTCGTTTCCAGGGCGGACTCGCCTCGTTCGCGGCCCCAGAGTTGGGAGGGATCGCGATCCGTGAGGCGATCCGCCGGGCCGGGGTTCCTGCCGATCAGATCGACGAAGTGCTGATGGGCAACGTGCTCCAGGCGGGAGTCGGGCAGGCCCCGGCGCGCCAGGCGTCGATCAAGGGGGGCGTGTCGGCGGATGTCCCCGCCATGACCGTGAACATGGTGTGCGGATCGGGCCTGCGCGCCGTGATGGTGGGCGCGAGCGAGATCAAGAGCGGCCAGGCCGATCTGATCGTGGCCGGCGGCATGGAGAGCATGTCGAACGCGCCGTACCTGCTGCCGCAGGCGCGCAACGGCTACCGACTCGGCAACGGCGTGCTCGTCGACGAACTGGTGCACGACGGACTCTGGTGCGCCTTCGAGAACTGGCACATGGGTTCGGCGGCCGAACACATCGCGCGCAAGTACTCGGTCTCACGACAGGCGCAAGACGAGTTCGCGCTGGGCAGTCAGACCAAGGCAGTCGCGGCGATCGACAGCGGGAAGTTCAAGGCGGAGATCGTCGGCGTGTCTGTCCCGCAGAAGAAGGGCGACCCGCTGATCTTCGACACCGATGAGGGTCCGCGCCGCGAAACGACGATGGACGCGCTCTCGAAGCTCCGCGCCGCCTTCGAGAAAGACGGCACGGTGACCGCAGGGAACGCGCCGAGCGTGAACGACGGCGGCGCCGCGTTGGTGATCTCGTCGGCCAAGAAGGCGAAGGAACTGGGCGTGAAGCCGCTGGCGCGCATCACCGGCTACGCCAGCGCCGGCGTCGAGCCGAAGGACATCTTCTACGCGCCGGTCATCGCGGTGAAGAAGCTGATGGAGCGAACCGGCAAGAAGATCGGCGACTACGACCTGATCGAGGCGAACGAAGCGTTCGCGGCGCAGGCGTTGGTCGACGGAAACGAGTTGGGCTGGGATTGGTCGCGCTGCAACGTGAACGGCGGGGCGATCGCGCTCGGACATCCGATCGGAGCGAGCGGCGCGCGCGTCTTGATCACGCTGCTCCACGCCATGGCCGATCGCGGCAAGACGACCGGACTGGCCACGCTGTGTCTCGGCGGCGGGAATGCCGTGGCGCTGTCGGTCGAGCGGATCTGAACCGCATCTGAACCGCATCTGAAC
>CAZVYN010000043.1:6923-12551 GCA_964631125.1 uncultured bacterium | reverse complement strand
ATCTGAACCGCATCTGAACCGCATCTGAACAGGGAGGACGGCGCAACGTGGTCGACAAGAATCGTCGGATCGGAGTGGTCGGCGGCGGGACGATGGGCAACGGAATCGCCCAGGTCTTCGCCCAAACCGGCTACCAGGTCGTGCTCATGGACACATCGCCCGAGATCCTCGATCGGGCGACCGCCGACATCCAGAAGAGCCTGGGGCGACTCGTGCGCAAGGGGACGCTGAGCGAGAACGATCTGCCGTCGATCCTCGAGCGCATCACCAAGACGACCAAGCCGGAGTCGTTGCGCGAATGCCAGCTCGTGGTCGAAGCGATCTTCGAGGACCCCACCGTCAAGCGTGAGCTATTCACCAAGCTCGATGAGGTCACCAGCCCGGATTGCATCCTGGCCTCGAACACGTCGTCGATCTCGATCACCGAGCTCGGCGCGGCGACCAAGCGGCCGGAACGGGTCATCGGCATGCACTTCATGAACCCGGTGCCGGTCATGCAGCTCGTCGAGATCATCCGCGGACTCGCGACGTCGGATGAGACCTACCGCGCCGTCGAGACCGTGACGCGCGATCTCGGCAAGACGCCGGTCTCGGTCCAGGACTATCCCGGCTTCGTCTCCAATCGCGTCTTGATGCCGATGATCAACGAGGCGGTCTACTGCCTGATGGAAGGGGTCGCCACGCGCGACGACATCGACACCGTGATGAAGCTCGGCATGAACCATCCCCTCGGCCCCTTGGCCCTGGCCGACCTGATCGGCCTCGACGTCTGCCTCAACATCTTGAACGTGCTGCACGACGGCATCGGAGAGGACAAGTACCGGCCCTGTCCGCTCCTGCGGAAGATGGTCGCGTCCGGGCGGCTCGGAAGGAAGACGGGCAGAGGGTTTTATGAGTATGGGCAGTAGTAGCAAGCGCCACTGACGCCGACGCCAAGTCGAGGTGCGTCGCGCGCAGCTAGATCAGTTGCGCGCGAGTCTCTTCCCAACTCCCCTCTGGAGCCCCCCTTGGACTTCTCCCTTTCCGAAGAACAGCAGCTCATCCGCGACACCGCCCGCGACTTCGCCGAAAATGAGCTCGTCCCCAACGCCAAGAAGTGGGACGAAGCGCGCTCCTTCCCGGTCGAAGCCGTCAAGAAGCTCGGTGAACTCGGCTTCCTCGGCATGATGGTCGACCCGCAGTGGGGCGGCGCTGGCATGGACTCGGTCTCCTACGCGCTCGCGATCGAGGAGATCTCGCGCGGCTGCGCCTCGACCGGCGTGATCATGAGCGTGAACAACTCGCTGGTGTGTCACCCGCTGGAGGAGTTCGCGACAGACGAACAGAAGGCGCGGTTGCTGGAGCCGCTCGCGTCGGGCAAATGGCTCGGCGCCTACTGTCTGACGGAGACCTCCGCCGGGTCCGACGCCGGCGCGACCAAGACCACCGCAGTGCGTGACGGCGACGACTGGGTCGTCAACGGCGTGAAGATCTTCGTGACCAACGGCCACTACGCCGACTGCTACATCGTCTACGCCTCGACCGATCCGGCGCAGAAAACTCGCGGCATCACTGCGTTTGCGGTGGAGAGAACCCGCGACGGCGTCAAGATGGGCACGCGCGAGAAGACGCTCGGCATCCGCGCGTCGGCCACGAGCGAGATCCTCTTCGACAACGTGCGGATCCCGGCTTCGAATCAGATCGGCGAGCTCAACCGCGGCTTCAAGGTCGCGATGCTCACGCTCAACGGCGGCCGCGTCGGCATCGCCGCCCAGGCGGTCGGCATCGCGCGCGCGGCGTTCGAACGCGCGCTCGCTTACTCACAGACCCGCAAGCAGTTCGACGTCCCGATCAGCTCGTTCCAGGGCATCCGCTGGAAGCTGGCCGACATGGCGACCCGCATCGACGCGTCGCGCTTGCTGACATTGACCGCCGCGCATCTCAAAGACCAAGGCGTCGACTACGCCGCCTCCGCCGCGCGCGCCAAACTCTTCGCCTCGCGCACCGCCGTCGAAGTCACCGACGCGGCGATCCAGATCCACGGCGGGTATGGCTACATCGAGGAATACGAAGTTGAACGCCACTACCGCGACGCCAAGATCACCGAGCTCTACGAAGGCACGAGCGAGATCCAGAAGGTCGTGATCTCGCGGGCGGTGCTGCATGGGGAAGCGCGATGAACTTCACCTGGACCGATGAAGAGCAGATGATCCTGACGACGGTGAGGGACTTCATGGAAAAGGAAGTCAGGCCGATCGCGCGTGAGCTCGATGCCGAGAAACGCGTGCCGATCGAGCAGATCCGGGCGCTGCAGGCGCAGGGGTTGTTCGGCCTGATGATTCCCGAGGAGTACGGTGGGGCGGAGATGAGCACCTCTCTCTATGCGGCCGTGATCGAGGAGATGTCGAAGGTCTGCGCGGCGCTCGCGATCGTGCTCTCGGTGCACAACTCGGTCGGTGCGTATCCGATCCTGCTGTTCGGGACCGATGTGCAGAAGAAGAAGTACCTGACGCGGCTGGCGAGCGATTGGATCGGGGCGTTCTGTCTGACGGAGACCGGTTCGGGCAGCGACGCGGCGCGACTGCGAACGACCGCGAAGTTGGAGAAAGGGGACGGAGTCGCCGGCGTTGGCGCCGACGACGTCTACGTGCTCGACGGCGCGAAGATGTTCGTCTCCAGCGGGACGATCGCCGATCTGTACCTGGTGTTGGCGCGAACCGCGGAGACTCCTGACGCGCCGTACAAGGGAGTGACGGCGTTCTTGGTGGAGAGCGGAACTCCCGGGCTTCGTGTGAGCAAGACGGAGGACAAGATGGGTCTGCGCGCGTCGGACACGGCGGAGATCGTGCTCGAAGGGTGTCGCGTCCCGGCGGCGCAGCGATTGGGGGCCGAGGGCGAAGGGTTCAAGGTCGCGATGAGCGCGTTGGACAACGGGCGCATCGGCGTCGCGGCGCAGGCGCTCGGGATCGCCGAAGGCGCGTGCGACGAAGCGGTCAAGTACGCCAAGACGCGCCAGCAGTTCGGCCAGCCGATCGCGGAGTTCCAGGCGATCCAGTTCCACATCGCCGACATGAGCACGCAGATCGAAGCGGCGCGCGCGCTGATCCGTCGCGCCGCCTGGATGAAGGACGCGAACCTGCCGCTGACCAAGGAAGCGGCCATGGCGAAGCTCTTCGCATCGGAGATGGCGACCAAGGTCTGCCACACCGCGCTGCAGATCCACGGCGGGTACGGCTACATCAAGGAGTACCCGGTCGAGCGCTACTACCGCGACGCGCGGATCACCGAGATCTACGAAGGCACCTCGGAGATGCAGCGCTTGGTCATCGCTCGTCAGTTGCTAGGGACGAAGTGACGCGCTGAGTCGGACGAACTCCCCCGTGCTCTTGTGAAAAATGGTGCAACTGTTGCCGGCAACAGTTGCACCATTTTTCACAAGCCTCGAGTGGGCGAACGAGGGATCGAACGGACGCCTAGGCCAAGTCGAAGACCAAGACCTCGGCCGCTTCCATCCCCCGCAACCGCACCTGCTCGGCGTGACTGATCGCGGCGCCGTCTCCCTCGGACAACAGCACGCCGCCGTCCAACTCGACGCTCCCCCGCGCGACCTGCACCCAGGCATGACGTCCGTGCGTCAGCTCGAGGCTCGCTTCGTCTCCAGGCAGGAGCAGACCGGAGTAGAGCGCGGCGTCGGCGTGGATCGAGATCGCTCCGTCATCATGCGCGGGTGAGCCCGGCGTGTTCCGCGAGGCGACACGCCGCAGGCGCCCGGTCAGATCGGCGGCGGGGAACGCCCTCTGTTCGTACCCAGGCGCGATCCCGCGCTCGGACGGGAGCAACCAGATCTGCAGGAAGTGCACGCCGTCCGCCTTCGACGGGTTGTACTCGCTGTGATAGACGCCCGTGCCCGCGCTCATCCGCTGGATGTCGCCCGGACGGATGATCGAGCCGGTCCCCCAGGCTGTCCTTGTGCTCCAAGGCGCCGTCCAAGACATACGACAAGATCTCCATGTCACGGTGCGGGTGCATGCCGAACCCGTCGCCCGGAGTGACGTGGTCCTCGTTGATCACTCCCAGCGAGCGGAATCCCATCTGCTCGGGTTCGTGGTGCTCACCGAACGAGAACGTGTGCCGACTGTCGAGCCAACCGAAATTGCTGCGCATGCGTTCGGCGCTGGGCCGGACACGGATCTGAGTCGCCACGGACATCGTCGTCTCCGAGTGTGCGGATCGTCCCGCGGCGCCGATGGCCAGCGCGCCCGCGGAGAGTTTCAGCGCCTGCCGTCGATTCATCGGTCGCATCACGCCTCCTGGATCGTTGTTCGGGGCGTTGGATGCCTTCGCCGATGAAACGTTCCGCACCGGCTGGGTCGCCCTCGGCTGGGTCGCCCTCGGCTGGGTCGCCCCCGCTAGCCTCCCAACTGACAGATCTCCACCAACACCCCGCCCGTCGTCCGCGGATGGAAGAACAGCACCTTCTTTCCCCCCGCGCCGATGAACGGCTCCGGCGTCAGAGGCTCGAGTCCGAGCGCGGTCAGACGATCGCGTTCGGCTTCGAGGTCGTCGACTTGGAGCGCCACGTGATGCACGCCGGGTCCGCGCTTGGCCAGGAACTTCGCGATGACCGAATCGGGGTCGGTCGCGTGGAGCAGTTCGATGTGCGACTCGCCGACTTTCAGGTGATACGAGATGAGCTGCTGACTCGGGATCTCTTCGACCAGCTCGAGCTTGAGGCCGAGCGCCTCGGAGAAGGTCTGGAGCGCGCGGGCGGGATCGAGGACGGCGATCCCGATGTGGTCGATCTTGCGGATCATGGCGGGTCCGTTTCCCTTCGGTAGATGGCCTGGGCCGGGAGTGTACGACGCCCGGTGAAACTTTCGAGGTCCTCCCGACCTCTGAGCGGCGCCCCCCCCAACGGGCCAGGTAGTCTCGGAGACGGCGACCACTGCTGGCGCGACGTCTCGAGACGCCGAAAGAGGAGACCGAGACGATGCGGAACTTCGGGCGACTATTGGGATCGATGGCGCTGATCGGCGGAGCCGCGCTGGCGTGTTCGCCGTCTCATGGGGATGAGGCGCCGGTGGGTTCGACCGCGAACGGACAGGCTACCAGCGCATCGCCGCAGAAGTGGGCGGGAGAGGAGAGCATGAGTTCCTACCAGAAGCCTTCGGACGACCAACTGAAGAAGTCGCTCACGCCGGAGGAGTACCAGGTCACTCAGCACGAGGGGACCGAGCGTCCCTTCAACAACCGTTACTGGGACAACCACGAAGTGGGAATCTACGTCGACGTCGTCTCGGGCGAGCCGCTCTTCAGTTCGCTCGACAAGTACGACTCCGGCACCGGCTGGCCGAGCTTCACGCAGCCGGTCGAGCCGACAAACGTGGCGACCAAGACCGACAGTAATTCGTATCCGGGTGATCGCACCGAGGTTCGTTCGACGCACGCCGATTCGCATCTCGGACATGTCTTCGACGACGGTCCGAAGCCGACCGGCCAGCGCTACTGCATGAACTCGGCCGCGCTCCGCTTCGTGCCGGTCGACGAGTTGGAGGCAGAGGGATACGCGAAGTACCTGCTTCTCTTCGGGCGCGAAGCGTCCGCTTCCGGAGCGACCTCCGGCATCGCGACCGGCGCTGCGACCGGCGC
>CAZVYN010000043.1:0-6823 GCA_964631125.1 uncultured bacterium | reverse complement strand
AAGCGTCCGCTTCCGGAGCGACCTCCGGCATCGCGACCGGCGCTGCGACCGGCGCGAGTTCGAATCAGGCCGTCGCCACGTTCGCCGGCGGCTGTTTCTGGGGCATGGAGGACCTGCTCCGCGACATCCCCGGAGTACTCGACACAGACGTCGGCTACACCGGCGGGAACACGAAGAACGCGACCTACAACCTGGTGAAGAAGGGCGACACGGGGCACGCGGAGGCGGTGCGGCTCACCTACGACCCGACGAAGGTGTCGTACGAGGTGTTGCTCGATTGGTTCTTCCGCATGCACGACCCGACCACGAAGGACCGGCAGGGGAACGACCGCGGCTCCAGCTATCGATCGGCGATCTTCTATCACGACGAAGCGCAGAGAGCGGCGGCGGAGAAGTTCAAGGAGTTGGTCGATCGCACGGGGCATTGGGGCGCGAAGGCGGTGACCGAGATCGTTTCGGCGGGTGATTTCTGGGTCGCGGAGGAGTATCACCAGGACTATCTGGAGAACGATCCGAACGGGTACACGTGCCACGCGATTCGGCCGTTTTCGTTCTTGGATGGGGCGAAGGCGGAGAGCAGGTAGAGGAGGGGGCGAGAATCCCAGAGCCGGTGGCTGAGGGGACTCGAGTCACCGAAAGAGGCGGAACGAGGAATCCCCGCGGCGAGGCGCCGCGGGGATTCCTCGTTCACAGCGCAAAGTTCACAGCGCAAACCACTGCGGCTCGCGGCCGGGCTTCCACTTGATGTTGCAGCCGATACTCGGGATCTGCGTCTCGGAGACCGGCTGCCCGGCCAACACGGCGTCGATCGCGTTTCGTAGGTCTCGACCGGTCACGGCCGCGTCGTTGCCGGGACGGCTGTCGTCCATCTGCCCCCGATAGACCAACCGGCGCGCGCCGTCGAAGAGGAAGAAGTCGGGCGTGCACGCCGCGCGATAGGCGAAGGCGATCTCCTGCGAAGCGTCGACCAAGTACGGGAAGGTGTAGCCGGCGGCGGCGCTCTCGCTCTTCATCGCTTCCGGGCCGTCATCTGGATAACGCTTCGAGTCGTTCGGGTTGATGCCGACGACGGCAACGCCCTTCGCCATCGCATCGCGGGCCAACGCCGCCAGGCCCTCGCGAACATGCTTCACGTACGGGCAGTGGTTGCAGATGAACGCCACCAGGAGCGCCGGCGCGTCCTTGAAGTCGTCGCGTCGGGAGAGCTTCCCGTCGGCGTCAGGCAGGCGGAAATCGGGCGCCTGGGTCCCGAGCGACAACATCGTCGAGGGCACGGCTACCATACGGTCTCCTCTCGACACGTCGTTGACGACGCGCGCTTCACTCCATCACTCATTCCATCGCCTCGAGCCTCGCAACGTCGGCAAGATCTTGCGGACGCCCCGAGGCTCGCTTGTTGGTGATCAAGTCTTTGCGTCCGAGCACGGGAATCGGTTGCGCGAGGCCGACCGGACTTGATTCCGCACGTCGAGCCCAGGCGGCTTCGAACTCTACGCCGTCGATCGAGGTGAGCAGATCGATCCGCAGCGGGCTGACGCCGAGCTGGACGACCACACCCGGTCGGGCGAAGTCGTCCCGAGTCGCGCCGACCACGCTGGCGCCGAACCGAGCGAGAGCGCGCCAGACCCGATCGGCGTTCTCGCTTGTCGGCCGGACCCAGAGATCCAAGTCCCCCGTGGTGCGCGCGACGCCATGAACCGCGAGCGCATATGCCCCCACGAGCAAGAATTCAACTCTCTCGTCGGAAAACGTGGACAACATCTCGGCGAAGTCGCGATTCATCCACGGATTCTCCCATGAAGGCCCAGGCGTCGACGGTCATCTTCCAGACCCATTCGATCCGCTCCTCGGCGGTGGCCGTGATCGCATCGTCGGGTAGTCCGGGATCCCCGGGACGCTGCACCCGACAGCGCCAGGCGCTTCGCGATGCGTCTGCGTCTGCGTTTGCGTTCGCGTTCACATCCCCTCCGCCGGCTGCCACAACTCGATCCGGTTCTCCTCGGGGTCGCTCAGCCAGGCGAAGCTGCCGAAGCCCGGCTCGTCTTTCGCGTCGGTCACCTCGATGCCCGCGGCGCGGAGCTGAGCGATCATGGCGCCCATGTCTCGCACGCGATAGTTCAGCATGAACGGCTTGGGACTCGGCGCGAAGTAGGTCGTGCTGGCGGCGAACGGATTCCAGACCGTCGAACCCGAGACTTCGGCCCCGCCCGATCCGAAGAGCGCGCTCGGCCCCCACTTGAACGTCACGTAGCCGTGGGCATCGGTTTCGATCCCCAAGTGCGTGACGTACCACTCGACCAGCGCCTTCGGATCGTCGGCCTTGAAGAAGACTCCGCCCAGACCGGTCACTCGCTCCATGCTCGCCCCCTTTCGGATCTCGCCCGGCTCAAAGGTATCCAGGATCTCGGTAGGCGCCGAACACCTGGCGCAGCCGCCCGCAGATCTCTCCGATCGACGCGTACTGTCGAACGGCGTCGTAGAGGAACGGCATGAGGTTCGCGTCCGCCCGCGCCGCGGTTTCCAAGCGAGAGAGGGCCAGTTCGACGGCGGGGCCGTCTCGACGCGCCCGCACCGCCGCCAGTCGCTCCGCCTGCCGCCGCGCCGGCTCTTCCGAGATGCCGAAGCGAGGGAGCGTGGACGGCTCGGGCGTCTGGTAGCAGTTCACGCCGACGATCCGCGCGTCCCCCGCTTCCACCGCTCGCTGCGCTTCGTACGCGGCGTGATGGATCTCGCGCTGGACGAAGCCGGTTTCGATCGCCCGCAGCATCCCGCCCATCTCCTCGATCCGCTGCATGAGCGCGAGCGCGTCGGACTCCAGACGATTGGTCATCGCCTCGATGTAGTACGAGCCGCCCAGTGGATCGATCACGTCGGCCGCGCCTGTCTCCTCGGCCAGCACCTGCTGAGTGCGGAGCGCGAGCAACGTCGACTCCTCGCGCGGCAGCGAGAGCGCCTCGTCGCGGCTGTTCGTGTGCAACGACTGGGTTCCTCCCAAGACCGCGGCGAGCGCTTGGTAGGCGACGCGGACCACGTTCACATCGATCTGCTGCGCCTGCAGCGTCGAGCCGGCGGTCTGCGTGTGGAAGCGGAGCATCCAACTGCGCGGATCCTGCGCGCCGAAACGTTCCCGCACGACGCGCGCCCAGATTCGCCTGGCCGCGCGGTATTTTCCGATCTCCTCGAAGAGATGATTGTGCGCGTTGAAGAAGAAGGAGAGACGCGGGGCGAAAGCGTCGATGGAGAGCCCGCGCTCGAGCGTCGACTCGACGTAGCAGATGGCGTTGGCGAACGTGAACGCCAGCTCCTGCACCGCCGTCGATCCCGCTTCACGAATGTGATAGCCGCTGATCGAGATCGAATTCCAGCTCGGTAGCGCCTCCGCGCAGTAGACGATGATGTCGGTCGCGAGACGCAGCGAAGGCCCCGGCGGAAAGATGAACGTGCCCCGCGCCTCGAACTCCTTCAGCACGTCGTTCTGCACCGTGCCGGTGATCTGCTCGCGAGGGACCCCCTGTTGCTCCGCCACCGCCTGATACATGAGCAGCAGGATCGAAGCGGTCGCGTTGATGGTCATGGAAGTCGAGACCTGCGCGAGCGGAAGCCCATCGAGCAGCGCCTCCATGTCGGCCAACGTGTCGATCGCCACACCCACCTTACCGACCTCTCCCGTGGCGATGGCATCGGTGGAGTCGTAGCCCATCTGGGTCGGCAGATCGAAGGCGACCGAGAGCCCCGTCTGTCCCTGCTCCAAGAGAAAGCGAAACCGCGCGTTGGTCTCCTCGGCCGAGCCGAAGCCGGCGTACTGACGCATGGTCCAGAGCCGACCGCGGTACTGCGACGGCTGGATGCCGCGCACGAAGGGGTAGGCGCCGGGGAGGCCGAGGTCTCGGTCGGGGTCGAAGGAGGCGAGGTCGTCTTGGGTGTAGAGCGCCTCGGGTTCGAAAGACGACGCGGGGAAGTGCGCGCGGCGGAGTTTCTGCGCGGCGTAGGCGGCTTTCCAGGCAGAGAGGTGGGGGGTCATGGGTGGGGTTCGGGCTCCAACGTGGGAGGAGGGGGATCACGCCGTTTCACGGCGTGATTATACAGAGCGGCTGCCGGGCTTCGACCGACTGTCCGGGCGACACGTTCATCTTGGTCACGCGGCCGGTGATCGGCGCGGCGATCTCGTTCTGCATCTTCATCGCCTCGATGATGAAGAGCGACTCCCCGGCCGCGACCGCCTGGCCTTCGGTCGCGAGCACCTGCACGACGGTTCCAGGCATCGGCGCGGCGAGCGTCGTCGGTCCGTCCGCCGCGGCGCCGCGGGCGCCCTGCGCGCGAGACGTCCGGGCGGCCAGTTCATCTTCGACCGTGTAGATGCGCGTGATCCCCATCCACTCGACGAGCCAATGACCCGAGTCGAGCTTGGTGATGCGGGCGTTCAGACTTCGTCCGCCGATCGAAGCCTGCACTCTCCCGTCAGGGCGCTCCCTCCAGGTGATCTGGTGCTCGGCGCCATCGACCCGAACCGTATATCCGTCGGGACCCGATGCGATCTCGACGTCGCGCGCAGACGCAGGCTTCGCTTCCCCGACGGTAAATCGCTGGAAGCCTCGCGCGGAGCCGGGCGTGGGCGCGTTCATCCTCGGTTCTTCCAACCATGGGCGCGACGCCACGCGCTCCCGCTCGGCGACGAGCCGACGACGCGAGCCCGTTCCATCGTCGCGGGGCGTTCTCGTTCGCGCCACGCGGCGATGACCGCGAGGATCGAGGTCAGCTCCGAGTCGTCCGGATGGAGCAACGCCTCCGGGCGGAAGTGCTCCTCGACGAACCCGGTGTGGAGCGCGCCGGCGATGAAGGCGGGGTGGCGCAGCGCCCAACGTTGGAACGGAAGATTCGTCGCGACCCCTTCGATCACGCACTCGTCCAACGCGCGCACCAGCCGCGTCCGCGCCTCTTCTCGGGTGGCGCCCCAGGCGATGAGCTTGCCGAGCATCGAGTCGTAGTGGACCGGAACCTCGGACCCTGTCTCGACCGCGGCGTCGTTGCGCACTCCGGGTCCCTGCGGCAGGCGAGCGTAGGTGATCGTGCCCGACGCGGGCGCGAACTGACGCAGCGGATCCTCGGCGCAGAGGCGCACCTCGATCGCGGCGCCGCGCGTCACGATCTCCTCCTGTCGCCAGGGGAGTGGTTGGCCCAGCGCGATGCGGAGCTGAGCGCGAACGAGATCGATGCCGGTCACCAACTCGGTCACCGGATGCTCGACCTGCAGGCGCGTGTTCATCTCCAAGAAGTAGAAGCGGCCGTCCGAGGCGAGGAGGAACTCGCAGGTTCCCGCGTTCTCGTAGCCGATGGCGAGGGCCAGACGCACGGCGGCCTGGCCCATGGCGTCGCGCGTCGCGGCGTCCAAGATGGGCGAGGGCGCCTCCTCGATCAGCTTCTGGTGTCGGCGCTGGATGGAGCACTCGCGTTCCCCCAGATGGATCGCCGCGCCTTGGCGATCGCACAGCAACTGGATCTCGATGTGCCGCGGATTCACCACCGCCCGTTCCAGGAAGATCGCGTCGTTGCCGAAGGCGCGCGCCGCTTCGCCGCGCGTGAGCACCAGATTCTTGCGCACTTCTTCGGGCGTCGCGCAGAGCCGCATGCCCTTGCCGCCGCCGCCGAAGGCCGCCTTGAGCAGCACGGGGTAGCCGATCTGTTCGGCGGCGCGCAGTGCGAGATCGACATCGTCCGGAAGCGGCGGCGAGCCCGGCAAGACCGGCACGCCCGCGCGTTCGGCGGCGGCGCGAGCCGAGACCTTGTCGCCCATCGCGCGCATCGCTGCGGCCGGTGGTCCGATGAACCCGAGTCCGGCCTCGGTACATGCGTCGGGCAGCGCCGGATTTTCGGAGAGGAATCCATAGCCGGGATGGACGTGCGTCGCGCGGCCCAGGCGCGCCGCCTCCAGCAGATTCGGGATCCGCAGGTAGCTCTCGTTCGAGGGTGCGGGCCCGATGCAGTACGCCTCGTCGGCCAACCCCACATGCGGCGCGAAGCGGTCCGCCTCCGAGAAGACGGCGATGCTACGCCAACCCTCGTCTCTCGCTCCCCGGATCAACCGCAGAGCGATCTCCCCGCGGTTGGCGACGAGCAGGCGAGGCGGGTCGACTGGACTCAAGGGATCCCCTGGGGTAGCGCGCGAGGCGGGACGAGATCGACAGAGCGAGCCGGTATCCTACCTCACCGTCTAGAGCGGGATGTTGCCGTGCTTTCGCTTGGGGTTCTCGACCCGCTTGTTCTCCAGCATGGACAACGCGGCGATGAGGCGCGGCCGCGTTTCGCGCGGACGGATGACGTCATCGAGATATCCGTACGACGCCGCGACGTACGGATTCGCGAAGGTGCGATTGTAGTCGGCGACGAGCTCTCGCTCCTTCGTGGCGCGCTGTTCCGCCGGGGCCGCGTCGAGTTCGCGGCGGAAGATGATCCTGACCGCGCCGTCCGCTCCCATCACGGCGATCTCCGCGCCGGGCCACGCCACGTTGTAGTCGCCCCGGATGTGTTTCGACGACATGACGTCGTAGGCGCCGCCGTACGCCTTGCGCGTGATGACGGTCAGCTTCGGCACCGTCGCCTCGCAGTAGGCGTAGAGCAGCTTGGCCCCGTGCTTGATCACGCCGCCCCACTCCTGAGCGGTGCCGGGGAGGAAGCCAGGGACATCTTCGAAGGTGATGATCGGGATGTTGAACGCGTCGCAGAAGCGGACGAAGCGAGCCGCCTTGACCGAAGAATCGATGTCGAGGGCGCCCGCCAACACCTTGGGCTGATTCGCGACCAGTCCGACGACACGGCCCGCCATGCG
>CAZVYN010000042.1:0-34292 GCA_964631125.1 uncultured bacterium | reverse complement strand
GGATGGGTCGGCTGGGGTCGACGCGGCGGGGACCGCCGCGTTACTTGCCCGGGCGAAGGAACTCGCGGAGGCGGGACATCCCGTCGTACAGATCGAACTGCGCGACCGCTACGACCTGGCGAGCGAATTCTTCCGCTGGGAGTTCGCGACGGCGGTGGCCGGCGCGGTGCTGCACATTCATCCGTTCGATCAACCGGATGTCGAGGCGAGCAAGATCGAGACGAAAAAACTCACGGCGCAGGTCGAGAAGACCGGTCGCCTGCCGCAGGAGTTCCCTTTCGCGACCGACTCAGGGGTGCGGCTCTTCGCCGACGCGCGCAACACCACGGCGGTGCAGGAGGGGGCGCAGCGCGCTGCGATCGCGGCAGGGCGTTCGGCGCCGAACCTCTCGGACTTCCTCCGCGGACACCTAGCGCGCGTGCAACCCGGCGACTACGTGGCGTTCCTCGCCTATCTGGAGATGAACTCGAACAACGAGCGATTCCTCCAAGAGATGCGGCGCGATGTCGTGAGGTCGAGTGGGGTCGCTACCTGCCTCGGCTTCGGCCCCCGTTTCCTGCACTCGACCGGCCAGGCCTACAAGGGCGGCCCCGACAGCGGCGTCTTCCTGCAGATCACCTGCGATGACGCGGGCGACCTCGCGGTGCCGGGCACGAGATACTCGTTCGGATTGGTGAAGGCGGCGCAGGCGCGCGGCGACTTCGACGTCTTGGCCCAGCGAGGACGACGCGCGTTGCGCGTTCATCTGGCGGGCGATGTCCGCGGGGGCTTGGAAGCGTTACGGCGGGCGGTCACCGAAGCGACGGCGCGTTGACAAGGGAGCGACTCCACATGCAGATGGGAATGATCGGGCTCGGACGGATGGGCGGGAACATGGTCCGGCGCCTCATGCGGGGCGGGCACGAGTGTGTCGGCTACTCGCGGACGCCCGAGGAGATCACGAAGCTCTCGGGTGAAGGGATGACCGGCGCGACATCGCTAGAGGAGTTCACCTCGAAGCTGCGCGCGCCGCGCGTTGCCTGGGTGATGGTGCCGGCCGGCGCGGCGACCGAAGAGACGGTGCGCGAGTTGGGCTCGCGCTTCTCGGCGGGCGACGTCATCATCGACGGCGGCAACTCGTACTTCAAAGACGACGTCCGCCGCGCGCAGATGCTGGCTGAGACCGGCATCCACTATGTCGACGCCGGCACGAGCGGCGGCGTCTGGGGACTGGAGCGCGGCTACTGCCTCATGGTGGGCGGACCGCGCGAGGCCTTCGAACGAATCGAGCCGCTCCTGCGCACTTTGGCCCCCGGAATCGGCGAGATCGAACGCACACCTGGACGCTCCGCCGATCCGGGCACAGCCGAACAGGGGTATCTCCACTGCGGCCCTTCCGGCGCCGGCCACTTCGTCAAGATGATCCACAACGGCATCGAGTACGGACTGATGCAGGCCTACGCCGAAGGCTTCGACATCCTGAAGAGCGCCACGTCGAAGGAGCTGCCGGCCGAGCTCCGTTATGACATCGACCTCGCGGAAGTGAGTGAACTCTGGCGACGCGGCAGCGTCGTCGGCTCTTGGCTGCTCGACCTGACGGCGATGGCGCTGCGCGAGAACCCGTCGCTCTCCAACTACACCGGCTTCGTCCAAGACTCCGGGGAAGGGCGCTGGACGATCCAGGCCGCGATCGAAGAGGCGGTGCCGGCCGATGTCCTCTCGGCCGCGCTCTACGCGCGTTTCCGTTCCCGCCAGGAGCACACGTTCGCGGAAAAGATCCTCTCGGCCATGCGCGAGAAGTTCGGCGGGCATGTGGAGAAAAAGGCTTGATCCTCGCCGGCGATGTCGGCGGCACCAAGACGCACCTGGGTCTCTTCTCCGACGACCCGTTGGATGCGCAGCCTCTGGCGCACGCCACCTACCCGAGTCGCGACAGCGGCGGGCTCGAGGCGATGACGCCGCGCTTCTATGCCGAACTGCGCGAGGGACGCATCGCGATGCGGGACGGGGCCGTCCCGAGAGGTGAGCCGTTCGACCCGCGCTTGGTGCGATTCGCCTGCTTCGGCGTGGCGGGTCCGGTCGAGAATCGGCGCGTCGAAACGACGAACCTGCCGTGGGACGTCGACGCGGCCGCGCTCGAGCAGCAGTTGGGACTGCAGACCGTCGCGCTGCTCAATGATCTGGAGGCGAACGCCTACGGACTGCCGCTGGTCGCCAACGACCAGCTCGTCACTCTGCAGCACGCGGGCGCGGCGAGCCCGGCCCCGCGCGGCAATCAGGCCGTGATCTCCGCCGGCACCGGACTCGGCGAAGCCGGCCTCTACTGGGACGGCGACGCGCATCGCCCGTTCCCGAGTGAGGGCGGCCACACCGACTTCGCGCCGCGCACCGAGGTCCAAGACGAGCTGCTGCGCTGGCTCCGCGCGCGCTTCGGCCGGGTCAGCTACGAGCGAATCGTCTGCGGTCCCGGTCTCGTCAATCTCTACGAGTTCTTCCGCGAGAAAGGCGGCGGCGGCGAACCGCCTGCGCTTCGCGATGAGATGACGAGCGGCGATCCGGCGGGCGCGATCTCGCGATGGGCGCTGGATGGCCGTTCCGCGCTCTGTGATCAGGCGCTCACCTGCTTCGTCGACGTCTTCGGCGCCGAGGCCGGCAATCTGGCCCTGAAGATGCTCGCGCTCGGCGGCGTCTATATCGGCGGGGGCATCGCACCAAAGATATTGCCGAGGATGCGCGACGGGCGTTTCATCGAGGCCTTTCGCGACAAGGGTCGACTTCGACCGGTCGTCGAGAGCATGCCGGTGCGCGTCGTCCTCGAGAGTGAGACTGCATTTCTCGGAGCGGCCCGGCGAGCGCGGCAGTTGTCGGCCGCGGCAGTTGTGGGCCGCGGCGAGTCGAATCCCCGGTTAGAACCCCCGCGTGAGGAGAACGAACGATGACCGAACGCGTACGTGAGATCTTGAGTTGGTACGGCGCGGACAGCGTCGGCACCTTGACCAATCTGTCGCGACTGCTGAACCACGGACGTCTCGGCGGCACCGGGCGCATGGTGATCCTGCCGGTCGATCAGGGCTTCGAACACGGACCGGCGCGGAGCTTTGCGCCGAATCCGGCCGGCTACGACCCTCGCTATCACTTCCAACTCGCGATCGAGGCGAAGTGCAACGCCTACGCCGCACCGCTCGGCTTCCTGGAGGCGGGCGCGCGCGAGTTCGCCGGCGAGATTCCACTCATCCTCAAGCTGAACAATCATGACCTGCTACAGGATGAGCGCGATCCGCTGCAGGCCGTAACCGGAAGCGTCGAGCATGCCCTGCGGCTCGGCTGCGTCGCTATCGGATACACGATCTATCCGGGCTCCGCTCATCGAGTCACCGCCTACAACGAGCTGCGCGCGCTGGCGCAGGAGGCCAAGCGGCACGGTCTGGTCGTCGTCGTCTGGTCGTACGCGCGCGGCACCGGAATCAGCAAAGAAGGCGAGACCGCCATCGACGTCATCGGTTACGCGGCGCACCTGGCGGCGCAGCTCGGCGCGCACATCATCAAGGTGAAGCTCCCCTCGGCGCATCTCGAGCAAGAGGCGGCGAAGAAGGTCTACGAGAAGGAGCAGGTGCCGATTGGCGCGCTTCCCGAACGCGTGCGGCACGTCGTCCAGTGCACGTTCGACGGCCGCCGGATCGTGATCTTCTCGGGCGGACCGACCAGCAGCGAGGAACAGGTGTTGAGCGAAGCGAAGGCGATCCGCGAGGGCGGCGGCTTCGGCTCGATCATCGGTCGCAACTCGTTCCAACGGCCCAAGCAGAAGGCGCTGCAGCTCCTCGACGGGATCATGAAGATCTACGAATGAGACCCGAACTGCGCATCCTCGACGACGCCGCCGCCATCGCCACCGAGGCCGCGATGGAATTCGCCGTTGCGGCGCGCGCATCGGTCACCGCGCACGGCTTCTTCAGCGTCGCGTTGGCCGGAGGCTCCACCCCTCGTCGCCTCTACGAGACGATCGCCAAGGTCGACGCCGCTCGCGGCAATGTGCCCTGGGAGACGATCCATATCTTCTTCGGGGATGAGCGCCCGGTCGGCCCGGATCACGCCGAGAGCAATTTCCACATGGCCTCCGACGCGCTGCTCTCGCGCGTGCCGATCCCCGAGAGGAACATCCACCGCATGCTCGGCGAGATGGACGATCCCGAGAGAGCCGCGGAGCTGTACGAGCTCGATCTGCGGAGTTTCTTCGTCACGCGGACCGCGCTGACCGCCTCTTCGATGCTGCCGGCCAGCGTGCGGCCCGCGATCGAGGGGGTCTGGCCCCGCTTCGATCTGATCCTTCTGGGGATGGGCGCCGACGGACACACGGCGTCGCTCTTCCCCGAGACGACGGCCGTCTGGGAGCAGCGTCGCTGGGTGGCGGCGAATTGGGTGCCGAAGTTGGAACAGCACCGACTCACGCTGACTCCGCCGGTGCTCAACAGCGCCGACCGGGTTCTCTTCCTGGTCAGCGGCGACGACAAGGCCGAGGCGCTCGCCGAGGTGCTCGAGTCCGAGCGAGATCCTGGTCGGCTGCCCGCGCAGATCGTGCATCCCTGGCAAGGACAGGTCACCTGGCTGGTCGACCTGCCGGCGGCGGCGAAGCTCGCGTCGTGAGCCTCCTCGCATGAAGCCCTGGCGACGGGGTCTCGATCCGGAACGCGAACGGCTCCTCTCCGATGCGAATCGCAAGGAGAACTGGAAGCGCTGGGGCCCCTACCTCGCCGAGCGTCAGTGGGGCACGGTCCGCGAGGACTATTCGGCCGACGGGACCTGCTGGGATTACTTCCCGCACGAGCATGCGCGGTCTCGCGCCTATCGCTGGGGCGAGGACGGGCTGCTCGGCTTCTGTGACCGCGAAGGACGCGTCTGTTTTGCGCTGGCGCTCTGGAACGGACGCGATCGCATCCTGAAAGAGCGTCTCTTCGGCCTGACCGGCCCGCAGGGCAATCACGGCGAAGATGTCAAGGAAGTCTATTTCTACCTGGACTCCACGCCGACCCACTCGTACTTCCGCTCACTGTACAAGTATCCGCAGGCGGCCTTTCCGTATGACGCGCTGCTCGAAGAGAATGGCCGACGCGACCGCGACGATCGTGAATACGAACTCGAAGACACGGGCGTCTTCGACGAGAGCCGCTACTTCGACATCGAGGCCGAGTATGCCAAGGCGGCGCCGGACGACATCCTGATCCGACTCTCGATCAGCAATCGGGGTCCGGAGGCCGCGGACCTCCATCTCTTGCCGACAGTTTGGCTGCGCAACACCTGGTCCTGGGGCCGGACGATCGAGGGGTACTGGCCGAAAGGGGCCATCCGGACGCCCCGCGATGGCGTCTTGACGGTCGAGCACCCGACGCTGCCTCCGCTCGAGTTCCGAGCCGTGCCGACGGTGGTCCCCGCTCGCTCGCTCCTGACCGAGAACGAGACGAACGCGGCGCGGGTCTTCGGGGCGACGCCCGTCGACGGCGCTCATTCGAAGGACGCGTTTCATCGCTGGCTGATCGAGGGCGAGAGCGAGGCGGTTCGCACCGACGGTGTCGGAACGAAGGCCGCCTTCTACTATCGACTGGCGGTTCCGGCGGGCGAGACGGTCATCGTGCGACTCCGGATGCGGCCGGTGGCGCCGGCAGCGCCTCCACTGGAAGCCGCGGCCTTCGACGCGCTCGTCACGAAGCGTCGCGAGGAGTGCGATCAGTTCTACGCGCCCATTCTCCCGGAGACCATTCCGCTGGAGCAGCGACGGATCGCCCGTCAGGCGTACGCTGGCCTGCTGCACAATAAACAGTTCTATCACTACGTGGTCGGACATTGGCTCGATGGAGATCCGGCCTTCCCGCCTCCTCCGGCCGAGCGCCTGACCGGGCGGAATCGCGAGTGGCGCCATCTGCATGCGCGCGATGTGATCTCGATGCCCGATGCTTGGGAGTACCCCTGGTTCGCCGCATGGGATTTGGCCTTCCATCTCGTGGCCCTGGCGCGCATCGACGCGGCCTTCGCCAAAGAGCAACTGCTGCTCTTCCTCCGCGAGTGGTATCTGCACCCGAGCGGGCAGCTTGCGGCGTATGAGTTCGCCTTCGGCGATGTGAATCCTCCCGTGCACGCTTGGGCCGCCTGGCGTGTGTACAAGATCACCGGTCGCCGCGGGAAGCGCGACACCGCGTTCCTCTCGCGCGTCTTCCAGAAGCTACTGCTGGAGTTCACCTGGTGGGTGAATCGGAAGGACCTGGGAGGGAAGAACATCTTCGCGGGAGGATTCCTCGGGCTCGACAACGTCGGCGTCTTCGACCGCTCGAAGCCGCTGCCGACCGGCGGGACTCTGGAGCAGGCCGACGGCACCGCGTGGATGGCGTTCTATTGCTCAACCATGCTCTCGATGGCGCTCGAACTCGCGCGAGAGAATCCCGTCTATGAAGACATGGCGTCGAAGTTCTTCGAGCACTTCGTCGCGATCATCGACGCCATGAACGGGTTCGGCGGGACCGGTCTCTGGGACCCCGAAGACGGCTTCTACTACGACCAGCTCAACACCGGCGAGAAGTCATCCCCGCTCAAGCTCCGCTCCATCGTCGGCATCATTCCGCTCTTCGCGGTGGAGATCCTCGACGCCGACGTCATCGATCGACTGCCCGGATTCCAACGTCGCCTGCAGTGGTTCCTCGACAACCGCCCGGACTTGGCGCGTCATGTCTATACCGTCCAAGACGGTGAGGCGGGGAAACGGCGGTCGCTCCTCTCGCTACTCTCCCCGCTGCGGCTGCAACACGTGTTGCAACGTGTACTGGACGAGACCGAGTTCCTCTCTCCACACGGGATCCGGTCGCTCTCGCGCGCTCATCTCGACCCGCCGTACGCGCTCGATGTCGGAGGAGAGATCTATCGCGTGCGCTACGACCCGGCCGAGTCGACGTCGGGACTGTTCGGCGGCAACTCCAATTGGCGCGGACCGGTCTGGTTTCCGGTCAACTTCCTGCTGATCGAGGCGCTGGAGCGCTACCACAACTTCTACGGCGACGCGCTGCAGGTGGAATGTCCCACCGGATCGGGACGGTTCCTCGACCTCGCCGGAGTGGCGCGCGAACTGTCGCGCCGCCTCGTTTCACTCTTCGAACCCGACGCGGAGGGCCGGCGACCGGCGTCGGGCGACCACCGAATCGCCCACGAGGATCCGCACTGGCGCGATCACATCCTCTTCCACGAGTACTTCGACGGCGACACCGGTCGCGGCTGCGGCGCTTCGCACCAGACCGGCTGGACCGCGCTCGTGGCGCCGCTGGTCACCAAGCTGCATCGCGGCTCTCGCCCACGTCGGCGCCGCACCGATCCCGCGGACCCTGCGACTTCGTCAGATGGGCGCTGACACCGGAACACTCCCGCCTCTGCCGCCCGATCCCGAGCGGGCGGAGTGGTTGGAGCCGGATGGCCTCGGGGGATACGCGTCGGGCACGGCGATCGGACTGCGCACCCGCCGCTATCACGCGCTGCTCGTGGTCTCGAGAAATCCTCCGGTCGACCGCGTGGTCTTGGTCAACGGAGTGAACGCCGTCGTCGAGTTGCCGGCATCAGGTTCGACGGTCTCGCTCTCTTCGCAGCGTTACGGCGCCGGCGGCGGCAGTGACGTCATCGAACCTGACGCACGCGAGCGGATCGTCGGATTCAGGTCGCGTCCCTGGCCCCGCTGGCGGTTCGCGTTGCCCGACGGTCGCTGGGTCGAGCACGAGCTGTTCGTGCTGCACGGGTCACCGCTGATTTGTCTGATCTGGCGAATCGGGGGCGAGACGACAGCGAGGAATTCCCCGCGCGGCGCGCGGCTCCGCGTGACGCCGTTGTTTTCCGGGCGCGACTTTCATTCGCTGCATCGCGAGAATCCGAACTTTCGCTTCGAGGGGACACGCCTCTCCCGTCCGCAGGGTGAGGCGACTGGTGTGCGCTTCGCGCCGTACGACGGAGTTGTCGCGGTGGACGCCTGGAGCAACGGAGCGTTCATCACGCGGCCGCTCTGGTATCGCGACTTCGTCTACGCGGTCGAGACGGAGCGAGGGTTGGACGATCGAGAGGACTTGGCGTCGCCGGGGGAGTTTGTTTTCGAGCTGGGGGAGGGGCCGGCGTACCTGGTGTTCGATGGAGGTGGGTCGTTCCGGGGAGGCGACTCGATTCCAGCGGCCTGTGAAGAGCTGCGCGCCGTGGAGCTCGAGCGTCGCGAGCGATTTCGCTCGCGACTCCATGCCTCCGCCGACACCTACTTCGTCCGCCGCGGCGACGGCGTCACGCTGATCGCGGGGTACCCCTGGTTCTCCGATTGGGGCCGCGACACGTTCATCGCCTTGCGCGGTCTCGCGCTCGCCACCGGCCGTCTCGACGACGCGCGCCGCATCCTCTTGGAATGGAGCGAGCATCTCAGTGACGGAATGTTGCCGAATCGTTTCCCGGATCGCGGAGAGGCGCCCGAGTACAACTCCGTCGACGCGGCGCTCTGGTTCCTCATCGCCGGCCATCGCACGCTGCAGCTCCTCGAACGGAAGCCGGGATCCTCGCGCGCGCTCGGCGTCGCCTTGGCCCGCGCCGCGCGTTCGATCCTCGATTCCTACGCGCGCGGCGCACGGCACGGCATCTGCGTCGACGGGGACGGTCTCTTGCGCTGCGGTGAGCCCGGTGTGCAACTGACCTGGATGGACGCGCGCGTGCGCGGCCAAGGTGGCGTCGATCGCGTCGTCACTCCGCGCATGGGCAAACCGGTCGAGATCCAGGCGCTCTGGCTGAACGCGCTCTGGTGCGGACTGCGCTTCGCCCGCAAGTTCGGCGAGGGCGAAGCGACCGGAGACGAGATCGGCCGCTGGCGTCAGTGGCTCGAACGAGGCACTATCAACTTCCCTCTTCGCTTCTGGAACGAACAGCTCGGCTCGCTCGATGACATCGCCGATCTCGATCACCACGCCGGCCTCAACGACGCGACGGTGCGTCCCAACCAGATTCTCGCCGTCGGCGGATTGCCGCTCGTCCTCCTCGACGACGAGCGTGCGCGCCGGGTGGTCGAGATCGTGGAGACCCGCCTCTGGACGCCGCTCGGACTCCGCACGCTCGACCCGGAGGCGCCCGCCTACATCGGCCGCTACGAAGGGGGCGTCCCCGCGCGCGACGGCGCCTACCACCAGGGGACCGCGTGGCCCTGGTTGCTCGGTCCGTTCGTCGAGGCGTGGGTGCGCGCGTGGGGCGATTCACCGGACGCGCGACGCGAAGCGCGCCGTCGCTTCGTCGAGCCGATCCTGCGCCATCTCGACGAAGCGGGGCTGGGTCATGTCTCGGAGATCGCGGATGGTGACGCGCCGCACACGCCGCGCGGCGCTCCGTTCCAAGCCTGGTCGCTCGGAGAGTTGATCTGGCTGGAGGAGCGCGTGCTGCACTCGAAGCCTTCGCGCGGCGCGCGAGACTCGACGTGACGGCGCCCGCCAACGCGGGCGATGATGCGACATGCCCGGACTTCGCCGCACTCTCGGTTTCGGAGCGCTCACGTTCTACGGCGTCGGCATCATCCTCGGCGCCGGCATCTACAGCTTGCTCGGCGAAGCGGCCGGCCTCGCCGGCGTCTCGGTCTGGGTCGCTTTCCTGCTGGCGAGTGTGGCCGCCCTTCTGACGGGACTCTCCTACGCCGAACTCGCCACGATGTATCCGAGCGCAGGCGCCGAGTATGTCTACTTGGGCCAGGCCTGGCCTCGCGCGACCTGGCTTCGAGGGATGGTGGGATGGGCGCTGGTCACGGCGAGTGTCGCGACCGCCGCGACCGTCTCACTCGCCTTCGCCGGGTACGCCTCGTTGTTCGTGGGCGTCCCTGCTGCTTGGATCGCCATCGGCCTCCTCGTCGCCGTCGGACTGGTCAACGTCATCGGCGTCCAGGAAGCGGCGTGGGCCAATGCGCTCTTCACCGTCATCGAGGCGTCGGGTCTGGTCGCGCTCATCGTCGTGGGCATGAAGACGCCCGGGTTCAACGAGGTGTTCCTCGCCGCGCCATCCTCCGGTGTCTTCGCGGCGGCGGGCCTCATCTTCTTTGCCTATCTCGGATTCGAAGACATCGCGAACCTCGCCGAGGAGGCGAAGAACCCGAGTCGGGATCTGCCCCGCGCTTTTCTCGCCGCGGTCGTGATCTCGACCACGTTGTACGTCTTGGCCGCCGCCGCGAGCGTGACGTTGCTCGAACCGGCGAAGCTGGCGGAGAGTCGATCGCCGCTCGCCGACGCCATGCGGACGCAAGCCCCGAGCCTGGCCGGCGCGCTGGGCGGCGTCGCGCTCTTCGCCACCGCGAACACGGCGTTGATCACAGTGATGGCGGCCAGCCGCCTCCTCTACGGCATGGCGCGTGGAGGCGACGCCCCTGGATTCCTGGCGAGCACGTTGCCCCGTCGGATGACCCCCGCCTTCGGCATCGGCCTGGTCTGCATCGCCGCCGCGAGCTTTCTTCCCCTCGGTCGCGTCAGCGCGGTCGGCAGCGTCGCGTCGCTCTTGGCGCTTTCCGCCTTTGTCTGCGTCAACGCGGCGCTCATCCGATTGCGATTCTCCGGTCACACGCAGACGCGTCCGTTTCGCGTCCCTGGTTCGGTTCGAAGATGGCCGATCCTCCCCACGCTCGGACTCATCGTCTGCGCGATGTTGATGACGCAGTTCGGATGGACGACCTATGCAATCGGCGCGGGGGCGCTGCTCTTCGGGCTGGCGATGGAGCGCGTCCCGTGGACTCGTGCGACTGAAAGGAACGTCTGATGCAAAGCCCCCACCGCCCACCGGTCACCCTCGTCACCGCCGCCAGCCGCGGCATCGGCGCCGCGTGCGCGCGCGAACTGAGCGCTCGCGGGCATCGGCTGGTCCTCATGGCGCGGGGCCCCGAGGTGTTGGAGTTAGCGGACGCGCTCGGCGCGGTCGGACTGCGGGGATCGGTCGATTCGGCGACCGATCTCGCGACGCTCGCGGCGACGGCGCTCGAGATCTACGGCCGCGTCGACGGCGCGGTGATCAACACGGGGCATGCGGCGAAAGGGGACCTGCTCGCGCTGACGGACGAGGACTGGATGCGTGGGGTCGAGCTACTTCTCATGCCTGCGATCCGGCTCGCCGGGATACTTCAGCCAATTCTCTCCGCCGCCCAGGGCGGCGGAGTACTGGGCGGAGCACTGGTCCACATCTCCAGCTTCGCTGCGCGCGAACCCGGCCTCGCGTTCCCCATCTCCTCCGTCGTTCGCGCCGGCCTCTCCGCCTGGACGCGCCTCGCAGCAGAGCGCTTCGCCGCCGATCACATCCGCATCAACTCCGTCTTGCCCGGCTTTGTCGACTCCTACTCCATCGACGCCACAACCCAGGCTCGCATCCCGATGCGCCGACCCGCCGAAGCCGCCGAGGTGGCGCGTGTGGTCGCGTTCCTGCTTTCCGAGGATGCGAGCTACGTCACCGGACAGGAGATCCTGGTCGACGGCGGCCTCGTCCGAGGAATCTGACGCCGATCAGGCCGCATGGCGGCAGAACGCACGCAACTTTCCACTCCCGGGCAACTCCCCGGCAAGCGCGAGCAGCACAAATCCGAGGTGGACGACGCGCGGCGCAAGGTCGAGTCGTTGCAGCGGGAGATGGAGGAGTTGCAGCGGGAGCTGGAGAAACTGAAGGATCGTTCGGGCTTCGAGTCGTTCTTCTCCCGCCTCTTCGGATCGGATGGCGGATCGGGGTCCCAGGATTCGAAGATCGCGCAGATGTACGACGGCGCGACGGCGACGCGATTTCCCCGTGATCCCGACTGAACCGACCGTCACCGCGGCTGCGCGTCCTCCGGAAAGACCAGACGCCGTCTGGTCCGCGGTGGAGGCGCGAACCCAGGACCGTCGCGTCTCACGGCTTCAGGCTCACCGCAGGTTGAGTTGCCAGGAGACGCCGAAGCGATCGTTCACCCAGGCAAACTTCCGGCTGAAACCGTAGCTATCGGGCGGCATGAGGACCGCGCCCTCCGCGGAGAGCTCGCCGAACGCCGCGTCGAGTTCGGCTTCGCTCTCGCACTCGACGAAGAGAGAGACCGACGGCGTAAAGGTGAAGGCGTGCTTTGCCGGACTGTCGATGCAGATGATCTCCTGTCCCGCGATAACGAAGTCCGCTCTCTTCACGCTCCCCTCGGCCCCCGCTTCGTCGGGTCCGTACCGCTCCAGTTGCTTCACCTCGGACTTGTGGAACAGCGAGACGTAGAAGCGCATGGCCGCTTCGGCCGATCCCTCGAACATCAAGAACGGCGTTATCTTCCGAGCCACTTTGGTTCTCCTCTTCCTGGAGTTGCCCGCGGTCCGCGGCGTCAACCCGGCGCTTCGACTCCGAACCATCGCTTTCCCAGCCAGAGCGACACACTGACCAGTCCGATCAGCACCGGCACTTCCACCAGCGGTCCGACGACGGTCGCGAACGCCACATCGGAGTGGATGCCGAAGACCGAGATCGCGACGGCGATGGCCAACTCGAAGTTGTTCCCCGATGCGGTGAACGCCAGCGTAGCCGAACGCTCGTAGTCGGCGCCGACTCGCCTCGCCATGAAGAACGAGACGAAGAACATGATGACGAAGTAGAGCACGAGTGGGATGGCAATGCGCAGGATGTCGAGCGGCAGGGCGACGATCCGGTCTCCCTTCAGACTGAACATCACCACGATCGTGAAGAGCAGCGCGAGCAGCGTGACCGGCGAGATGCGCGGGATGAAGGTCCCGCTGTACCACGCTTCGCCCTTGATCGGACGCAGGATGGAGCGCGTCAACATGCCGGCGAAGAATGGGATGCCCAGGTAGACGAGCACGCTCTGGAAGATCTCGCGCATGCTCACATCGACCACCGCTCCTTCGAGACCGAGCAGGGGCGGTAGGTAGGTCACGAAGAGCCACGCGTAGACGCCGAAAAACAACACCTGGAAGATGCTGTTCAACGCCACCAGACCCGCTGCGTAGTCGCTGCTCCCTTTGGCCAGATCATTCCAGACGAGCACCATGGCAATACAGCGCGCCAGCCCGACGAGGATCAGCCCCACCATGTACTCGGGCTTGTCCTGCAAGAACACCACGGCGAGCGCGAACATGAGCGCGGGGCCGATCAGCCAATTCTGGACGAGCGACAGCGTGAGGATCCTCCAGTCGCGGAGGATCGACGGCAGCTTCTCGTACCTCACCTTGGCCAGCGGCGGATACATCATCAGGATCAGCCCGACGGCAATCGGGAGGTTCGTCGTCCCGACCCTGAGGCGTTCGATCGCATCGCGCGCCGATGGCGCGAATCGACCGATGAGCACGCCCAATCCCATGGCGAGGAAGATCCAGAGCGTCAGGTAGCGATCGAGGAAGGAGAGGCGACGTTGGGGAATCTGGTTCGAAGTCATGCTTCCTCGATCTCGATCACCGATCACCTATCACCTATCACCTATCACCGATCACGTTTCAAAACGTGTTCAAAGCGCCTTCGCTAGGTTCGCCCAGGACGACTGTAACACGCTATGCTCGTTTATGTTAGCGGCTCTTGATGTCATGCGCGAGCCCGGGACAGCCGAAGGGGACCAGCCATCAAAACGTCCGGGACTCCGCGCGCCCCCGAAGTCGAGAAGGTGCTCGCGACACTGAAGCGTATGGCGAAGAAGAGCACGCGCGATGAGTCGGGAAGGGCGCGCTCCGTGAGTTGAACAGTCCGAGTGTCCAATCGCGGCTGTCTGGTAGCGCCAAGAAGAAACCCGGAAAAGTTCGCTAGTTACTGACACGAACCTCGCGAGTCATCCGCAATTCGTCCGGATCCACCGGATGTTCGGCGAGCGACTCCACGGACGCGAGGCTGAATCCGAGCCGCTCGAGCAATCGCAACGACCGATGGTTCTCTCGCTTCAACACGGCGGAAACGCTCCGCACGCCGTAGCGCGCCGTGAGCTCCGCTATCATGGCGTCGACCGCTTCGCCGGCCAGCCCTCTTCCCCAATAGCCGCTCGAGAGCACATACGCGATCTCGGCTCGACTCCGAGGGTAGATGGTGGCCTGGACATAGCCGATCAATTCGCCGCTGGGTCTCCGTATCACCCAGTTGAGCCACTGCTCGACGCCGTCGGCCGACCGCCGAGACTCCAACTTCGTGAACCGATCTCGAAGCCACTCGACCGAGCTTGGCGGCTCGTTTTCGTACTCATAGAGCGCGGGATCGCTCAGCACGACGAACATCTCGTCCGCGTGCGCCGCGGTCTGCGGCTCGAGCGTGCCGCGCGGCGTTTCCATGGAACGCATCAGCGCTTCCTCGGAAACAACAGGACCACCGGAATGGCAAAGGCCATGCTGCCGAGCCTCAGCCCTTGCGCTGTTCCTTCACCCACGTGTCGCGCAGCGTGATGGTGCGATTCCAGACGGAGCGAGCTGAGGTCGACTCGCGGTCTTTCGAAAAGTAGCCGAGCCGCTCGAACTGGACTTGGGACGCGATCGGCAGCGCGTCGAGGGACGGCTCCAACCAACAGCCCGTGAGTATTTCCTCCGACTTTGGATTCAGGTCGTCCATGAGATCGCCTTCGCCGCCGGGATCGGGCTTCGTGAAGAGGTGGTCGTACAGACGCACCTCCGCGGCGACGCCATGCGAGGCCGAGACCCAATGCAGGGTCGCTTTCGGGGACCGACCGTCCGGCGAGCTGCCGCCGCGCGTCGCCGGGTCGTAGGTGCAGCGCAACTCCGTCACCTCCCCGCGTTCGTTCTTGATCACTTCCTGACAGGTGATGAAGTAGGCGGCGCGCAGTCGGACCTCGCGTCCGGGGCTCAGCCGGAAAAACTTCTTCGGCGGATCCTCCATGAAGTCCTCCTGCTCGATCCACAGCTCGCGTCCGAAGCTGATCTTGCGCGCGCCGGCGGCGGCGTCCTCGGGGTTGTTGATCGCGTCGAACTCTTCGAACTGTCCCTCTGGATAGTTCACGAGCACGACTTTGAGCGGGCGCAACACCGCCATGCGGCGCTCGGCGGTGCGATTGAGCACCTCACGCACCGCGTACTCGAGCATTCCCCAATCGACCGTACTCGCGCGCTTGGCCACGCCGATCATCTCGGCGAATCGACGCAGCGCCTCGGACGGAAACCCTCGCCGCCGGATCCCCACGATGGTCGGCATGCGCGGATCGTCCCAACCGCGAACCCGTCCCTCGTTCACCAGCCGAAGCAGGAAGCGCTTGGAAAGCACCGTGTAGGTGAGATTCAAGCGCGCGAACTCGAGCTGCCGCGGCTTCGACGGAACTGGAAGGTTGTCGATGAACCAATCGTAGAGCGGGCGGTGGTCCTCGAACTCCAGCGTGCAGATCGAGTGGGTGATCCCTTCGATCGCGTCCGACTGGCCGTGCGCGAAGTCGTAGGTCGGATAGATGCGCCAAGCGTCGCCCGTCCGCGGATGATGCGCGTGCAGAACGCGGTAGAGCACCGGATCACGCAGGTTGATGTTGCCCGACGCCATGTCGAGCTTGGCGCGCAAGACGCTCGAGCCGTCCGGGAACTCTCCGGCGCGCATTCTCGCGAAGAGATCCAGGTTCTCCTCGACCGTGCGGTCCCGGTGCGGGCTGTTCTTCCCCGGCTCGGTCAACGTCCCGCGATACTCACGGATCTGCTCGGCGTCGAGATCGCAGACGAACGCCTTCCCCTGGCGGATGAGGCGCCTCGCCCACTCGTAGAGCTGCTCGAAGTAGTCCGATGCGAAGTAGAGGTGCTCGCCCCAGTCGAATCCGAGCCACCGCACATCGTCTTGGATCGCGTCGATGTACTCCTGCTCTTCCTTGAGCGGGTTCGTATCGTCGAACCGCAGGTGACAGCGCCCGTCGAACTCGCGCGCGATGCCGAAGTTCAGGCAGATCGACTTGGCGTGCCCGATGTGCAGGTACCCGTTCGGCTCCGGGGGAAAGCGCGTGACGACGCCGCGGTGCTTCCCCGACTTCAGGTCCGCGCGGACGATCTCGCGGATGAAGTCGCTCGTCTCGGTGACCTCGGTTGTCTCGGGGGCGTTCGGCGACGCCCCGTCTGGTGCTTTCGTATCGGCCATGTCTGGGGAATCTCCGGCGCGCGGCGCAGTGAAGGTCGGTTTAGAGTGGAGCGCAGGATAACCCGATCGAGCAATCCTCGGAATGGCGCCTCGAGTCCCTGCCGCTCGAGCCTCTCGTCGTCCTTGAACGCGCAGAGACTGCCCGCGGGATCGGTGAACTTCACGACGGTTCCCCGCGGGTGCTCTTGGTAGTCGACGTCGATCCCTCGCGCCGCCAGCACGTCCGCGCACGTAGAGGATGAAACCGGTGCGTGTGATCTGCATGGACGTCCTCTCCGTTCAAGCGCCCGCGAGCCGGAGCAGACCGCGGCGCTCCGCCGATCGACCAGCGACACGGCGGGCTGACCTTGCGGGTTTCTGTCGGAACGCGATGTCCAAAATACTGGACACACGGGGCCCCGAGCGGTAGGTTTGTTCTTGTCGGGTAAATCGGACACAACGTCCAGCACACCAGACACAACCACGCGGAGGGCAATGTGGGGATCTCATTCCAGGAAAAGAGTTTATGGCTTTCGATGGTCGCGCTGATCGTAAGTTTCGGCCTCTACCTCATTGCCGTCCTTCCGGCCCGGTCGGACTTCGTCTTGCCGAGTCAGGCTGTGCTGTTCGCGCTCGTCGTCGTGCTGGTCGTGATCACGCAAATCGCGGGGAATGTGGTGATCACGATCATCGATCGGCGCACGGAGACGGACGAGCGTGACCGGCTGATCGAACTGATGGGCGCTCGCAACGGGGGCTACGTGCTGGCTACCGGGGTATTCTTCGCGCTCTGCACGGCGTTGGTGACGCCGGGTAACTTCGCGTTCACGCATCTGCTGCTCGGATTCTGGGTCCTGGCGCAACTGACGGAGATCGGATCTCAGCTCTTCCTCTACCGAAGAGGGGCATGAGCGATGGGCAAGAGCGGCGGCCGCATCACGAACGAGATCCGCACTCTCCGATTCCACCGCGGCGAGATGACGCAGCAAGAACTGGCAGACCGAATCGGAGTCACGCGTCAGACGGTGAACGCGATAGAGGGGAACAAGTACTCGCCCTCACTGGAAGTCGCGTTCCGGATCGCGCGCGTCTTCGACGTCTCCTTGGAGCGGGTCTTCCGGTACAGCGAGCCGGAGAACTCGGGAAAGCAGCGCGCGTCCGCGGAGGACCAAGCTGCGGGCCCTATTCCACTCGGTACACGCCCGTCAGCGCGGACCGAATGAGGGACAGACCGAGCACGATCATCCACAGCGGGAGGAGTGCATTGTTCAGATCGGCGATCGGCTGAACCGCTGGCATGGCGTTTCGAAGCGCTCCGACGATGAACAGGCACGCGAACGCTACGCCACACCCGCCGAGGCACACTTCGCCGAGGAACTCCCCGATGTAGTTGCCGAGGTAGAGATTCAGGCCCGAGAAGACGGCGGCAAGGCTGCTTTGGGCCTCGGGACTTGACTGGGGACGCCTCCGCCAACGTCCAATGGATGCTCGGCCAGCGCATGAGACCGAGACACATGGCCAGCTCTCCGAGCGACGCGGCGATGGGGCCCACCGTCATGCGGCCGCGACTCGAAAAACAGGCGAAGTACGTTCCGACGGCGCCCGGGACGAGAAGCAGTGAGAGCACCGCGTACAGAGCCCAGGTAGCTCTCATGGTTGCGCCTCCTTCGAGCAGGCGCGGCAGTACGTCCGCGGCGGCGCCGTCGAGGATGTCCGGATAGTCGAAGCTCGCCGCCAGATAGCCGAAGACCGAGACGAACGCCAGCGCGCCGACGACGAAGCACAGTCCGCCGACGATGATGATCGAACGATGCTGCACTTCGACTCCTCTCACGCCAATCGGCAGCGCGCGCGCGCGACACATTGGATGAACCCTTGCTTCAGCCAAAACGCGGTTGCGCGGGCGTCGGTAGAGATCCAACTGACCTCGACGCTCTCCAGTCGTTGCTCTCGCGCGAACTCCTTGGCGGTCACGACCAACTGGGCGCCCAGACCCCGGCGTCGATGCGCGCGGCCGACGTCCAGCTCTTGCAGATAGAGGAACGCCGGCTGATCCAAGTCCGTGTTCGCCGGCGTGATGCCGGCCATGAGGTAGGCGACCATTTCCTGCGTGGCGTCGGCAACGACCCCCCATCCGATCGAGTCCCCGGAGGCGAACTCGGCGGCAAGGCTCTCCGCGTACTCATCCAGGGTCCGAAGCGGTCGGAACGAAGCATCTTCGACCGCACTCTCCAGGATTCCGTCCAGCCAGAGTCGCGCGATCTCGGGACCATCGGTCGACTGCAGCGATCGGATCACGTTTGCCCTCCCACGCTTCTCGTACGGTCGGTCCGGGTCTTCCGCGTCAACCCGGCTTGCTCTTCCGCCGCGCTCTCAGCAGGCCTTGCGCATGTCCGAGTATTTCTCGGCGTTGACGTTCGTGCCTCGACCCGGCGTATTGATGTTCTCGACCGCGATCCTCTCGGTGCTGGGCATGGATCCACCCCTTCTCACTGGCGCTCGTCACCGGCGAGGCCCGATCGGCATGCTCGGGACGGTATCAGGCTTCCGGGGAAGGCGCCGCCAGGTAGAGGCCAGGCCGGTTGATCTCCCCGAAGAGTTCCGGTCGACGTAGCGGCTCGAAACCATACTTGTCGTACAGCCCATGGGCATCTCTGGTCGCGAGAACGAATCGCCTGAGCCCCTGCAGGTCGGGGTGCGCCACGACCACTTCCATCAGCCACTTCCCCAAGCCGCGCCCTCGATGCTCATCGAGAACATAGACGTCGCAGAGATAGGCAAACGTGGTCCGGTCGGTCACGACTCTTGCCTAACCGACCTGATGTTCTCTCTGGAACAGCCCGAAGCAAAGCGATCCGAGAAGCGCCTTCGCCACCAACGCCCGAGGAATCCCTTGCGCCCAGTAGGATCCGACCAAGTATGCATGCACGGCATCGACATCTATCTCCCTCGGGTTCGTCGAGATCCGGTAGTGCAGGCGCTCGCGCTCATTCTCATCCACGGTGGTCCCTCACACGTACTCGCGGTAGTGCGGCTGATAGATGGCGGCCTGGACGTGGGCGGCGAGATCCTTCGGACGGGCGAGCCGCGTGAGGCCACGCGCGAAGGCGACTTCCACGACGGCCACCGCGATGGCGGCGGACACTTCACGGATGCGCTTCAAGTCGGGATAGACACGTCCCATCTCCAAGTCGCCTTCCGTCACCATCGACGCCAGCGTCCGGGCCGCGACCGAGAACATCTCGTCGGGGACGCGCGATGACTCGCTCGCCAGGACGCCGAGCCCCACTCCGGGGAAGATGTAGCTGTTGTTCCCTTGTCCGGAAACCAGCGTCCTTCCGCCGAACGTGACCGGCGCGAACGGGCTACCGCTCGCGAAGATCGCGCGACCTTCCGACCAGGTATACGCCTGTTCGGCCGTGCACTCGGCCTTCGATGTCGGGTTCGACAGCGCGAAGATCACGGGACGCCGATTCAGCTTCGACATCCCGCGCACGACATCCTCGGTGAAGGTCTGCGGAATGCCGGAAACGCCTACGAGCGCGGTAGGCTTCAGCGACTGGATCGCCTCGAGTAGGGTCGCCATCGCCGCGTGATCGTGCGCGTATCGCAACTTGTGCTCGACCAGGTCGGTGCGGCTCTTCACGACCAAGCCCTTCGAGTCGACGAACCAGCAGTTCCGCCGCGCCGCGTCTTCAGGCACGCCGACGGACTTCATCGCGGAGACGATGAGGTCGCCGATTCCGATGCCGGCCTCTCCGGCGCCGAGGAAGAGCACGCGTTCATCAGCCAACTGCGTGCCGGTGATGCGCTCCGACGACAGCAGGCCCGCGAGTGTCACGGCGGCGGTCCCCTGGATGTCGTCGTTGAAGGTGCAGACCCTGTCGCGGTACTCGTGCAGCAGTCGGAACGCGTTCGCGTTGCCGAAATCTTCGAACTGGATGCAGGCCCTGGGAAACATCTCCTGGACCGCGAGAACGAACTCCTCGACCAGCGAATCGAACTCCGCTCCGCGCAGGCGCGGCTGCGGCGTTCCGATGTAGAGCGGATCGTCCAGAAGCGACTGGTTGTTGGTGCCGACGTCGAGCATCACGGGCAGGCACTGGCTCGGCGGCACGCCGGCGCAAGCCGTGTAGAGCGAGAGCTTCCCGACCGGAATCCCCATACCGTTCGAGCCCAGATCACCGAGACCGAGGATGCGTTCGCCGTCGGTGATGACGATGATCCGCACATCGGCCTGCGGCCAGTTCTGCAGGATCTCGCGGATGCGCCCCTGGTCCTTCCGCGTGATAAAAATCCCCCGCGGACGCCTGAAGATGTGGCCGTACTTCTGGCACGCCAATCCGACTGTCGGCGTGTAGAGAATCGGCAGGATCTCCTCGAGGTGCTCCAATACGAGACGGTAGAAGAGAGACTCGTTCCGCTCCTGCAACGACACGAGATAAATATACTTCTCGAGGTCTTCGGACTTGTGTCGGAAACTCTGGTACACACGCACGAGCTGCTGCTCCTGCGTGTTGACGTGCGCCGGCAACAACCCTCGCAACCCGAGCGCATCGCGCTCCGCGTGCGTGAACGCAGTTCCCTTGTTCAACAACGGGTCGTGCAGCAGGTCGAACCCGCGCTTGCCTCGGAGATGCATTGCTTGTTTCACGAAGCGCTCCTCTTGCTCGGAGGCTGACCGCTGCTCGGGCTGCCTACGATTTCGTCCTGACCGACCGAATCGTTACTCACCCGCGGACGCAACTTCTCGGATGATCTCCTGCTCGAAGAAGGCCATCGCGGTCCGGCCGACTTGATGGGTGTCGTAGAACGCATACGCGCCGATACCGACGGCGCCGACCACGGGAATCCAGCGTGAGATCGCACGGCCGGCTGTGCGTTGCGCGACCGACACTCCGACGCGTTGGAGCACGCGCTGCAGGATCGGTGGCGTCGCGCCCTGGACGAGAAAGCGTTGGCCGACGCGGATCACGACATCACGCACCACCTGGCCGGCGGCGTGCCGGAAGAGGCAGTAGATCATCTCCCGCTGTCCGAGCTGATACGACTTCCCATAGACCGCCGCGAGATCGGCCACCATCTGCTTCTGGATGTTCCAGATCTCGAACAGATCCGGAATGACGGTGAACATTCCGAGCGGTCCCGAGGGCAGTGCGAGCGCTCCCGAGACGAGCGCGGCCTTCGAGCTCGCGCGCCGGACCAACGCCTTCGCCCGCCGGGCGGGCGCGGCTGCCTGGGGCTCACGGGAACTGGGCACGTGACTGACGACGCGCAGGAGAGTTTCCGTGATCCGGTCGACCCGCGTGGTGTCGGTCACAGCCATCCTCGGGCTCCTCGTTCGCGGAGCTAAACGTGTTGATCGAGTAGGATCGTGTTCCCGTCCGGGTCGGCGATCATGAAGCTCGCGGGTCCGGTGGTGCTTTCGTCCGCCTCGGTGATGATGCTGATGCCTTGGTCTCTCAGCCGGCGCTGAAGTTCCCGCACGTCTTCGAACTCCCCGAGTTTCCGGGCGCTCTGATCCCACCCGGGATTGAAGGTCGGGATGAGCCAGTTCTGAGCCTGATTACCCGCGAAGACCGAGAAGCCGAGCTTCTGGTAGAAGAGCTTCGACGCCTCGATGTCCTTGACGGTCAAGCTGACAGAGAATGCTCCGAGTTCCAAGTGCGCGTCTCCTTCCCAGAGGTCAGGTTGCTCGGACGAACGACCGGCCGTTGTGCGAGATGGTGATGGAGGAGCCAGACGAGACCCGCCGTAGGTCCGGGCTCTCGAAGACGCTGATCCCTTCGAAGTGCAGAGAGCCCGCCCAGTAGGTGTAACCGAGTTCGAGTGAGCCGTTCGCTACTCTGAACTCGAGCCCCCCTCCGCACTCGGGACACGTGGAGTCCCCGGAGTCGGTGACCGTCGAGTACGCCGACACGGCATCGAGAAAGCGTTCCAGCGAGAAGGCTTTGTGGCAGTGGAGACACGTGGGCGCGGTCAATTCGCCGGGCCGGAGATCGACCGCCCAAGAGCAGAAGCTCAGTTCGTCGACGTCTCATTCGATGAGCGCCGTCCAGGTCGCCCCTCCGCCGTGGCCTGAGTCGTGGAGCGGCAGAAAGAGATACGGTCCGCCTGCCGTCGCTTCCGTCTCCAGCTTCGCGATCATCTCGAGCGGATCGTACGGCGGCGCGTTTCGGTCGTTCAACGCAGACACGAAAGCCATCACCGGATAGCGCCGATCGACTCGGACGTTGTGGTACGGGGAGTACGCTGCAAGGTACGCCCCCTCGACCGGATCGTCGGGCGATCCGTACTCGACGATGGCCGAGCCGAGATGGCTGAATTCGGGAAAGCGCAGCAGGTCCAGGATCGGCGCGCGGCAGTAGACGGCGCCGAACGCTTCGGGCGCCTGCATCGCTGCGACTGCGACGAGCAGGCCCCCATTGCTGTTGCCGCGAGAGACGAGTCTGGAAGGCGTGGTATAGCCGTTCGAGACCAGCCAGCGGGCCGCAGCGATGTAGTCGTCGAAGGCAGTCTGCCGGCGCGTCCTGGTCGCCGCCCAAGCCTGGGTCTCCGGCTGGTCGAGGCGCTCCATCCATGCGTAGGGATCCTCGAACCGCCGGCCATGCGAGATGTAGCCGCTCTCCGGATCGCGTCGCGCCACTGGGAACTCCAGTGGCGGATTCGATTGCTTCATGAACTGCTCTCCGGTCCTCGGCTACCGGTAGGGGGGAGACGGCGCGACCAGCCCGCACTTCTGACATGGGTGTGGGTGGAAGTTCGGCATGTCCGTGCCGCCGAACGGTCTGACTCGCGCGCCACATCGCGGGCACGAGTAGTATCGATCGCGCACCAACACGTAGACAAACACGACAAACCAGGCCGCGTAGGCCACGATGAAGTACCAGACTGGATCGTCGCCGATCAGCCAGCGAACGGGGTACGAGAACAAGTAGATCAGCGCCGGGACGAGCAACAGATGCAGTAACCCGATTCTTCGGCCATGCGCCCAGCGGCGTGTGAGTTTGTCCCACTGTTCTGTGTAGTCTTCCAATGGCGCGTGGCGTTACGGCGCGCGCTGCGGGTACTGACGCTTGATATAGGCGACCGATCGGACGACAAGTTGTTCCAGCACGGCGAGATCGACATCCGAAAGGCGTTTTATGTAGAGACAGGCCTTGCCGATCTTGTGCTTGCCGAGCTTGGCCAGGAGCTTCTTGGTTTCGCCGGTCTCATAGCCCGCGAGCAGGTAGATGCTGATGTCGCTCTTGCGCGAGGAGAAACCGACCACGCACGAGTCGCCCTCGTGTCCGCTCGCGTACTTGTAGTGGTAGGTATCGAACCCGACGATGCTCGCGCCCCACATCTTGCCCGGGCAGCCGGTTGCCCGCTTCATCATGGCATTGAGCGTCTTGCAGTCTTTGCGCCTCTCCGCATCCTCGATCGCGGCCAGAATCGCGGTGACGCTGACAGTCGTGGGTTTCGTCTTGGCCTCCGACACAACGACCTCCCCCTTGGATCACCTACTGGATCTGCGTTGCGCAAACAACCACTGCATCACTTCGGCCGACCCGTACGCCGCGTCCCAGGCGTTGTGGCCTACGCCGGGCAGCTCCGAGTACGCGACCGAGGCGCCCCCGTCGCGCAAGGCGGAAGTCACGCTGCGAGACTCTTCCACGGAGATCGTCTCATCGGCGTCGCCGTGGAACACCCAGATGGGTAGCGATTTCACCCGTTCGGCGACGGCGGCGAACGGCTCACCGTCCGTAGGCGGCACGACCGGATCCTGATCTGGAAGCGGCTTCCCGTTCAGCGTGCTCGCTGGGGTCACACGTCCGCAGACGACAAGAAGCGCGGCGAAACGCTCTGGATCGCGATACGCAATATACCAGGCGCCCGCGCCACCTCGCGACAATCCAGTGAGATAGACACGTTTCGGGTCGGTCGCGAACTCATCTTCTGCTTGCCGCAGCATCTTCAGCGCAAGCGCCGCTTCCTGGCCGTTCCAACGCGAGTCAGGGCGCAACTGCGGAAACACGACGATCGCCGGGAAGCGATCGACATGTCGCCTGATCGCGCTTCCCAGCCCGATCTCTGTTTGTACATGCCCGTCGTTGCCCGCCTCGCCCCCGCCATGGAGGAAGAGAATCAGCGGCCACTCCCTGTCGGGCGAGTAGCCCCTCGGCACAAAGATCTGATACCACCGCATCCCACCCGCGTCGACGATCGAGCGATCGAGAAAGCCAGTCTCCACCCGTTGCCCGAAAACAACCGGGGGAATCAAAGCGGCGGCGAACACGACGCCGAGCAGTGAACGCAACATGAGGTGAACTCGCCGCACCTTGTCCTCCTACGCGAACGATTCGGCCTTCATCCGTTCTTCTCGACGTCCACCCGGCCCGGATCGACGACTCCCTGCCCTGGGCATGACTTCTCCCCGTCGAAGCAGGTCTCTCTGATTCGCGATCAGCGGCGGAGCCAGCCATCACCGACTGACTGTGGGAGGATTCTACCCTCTGGGAGATCCGTTTCCGCATCGTGCCTGGCTTCCCTACACCGTGAGGATAGACTCGCAGTCCATTGCCCAATACCTGAAGAGGTCTCGCGCCTTCTATGGCATTACTTCGAGCACAGCCACTTCCGAGGTCAGCATCCAGCGCGACGCTCGGCCGGACGGAGCCGCGGTGACGATGGTCGTCGCCCTGATCCTGCTCGCACTACTGCGGCAGGCGCTGCTCTTGCTGGATTTGGTCAAGAGCAGCCGAGGTGAGCGCCGCGGAAATCTCTTCGACAGAATCGCGCGCGCAGTGACCTGTACCGTGAACTACCGGCGTGCGTTGTACGCGCGCGTGCGATCCGGCGAGTGGACTCCCCGATTACTGGGAAAGGAACTTGCGGTAGGTCGCCAGCGCGTCCGGCCCTTCGGTGGCGATGCGGAACGGATTCGTGTTCCTCACCTCTGGGCCCCCGATTCCCCAACTGTAGACAACGACGAGCGTTGCGCCGTGGTTGAAGCAACGGGCGAGATAGCTCTCCATGCTCAGGCCCGACTCGCCGGCCGGTGGAAGGAGATTGGCGCCTTCGGCCTACGCAGGCCGATGAACTCGGCGACGATCGAGGCGACCTCGGCCCCTACGTTCGAGGGCGGATTCCCGGGGCCGAAGCCACGATTCGTGAGAGCGTGGAAGCCCACCCGCTCCCTCGTGACGACGTCCTGCCCCATATGACTCTCCCAACCCGCGATGACGCCCGCGAAGAGGTCTGCCTTCCCCTGCTCCTCCAGCATCGCCACTCGAGATGCGACCTCCGCCCCGATCACGTCGCGCGCTCGCCGGGTCACCTCCGCCTCGATAGCGGGCGCGGTGAAGCACATTCGCGCCGGCGGGCGAGCCCAATCGAGCAATAGCCCCGTGCTGAGTGCGCCCGAGAAATCTGTCCACTCCACGTTGGCGGGATCACCGGCGAGATCGGCGCGGTTGCTCCAGAACATCGCATCATCGATATGGAATCCGACGGCGATGTTCTCGGCCAGCGCGAGGTCGAACCCGTCGTCGACGATCTGCCGCGCCTCCGCGTCGGTGTGGTCGAACTAGATCGGGCCGAGGATGAACGCGAGTTTCGCACGCGGGCCGCCGGTAACGCCGATCGTCGTGATGATGTCGTCCACGACGGCAGCGATCTTCGCTCTCGGGGTATAGACCATGACACGGTCGAACGGAATCGCCGGATCAGGTCCCCCTTCGAAGATCTGGAACGCGAGGTAGCGAGGTTCGCTCTCGGTGAGCGGCTGGAGTGTCTCCGGGGGTGTCGGCTTGGCGGGAGACCCGTCCCCAGTGCACCCCATCAACACCAGGAGAATCGACCCGAACCAGACGAGTCTCATGCTGCCTCCACCTGCGAGCAGCTATCGCCCCCGCTCCACGAACCCTTTGAACATTAGCCACGTCGCCGCTGCCAGGTAGATCGGAGCGAGCGGAATGGCCATGCCCGTCATGATTTCCAGACCGAGCACGGCCCGCAACGGAACCCCGGTCATCTGCAGGACGGCCGCCAACATCCCCAGGCCGGCGAACAGACGCGGAACCAGCCGGGACCTCCAGAGCACAGCGAAGAGCGTGAAGATCCAGCTACCTACCACGAGCAGATGCGTGAAATGCGCCCACCTGCGCGCGGTCCCCACTACCAGCCCGAGCCCTTGGAGCTGCGAGGTATCCGCCCCACCGCGCGCGGAGTTTTCTTGGCTCAGCGACAGCATGGACAGCAGCGCGCCGTTCTCGACGGCATGCAGCGCGACGATGACACCGCTCAACACGACGAGAAGGACCGCGAGCCGCTCACCGTATCGTCGAAAGACCGGCAGCGAAGTGAGGGCAACGGCGACCGTGATCGCGCCACTCATGAAGAGTAGGAGCACGGCCGTGCGGATCCGGCCCGCGTTCGGGGCCGCGTTCTCCAGAAAGCCCGGATCCGCGAACGCCGGCTACATCAGGATGTAGGGCAGCATCAGCCCGCACACCAGATGCAGGAGCAGCAAGACGCCGGTTATCCGGCCAACGCGCTTCGAAGACTCCATGCTCACCTCGTGGTTTCCGACGTTCAGAGGGGGCGCGCGATCTCACGGAGATCGTCCGGGCGTCGGTACGACGGTTGTCGCCTCGGCGTTCGCTGGAAAATGATGCGTCTTCAGGAGGCTTCGAAAGACTCGATCTGTTGCCATCGTGTCGTTTTCCGCTCGGCGGCTCTACGGACGGTACAACCAAGCAGAGGATCGCGGGCCGCCACCGTTCCCGTAACCGCCCGTGACGAGCGCCCCTCCGGCTGACAGCGGAGCGACCGCGGAGAACTGACCGGCCAGGCGAGCATCGCCGCGCACCGTCGCGAAGGTTCCGCTGATCGGATCGTAGGTCTCTGCTCGCGCTGCGCCGCCCGCGAGCAGCGCAAGGCCACTCGGCTGCAGCATGGAGGTGGCTTGGTACTTGTACCTGGGGTGCTTCATGGGCGGACCCAGCGTGAACGCCCCGGTCACCGGATCGAAGAACTCGGTTGAGTTGTAGACGCCGTCGCTGTCGCGTTCGTCTGCTCCACCCGTGATCAGTACCCGACCGTCGCTCAACAGGAGGGCGTCGTGCTTGTGACGACGCACGCGCATATCGCCCACGCGCTCGAAGATCCCGGTCGCAGGGTCGTACGCCTCCGCCGATGTATACAACTCGATGTCGGCGCGTCGGCCCCGATGCCCGCCCGCGATCAGGACGCGACCGTCCTGCAGCCGCACCGCCGCGTGACTCTCGCGGGCGACGGTCATCGCGCTCGTCGGCGAAAAGGATTCGGTGGCAGGGTCGTACAGCTCCGCGCTGGAGAGAAAACTCCATCCGGGCCCGACGCCCCCTGCGATGAGGACCTTTCCGCTCTCGAGCAGCACGGCGACGTGGCCTGCCCGAGCGGCCAGGAGCGATCCAGTGGACGTGAATGAGTTGGACACCGGGTCGAACAACTCGGCCGCGGCGACCGTCGTGGCTTCCCCGGCGAAGCCGCCGACGATCAGCACCCGGCCGCTGGGAAGAACAGTGCTGGTGTGGCTGTGACGCAGTGTGACCGTGCGAGGCAACGGTGAGAAGCGTGCGGCTTCGGGTTCGTAGACCTCCGCACCCTGCGCGGCATTCTCCTCATTCGTGAACCCGCCCACGACCAGTACTCGGCCGTCCGTCAGTAGGGTGGCGGTGTGCGCCGCGCGAGGAACGCTCATCGACGCCGTCAACTCCAGTTTCCCTACGAGTGGTGTCCCGCGCGGAGAGCCGGAGGATGCAACCCGACCGAGCACCGAATCGATATACATGGACCGCACATGCAGTGACGTCGGCGCTTCGCCGCCGGTGAATGCGAGCAACCAGTCCAGACCTGGCACGTAGAACACGCCGCCGCCGACCGGAAACATGTCGAAGTCCAGGCCGGCGCCGACCCGAACTCTGAGACCCTCGCCCTCGGGCGCCAGCGCGACGATCACACTATCGAGCTCGCCAGAGTGGTACGCGCCTGCGAACGTCGAACGGTTCTCGGGGTCGAGCCGGACGAAGCTTTCCTCCGGGTCGGGGACCGGCGACTCGCCGAGGAGAGCCGACACCAGGGCCCGCTGCAAGGTGATGAGCTTCCAGGGAGGCGTGGCGCTGTTGCTGACGAACGCGACCGCTTCGTTTCGCTCCCGGTCCCAGTACGCGAGGCTCTGAAACGCGTTGAGCGCGCCCGTGTAGTGGTGGCGGTTCCCGCTCGCGTCGGAGTACCAACTCAAACCATTGATCGGCGAAGGCTGGTTGTCGATCAGTGGGCGACGTTGTCCCGCTTCGAGCACCGCCGGCGGGACCGCGGTCCCGGCCGCGTTCGCACTGGCCCAGCGCGCGAGGTCCGCGGCCGAGAAGTAGAGATTCGAGGCGCCCAGGAACGCCTCGGAGTCGAAAACGTCCCACACCTGCCATGCATCATTCCGCCACCGGTAGCCCATGGTCCGGACGCCGCTCCAGTCCGCGAGGCGCGCGGGTCGCGGGAAGCTGGAGCGCATCCCGAGTCGCTCGAAGAACCGCTCCTCCAGGAACTGCTCGTACGACTGCCCGGTGACGCGCTCGATGACCAACGCCGCTGCGTCGAAGCCGAGATTCGAGTATTCGAATTGGGTGCCCGGCGCGAAGGAAGGCATCGGAGCCCGCTCGGAAACGACTCGCAGCAGTGCGGAGGTCGTGCGGATCTCGCCCGGCTGGAAGTACGGATCGAAGAACTCGTAGTAGGGCGGCAGACCATTCGTGTGGCTGATGAGACGCCGCACGGTCGTCTCCGCGTGTGGATACTCCGGTATGTACTTGGTGACGGGGGCGTCCACTTCGATCCGCCCTTCGTTGACCAACCACCAGACGCCCGCAGCGGTGAGCGTCTTGGCCATCGAACCGCCGTCGGCGGGCGTGTCGATTCCGAACGGGAGATTCTCGGCGTGGTTCGCCATTCCGAAGCCGCCTCCGTAGACGACTCGATCGCCCCGCATCATGACAATCGCGCCACTGAACTCGTTGGCCGCGACGAGCGGGGCCAAGGTCGCATCAACGCGCTCGGCCAGCTCGTCCTCGTTGTCCGTCGTGGCGCACCCGGAGAGCGCCAGGACGATCGACAGTGTCAGCCAAGACAACCCTCGCCGCCAGCAGGAGCCTGGCGCCGCCGGAGCAAGCGTCCTCACCGATCCTCCAGACCGCGTCGCGAATTACCCACTGATCTCGCGCAGGTGCTGCTCGAAGAACGTGACCGTGCGCGCCCAGGCGAGCTTGGCGGCTTCCGCGTCATACCGCGGCGTCGTGTCGTTGTTGAAGCCGTGCTGCGTGCCGGGATAGTAAAAGCGCTCGTACGTGACGTTGGCCGCTTTCAGCGCCCGTTCGAACTCCGGCCACCTCGCGTTGATGCGTTCGTCGGTCTCCGCATGCTGCACCATCAGCGAGGCCTTGATCTTCGGCACGTCGTTCGAGTCCGGGGAAGAGCCGTAGAAGCAGACACCGGCGGAGAGATCGTCGCCCAGGCGTGTGGCCAAGTAGTTGACCATGCCTCCGCCGTAGCAGAAGCCCACCGCGCCGATCTTGCCCGTGCACTCCGGGCGCGCTTTCAGGAACGCGGCGGCGGAGATGAAATCCTCACGGACCTTGGCCTGATCGAGCTTCTGGAACAGCTCCCGCGCCTTGTCTTCGTCTCCGGGGTAGCCGCCAAGAGAGAAGAGCGCGTCAGGGGCGAAGGCGACGAATCCCTCGAGGGCGACGCGACGCGCCACGTCCTCGACGTGCGGGTTCAATCCGCGGTTCTCATGGATCACGAGCACCCCCGGAAGCTTCCCGTTCGCCTTCTCCTTCGCCTCGACCGGATGAACGAGGTACCCGCGGGCCCTGCCGGTTCCCTTGGGCGAGTCGTACTCGAGATGCTTGGCCCCGATCCGCTTGTCCTCGGCCCCGACCACCTGCGCCGCCGCGAAGTTCGGGCTCAGTTGATCGAGCAGCATCATCGCCGTCATCCCGCCGACTGCGAACTTGGCGGCCCTGTCGAGGAACGTGCGGCGATCGATGCCTCCGTGGACGTGAGCGTCGAACAGGACGAGCAACTCCTGATCGAAATCGTGCGCGGTCTTGCGGGACATGGGTTCGATCCTCCGATTGGCTGGTCCGGAGCATACCCGACACCAAACGGACCGTCAGTGCGGAGACTCCCTGCGGCCCGAGTCAGCACGGTCCGTCAGGATTGGCTATGTCGACCCTCGAGGTTGAAGAGCGAGTTCCGCCAATGCGCCTCGGATGACGCGCACCGCTGATCTCGAGAGCAACGCGGCGAGACACGCCGGGACGACGATGTCCGGCCAACCGGCGTGGAACAACCCCACCCCGGCAGCCGCGGCAAGCACCGACAAGTTCGATGCGATGTCGTTGCGGGAGCACTCGTACACCGAGCTCATGTTGATGTCCGCGTTCCGGTGCCGCCACAACAACCACAGACAAAGGCCGTTCGCGACGATGCCTGCGAGGCTGAAGATGCCCATCACCTGGAAGGACGGGACCACGGGGTGAACCACCTTCCAGGCGACCTGTCCGACGACCGCGGTCGCGCCCATCAGAATCAGCCCGCCCTTGAACAGTGCGACTCGGGCCTTGGCTCGTGCGCCCCGCGACACAACATAGAGGTCTGTCCGACTGCCAATCGACCGATGCGCGTCACCGCGCGATAGACTCCCGCGTTGTTCTCGTTCGCACGAACGACCGCTTTCAGTACGTCCGGAGCGGAACTGGCCGAGTAGATCGCTTCCACGATTCCGACTTCTGTACGCATGCGCTCTCCGCGTCCCCCCTACGATCCCGAGTTCGGTGACGAGCGAAACGAACCAGGGGCCGAGGCGGTGTCGTCGCGCGAATGTTCTGCTCTCGAGTACCAAAACTCTATGACGGGCGGGCCTTGGAAGAACTCGGCCGCGCTAGCGATGAATGCCTGCAGATGCGGGGTTCGGAAGTGCGGGCCGAGATACGCATCCGGACTCGTCCAGTCCTCGATAAGCAGGAGCTTCGTGGGATCCTGGGAGTTCTGGAGGAGGCGCAGACCGAGGCAATCCGTTTCCGTCGCTACGACCGTGGCGAGGAGACGATCGAGTTCGGCCACCGCTCTTTCGACCTGATCGGGCCGAACTCGATACTCGATGTGCACGATGACTGGCGTGGGCGTCGTGATGATTCACTCCTTTCGCGACTTCAACCGCCGCTGGAGGGCAGCATAGGATTCCGCCGGCTGACCCTGCAAAACGAGGCTCCCGACCGGCAAGAAGAACGGCGGCGGCGACTCATCGCGCACTCGGCGCGCGAGCACTCGAGTTGTAGATCACCGGCATTCGGCCTTTCCACCCGCTCCAGATCTCATCGTGAGTGATCAGATCCGCCATGAAGCTCGCCACGTTGATTCGACTTGTCGTCCCCGGGTCGAAAATCGCGCTTCTGATCGGCGAAGGATGCACGACATACGCGCTGACCTCGCTCTCATCGAACAAATTGTCCGGACGAACCACGCTCCACTCGATCATGCTTTTATCCTGGGAAGCTTGGGTTCGCAGATACTCCGCCGCCTTCTCGTTGTCCACATGCGGCGGCAGCAGCATCCGGAGCAGTCCGATGGCGCAGCGCTGCCCAAGCGAGATCGGCTCTCGGAGATCGCGGTTGCTGTTGCCCGCTGTGTTCATCAGCACGAATCTGGTGGGCTTGGCCGGCTTGGTCGCGGCGATCGCGTTACAGAGTCGGCGAGTGGCGTCGGTCACAAGCCTGCGTGGGTGGCCGTAGATGCCCTTCCAACTCAAATTGTGTCCGAGGCATGACGCCACCGCATCGCACCCATCGACCTGCCGGGCCAACTCGGCGTCGCTGAGATCCAGAACGCTTCCCTGAATCACGGCCAAGCGATCGCGCCCCCGGAGTACGCCGGGGAGCTTGTCGATCGAGCGCACGATCACCCTGACGTGTTGTCGGCGATCAAGCAGCTCTTCCGTCAGCAGCCGTCCGGTCGCCCCGCTGGCGCCGACTACAAGCGTCGTCATCGGTCGACCGCGCGAGAAGACGCGGTGGAGGAATGCGGACGCTGGGGCTGAGATGCCCGCCATCTTGTTCGTCGCTCTGATCGCAAGTATCTCCCCCTCCCGGTCCCGGTTGATATTCGATCTGCACGGCGCCAGGATGCACCAGCGGTGTCTATGTGTGATCCAGATTCTGGAGCGGTCGAATCGCCATGCTGACGAAGATCCTGTTCTGGCGCCTCGTGGCCCTCGATGGAGTGCTCGGCCTCGCCGCCGCCGGAATCGCCCGCACGAACCCGCTCCTGGTGACGTTCTTCCGCTCCGGACCGAGGCGGGAGATCGCCGAGGCTATCCCGCGGAACGACGCTGCAACCGTTGCCTCGCTGGCGCCTCAGGTCGATCTGAACCGGACGGGGCTCTCCGACATGACGCTCCTGTGGATTGCGATGCGTCAGTTGCGAAGCACGCCGGACCAGCAACATGTGCTTCGGGCACTCGTCGCGGCCGGCGCCATGGGCCCGAAGGGAGAGACTGCGCTGTTCACCGCCGCGGCAGACCGAAACTGAAAAGCCGCCCTCTTTCTGCCGCAACGCGGCGCGGATTGCAAGCGTGGACAGTCGGTCAACGGCCTCAGCTTCGAGAGCCTGATCGACAGCCGCGCCGGTCAGCCTGAGGACGACGGCGCGAGGGCGGAGGTCAAGCGCTTCATCTGTACCCGAACACCAGAGGAGAGACGGTCACGACGATGGCCGCCCACGCGGAGTAGACCGGCAAGTAACCGGTCTGCCACTGTTCCAGCGCCGTGAAGGATCCCCGCCCTCTCAGAAAAAGGATATAGAGCACCGCAGACCACGCCAGGTTGACCAAGAGAATCACGTTCATGCCCAGAGCGACGGTTCGGTTCGGAGTGAAACCGAACTCGGTGACGCGCGCCGCCATGGCCCACAGCGCCACCGCGTCGGCCAAGATCGCGCTGATCACCAAGACGATCTGCAGCAGATCGAAAGCGGAGGGAGGCGACCACGCGTCTCGCGCGGAGATGGAATAGAGCAGCAGACCAAGGACCACGACCAGCAGCAGGTCGAATGCGATGAGTACGTTCCTCTCGATGTCGACTCCTCGCCCCGTCAAGAGCAGCGTGACCAGGAACGTGACCAGCAGGCCGGCGAACAGGGGTGTGAAGAGGCGCGTCAACACCGGCGCCATGTTCTCGATCACGCCTTGCTTCGCCTCCGCCAGCCACGAAGCAACCAGAACGGCGCCGGCCGCTCCGCACGGGAGCAGCCACGACTCGAAGAACGGTTCGACGGTGATCCCGATCGCGTCGAAGATCCTGAACGTGAACGCCATGAAGACGCCGCCGCCGAGGGCGATCAGGGCGTAGTAGATGAACAGCTCCCCCGAGAATCGGATGAAGTCCATGCGGCGCCCAACCTGGCTCCAGCTTCCGCCCGCATACCCGACGCCCACTACCAGCCAAAGCGCGATCGGCAGGTGCAACGCAGTCAGCGTTTCGGTAGAGCCGCCCGGCGTGAATGGAAAGACATTGCCCAACACAGCCGCCGCGACGAACGCCAGCGCCATCCAACGGGACGCGCCGGTCGGGAGCCGTCGTTTCCAGACGAAGTAGCCGGTCAAGAACGGCAGGACGAAGAAACTGAGATTTCGAGCATAGAAGCTGGCGTCCTGATCCAGTTGGAGCCCGAAGAGCGTCGGCGCCTTTATGGCCAGGGCCGCCGCCACCGCAAGACAGAAGGCGACAATGGCGTCGGTCCGAGCCGGCGCTCGGTGCACGTCGAGAGCCGTCGCGGCAACCAGGAGCTGCTTCCAGAGTCGGTCCGAATGCTCGCGCGCGAACTCCCGCGACGAAGCATCGAGTCCGCTGATGCGCTTCACCGCCACCAGAAACGCTTCCTCGGTGGCGAGCCCCGCGTTGACCAAGGCTGACACCTGCTCACGGAGCTGAGCTTCCAGCACAACGACATCGACAGAATGGTTCGTCTGCCGGCGGTGCAGGTAGCTCCGCCATCGGTCGATCTGCTCCTCGAGCAGTACCGCGTTGTCTTCAGGCGACATGTCTCAGGCTCCTTGTCTGATCAGCTCGTGGAACCAAGAGGTAAGTTAGCCAGGTGCATGATGATCGCGATGGGGAGCGAGGAGGTCGTCCTGCACGAGTACGCAGAGTACGCAGAGTACGCAGAGTACGCAGAGTACGCAGAGTACGCAG
>CAZVYN010000041.1:0-35077 GCA_964631125.1 uncultured bacterium | reverse complement strand
ACGGTTCCGGCGACTCGCTCGTCGTCAGCCTCGAAGGGGAAGGCGCGCCTTCCCCCGACGACTTCGTCGCGGTCGAGGAGATGCCGGTGCTCATCCAGTTGCCGCCCCCGGTCTATCCCGAAATGGCCCGCGCCGCGGAGGTCGAGGGCAAGGTCACGATCCGTGTGCTCGTGGGCAAGGACGGCAAGGTGCAAGACGCCATCGTGACCGACGGGCACCCGATGTTGAACGACGCCGCGATCGCCGCGGCGAAGAAGGCGACCTTCAAGCCGGCCCTTCAACAGCACAAGCCGGTGGCGGTCTGGGTGCAGATCCCGATGGTCTTCAACCTGAACTAGGACAGATCGCGGCCAGCGGGCATCGCTCGCAGGCCGCGCGGCGCGCGAGACAGATCCGGCGGCCATGCTCGATCAGGCGGTGGGAGAGTTCGGTCCAGCTCTTCCGCGGGAACAGCCGCATCAACTCGGTCTCGGCCTTCACCGGGTCGGTCTGCTCGGTCAAACCGAGTCGACGTGAGAGCCGGCCGACATGGGTGTCGACCGTGATTCCCGGCGTGTCGAAGACGTTCCCGAGCAGCACGTTCGCCGTCTTGCGGCCGACGCCGGGGAGCGTGATCAGCTCTTCCATCGTTCGGGGGACGACCCCCCCGAACCGCTCCGCCAGCACCTGACATCCACCCAGGATGCTCTTGGCCTTGTTCCGGAAGAATCCGGTCGGGCGGATCAACCCCTCCAGCGCGTCGGTCCCCAGCGCGAGATAGTCCTCGGCGGTGCGGCAACGGGCAAAGAGGGCGGGGGTCACCTGATTGACTCGTTCGTCCGTGCACTGCGCGGAGAGCACGGACGCGACGTAGAGATCGAGCGGGGTCTCGTAGTGGAGCGCGCAGCGCGCCTCGGGGTAGGCGCGGCCCAACTCCCGGAGGATTTTGCCGGCTCGCTTCTCGCGTGCGGCAGCGGTCTCGAGCGCTCGTTCCGTGGCCGGCCCTTTCCTTGACACTTCGTCGGAACTCTCACTAGATTCGCACGATATCACGATCGAGCGCCGGTCCTGCGAGGGGCCGGAAGCCCGCGTTGCGGTCCCCCGAAGAGCGAGTCCTTCCCGTTCGGCGCCGCTCCCCCAGCAAGAGGAGATCCCACCCGCGTGGACACCCACTCTGTGCCCGGCGGCGTGCCCGGCGGCGTGCCCGGTTGGCCGCAACCGGGGCCGCTGCTCGCGACGATCGATGGACCCGAAGATCTCCGCGCCCTGCCTCTCGATCAGCTTCCGCAACTCTGCCAAGAGTTGCGCGCCTATATCTGGGACACCGTCATGCGGGCCGGCGGGCATCTGGCGCCCAGTCTCGGGGTGGTCGAGCTGACCGTCGTCCTGCATTACCTCTACGACACTCCGACCGATCGGATCGTCTGGGATGTCGGTCACCAGAGTTATGTCCACAAGGTGCTGACCGGGCGTCGCGAGGCACTCCGCTCGATCCGTCAGTGGAAGGGAATCAGCGGATTCCTCAAGCGGAGCGAGAGTCCGTATGACGTCTTCGGCGCGGGACATGCCTCGACGGCGATCTCCGCGGCGCTCGGCGTGGCCACCGCGCGCGACGCGAAGGGTGAGAGGCATCGGGTCGTGGCGGTGGTCGGCGATGGCGGGATGACCGGTGGATTGGCCTACGAGGGGCTGAACAACGCCGGCGCTTCGGGGCGCGACCTCACGGTGATCTTGAACGACAACGCCATGTCGATCTCACCGAACGTCGGCGCGATCTCGCACTACCTGACGAAGATCATCAGCCATCCGCTCTTCAATCGAGCCAAGGCGGAGATCTGGGATGTGACCGAGAAGCTCCCGAAGACCGAAACGGTGCGGGGCGTCGTGCGTCGCGTCGAGGAGAGTCTGAAGACGTTCCTCACGCCCGGCATGCTGTTCGAAGATCTCGGCTTCCGGTATCTGGGGCCACTCGATGGTCACGACATCCGAGAGCTGACTTCGGTCATGGAGAAGGTGCGCGACCTCAAGGGTCCGATCCTCGTCCATGTCGTGACGAAGAAGGGGAAGGGTTACGAACTCGCCGAGGTCGATCCGCAGAAGTATCACGGCGTCAAGCCTTCACCCGGCAGCGTGAAGGTCGAGACTCCGCCCAGTATCGATAGGCAGAGTGCGGCGCCTTCGGTCGCGAGCGCCGCGACCGAACCGCGTCTCAGCTACACCGAGCTCTTCTCCGAGGCGATGCTGCGCGAGGCGCGCACGAATCCGCGACTCGTCGCGGTGACCGCCGCCATGGCCGACGGCACCGGCCTGGTCAAATTCGCGCAGGAGTTCCCCGAGCGCTTTTTCGACGTCGGCATCGCGGAGGCGCACGGCGTCACCTTCTGCGCGGGACTCGCCGCCGAGGGGATGCGTCCCGTCGCCGCGATCTACTCGACGTTCCTGCAGCGCGCCTACGACCAGATCGTGCACGACGTCGCGATCCAACATCTGCCGGTCGTCTTCTGCCTCGACCGCGCGGGGTTGGTCGGCGAGGACGGCCCGACCCATCACGGCTGCCTCGATCTGAGTTACCTCGGCTGCGTGCCCGGCATGGTGGTCGGCGCCCCGCGCAACGGCGCGCAGTTCGTCGGCATGTTGCGCAGCGCACTCGCCTGGGACGACGGTCCCTTCGCCATCCGCTACCCGCGCGATCAGGCGCCGGAGGCGGGATTCCCCACGCAGATCCCAGAGGTGCGCGTCGGAACCTGGGAGTCGCTCCGCGCGGCCGAGGAGATCACGCTGCTCGCGGTCGGCTCGATGGTTCCGACCGCGCTGGAGGCTGCGGAGATCTTGCGGGCCGACGGGCTCTCGGTCGGCGTGATCGACTGCCGTTTCGTGCGACCGCTGGACGACGCGCTGCTCGGTCGCGTCGCGGCGCGCTCGACTCTGCTCGTGAGCATGGAGGAGAACGTCCTGCGCGGCGGCTTCGGCGGACAGATCGATCTCTGGTTGCGCGAGCGAGGGCCCGCGCGTGGGCCGCGCCTCGTCTCGATCGGACTCCCCGATGCGTTCGTCGAGCATGGCTCGCGCAAACAGCTTCTCCAATTTTGCGGGCTGTTGCCCGCGCAGATCGCCCAACGCATTCGCGACGAGGCCCGCGTCGACGGGAACGCCCGCGACACCGTGAGAACGCCAGCGTCGGCGCCCGCGCCGCTGCCTGGCTGAGCCGCCGTACCCGCCCGCCTGGACGACGAGGGAGCCGCGAGAACATGAGCGAACCGCGAGTGAAGAAGTTCGAGTTGGTGCGAGGACCGATCGCCGACGAAACGGCGTCGGCGATCGTCGTGCCGGTGGCCAAGGGGGTGCGACGCCTGCCGACGAATCTCGGACCGGCGGCCGGCGGCGAGGGGGGCGCCGCGAGCGCGCTCCTCGCGTCGGGTGACTTCCGAGGTGAACTGGGCGAGACGGGCATCGCCTATGGCGGCGCGGGCGCCAAGAGCGGCGCCGAGCGCATCATCCTGCTCGGCCTCGGAGTCCCGGCCGACCTGACGCGCGAACGGATCCGCTCCGCCGTCGCCTCGGTCGTTCGTCGCGGACGCGATCTCGGTCTGGCTCGCCTCGTCCTGCCGCTGCCGCTCGAAGGGGGCGCCGGATTGTCGCCGGCGGCGCAGCTCGAGTTGGCGGTCGAGGCCGCGCTCTCCGGCTCGTACCAGTACCTGGCCGGCCGGACCACCGACTTGGACCAGATTCGCTCACTCGGAAGTCTCGCCTTCGCGCTCCCGTCCGACGTCGACCCGGCGCAGGCGGAGCGCGCGCTGGCGCGAGGGAAGGCCCGCGGCGAAGCGGTCAATTTCGTGCGCGACCTGGCCCACGCTCCCGGGAACATCCTCACGCCCACGCGCCTGGCCGAGTACGCCGCGCAGATCGCGAAAGAGTCGAACCTGAAACTGACCGTCTTCGAGCGCGAGCAGTGCGCGGAGATGGGCATGGGCCTCTTCTGCTCGGTGGCGCAAGGCTCGCCCGTTCCGCCCAAGTTCATCGTCTTGGAATACGACTGCGGGCGCGCCGACGCGCCGCGGATCGGGCTGATCGGGAAGGGCCTCACCTTCGACTCGGGCGGTATCTCGATCAAGCCTGCGCCGAAGATGGAAGAGATGAAGATGGACATGTGCGGCGCCGGCGCGGTGCTCGGCTGCATGAAGGCGCTCCGCGCGCACGATGTCTCGGTGCATGTGGTCGCGGCGATCGCAGCGGCGGAGAACATGCCGGGCGGCCGCGCCACCAAGCCGGGCGACGTCTTCAAGAGCTACCAAGGCAAGACCGTCGAGGTGCAGAATACCGACGCCGAGGGGCGCCTTGTCCTGGCAGACGCGCTCACCTACGTCGCGCGCAACTACAAGCCGAACGCCATGGTGGATCTGGCCACCCTGACCGGCGCCGTCTTGATCGCGCTCGGGCATTACGGCGCGGCGGTGCTCTCGCCGGACGATGCGCTGGTCGAACGGATCCGCGGCGCGGCCGATTCCAGTGGGGATCGGGTCTGGCGCCTGCCGCTGTGGGAGGAGTACCCGGAGCACTTGAAGAGCGACTGCGCCGACTTGAAGAACATCGCCGACGGACATGCCGGGGCCGGGACGATCGCGGGCGGCACGTTCCTGCATCAGTTCGTCGAGGGCGTGCCCTGGGCGCACCTCGATATCGCAGGGACGGCCTGGTGGAACGAGAAGGACCGACCCCATCTCCCGAAGGGCGCCTCCGGCTATGGCGTGCGGCTGCTCCTCGATCTCCTGGAGTCGTACGGAAGGTGAGCGCGGGCGAACCGTTGCGGCCGATCTTCCCTCTCGATCTCGTTCTGCTGCCGACCGAACGCTTGCCGCTCCACATCTTCGAACCGCGCTACAAGGCGATGGTGCGCCGCTCTCTGGCCGAGGACGCGCCGTTCGGGCTGCTCTGGATGAACGAAGGGATCCAGGCGAACGTCGGCTGCTGGGCGGAGATCGACAGCATCTTGCGCGAGTATCCCGACGGACGTCGCGACCTCCTGGTTGTCGGTCGGGATCGCTTCCGCGTCCGCTCGATTCGTGAGCACGAGGATGGGTATCTGGAAGCCGAGACCGAGCCGCTGGTCGATTTCGAACCGGGAGATCCCGAGGCGCGAGCGCTCCTCTTGCAGCTTTTCGCGGAGTGTCATCGACTCTCGGTGGCGCGCGCGGCCCCGCCGGGCAGTGGACCGGTCGAGGCCGAGCTCGACGAGCAGTTGATCGAGCCGACCGACGGGTACACGTTCCTTCTGGCCGCGCGGATCGAGTTGCCTCCCAGCGATGAGCAGGAGTTGCTCGAGTCGGAGTCGGAATCGAGTCGCGAGCATTTGCTGCTGGCGCATCTGGCCCAGCTCCGCCCTCGGCTGCAACTGCAGCTCGAGACATTGGAACGGGTGCGCGGCAACGGACGTGTTCATCATGGTTAGGAGTTCCTGATGGCGAAGGAGCGCGACGTCCTCGAAGTCGACGTCCTCATCGTGGGCGGAGGGCCCGCCGGACTCGCCGCCGCCTACCGGCTGAAGCAACTGCTGGCGGAGCGGCCGCTGGCGTCGGGAGAGGTGAGCGTCGCCTTGATCGAGAAGGGACCGGCGCTGGGCGCGCACCAGCTCTCCGGCGCCGTCATGGACCCGAGGGGTCTGGCCGAGCTGATGCCCGATTTCCTCGCGCGCGGCGCGCCGATCGAACACGCGGTGACGGAGGAGACGCTGCTCTTCTTGACCGAGAAGGGTTCGTTCCGCGCGCCGATCCTGCCGCCGATGATGCAGAACCACGGCAACCTCGTGGTCAGCTTGAACAAGCTCGCGCGCTGGCTGGGCGAGCAGGTCGAGTCGGTCGGCGTCGACATCTTCACCGGCTTCCCGGGCCAAGAACTGCTTTGGGAAGAGGACCCGGCGCACTCCGATCGGGTCGTCGGCGTACGGACGGGGGATCGCGGACTCGATCGGCGGGGCCAGCCGAAGAGCAACTACGAACCGGGGGTGGACATCCGCGCCAAGATCACGCTGCTGACCGAAGGGGTCCGCGGCAGCTTGGCCAAGCAACTCGAGGGGCGGCTGAAGCTGGACGCGGGGCGCAATCCGCAGATCTACGGCACGTCGGTGAAAGAGCTCTGGGAGCTGCCGCCGGGCCGCACCAAGCCGGGCCGCGTGATGCACACCATGGGCTTCCCGTTCGACTCGAACACGTACGGCGGGACCTGGATGTACGACATGGAGGGCGGACTCGTCTCCGTCGGTTGCGTCGTCGGCTGCGACTACCGCAGCCCGCTCATGAGTCCGCATGAGCGATTCCAACGCTTCAAGCAGCACCCCGCGATCGCGGAGCGACTGGAGGGGGGCAAGATGGTCGGCTACGGCGCCAAGGCGGTGCCGGAGGGGGGCTGGTTCTCGATTCCGCGTCCCTACGCCGACGGCGTGCTCCTGGCGGGCGACACCGCCGGAATGCTGAATGCGCAGCGCTTCAAGGGCATCCATCTGGCGATCAAGAGCGGGATGTTGGCCGCCGACGCCATGCACGGCGCGCTCACCGCGAACGACGCGAGTTCGGCGCGACTCGCGCCTTACGAGGACCGCTTGCGCGAGAGTTGGGCCGGCCGTGAACTGCACGGCTGTCGCAACTTCAGACAGTCGTTCGCGGGCGGCATGCTCGCCGGCATGATCGAGACCGGCGTCGAGATGGTGACCGGCGGCCGAGGCCTCGTGGCGCGGCGCGCCGTGACCGAGGACCACACCCACACGCTGAAGTTGTCGCAACTCGCGGCGGCGGGACTTCCGACCACCCCGGCGGAGTTCAAACCGGATGATCGCCTGACATTTTCTCGGCTGACCGACGTCTTCCATTCGGGGACGAAGCACGAGGAAGACGAACCGTGTCACCTGATCGTGGCCGATACCGACATCTGTCGGGGCAAGTGCGCGGAGGAGTACGGCAATCCGTGTCAGTACTTCTGCCCGGCGGCCGTCTACGAGATGGTCCCGGACGAGACGAGGGGCGGGAAGCGACTGCAGATCAACGCCTCCAACTGCGTGCACTGCAAGACCTGTGACATCATGGATCCCTACCAGATCATCACCTGGGTCCCGCCGCAGGGCGGCGAGGGGCCGGTCTACACGAACCTGTAGAGATATCTCGGCAGCAACGACCCGGGGACGAGAGCTCCGGAACATGAGGAATCGTTCGATGTCGCTCCTTCGCATCTACACCTACGGCGATCCGATCTTGCGCAAGAAGGCGACGCCGATCGAAACGGTCGACGAAGAGATCCGGCAGCTCTCGCGCGACATGATCGAGACGATGTACGAGGCCGAAGGAGTCGGACTGGCGGCCCCGCAGATCGGTCGTTCGATCCGCATGCTCATCGCCGACGCTTCGCATCACGACGGGGTGGGGGGGCCGCGCGCCTTCATCAACCCGGTCATCCTGGAGTCGTGGGACGAGTGGAGTTTCGATGAAGGCTGCCTCTCGGTGCCGGGGCTCTCCGCCGAATTGATCCGTCCCGAGGCGATCCGACTGCGCTTCCAGGATGAGCAGGGCGAAGAACGGATCGAAGAGTTCCACCAACTCTGGGCGCGCGTGCTCCTGCACGAGATCGATCACCTCGACGGCAAGCTCTTCATCGACTACCTCAGCCCGATGCGCCGCGCTCTCATCCTGAAGAAGCTCCGGGCGCTGGAGAAGGATTCGAAGACCGGCGTCTCGCTCTAGTGACGCCGCTGACGGTCCGCGAAGTCGCGCGGGTCTGGGCGCCGTTGGCCGCGAGTTGGATCTTGATGGGGCTGGAGCTGCCGCTGGCCAGCGCAGTGGTCGCGCGGTTGGCCGATCCCGCGATCCACTTGGCCGCCTACGGCGGCGTCGTCCTTCCCGTCGCCATGGTGATCGAGGCGCCCATCATCATGCTGCTGGCGGCCTCGACCGCGCTCTGCCGCGACTGGTCCGCCTATCGACTGATCCGACGCTTCATGCTCACGACCTCCGGCGCGCTCACGCTCCTGCATGCGCTCGTCGCCTTCACGCCGCTCTTCGATCTGCTCGTCGGACAGGTGCTGCGCACTCCGGAGCCGGTGCGGGAGCCGGCGCGACTCGGGTTGAAGATCATGCTCCCCTGGACCGCCTCGATCGCGTATCGGCGTCTCCATCAGGGACTGCTCATCCGGGCCGGGCGGTCGAACGAGGTCGGGATCGGAACCTTGTTCCGACTCGGGGCGCTGACGTTGGTCCTCACACTGACCGCGCTGGTCTGGCGGACGTCGGGCATCGTGGCGGCCGCCTCCGGCGTCACGGCGGGAGTGCTGGCCGAGGCTGTCTACATCGGAATTCGCGTGCGTTCGATCCTCCGTGGACCGTTTCGGGAGACGACGCCGACGGGGGCGCCGCTCACCTTCCCGGCGTTCCTCTCCTTCTACGTTCCTCTCGCGCTGACCTCGCTCCTGCATCTGCTCACGATGCCGATCGGCGCCGGGGCCCTCTCTCGCATGCCTCGGCCGTTGGAGTCGCTCGCCGTCTGGCCGGTCGTGTCGGGTCTGAACTTCACGGTGCGCAGCGTCGGGATCGCCTACAACGAGGTCATCGTGTCGCTCTTGGATCGGCCCGGCGCCGAGGTCGCCTTGCGCCGCTTCGCGCTCCTGCTCGGCGCGACGACGGGGAGCGTTCTCCTCCTCGTGGCGTTGACGCCGCTCGCCCGCGGCTACTTCGAGGGCCTGAGCGGACTCGAGCCGGAACTGGCGGCGATGGGAGCGACCGCGCTTCTCTTCGCCTGGCCGCTCCCGGCTCTCGGGGTGGCGCAGAGCTGGTTCCAGGGACATCTGGTGCACGCCCGCCGGACGCGCGCGATTCCCGAAGGCGTCGCGTTCGGCCTCTCCGCCTTCGCTCTCGTTCTCGCGGCGGGAGCGATCTCGGGCGGTGTGACCGGGGTCTACGTCGGCCTCGGCGCGACGGTCGCGGGCCAGTGCGCGCAGGTCGCCTGGCTCCGCCGCCGCACGCAGCAACTGCGCTAGCCGACCGCCTGCCCCAACTCGCGCAGCATGGCCCGTCCGATGACCAGACGTTGGATCTGGTTGGTCCCTTCGTAGATCTGCGTGATCTTGGCGTCGCGCATGTACTTCTCGATCGGGAAGTCCTTCATGTAGCCGTTCCCGCCGAAGATCTGGACCGCGTCGGTCGTTACCTTCATGGCCACATCGGTCGCGAAGACCTTGGAGATGGCGGAGTACTTGGAGAAGCCGGCCGGGCCGCCCGCCTTCGCGATGGAGTCGCAATCGCGCAGACGATCGGTCGCTTGGTCGACCACCTTGGCGGCGTTGTAGATCATCTGGCGCGCCACCTCGGTCTGGACTTCCATGTCGGCCAGCATGAACTGGATCGCCTGGAACGAGATGATGCTCTGCCCGAATTGCTTGCGCTGCGCGGCGTATTCCAGCGCGAGTCGGGTGGCGCCGGCGGCCAGTCCGAGCGCTTGCGCGGCGACGCCCGGGCGGGCGAGGTCGAGCGTCGCCATCGCATTCTTGAAGCCGAGTCCCTCTTTCCCGATCAGGTTGGCGACCGGCACTCGGACGTCGTCGAAGGCGATCTCCACGACCGGCACGCAGCGGATGCCCATCTTGTCCTCGACCTTGGTCACCGTGAAGCCGCTCGCGCCCTTCTCCAGCATGAGCGCCGAGATGCCGCGGATCCCTTTGTCGGGGTTGGTCAGGCAATAGATCGTGTAGTAGTGGGAGATGCCGCCGTTCGTGTTCCACTTCTTGTGACCGTTCAGGCGGTAGTGGTCGCCGTCGCGGATGGCGGTCGTCGTCATGCCGGCCGCATCCGAGCCGGCGTCTCGCTCCGAGAGTCCGAAGGCGATGAGGCGCTCGCCCTTCGCGATCGACGGCAACCACGCTTGCTTCTGCTCTTCGGTTCCGCCGATCAAGATGGGGAAGGAGCCGAGCGCGTTGACCGCGTAACCGACGCCGACGCCGCCGCACGCGCGAGAGAGTTCCTCGATCACGATGCAGAGGTTCAAGAGCCCGCCGCCCGGTCCGCCGTACTCGCGCGGGATCCAGACGCCGGTCAGTTCGGCGCGCTGTAACGCCTCCAGTACTTCCCACGGATAGGTCTGCTCGCGATCGTGCTTCTCCGCGATCGGCCGCACGACCTTTTCGGCCACTTCACGCGCGCGCGCGCGGTAGTCGAGGTTCTCCTTGCTCAGCAGCTCGTCCATCGTCGCTCCCAGCTTTCCTGCTCTCAGCCCCCCGTGCGCTGTCCGTTCCGTCTCACTCCGGGTTGTGCGCGCGCACGACGCTCAGGATCTCCTCCTCCGAGAGGACGCTGCGTCGCTCCTTGGCCAAGGCGAGAATCTCCTGCTCCAGCGCCTTCGTCGGGATCACCCCGCGTTGCCGCAGCCAATGCTGGATGTTGGAGAGTCCCGACATGAACCCGATCTCGATCTCTTGTTCGCGTCCCACCATCTCGGCCGGCACGCCGGAGTAGACGCGGTCGGCCAACCAGCGCGCGCCGCGGTCGCGCGCCTTGATGATGGCGGCGGCGTGCACCCCGGTGGAGGTGCGAAACGCATCGCGTCCCATCGCCGGATAGTTGATGGGAATGGCGACGCCGGTCGCGCGGCTGACCGCCTCGCAATAGTCATGGAGCGGCGTCAGGTCGGTCTCGATCAGGCGCTCCAACCTCAGGTTGACCAGGAGTTGATCCATCGGTGTGTTGCCGCAACGCTCCCCGATTCCGAGGGCGGTGGCGTGGACGCGATCGACTCCGGCCTCGATGGCCGCGAGCGAATTCGGGATCGCGAGTCCGCGGTCGGAATGGCCGTGCCAGTCGACCTTGACGTCGACGCCGGTTTCCGCCACGACCGCGCGGACGTGACGGATGAGCGCGTCGACTCCGGCCGGAGTGGCGTGGCCGACGGTGTCGGCGACACAGATCCGGTAGGCCCCGGCGCGGATCGCCGTTTGATACAGCTCGCGCACCGTCGTCGGATCGGTGCGGGTCGTGTCCTCGGTCACGTACATGACCGGGATTCCGTTGGCGACGGCATAGCCGACCGCTTCCTCGGTCAGTTGGCGCACCTTGTCCAGCGTCCAGCCCTCCGCGTAGAAGCGAATGGGGGAGGAGCCGATGAACATCGCCGCTTCCACTGGGTATCCGAGTTGCATGGAGAGTTCGATCAGCGGGTCGACATCGGCCTTGAGCGTGCGCACCGCACCGTTCGGGCGGATCTTCAGTTTGGCGCGGCTGATCTCCTGACCCAGGCGGAGGCAGTCGGCGAAGGCGCGCGCGCCGGAGCCGGGGAGTCCGATGTCGCAGGCCTGGATGCCGAGCCGCTCCATCAGGTGCAAGATCTCCAGCTTCGCTTCGATGGGCGGATCGATGATCGACGGAGACTGCAACCCGTCGCGGAGCGTCTCGTCGTCCAGTTCGATCGAGCGTGGGCGCGGCGCGTTGGCCGGACGATTCCAGTCGTGGATGAGATCGGCTTCGCGCAGGTCGTCCGACCTGGTCTCTCCCGTCGGCGGTACGGTCACGTCGATGCCCCCTCCAGAACACGGCGGAGCGGGATCTCCAGGCGGGTCCACGCGTCGCTCAGCTCCGCTTCGATCTCACACCCCGCGGCCAGCGTGTGTCCGCCGCCGCCGAAGGCCGCGGCCACTCCGTTGATCAAGAAGGTTCCCTTCGAGCGCAGGGAGATCTGGGCTCGTCCCGGCTCCATCTCCTTGAGCGCGGCGGCCACCTCGACCCCCTCGATCTCCAGGATGTGATTGACCGAGTCGCGCAGGTCGTCCCGCTCCAGTTTCAGTTCGTCGACCAGATGATGCGGCACGAGGATGTACGCGAGACGCCCGTCGCAGGTGAACTGCACCGAGGTGAGGACCCAGCCCAAGACGCGCGCCTTGCGCAGCGGGTTCGAGGCGAAGAGGTTTCGATAGACGCGAGTCGTGTCCACGCCCAAGCGGATCAACTGTGCGCCGACCTCGAGACTCTCGGGCGCGCTGCGGATGTACTTGAACGAGTTGGTGTCGAAGCTGATCGAGATGTAGATCGCTTCCGCCACCGCCGGAGAGATCGGCAGACCGAGCGCCTGCAGCAGTTCGAAGACGAGCACGCCGGTGGCGACGGCGTCGCATGTGCCGTAGACATCGTCGCGCGCCCGGTCGAGCGGATGGTGGTCGAGGTAGGCGGTCGGAATCGAGGTCGAACGGAGCCACTCGCCGACATCACGCAAGAGATGCGATTGATGCGTGTCGACGACGAGAGCCACGTCCCACGCCGTCGCGCGGGCCGCCTCGCCGCCATCGGCCCAGGAGCGGAACTGCTTCTGAGGATCGAGGAAGGCATACTTCGAAGGGAGAGGGTCGGGCAGCAGGCGCAGGACCCGCACGCCGTTCGCTTCCAGCGCTTCACCGAGGGCGGCGATGCATCCGAGCCCATCCCCGTCGGGGCCGCCGTGCGTCGTGAGGAGGATGCTGCGTGCTCCCCGCAGGAGCGCGAGCAGCTCCAGAGTCGGACGCATCGGAAAGGCGTCGGTCGCGGCGGTCGCGTTGGTCGCGTTGGTCGCGTTGCTCACTGCTTCGAACTCATCGGAGGGTCCCCGTTCGCTGGTTCAACTCGGCGCGTCTAGATCTTCGAGGTCGGGTCAGAGTAGGAATCGACTCCTTGCTTTGCAAGCGCGCCGGCGCCGTTGACGTTCGGACCGCCGCGGCCGTAGCGTCGCGCGCCGTGACTCCGACGAACCAGGCCGCGAGCGCCGTGGGGCGCGATCTCCCCACCTTTCTGCGCGCGACCTACAGCGCCTCGCTCAAGAGCGCCGTCTCCGACGAATGGATCAACACCTACGCGATCCGGCCGCTCGCCTCGGTCCTGGTCTGGGTCTTCTACCGGATGCACTGGAAACCGGTCTGGGTCGTGCTCCTCGGGGTGGGGGTCGGCAGCGCCGCCGCCGCCGGCGTCGCCTCGGGAATGGCGCCTTGGGCGTTGCCGGCGGGCGGCGCGTTGCTCTTGGTCAAGAACCTGCTCGACGCCGCCGACGGACAACTCGCGCGCGCCACCGACCAAGTCGATCGCGTCGGACGATTCGCCGACGCCCTGGCCGACTTCTGGGTCAACAGCGCGGTCGCGTTGGCTCTGGCCGTTCCTCTCTCCCTTCAGTTCGGGACGCCCGCGGCCGTCGGGCTCGCGCTGGCCACCGGATTCTCCCTCGTCCTCCAGTGTTCGCTCTTCGTCTTCTACCAAGTGAGCTTTCTCGCTCGCCGGAACCACGCCGCCGTGAATCGGACCGATGAGCGAGTGCGCGCCGAGGACGCGAACGGGTCACGCCTGGAGCGGCGATTGCAACGCGCCTACCTCTGGTGTTACGGCTGGCAGGACGCCCTCATGGCGTGGATCGATCGTCGGCTCGGGGCCTCGGTTCCCGAGTCACGCCTCGACGACTGGTACGGCGATCTACTCGGCCTACGGCTGAGCAGTTTTCTCGGCCTCGGCACGACCCTGACCGGGGTCGGCGTCGCCCTGCTCGTCGGGCGCGCCGATCTCGCCGTGCTCTGGTCCGTGGGATTCGGAAACGCGTGGGCTCTGATCGCCTTGGGCTATCGGGCGTTCGTGCTGGCTCCGCGTCTACGGAGGTAGCGCCTCAGCGCGGCGCGCCGAAGCACTCTTCGATCAGGCGCTCGAGCTCTTGCTGATCGAGCAGGTCGAAGTTGGCCGGCTCGTGGCTGTCGAGATCGAGCACGCCGATCAACTCGCCCCGCGCGTCGACGACCGGAACGACCAATTCTGAACGGGCGCCGGTGTCGCAAGCGATGTGACCGGGGAAGGCGTGGACATCCGGCACGAGCTGCGATCTTCGCGTGTCGGCCGCCGCGCCGCACACGCCGCGATCGAAGGGAATCCGCAGACACGCGACCGGGCCCTGATACGGGCCGACTGCGAGTAGGCGTTCAGACACGACCCGATAGAAGCCGACGTACGAGACCCCGGGGGTCGACGGGTAGAGCACGGCCGCGATCGTAGCCATGCGAACGATCGGATCGTCCTCCCCCTGCAGGAGAGAGCGGAGCTCGACGCGAGTCTCGGCGTAGCGCGCGCGCCGTTCCGATTCGGTCACGATGCGGACTCCCTTCGTCGACTAGCGGACGCCGTCCCAGTAGAACGAAACGCGCGCGGCGCTGGACGGTTCGATCGCCCAGTAGCGTCCCCGCGGCAGCGACTGGGTCAGCGCCGAATCCCAGCGGAACGAAACCGCCGAACCGTTCGACGGCGGGATCGAGGCCAGTGCGCGGCCCGCGACATCCACGACGCGCAGCGGTTGCGGCGCGAAGGCCGACGGCGCCGACAGCTCGAAACGGGGACCGCCCGCGTTCCATCGGTCGAAGGTCAAGTTGAACGGACTGGTCTCGCGTGGGGTCGAGAGTCGCTCCAGCGGCAACCGCACTCGCCCGGCGCCGACCGCTTCCGGCGGAGGGTCGCCCGCCAGAGGCAACGCCGCGTCGCGAAGGAGCGCTCGCACCTCGTCGATCGTCCAGCGCGTGTCGAAGAGCCCGCCGCGGATCGAGGCCGAGAGGATGAGCGCCGCCGCGCCGGCCACATGAGGACAGGCGGCGGAGGTGCCGGAGAATCCGTTGGCTGAGTTCGGTTGGTAGACGCTGCTCGCGATGCCGGAGGCGCCGAGCAACTCCGGCTTGGCTCGCCCGTCGAGCGTCGGTCCGTAGCTGGAGAACACGGAGAGGCGCTGCTCGTCCGCCTCAGCCGTCCAGTCGAACGCGCCCACGGTGAGCGCGGCCGGACTGTCGCCCGGAAACGCGAGGCTGCCCGAGGGGACGCGGTGGTCCGCCAGCGGACCGCCGTCGATTCGGAAGATGCGCAGGGTCACGCCTGTCGCGGTTCCTCGCTGATGGCGGACGTGGATTCGCGCGCCGTCTGTCTTCTCGCTCGGGTCGTAGACGACCTGGCGCAACGCGTACGGATACCCCTCGAACGCGAATTCCGAAGTCGCCAGGACCTCGCCGTCGCCCGCGCCGGTGCGGATGTCGATCTCGAAGTCCAGCGACGTCGAACTCGGCCAGCGACTCCAGACGAGGACGAGCGAGACGATGTCGTCGCCCCCCTCGATGGTCGGGAGTCCGATCGACTCGCCTCCGATGTCGTCCACCTCGACGAAGCCGTCTGAATCCGCATCGGCGAATTCTCCGCTCCAGTGCGATTGGGCGAAGTTGCCCGCGGAGGTGACGAACAAGACCCCCTCGCGCTCCGCCAACTCCACGATGTCGCCCACCGGTCCGGAGCCGTCTCCGCCGCCATAGAACCAGGCGAGCGAGTGGCTGATCACCTCGACCCCTTCTTGGATCATCCACTCGACCGCACGCTGGAAGTCGCCGACCGAAGAGACGTTCGAGAAGTAGAGGGAGGCTTCGGGCGCGACGTCGTGAAGCACCTCGGCGCAGGCCACGCCGTGTGGTTCCCCTCGGCCGGTCAGGTCGCCCGTGCCGTTCGCGCCGTTGAAGAACGAGCGCGTCACGACCGAGGACGGCAGTTCCGTTCCGAGCCGTTCTTCGTATCCGGCGAAACCGATGTCGATCACACCGACGCGCACATCCTTCCCGTGATATCCCCAGGCCGCGAACTCCGGCGTCCGCATCGCGTCGATCGCTTGCGAACGCGCCAGCGGAAGAGGGGGCGCGGCGAGACCGATGTAGTCGACTTCCGCGAAGGCGGCGATCTCTCCGAGCTGTTCCCGCGAGACGACGATCTCTATCGCCTCGGGCCGCGGCGAGACGATGTCGCACCGATCCATCGAACCGAGACGGGACAGCAGCAGATCGGCGGCGCGTGCACAGCGCTCGCTCGCGTCGGCGGACGCCTCCGCTTCGATCCTCGGATGCAGCACGACCCGAACGCGGCCGTCCGCGTCGATCGCAGAATCGAGCCAGACCGCGTCGGCGGAAGTCGAAACAGCGTCGCGCCCCGGCGACACCTCGCCGAGCATCCACCGCCCGAGCGCAGGCTGGACCTGAGCGGAAGGGGACTGCTCGGCCCGCGCGGCACCGGCGTCGAAGAGAAGGAGCGCCGGGAGCGCCGTGAATGCCGTAAATGCCGTGAACTCCGAGAGCCTTCGCAAGAACGGGAGCCCCGACCGTCGCGTGGTCGCGCTCACAGGTAGGCCGCGCTCAATCCGAGCGACCAGACGGTCGTGCGCACCGAGCCGGAGGCCTCCTCCGTTCGGCCGTTGGGTCGCAGGATCTCCCGCCGCGCGGGCCCGAGCATTCCCGCGCCCGTGAGTCGATACCGCCACTTGCCTCGGATCGCCTCGACCCCGGCGCCGAAGAGCGCCACTCCGTCGGTGCGGGTGCCGTCGCTCGTTCGGGTGATGTCCGCCAAGCGGTACTCGACGCGCTCATCCGCGAAGAGCATGCCGCCTCCGAGCCGCAGGAAGGGGCGCGTCTTCCCCTGGGTCGGCGACCAGCGGACATCCAGGATGATCGGAGTCATCGTCAGCCGGCCTTCTGCGTTGCGCGCGAACGGAGGGGTGGAGAGCGCGCTGGAGCGGCGCGCTCGCTCCATGGCGAGTTCGATCTGCCAGCGGCGAGAGATGCTATACCCCATGCCGAGCGAGAACCCCGGACCACCCCGATAGATCTCGCGCAGCGCGGCGTCGGTCGGACGGAGCCAGACGACGCCGACGACCGGATACCAGCCGACCGGTTGGCCAGTGTCCCGTTGGCCAGCGACAGCGTCGGACTGCGCGCTCCCACCGGTCGCGCCGATGCTCGAGGCCAAAGCCAAGGCGAGGAACCCGAGCGCGCGTCGGCGGCGGTAGGTCACGCGGAGAGATTCTCGATGATCGCGTCGGCGAACTCCGAGGTCTTCAACTTCACCGCGCCTTCCAGTTGACGATGGAGGTCGTAGGTCACGCGCTTCTGCGCAACGGTCTTCCCGATCGCGCGGTGGATCCGTTCGGCCGCCTCGCCCCATCCCAGGTACTCGAACATCATCGCGCCGGAGAGGATGACCGAGCCGGGATTGATGACGTCCTTGTCGGCGTACTTCGGCGCGGTCCCATGCGTCGCCTCGAAGACGCCGATATGATCGCCGATGTTGCTGCCGGGGGCCATTCCGAGCCCGCCGATCTGCGCGGCGCAAGCATCCGACAAGTAGTCTCCGTTGAGATTCGGCGTGACGAGCACTTGATACTCCTCGGGACGCAGGAGCAACTGCTGGAACATCGAGTCGGCGATGCGGTCATTGATCAGGACGCGCCCCGCAGGGACAGGCCCTCCGACGGCGGTGTGTGCTTCTTCGGTCACCGTCCGATCGCCGAACTCCCGCGCGGCCAGTTGGTAGCCCCAATCGCGGAACGCTCCCTCGGTGAACTTCATGATGTTCCCCTTGTGCACGAGGGTGACGCGATCTCGTCCCTGTTGGAGCGCGTAGTGCAGCGCCTTGCGCATGAGCCGCTCGGTGCCGGTGATGGACATCGGCTTGATGCCGATCCCCGAGTCGGGGCGGATCGTCTTGCCGAGTTGGCTCGCGATGAACGCGATCAGCTTCTCGGCCTCCGGACTTCCCGCCGCCCACTCGATGCCGGCGTAGACGTCTTCGGTGTTCTCACGGAAGATCACGACATCGAGTTTCTCCGGCTCACGCACGGGCGAGGGGACTCCCGGCACCCACTTCACCGGTCGCACGCAGGCGTAGAGGTCGAGGACCTGTCGGAGCGTGACGTTGAGGCTGCGGATTCCGCCTCCCACCGGTGTGGTCAACGGTCCCTTGATGGCCACGGTGCTCTGCCGGATCGCTTCCAGCGACTCCTCCGGCAACCAAACCGCGCCGCCGTAGATCTGGTTGGCCTTCTCTCCCGCGAAGATCTCCCACCAGACGACTTCGCGCGCGCCGCCGTACGCAGAGCGGACGGCCGCGTCGAACACCCGCACCGACGCGCGCCAGATGTCGCCGCCGATCCCGTCGCCTTCGATGTACGGGAGGATGACTCGATCGGGGACGCGTAGAGCCGGCCCCTCGATTCGGATGAACTCGCCGCGCTCTGGCACGCGTAGCTTCTCGAACGCCACGTCAGGCTCCTTCCTCTAGGTCGGCATGGGGGGGGCGGGAGAGTCGATCGCCGCGGAGCCTACGGCCGGTCGAGGTCGAGAGCAAGCGCCGGCCTGGCGCTCGGCTCCGGCCCCCGTAACCCAGTCCGGGTCCGCCGGCTAACCTCTTCGACCCGGCCCGGTTCCGGGCGTCGGCGGAGAAATCGCTCGAGTCCGACGTCGAGGCGGGTCGCGGGCACGGCCGAGCCGCCGGATTGACACCTCCCCACGGCGCTCCCTATAGTGCCGCCCTGGGATAGAGCCCCGATCGGGGCGGGTCGATCTTCCCGATGAGCAGACGGTGGCCTTCGCGCGAACTGAATCGCCGATCGAGCTATCGCGCCAAGCTAGCGCAGGGAGAGGAGGCGAGTTCATTTGCCAGGCATCCGCGTGAAGGACAACGAGTCCTTCGAGAGCGCGCTCAAACGGTTCAAGAAGAAGTGTGAGAAGGCGGGCATCCTAGCCGACGTCCGCAAGCACCAGCACTTCGAGAAGCCGAGCGAGCGTCGCAAGCGCAAGGAGAACAATTCGCGTCGCAAGATGCAGGCGGCCATGAGGAGTCAGGACTACTAGTCTCCGATTCGGCCCGTCTGTTTCCCTGAGCCCGTGCCCCGTGTACGGACCCCTCGCCCGAGGAGGCGCCCCGACCCGTGAATACGCACGCGCTCTCCCTGCTGGAGTTCGAGAAGGTCCGCCGGATGTTGATCCGGTGGACCTTTTCGCCTTCGGGCCGCCGCAGGGCCGAGGCCCTCGGTCCGGATCTCTCGCTCGACGAGATCCGCCTCTCCCAAGCCCGCATCTCGGAATGGCGCACGCTCGAGCTGCGCAACGACGCGCCCGGCGCGGTCGAGATGCCGGACGTCGAACCTATCCTCCACCGACTGGCGCGCGGGGCCGAGCTGTTGGAAGGGGACGAACTGGTCGCGTTCGCGCCGCTGCTCTCGCTCGCCGCCCGACTGAGGCGCTTGTTGCCGCGAGGGACCGGTGAGAGCTCGATCGGCCATGAGCTGACGTCGATCATCGGTCGGGTGGCCGATCTGTCCGCGCTCGATGCGCGGTGGACACGGTCCCTCTCTCCGAGCGGCGAGTTGCTCGACACGGCGAGTCCGGAACTCGCGCGGGCGCGACGGTCGTGGATCGAGGCGCAACAGCGCGCTTCCGAGTTGTTGAATCGTCTGCTCGACCGTGCGCCGGACGAGCGCGGCGAAGCGTTCGTGACGCTGCGCGACGGTCGGTACGTCGTCTCGATCCGAACGCAACAGCGGGCGCTCTTCCCCGGCATCCTGCACGGCCGCTCGCAGACGGGGCAGTCGCTGCATCTCGAGCCGTTGGAGGCGCTCGAGGCGAACAACGTGGTCGCGGAGTCGTCCGAGGACGTCCGTCGCGAGGAGATCCGCCTGCGGCGCGAACTCACTTCGCTCCTGCGAGACTCGACTCCGGCGTTGATGGAGACGATCGAGGCGATCACGACGCTGGACCTGGTGCGCGCCGGCGCGCACCTCGCGCTCGAACTCCAGGCCGAGCCGCCCGCGCTGAACGAGCGGGGCGTCTTGCGCATCGTGTCGGGCCGCCACCCACTCCTGGTCGAGATCGCGAGGCGCGGCGGCGCCGCCGTCGTTCCGTTGGAAGTCGAGATCGATGGCGCGCGCTCGGTGCTGGTCGTCTCCGGGCCGAACATGGGCGGCAAGACCGTCGCCCTCAAGACCATCGGCCTGCTGACATTGATGGCGCGGGCCGGCCTCTTCGTGCCGGCGGCGCCGGGAACCGACCTCCCGTTGGTCGACGATGTCTTCGTCGACTTGGGCGACGAGCAATCCGTGGAGTCCGATCTCTCGACCTTCGCCGGTCATCTGCGCAACATCGGTGAGGTCTGGGAGAAGGCCACGGCGCGATCGCTCGTCCTGTTGGATGAGCTCGGCGGCGGCACCGATCCGGAGGAGGGGGGCGCCATCGCCATGGCGCTCTTGGCGGGGCTGGCCGGGCGCGGATCGCTCACGCTGGCCACGACGCACCTGACCTCGATCAAGTTGTTCGTCGAGACGCAGCCCAAGATGCAGAACGGGTCGATGGAGTTCGACTCCGTCTCGCTGCGTCCTCGGTTTCGCCTGCGGATGGGAGAGGCGGGCCGGTCGCGTGCGTTCGAGATCGCGCGTCGGCTCCTGCCGGGGTCGACTTTGCTGGAGCATGCGGAGCAGTTCCGCTCCCGCGGCTTGATCGAACTCGATCGGATCTCCCAACGCCTGGAGACCGAGCAGCGCGCCCTGGAGGAGGAGCGGGCGCGTCTCGAGCGAGAGCGGGCGGCGGTGAGCGAGGCGCGGGCGCGGCACGAGCGTCAATCCGAGAGGTTGCGCGCGCGCATCGACGCGCTGCGGTCGGCGCGAGCGGAACGAATCGGCGGGCTCTACGACGAGACGCGAGCGGCGCTTGCCCGGCTCCGTTTCGAGACCGAGACTCGGGTGAAGGAGGCGCTGGCGGCCGGGTCGGATCTCGGAGCGGTGCGCCACGGGACGCTCGAATCGCTGCGGCGGGCCGAACGGGAAGTGGCGCGAGGCGCTGAAACGTTTGCGCCGGAAACGCCTCGGAGGGAGCGCGGCCGACGGTTGGCGGCGCACGAACTCCAACCCGGTTCGATCGTCTGGTCGCCCGATCTGCGGGCCGCCGTTCGCATCGTGCAGGTCTCGCTCGGTTCACCGCGGTTGTGGGTCGAGTGGGATGGACGCCGAGTGGAGGTGCCGACGCGTTCACTGGAGGAGTTGCCGGCGGAGCATGCGGCGGCGCGCCCGAGCCTAGCGCCGCGCCGTGCGAGCGCATCGAGCGCATCGAGCGAGCCGGTCGATGAGGGTCCCACCGAACGGGAGATCGATCTCCGCGGGATGTCCGCGCACGATGCGCTCGATCGATTGGAGCGTTTCCTCGATCGGAGCGCGGTCCGTCGCGTCTCGCCGGTGCGAATCGTGCACGGCAAGGGAACCGGGGCTCTCAAGCGGGCGGTGGAGGAGTTCCTCAAGCGACATCCCTTGGTCGGTCGCGCGCGTCAGGGGGAGCCGAACGAAGGGGGTTGGGGCGTGACCGTCGTCGAGCTGGAGGAGTCTGCGAGATGACGCGCTTCGGTTCCGATCCGTTCGTCGAGCGCGTGCGCGAGGCGTCCGACCTCCTGGCTCTGGTGCAGGGGCAGGTCGACCTGAAGCGCATCGGTCAGCGGTGGCGCGGACTCTGCCCTTTCCATCAGGAGAAGACGCCGTCGTTCTATGTCAGCCCGTCGCATCAGAGCTACCACTGCTTCGGCTGCGGCGCGGGAGGCGACGCCTTCTCCTTCGTCATGGCGCAGGAACGGATGAGCTTTCCCGAAGCGTTGGAGTTCCTCGCTGATCGCGCGGGCATCCCGAAACCGGTCCGACGCGGACAGGACGGCGATTCGCTCGAGCGGATCCGGCAGGCGCTCAAGGTGGCGGCGACCTTCTTCGCCGATCAGCTCGCGGGAACGGTCGGGGATCGTGCGCGCGAGTATCTGGAGCGACGCGGCATCGAGCCGACGAGCGTCTCACGGTACGGCGTGGGCCTCGCGCCGGACGGTTGGAGCGCGCTGCTCACGCATGCTCGCGCGTTGGTCGGAGAGCGGACGCTGGTGGAGGCGGGGCTTGCCGTCGAGGCGGAGGGGGGCCGCATCTACGACCGATTCCGCCATCGGATCATGGTCCCGATCGAGAGCGCCGGCGGGGCGCCGGTCGGGTTCGGTGGGAGGACACTGGGGGACGATCCCGCGAAGTACCTCAACTCGCCCGAGACGGCCGTCTATCGCAAGAGTTCGGTGCTCTTCGGAGTGCGGCAGGCGCGAGAGATCGCGAAGGAGTCCGAGTTCTTGGTCGTCGTCGAGGGGTACTTCGATGTGATCGCGCTGACGCAGGCAGGCGCGGCGGCGGCGGTCGGCACGTGCGGAACCGCGTTGACCGCCGAGCAGGCGAGCCTGCTCCACCGGATCTCCGACCGGGTGGTCTTGCTGTTCGACGGGGACGCCGCCGGTCGCCGAGCGGCGCTGCGCGCGCTCCCGATTCTGGCCGGCGTCCTTCCGGAAGTGCGGGTGGCGTCGCCGCCGCCGGGCGAGGATCCCGACACCTGGGTGCGATCGGCAGGAGCGGCGCACGTTCGTGGGGAGCTGGCCAAGGCGCCGACCTCGTTGGCCTTCCTCGAGCGACAGGTGAGCGAGGGCGCCCTCAACCGGCGCGAGGCGCTCGAGCACGCCTACGGGGTCATGCGCGCCGTGCCGGATCCGCTTCACCGCGAATTGGTGCTGGCCGAGGCGGCGGAACGTCTCGGCGTCCCGCGGGAAGCCTTCCGGGATCGACTGCGCGCCGACAACGCAGCGTCGGCCGCGCGTCGTCCAGCGCCGACGTCCCTGGACGCGCAGGGCCGTGAGGGTCGCGACGGCGGCGAGCCCGCCGGGGCGCGCCCCCCATGGACCCGCTTCGAGGGTGAGTGTCTTCGGTCGGCTCTTCTGCATCCTTCGGGAGCGGCTGCGCTGGCGCGGGCGATGGAGAGAGCGGGCGCGCCCGGCCGAACGGTGGAGCTCCTGGATTGGATCGCGAACCGCGCCGAGGGAGCGCCGGACGGGGATCCGTCCGCCTCCGCTCGCCTGCTGTCCGCGCTGGTCCATGAGCATCCGCAGGGGGGGGCTCTGACGGAGCTCTTCGTGACGGAGGCGGCCGCGCCGGCCCTTCCCTGGGAACTGCTCGATCGGTTGGAGGCGCGGGAGATCCAGAAGCGACGGGTCGCGGTCACCGCGGAGATCCGGCGGGCCGAGGAGCGAGGCGACCACGAGGCGCTGGGGAGGTGGCTCTTGGAGAAGCAGCGACTGGGGCAGCGTTCCGAGGAGTTGGCGCGGAGTTCCGCCAGCGGAGTGCAGGGGGCGTCTCGCCCGAGCGGAGCGGAATGAACGGAATGGAAGGGGTGGACCGAAAGGAGTCTCGACGCTCGACAAGATCATCTGGAACCGTGCGGATCCATAGGATATAAAGGCTGAATGCCCAACAAGGAGAGTCGAGCCGCAATGAAGACCGCCGCCGTTCCGAAGAAGACGACGTCCAAGGCAGGTTCATCGAAGGCGGGCGCCTCCCACCCGGACTCACCGAGGCCCGCCCCTTCCAAGACTGGCCCCACCAAGACTGGACCGACCAAGGTCCTCTCGGCGAGAGCCCCTTCCAGCAACGCGAATCCGGCGAAGTCGCTTCCGGGGGCTGCGGTTCGAGCGGCGGCTCTTCAAGCAAGAGTGCCGGCGTCGAAGACCGACGGAGGCGCCAAGGATTCACGGGGAAGCGGAGACGCTCGCGGCGCGGCTGGGGCGAAGCCTACCCCCGCCGCCAAGGGATCTCCCGCGTCGAAGTCCGGGGCGCCGAGTACGCCGCCGAAGGGCGGCGGTCAGGTCCGGGCGGCTGGATTGACGAAGGCGGAAGTCCTGGCTCGCGCCACTCTCAACTCCAGGCCGGGCGGACGAACCGAGAATCCGAGGAAGGGTGCGGCCCTCCCGCTCGCCTCCGGCGTCGCCTCCAAGAGCGGGAAGTCGGCCGCGGGAAACGCAGTCTCCGGGAAAGCAGTCTCCGGAAAAGCACTGTCCGGAAAAGCAGAGTCCGGACCGGCCGGCGCCAGTCCCGACGCAGAGAAGTCGACGAAGAAGGGGAAGGGCTCGGCCGCGCTCAAGGACATCAAGGACCTGGCGGTGCGGCAAGGCTTCGTGACGTACGAGCAGGTCGAGGACCGTCTCAGCCAGAACGTCGGTGGCGACAAGATGGTCGAGGAGATGGACGACGCGTTCCGTCTCCTGCAAGAGCTCAACGTCCCCTGGTATGAGACCGAGGCCGAGGCCTACAAGAGCCACAAGCAGCTCCGCCCCGCGAAGGAGGAGAAGAAGAAGAAGAAGGACGAGAAGCCGGCGGTTCCGGCGATCGTCCGCTATGACGACCCTGTCCGGATGTATCTCCGCGAGATGGGTCGCGTCCCTCTCCTCAATCGGGAAGGCGAGGTCGAGATCGCCAAGCGGATCGAATCGGGCGAGATCGCGATCTCGCGCACGATGTTCCAGACTCCGATCGCGATTCGCGAGCTGCAGGCGACGGCCGAGAAACTGAAGATCGCCAAGTGCAAGCTCGAGGACATCATCCAGATCGACCTCGCGAACTGGAACGGCGAGGAGTCGGCGCTGGCGGAGCGGAAGCGGGTCGCGCTCACGATCGTCAAGGTGACGAAGGCGCACGAAGAGTACGACGAGGTGCGCCAGGAGACCTTGAAGCGTCTGCCCGAGAAGCGCCGCCAAGAACTCCAGGATTCCCTCTCCAAGGCCGAGTTGAAGTTGGTGGCCGAGGTGCAGAAGTTCGGACTCTCCCAGAAGCTGATCGATCGGGTCAGCGCGCGCCTCAAGCGCGAGTTGCACCGGCTGCAGGAGGCCGAGGATGTCATCCGTCAGATCGAGGAGGACATCAGGGCGCGTGAGTCGTTGCTCGCGTCCGTTCGCGCGGCCAAGGGCGGCGCGGCCAAGGGCGGAAAGGCGACAGGCGCTCCAGAGAAGGGGACGGAGAAGGGCGCGTCCAAGAAGAGCCTGATCAAGGCCCCGAATCTGTCGCCGGAAGAGATCAAGGAGATCGAGAGCGGACTCGCGCAGGCGCAGCGCGACCTCAAGGCGGAGCGGCGGAAGATCCGGCGGACCGAACAGGATCAGCTCATGACGATCGCGGAGCTGACCACGGCGGTGACGAAGATCCAACGCGGCGAACGCGACCGCGATCAGGCGAAGCGGGAGATGATCGAAGCCAACGTGCGTCTCGTCATCTCGATCGCGAAGCGCTACACGAACCGCGGGCTCGAGTTCTTGGACCTGATCCAAGAAGGGAACTCGGGGCTGATGCGCGCGGTCGACAAGTTCGACTACCGCAAAGGCTACAAGTTCTCCACCTACGCTACCTGGTGGATCCGACAGGCCATCACGCGGGCGATCGCCGATCAGGCGCGCACCATCCGCGTGCCGGTGCACATGATCGAAGCGATCAACAAGGTCGTGCGCACGTCGCGTCGCCTCTTGCAGGATCTGGGCAGAGAACCGACGCCGGAAGAGATCGCCGACAAACTCAAGATGCCGGCCGACAAGATCAAGATGGTCTTGAAGGCGGCGCAGGAGCCGATCTCGCTCGACCGACCGATCGGCGAGGACGACGACTCGAACCTCGGAGACTTCATCGAGGACACGAGCGTCATCTCGCCGGCGCACTCGGCCGCCTTCGCCATGTTGCGCGACGAGGTGAACGAGGTCTTGGAGACGTTGACGAAGCGCGAGGCGCGCGTCATCCGCCTCCGGTTCGGTCTGACCGAGGACGGCTGTCCGCGGACGCTGGAAGAAGTCGGCGCGCTCTTCAACGTCACGCGCGAACGGATCCGGCAGATCGAAGCCAAGGCGCTGCGGAAACTGCGGCACCCGACCCGCCGTCGACGCCTCCGCGCGTTCGCCGAAATCGTTTGATGACCCTGCCGCAACGAGCCCAGTCCGTACGCACACAGAAGGGACGGTCGCAGCGTTGACGCTCTGGAACGCCTCTGATAGCGTCGCGCACCCGAGCTCGAGTCGTGGCGACTGGAGGGCCTGTAGCTCAGCGGTGAGAGCGGCCGGCTCATACCCGGTTGGTCCTCGGTTCGAATCCGAGCGGGCCCAAGGCCAATATTCGAGAGTCCAGTTTCCAAGAGTCCAAGTTTCGAGACTGCAGGGGCGGGTAGCTCAGTTGGGAGAGCATCGGCATCACAAGCCGGGGGTCGCAGGTTCAATCCCTGTTCCGCCCACCATCGTGGAGACCGAACGAAGGCTCGGACCCACGCCGAGAGGCGAAGGGTCGCGAGCGTTCGGATCGGTTTCGAGGGAGAGGCGCACCGGTGAAGACGGGTGCGCCTTTCGCATTTTGACGGGCCGTCGGAAGGCGAGTGTCGGATGGAGTGTCAGATGCAGAGTCAGATCGAGATCCTCGTCGCGCTGAGCCAGGCGGACTCGGGGTCCAGTCTCCTGCGCGAGCGGATCTCCGCGATCCCGCAGGAGCTCGAACGTCAGCGAGCCGAGCTGAAGACGCAACTCCAGTTGCTGGAAGACGTCGAGCGGAAGCTGGACGAATCGCAGCAGGAGCGACGCGCGCTGGAGCGCGAGTCGGATCTTGCCAAGGGACGTCGGCGGGAACTCGAGGTGCAGCAGTTCCGTGTGCGCAACAACGCCGAATACCAGGCGTTGACGCGCGAGGTCGAGGAGATGCGCCGCCGAGCCTCGGAGTTCGAGGATCGCGGATTGGATCTCCTGACCGGCGAGGAGTCGGCCCAGGGTGAAGTCGCTCGGTTACGCGACGTGGTGGCGGCGGAGCGAAAGCGTTTCGACGAGGTCCGCGCCAGGTTGGACGCGGAGCTGGCGGAGCGGCAGCTTCTCCTGTCCAGAGCCGACGCGGAGCGACAGGAACTGGTCGAGCGACTCGATCCCGGCACGCGTCAGCGGTATGGTCGCATCCACGCGAACAAGGGGGACATGGCGGTGGTCGGCGTGCAACAGGGCGCGTGCGGCGGCTGCTTCTACCAACTTCCGCCGCAGAGATTGAACGAAGTGCGCAAGGGGGCCAACATCGTCCTCTGCGAATCGTGCGGCCGGATCCTGGTCTGGCGCGGCTGAGCCCGTCGCAAGACAGACCGTTCGGATGCGACACTGAGTCAAGGGAAGCAGGTGCGATCGTCGCGCGGAGTCGGCTCTCCGGAGTCGGTCCTCGAGGAAAGTCCGAGCTCCACAGGACAGGGTGCTGGGTAACTCCCAGTGGGAGCAATCCCAAGGAAAGCGCAACAGAAAGCAGACCGCCGGGCTGTTGCCCATGGTCTTCGGATCACAGGCAGCGTCCGGTCAGGGTGAAACGGTGAGGTAAGAGCTCACCAGTGCCCTCGGCGACGAGGGCAGCTCGGCAAGCCCCACCCGGAGCAAGACCGAATAGGGGAGGAGAGATGGTCCGTCTCGACAACACTCCCGGGTTGGTTGCTAGAGGCACTCGGTGACGAGTGTCGTAGAGAAATGACGATCCCGGTCTCTTCGTCGCTCGCGGCGGAGATCCGGAACAGAACTCGGCTTACGGCCTGCTCCCCTTGAAATTTCCTTCCCCCTCTGCTCGCACTCGGCCAACCGCACGTGCGGCCGCGCCGTCGGCCGGGCCGTCGGCCGCGCAGACAGCCGCACTGCCGGCCGCGCCGCCGGCCACGTTGGCGGCGGATCGCGCGGCGCGGTGGCTGCCGCTGGCGATCGCGCTCCTCGCACTGTTCTTGACGCTTCCGAATCTGGGCGCCGACCCGAAGCGGCTCTACCCGGTGCAGGGTGACAGCGCGAAGTACCACCATCTGGGTCAGGGGCTCGCCCGGATGTCGACCGAGGCTCCGCGGGCGCTCGCGCAACTGTTCGGCGGCGCCGGCTTCGACGCGGAGTCGCGCGCACGCTACGGCCTCGATGATTGGATCTTCCAGCACGCTCCGATCTACGGCTGGAGTCTAGCGGCGGCCTACGCGCCGTCCGGCTCCGCCGAGACGGCCGGCCGTGTCGTCTCTGCGCTCTTCTTCGCGGGCGCGGCCGCACTCGCCACCGCTCTCGCCTCTTCTCTGGCCGGATCCCTTCGGCTCGGTCTCACGCGGCGACGAATCGCCGCGCTCCTCGCAGGACTGGCCTTCGTCCTCTTCCCGCCGAATCTCTACTACGCGACCGCGATCATGACCGAGATCCCGATGGCGTTCTTCCTGCTGTTGGCCGCGTGGGGACTGGAGCGAACGCGCAACCGCTCCGATCGCCGCTCGCTCTTCCTGGGCGGGCTCGCGCTGGCCTCGCTCCTCTTGGTCAAGACTACGTTCCGCTATGCGGCGATTCCGGTGCTGTTGCTCGACCTGCTCCTGCGAACCGAGAGGGCGGGCTGGACGCGCCATCTCGGTTGGCGCGCGGGCGGGTTGCTCGCCGGGTTGACGCCGTTCTGGTTGTTCCTCGCGCTCGCGCATCTGCCGTTCGATCCGCTCACCACCTCGGGCGACGCCGCGCTCTGGATCTATCGCGGCAATTACGTGCCCGACCGCGGATTCGAGACGCTCGGCGCGGGGGACGCGTGGACGCCTGAATTGGAGGAGGCGAGCGTTCGAGCACGCGGAGCGAAGAACCAGAAGAAGGCGCTCTACGAGACTGCGTTCGAACTCACCGTGCAAAACGACCCGGTCGGATTCGGCGCGCTCGTCTTGGCCAAGCTCGCGTGGTTCTGGACGATCCCGGCGATCAAGACCGACCTGCGCTTCTGGTTCGGTTCGCTGCCGCCGCCGGTGCATCTCCACACGCTGCTCGCGCTCTCGGCGCTGCTCGGGGCGGCGTTGGCGCTCGTGCGTCGTTCGGGACTGCTCGTGCTGGCGCTGCTCGTCTCCTACGTCTCGGCCGTTCACGCATTCTCGCATCTCGTGAGTCGCTACAACATTCCCGCGCTCGCCGCGGCGTCGCCGTTGTCCGCGGTGGCGGCCGTCTGGATCGGCGCGTTCGCCTGGGATCGGATCGGGCGCTGGCGTTCGCAGTCGCCGAGCGCCTGGCTCGCCTCGCTCCGCGCGCGCGCCGTCTTGTTGATCGCGTGCGCCGCGGGGATGGCGCTGCTCGCACTCGGACGGGAAGGCCTGGCGGCGGGGACGGGACTCGCGCCGACTTTCGCCGGGAGACTGTACGCGGTCCTCGTGGCCGCCTTCGTGCTCGCCGTCGCGGGATGGGTCGCTCGTTCCCTCTCGCGCCGAGGATCGGGTCGCCGCGTGCTGGGCCGCGAGGTCGCTTGGGGGGCGAGCGCGCTCGTCGCGCTCCCGGTGGCGCTCGGGATCCTCGGGATCAGGTGGAGCGATCCGGACGCCGATCGAGTGCGCGTACGTCTGGATCGGGTCGGCGATCGGGTGGTGCAGACCTTCTCCATCCCTGATCTCGCCGCGGTGTTGGCCGACGCCGACCGCGCGGAGTTGGCGCTCGATCTGCTCGCTTCCCCGCGCCCGGGGTCTGTTCTCCGCCTGACGATCGACGGCGAAGAGATCGCGCGCTTCGGGCCGCAGCTCCCGAGCGGACCGGAGAAGTTCGAACTCGATGGCCGCATCTTCGCCCTGCAAGATCGCTACGCGCGGATCTTGCGCACGGCGGAGCGCAATCTCGAGGGTTTCGTCCGACCGCGACTGCCCCGAGCTGGCTTCGATCATTACCGGCAGTGGTACCACGCGCCGGCGCCGCTGGAGCGGCTGCGCCTCGATGGTCCGATCGAAGTGGCGTTGGAGTGTGTCGAAGCGGGAGGGGGATGGGTCGATCTCTTCGGCGACGCCGAACCGCGGCTGGAGGCGGGTCGCCGCGTGATCGATCAGCCGGCCTTCCTCGTCAATGCTTTCGATCTCTCGAACTATCGATTCGAGTTCTTCGCGCACGATCGGGTCGAGGCCGACGCGCGCCTCATCCGACCGGTCTCTCTCGGGCCGGCGGTCGTCACGGCTCGACGGGAGCGGGCCGGCGACTCGCGTCCGACCCCGCAGCGCGGAGAGGCGCGGATGCGGTTGCGCTTCCACCGACGAGGCGACTGGGCCTGTCGCGCGGACGATCCCACTCGCGCCTTCTGGCGCGTGGCGCTCGAACCGGGAGAGCGCTGGCTCGACGGAAACCAACGCCACTCGCGCGCCGTCGATCGCGATCGTTGGTCCGACGGTTGGTCGACCTACTAGCCCGCGCGGCCTGTGCTAGTCTCTCGACGCGCGCAGGGTTGGCGCGCGCCCCATCGATGCCACGCACCTCTTTCCTCGGCTCCGCGGCGGTCCTCGCGCTCTGTTGCGCGCTCTTCCCTCCGTCCGTCTCCGCCCAGGCCATCTACTTCGGGAAGAACAAGGTCCAGTACTCCGACTTCGGGTGGCGAGTGCTGGAGAGCGCCCACTTCCATCTCTACTTCTACGACGCCGAGGAAGCACTCGCGCAGTCGGCGCTCGTCTGGGCGGAGGAGAGCTACGACATCCTGCGCGTCCGGTTCGTGCACGAGGTGCGTGAACCGATCCCGCTCATCGTCTACAGCAGCCATCAAGACTTCGAGCAGACGAACGTCACGCCGTACTTCCTGCCGGAGGGCGTGGCCGGGCTGACCGAACATGCGCGCGGACGGGTCGTCATGCCGTTCGGTGGATCGATCGTGGAGTTCCGCGAGACGCTGCAACACGAGCTGGTGCACGTCTTCCAACGGTCGTTGGCGCAGGACGTCCATCGACGACACTTCCGCGCCACGCAGATCTACCTGCCGCTCTGGTTCACCGAGGGACTCGCGGTGCACTGGTCGGAAGAGCGCGACCCCGAAGCCGACATGGTCCTGCGCGACCTGGTCGTCGGCGGCGCGCTGCCCGAGTTGTCGGAGTTCTGGCGTTACGACGGGACGTTCACGCTCTACAAGCTCGGCCAGTCGATGCTGGATCACATCGGCGAGACCTACGGTGAAGATCGGATCCGTCTCTTCTACGACCGCATCTGGAGATGGCGCACGTTCGAAGAGGGAATCGAGGACGTGCTCGGCGTGACCGCCGACCAGCTCTCCGCCGAATGGACCTTCGCGCTCCAGCAGCGCTACTTCCCGGGCGTGACCGCGGCGAGTCCGGCCGAGTTCGCCTCGACCCCGTTGACGCGAGCCGGCGGCTACGCCATGAAGCCGCTCCCGCTAGTGGACGATTCGAGTTCGGTCGACGCCTTCGCGTTCCTCTCGAATCGAGGCGGCTTCACCAATCTCTACCGGGCCTCGCGCACGGGAGAGGAGCGCCAGGTCGAAGTGCTGCTCCCAGGGGAGCGCAAGAGCGGCTTCGAGTCGTTCCACGCGTTCCGCACTCGGCTCGACGTCGGTCCGGGCGGGGAGCTGTTCTTGGTCGCGCAGCATCGCGATCAAGACGAGATCGTCGTCTTCTCGTTGCCGGAGCGGGAGGTGACCGAGCGGTACCGTTTCGAAGATCTGGTCGGCCTGCGTTCCCCCTCGGTCTCGGCCGACGGGCGACGCGTGGTCTTCAGCGGCTTGGGGCGCGACGGGACTTCGGATCTTTATCTCTTGGACCGAACGTCGGGAGCGTTGCGTCGTCTGACCGAAGATCGCTACGAGGATCTCGATCCCTCCTACTGCCCGTGGGCCGACGTCGTGGTCTGGAGTTCCGATCGCACACCGGGGGGCGACCGAGGGGCGCGCAACCTCTTCCGGCTCGACCTGGAGAGCGGCGAGATCCGGCATCTGACGCGCGGCGCCTGGAACGATCAGGCGCCGAGTTGGGAGACGCGGCGCCAGGGGCTGCTCTTCGTCTCGGATCGCGACAGCTTCCACGATGTCTATTGGGTCGATGAGCGGGGGAACGGCGAACGACTGACGCGGTCGCTCGACGCGATCTTCGACCCGCGGGCGATCGACGGCGAGCGGGCCTTCCTCGCGACGATCTTCCATCGCGGTTCGTTCCAGGTGCGTCGCTTCGCCTGGCCCGACAGCGCGCTGGGAGCGATCGCACTTGCCCCGCCCGACAGCACGCCGGGCTGGCGATCGAGTCGATCGGAGGAGGGCGAGATCGCGGCGCACGAGACGAAGTTCCGATCCCGCTTCGCGCTCGACATTGCACAAGGCGGCGTGGTGGTCGACCCGGCGTTTCGCACCGGCGAAGGAGTGCAGGCGGTGATCTCCGACGTGATGGGGGATCATCTCGTCTACCTGCACCTCGCCAACTCCACCGTGGTCGATTCGGACTTCCTCGATCATCTCTCGTTCGGCGTGAACTACGTCAATCTGTCGCGTCGACTGAACTACGGCGTCTCGGCCTTCCACTTCAGCGGCGATCGCTACGACGCGACCCGCCTACCGTATTTCGAGCGGACGGTCGGAGCGGGGGTCTTCCTCAGTTATCCGCTCAATCGCTTCGAACGGGTCGAGACCAATGTCTCGGTCGCTCACACCGACACCGATCGTCCGTCGAATTCGTTCCGTCGGCGCGGGGTGGTCGGGACGCACACGCTCTCGTTCGTGCGCGACACCTCCCTCTGGCTGAGCACCGGCCCGATCGACGGACAGAGGCTCCATCTCACGGCCGGACTGGAGGTGAACGTGGAGGAAGGCGCGCCGGAGGCGACGCTGCTGCTGGGAGACTACCGCCGATACTTCCGTCTCGGGCTGCGCTCCGCCTACGCCCTCCGGGTCCAGGGGCGTTGGAGCGACGGAGACAATCCCGAGATCTACACGCTGGGTGGTTCGCACTCACTTCGCGTTCATCCGTTGCGGACGTTGCTCGGCAATCGGACGCTGTTGGTCAACCACGAGGTCCGTTTCCCTCTGGTGCGCGGTTTCCTCCTGGGCCTGCCGATGGGCTCGATCGAGTTGCCGGGCATCGAGGGGGCGGTCTTCGCCGACGCCGCCACCGCCTGGAGCCGCGGCCCGGCGGACGATTGGTTGGGCGCGTACGGCGTCGGGCTGCGCATGGGATTCGGTGGGGTGCTCGTCCTGCGGATGGACTTCGGCCGCCGCACCGACTTCACGCACTGGGGACGGCGGACGCACTCCGACTTCTTCGTCGGATGGAACTACTGATGGCGCGGGGTCGGCTCGTGCGCCGCGAAGCGTTCGCGCTGTGCGCGGCGTTGGCAGTGTGGGCGTCGGCGCCGGCCGCGCGCGAGGCGCGTTCGCTGTTGGCCGACTGGGACGGGGGCGCGCTGGAAGCGCGGTGGCATCGCGACTGCGGACGCAGTGTCGAGTTTCCGTTGGTGCGCGTGGGCGAACGCATCCTCGTGGCGAGCAGCGACCATCGCGTCACCTGTCTCGACCGCATGAGCGGGAAGTCGATCTGGTCGCGTCGCATCAAGAAGGGGATCGCGCTGCCGATCGCGGCCGACGGCGCGTCGGCGAGGGTCTGGGTGGTCGAGGGGCTGCAGCGCGCGAAGCTTCTCTCCCTCGACCTGCGCAATGGGAAGGCTCTCGCCGCGCGGGATCTCGCGCTGCCATCGATCGCGTTGGCCGCGGATTCGCTCGGAGCGGTCGTGATCGCGCCCGACGGACGCGTCTCCGCCTTCGACCCGGCCCCCGGCGATCCCAGTTGGGAGTGGCGCTCGGCCGGACCGATCGCCGCGGGCCTCTGTCTGGATGGCGACCGTGTCTTCGTGGCGGCGCGAGACGACTCTCTCTGGGCTCTCGATCGTCGAGACGGGCGCGTCGTCTGGCGAAGCTCGGCGGCGGGGCCGAGGGCAGCGCCGCCGAGCCTGCTCGATGGGAACTTGGTTCTTGTCTCGCTGGCGGGCGACGTCGAGTTCGTCAGCGCCCTGGACGGCCGGACGCTGCGTCGCGAGCGCCGCGCGGCGGGGATCCTGTCCGCGCCGGTCTCGTGGGGAGAGTCGCTCGTCTCGGCGACGCCAGGCGGCCAGGTCGAAGCGCGAGCAAGGGACGGGGGAGCACTAAACTGGCGCCGCGAGCTGGGGGATATCACGCCGCATCCGCTCGCGGCGGTCGGCCCGTTCGTCTTGGCCGCGACCGGTCACGGAAAACTTGTCGCGCTCCGCGGCGGCGGCGGCGAGACCGCGTGGAGTCTCGATCTGCCGGGACGGGTCAGCGTCGTTCCACTGATCGGCGACGAAGAGATCGTGGTCGCAACGGAGCGAGGGGAGGTTTACGCGTATGCGCCCGTCCCGTGAGCAGCGCCCGTGGCTCGTCTGGACCCTGGGGTTCCTCTGCCTCGCGACCGACGCAAAGAGTGAATCCACCGGCGCGCTCGTTGTTCATTCGGCGGAGCCGTCGTCCCCCTCGCGTCCCGTCTGGCTCGACCGCCGTTCCCTCGGTCTGCTCCCGGCGACTGTCGATTCGGTCACGGTCGGACCCCACATCCTCGAACTGGGGGCGAGCGCGGGGGAGAGCCTCTGGCTCCAGCCGTATCGCGTGGCGGTGACCGTGCGCGGGGGGGCGATCGACACGCTGACGATCCCCTCCCTGACGCCGATCTCGATCGTGACAACGCCGGTGGCGGCGCGCATCCGGATCGACGGGCTCGATCTCGGTTCGACGCCGACCGCGTTGCTCTTGCCCCGAGTCGGTCAGACTCTCTTGGAGTTCCTCACACCGGACGGGGCGAGCGAGCGCGTTCTGGTGGAGCCGCAGCGGCTCGTGGACGGCCGGCTGGAGGTGTCGCTCTCGGTCGCGCTTCCGAGCACCTCCACGGAATCGCGCGCGCGGCTCTCGAACGCGCCCTCGCGCTGGCGGGTCGCGGCGCCGCTCGCGGCGCTCGCGGCGGGAACGGCCGGGATCCTCGCGAATCGCGCTGGAAACCGTGCCTTCGAAGACTACGAGGCCACCTCGGACCGGGGCCTGATGCGAAGTCGATTCGACCGCGCGCGTCGATTCGACCGCGCGGCCAGCGGTTGCTGGATCACCGCCGAAGTGCTGGTGGCCGCCTCCGCCTGGCTCTGGCTGCGCGACGACGGCGGGGGTTCGCCGTGACCCGCGCGGCCTGGGCGGCGACGATCCTCGCCGCGACGATCGCCTCGGGGGCGCACTACGGATGTTCCGATCGCGATCACACCAATCTGTTCGATCCCGAGAACCCCGGAACATTGGGCACACCGTCGGTCCTGCGGGTGTTGGGCGGCGACCGCAGCGCCACGTTGTTCTGGGATGTCGGACCGATCCGCGACCTGCGCGCCGTGCGTGCGGTGCGCGTCGCGCGGGACGGCGGCGTCGGCGGCAGCAGCGGCAGCGACAGCGACAGCGTGCTCGTGTTACCGACCGATCGAGTAGGAGAATTCCGAGACGCACCGCTGATCAACGAGATCGCGTATGTCTACCGACTCGAGATTCTCGATCCGCGCGGGCGCTGGCTCTCGTCGCAGGCCGACACGACCGAGCCGTCGGCCACGACGGTCTGGGCGAGCGGCGGGGGAGGTTGCGGACTCGCCTCGTTGACGGCCGACGGTCGAGATGTGATCTCCCGCGGCTTCGTCGACGGCGAGCT
>CAZVYN010000040.1:0-36279 GCA_964631125.1 uncultured bacterium | reverse complement strand
CAGCGCCAGAACCACTAGGCCGATAAGGAGTTGGCCCATGCTCAGTGGCGGGATGGCGGCGTGATGGGTGCGTTCTCGCGAGTTCTGCATCCTGGGACCTCTCCGAGTTTGGGTCGCGGGAAGAGTACTTCCCCACATCGCCCCTGGCCAGGCGGACAACTAGAGAGAAAAAATTGTCGCTTTCGGGCTGCCCAATAACTTACCATCGTCGGCCGCACAATTTCAGTTCTCGTGTCACGCGCGCCCCTGAATTGCGGAAGGAGAGATCGATGTCCGCATCTATGCGAACGCTTGCGCTCGCCGCGCTCGCCGCCAGCTCGTCCGCCTTCGCCTATTCCGGCGGACTGACCAGCCTGGATGGCGGCATTGTCGGCACCGGCAACTGGCTGGCGCACACCGACGATCCCACCACCTTGAACTGGCGTGTGGTTCAGGACGGTGACGACTGGCACTACCTCTACCAGTTCTCTCATCCCAAGGGTGAGACCAGCCACTTCATCCTCGAGGTCTCCGCTTCATTCACGGCAGAGAACATCTGGGACGAGACTGGAAACTTCGAAGAGATCGAGCTCGGCACGTACGACGCGACTTCGAATGGGAACCAGCAACCCGAACATGCCGGGCGAGATCTACGGCATCAAGTTCGACGATGCCGACGGACAGTTCAGCCAGTTCGAGTTCTGGAGTGATCGGGCACCGGTCTGGGGCGACTTCTACTCCAAGAACGGCAATGCCGGCGGCCTCGGCCCCAACACTGCGTGGAACTCTGGCCTGACCGCCAACGACACCGACCCGGCGGTCGCGCCGTCGGACGGTTCGTACCTGGGCCACTTGCTCGTCCCGGACAGCAACGGCGGCAGCGCCGATCCGGTGCCGGAGCCGGGCAGCTTCTTGCTCCTCGGGCTCGGGCTCGGACTCGCGGGCGCGGCCATCGTGCAGCGCCGCCGCAAGAACTAGTTCCGACCCGCCAACTCGTCGATTTCGACTGATTCGAAGGCCCGCCGATCACACGGTGGGCCTTTCTCTATGGAGAAATATTCTCGGTTTCGCGGGAATGCCACTGGCGTCTCGATCGAGTCGGCGCCTAGACTGCGGCGACTTCGGGTCCCCCTCCGACGCCTTGGAGTCCGCACGGAGGAGAATCGACATGACATCGAGACTACGCACCTTTACTTCCATTCTGCCGACCGTCGCGCTGACGGTCGCGTTGACCTGCGGCGCCGCGGCGCCGTCGTTCGCGTATTCGGGGACTCTCTTCTGGGTCGACGGCGGATTCGGCGGACTCGGTCGCTGGGTGGCGCCGCCGAGCGAAGGTCCGGTCCGGCTCAATTGGGAAGTCATCCAGTTGGTGGACGACTCCTGGCAGTACGCCTACCGCTTCACGCGCGGCCTCGGTCCGGCGACCGATCTCATGCTCGAGACTTCGCCGAGCTTCACCGAACTCGACATCGCGCCGCAGCCTGGCTTCGGCGACGTCCAGAGTGTCGGAACCACGTTGGAGACCGACCCGAGTTGTCCGGGTCTGCCGAGTTCACTCTACGGCGTTCGCTTCTCGCCGGCGAACGGCGCCGGTCTCACGGAGATTCGCTTCACGACGTTGCGCGCGCCGGTCTGGGGCGACTTTTATGTCGTCGGCCCCGGCGTGAACAACGAAGGTCCGTCCGCCGCGTGGAACGCCGGCTTCTCCGGACCCGATACCGATCCGACCGACCCAGCGTCGAACGGTTCGATCGGCGATCATCTCTTGGTCCCCGGAGGCGTGCCGGCCGTGCCCGAACCGAGCAGCTTGGTCCTGATGGCTCTCGGCCTGACGGGTGGGTTGGGACTGCTTCGCCGTCGTCGCAGTCGCCCCTGAGTCTGCGGGTAGATCTGGAGGGGTTGGGTACGAGCCCGCCGAACTCTCGGCGGGCTCGCTTCGTATTGCGCCCCTGCTAGACTGCTGCCGGCTCAATGCCCCCCATGCCCCTTCGTCCCCGTACATCACGCGTTCGCCGTGAGGAGATCAGGATGATTTCAGCTTTCGTTCGCTCGTCCCGCATCGGAAAGCTCACCGCCCTTCCGATGCTCATCGGCGCGGCGCTCTGCGGATCGGCGCAGGCGGTCGAAGGACCGGTCGACGCGTCGTTTGCCTTGGATCGCCGAGGCGAGGCGACGGAGCGCGCCCAGCGTTCAACGGCATGGCAGGCGCCGATTGCGGCGACGACGGCGTGGCGCGCGACTGCGGAGCGGCTCCCGGGGTGGGTGGCGCGTTGGGACGCGGTCACCGGTCGACCCGAGAGGTTCGACGGTCCGCCGATCGCGATCACGGGATTCGCGGCGCGCGGGGATGCGCCCGACCAGATTGCTCTCGCGTTCGTCGAGCAAGCGCTGCGCGATTGGGTCGATCCCGCCGAACTCTCGTTCGTGCGCGCCGTGCGCGGCGGCCGAGGCGAGTGGGTGCACTTCCGCCAGATGCGCGACGGGGTCCCGGTCTACGACTCACGTTTCACCGTCCGGCTCGAGGACACCGGGACCGTTTCATCGGTCACGCTCGCCGCGATCGCGCCGCTCTCGTCGGGCGAAGGATCGTCGAGGACAGCGATCGTTTCTTCCGCGCCACTGATCGATGCGGCCATGGCGCTCACGAGCGCGCTCGAGGGGCTGCCGAGCGGCGCGCGGGCGCGCGGCGAGGCCGAGCTCTGTTTCCTGCCGATCCGCACCGCCGGCGCGCTGACGCATCGGCTGAGTTGGCGCCTCGTGGTGGAGACGGACGAGCCGATCGGCGTCTGGGCGACGCTCGTCGATGCTTCGAGTGGTGAGTTGCTCTGGCGCTTCAACGAGATCCGCCACGCCAATGTGACCGGTTCGGTCACCGCCGACATCGAGATGGTCACGGCGGACGACAACTACCAGCTCCGTGGACTGCCGCACCTGCGGGTCTCGATCTCGGGTCCCGATTCGATCCACGCGGACACAACCGACACCGTCGGCGACTTCGAAGTCTCGATTCCGACGACGACGACCAGGACGCTCCGCGCCGGTCTGCGCGGCCCCTTCGGTCAGGTCATCGACGCCACGTCGGGAGCGGGCCCGTCGCTCGAACTGTCGGTCGACGACGGCGAGGCAGTGACACGTGACGTCCACTTCGGCTTGGGCGACGCCGACGCCTCCGAGCGTGACGCCTACTACCACACCATGCTCGCGCACGACTTCATGCAGCGGCTCGACCCGGAGTTCACGGCGCTCGACTACGTCATGCCGATCACGGTGGACATCAGCTCGCAGTGCAACGCGTTCTGGAATGGGGTAGGGATCAATTTCTATGAAGCGGGCGGTCCCTGCATCAACACCGCGCGCATCGCCGACGTCGTCTATCACGAGTACGGCCACGGCGTGACCGACTACGCCTACCGGCCGTTCCCGCAGCCGAGCGGCGCCATGCACGAAGGCTTCTCGGACTACCTGGCGGCGACCATGACTCGGCAGCCGCTCATCGGGATCGGGTTTTTCGGTCCCGGCTCCCACCTTCGGCGAGTCGATGAAGATCGGGTCTTCCCGGACGACGTCGTCGACGAGTCGCACACGGATGGCCTCATCATCGCGAGCGCCCTCTGGGACTTCCGCGAGGACATCGGGGCGGGCGCGGCCGACTCGCTCTGGCACTTCGCGCGGTACGGCTATTCGGCGGACTTCGACGACTATCTGATCGATCTCCTGCGGGTCGACGACGACAACGGCGACATCTACGACGGCACGCCGAATTTCGAGCGGATCGTGCGGAACTTCAGACCCCACGGCGTCGGCGACTATTCGATCCAGGTGGGCCACGCCGATCAGCGCGACACCGAGGACACGGCGTCGCCGATCGAGCTGCAGGCGACGTTCCTCGGGCTGTTCCAGATCGTGAACGAGAGCGTGACCGCCCATGTCACGCTCGAGCTCGACGGCGACGAACAGAGTCTGCAACTCGGGATGTTCCCGACGGGGGTCTCTCGTCAGTACGCGGTGTCCCTCGCCGCTCAGCCGGCCGAGACCGTGGTTCGCTATCGACTGGTCGCCCGGGACGCCAGCGGCCAAGAGACGGCCTATCCCGCCGATGGGGGCGAGATCTCCTTCCGCGTGGGGACCGATGTGACCGCACCGTCGATCCAGCTTCCGACTCTGCCGAGCCGACCCGAAGGCGCCGCCTCGGTCGAAGTGTTCGCCGACGTCACGGACAATCTCGATCGGGATCTCACCAGCGTGAATCTGATCTATCGCCGCAATGGCGGCGCGGAGGTGACGCTCGCGATGCAGGCGGTCGATGGAGGCGGCCATCGCGCGGAGGTTCCGCTAGCGGGGGACGTGGTCGGAGACCTCTTCGAGTACCGAGTGGAGGCGACCGACGGCGCGAGCACTCCGAATAGTGCGCGCGAACCGCAGGAGGGATTCCGGTCGTTCGAGATCGTGCGCGGGACGCTCGCGACCTTCGAGGGAGACCATGGCGGCTACGTCGCGAACCCGCTCGGCGAATGGGCTTGGGGAGAACCGGTCCTTCCGGCCACCGCCGCCTCGGGCGTGCGGGCATGGGGCTGCGTGCTCGACGGCTTCTACTCGCACGGCAGTTTCTCCACGCTGGAGACCCCTCCGCATGATTTGACCGGGTACGAGCACGCCACGCTGGCGTTCGACCACTGGTTCATCACCGAGCCGCTCTACGACGGCGGGTATGTCGAGGTCTCGACCGACGGCGGCGCCAACTGGGTCCAACTCCAACCGGAAGGCGGCTACAACTCGATCGTCGGCGCGACCGGCTCGCAGGGATGGACGGGTAACTCGCAGGGAGTCCAGTCGGCGGAATTCGAACTCTCGCGCTACCGCGGCGCCGCGGATTGCCGCTTCCGCTTCACCTTCGCCTCCGACATCGGAATCGTCGGACCGGGCTGGATCATCGACGACGTCGAGGTGCTCGAGCGCCAGGTTCTCGCGCAGCCGACCGGGCTCGACGTTCAATCGCTCGCTCAACAGGTGGATGTCTCGTGGCAGTTGCCCCGAGGGATCGCCGAGGGTCCCGAGAGTCCGGTCGTCGGCTATCACGTCTATCGCTCTCCGCGGGGAGTGGGGGAACCGGCGCTGCTGACGGGCACGCCCGTGATCGCGCGCAGCTATTCCGACACCGAGGCCGCCATCGGTCAGTGGTACGAGTACTGGGTCAGCGCGGTCTACGACGATGGCGAAAGCCCGTTGGTCGGCCCGCTCGAGGGAGCGATCTCGCAGCCGGTGCTGTCGCTCGACGTGGAGGCGGTCTCGGCGCGCGTCGATTCGGCGGGCGTGCACCACGCCACGATCGCGGTCTCGAACTCGGGCAGCGGTCGCCTCGAGCTGAACCTCTTCCCCTCGGTGTCCGGTCAGTCGATCGACGACGCGCGGATCCGCCTCGAGCTCCAGCAACCGCTGACCGATGCTGCGCGCGCCCCGACGACGATGGCTTCCGCGCGCGGCGTCGCTTCGACCGCCGGCCTGGCCGAGGCGCTGCGCGGTTGGTCGGAGCGCCGCGGCGAGAAGGGGGCGATGATGGCGGCCGTGCCGACGTCGGCGCGCCTCGCTCCTCCCGGGGCCGAGTGGGACACGCTCCTGGTCGACGGCGACGACAGTGACTCGCTCGACTTCGCCACCGTCGAGGCGCAAGAAGACGGCGAGAACATCTACCTTCGCGTGACCACGTTCGAGGGGCTGCCGAATCCGACCCGGGACATGAACCTGGTCTTCCGCATCGACACCGACGAGAACCTGGACACCGGCGGCCAGTTCGGAGAGTGGGCGATTCTAGCGGGCGCCCAGGTGCAGGCGCAGATCGGTGCCCCGGCGGTGGTGGTTTCCGAAGGGTTCCAGGTCATCATCCCTCCGTCGCACTTCGTTTTCGCCGAAGGCGGCAGATCGGCCGAATTCGGCGTCCCGAAGGCGGTGCTGGGAAATGTGAACCGGCTCTTCGTCTCGGTCGAAGCCGCCTCGGGCGACGGCCAACTCGACTACGACGAAGCGCCGAATGCCGCGCCCTCGTGGGTGCTCCTGTCGGCCTCGCACTTCGAGGTGGAAGCGGGCGATCCGACGCAGTTCGAGCTCGTGCTCGACGCGGCCGAGCTCGGCCTGGGGACGCACGAAGCGGTGCTCTTCGTGGAGACCAACGAGGCGACGTCCCGCGTGGTCGAGGTGCCGATCACGCTCGAAGTGGGTGAGCCGACCCCGGTCTTCCTGGCCGACTTCGGCGCCTCGCTCGCTCTGAACGGCGTCGAGATCGTCTGGATGACGGTGACCGAGACCGATCTCGTCGGCTTCCACGTCCTGCGGCGCGAAGAAGGCGCGGTGGACGAACTGCGCGTGACCGAAGAGATGATCGCGCCGGAGCACTCGCGGCTCTACCGGTTCGTCGATGTCACGGCGGAGCCGGGCCGGATGTATGAATACAGACTCGGCGCGATCGCGGGGGACGGCTCGGCCACGTATCACGGGCCGTTGCGCATCTCGACCGACGGACTCGGCGTGCCGACCTCCGTCTGGTTGGCGCCGCCGACTCCGAATCCGGCGCGCGCGGAATCACTGGTGCGATTCGCGTTGCCGCGTTCCGGGCCGGCCCGCCTCTCGATCTATGCGGCCGACGGACGCCGTGTGCGGCGCATCGTCGATGCGACTCGTCTCGCGGCTGGCCCGCACTCTTACGTGTGGGATGGCCGTGACGACGCGGGTCACTCGACGCCGGCGGGGATCTATTTGATGCGTCTCGATGCCGACGGCGTCACTCGCACTGTCAAGGCGACTCGGACGCGGTAGTTCGCAGCGCCGGACGCGCGCTCGATGGTGACGTCCGGAGAAGACGAGCGAGTCGCTCGTAGTGACCGAACAGAGTGTCGAACGTGGCCGGCCACCCGCCGCCACGTTCGGCCGCGGCGCGGGACGCGCGGCGCGAGGCAGCGGGGTCCCTTGCGAAGATCACGTGGCAGCAGCGCGCCAGGTCGTCCGATGAATCGACCTCGGCGAGCGCGCCCACGTCCGGCCCGACACGATCCAGGAGCGCGCCGGCGCGGACGCCCACGATCGGCAGGCCTGAGGCCTGGGCCTCGAGGATCGACAGACCAAACGTCTCGTGCGGACCCGCGGTGATGTAGACGTCGGCCGAGGCGAGGAGTCGCGCGAGTTGCGCTCGGTCGTGGACGAACGGCAAGACGTGCACGCGGGGATCCTCGCTCTGCGCTTGTAGCAGCAACTTGCGGAGCGGCCCCGACCCCGCTAGCACGAGGCGCACGTCGTTGGTCGGGGCGAGCTGTCGGAATGCGTCGAGCACGACTCGCACTCGTTTCTCCTCGTCGAATCGGCCGACGTAGACGAGGAGGCGGGTTCCGCGCGCGACTCCGAGTTCCTGGCGAAGGACTCGGTCTCGTCGACTGGGATGGAACAGCTCGAGGTCGACGCCCAGCGGCAACGTCTCGATCCGCTCCACCCCGACACCGCGCAACTCGCGCGTCAGCGCGGCGGAGCCCGTGAGGACCAGATCACACGCGCCGTAGACCCGGCGGGCGTAGCCGAGGGCGAGCCGCCGAGCGCGCGCCGCGACCTGCGGGCCGAACCATCGCGCGCAGGCGGACTCGACGTACGCGCGAGGAAAATCGGCGTGATGGTACGCAACCACCCCGGCGCCCGTCGTGCCCCTGCCCGCATCCTGCGATCGGCGCCTTCGTTGGTCCCAGCGCGCGACCCACGGGAGGTGGTAGGGGGAGTCGACCTCGATGATGTCGGGCTCGATCCGCCGCAGGAGTTCGAGCACGCGGTCGATGCGATAGAGCAGTCGATACGCTCCACGTCCGGGGAAGCTCGGACTTCCGACCTCGTGCCGAACCCACCGTTCTCCGCGTTCCTCCCGATCGTGTGCGCCGGGGGAGATGAGCACGTAGCGCCAATCGGTCGACCGCGCGATGGCGCTGCGCTTCGCCTCGAGATAGGTCCGGATACCGCCGCCGCTCGCGCCGAAGAACTGCGAAAGGTCGCAGATCGTCATCGCAGGTTGAGTTCGACCGATGGCGCCGAGGCCGCCGTCGGAGCGCGGAACGAGACATGCTCGCCGCCCCCCTCACTCCAGAGGAGCTGGAGCACGCGCGGCCAGGCGTGACGCTCGAGCACGCGCGCGCGAGCACGGGCGCGAAACGTGGCGTAGTCCGCGGGGCGTGACGCGGCCAGCGTCAGGATCTCTTCCAGTCGCTCACGCCAGGCGGCGAGCGAGCCGGCCCGCGCGATCCAGCCGGTCTCTCCCGGTGCGATCACCTCCTGCGGCCCGCCGAGATCGGTCACGACCACGGGCAGACCGGAAGCCTGTGCTTCGAGCACCGTCATGCCGAACGTGTCGGTCGCGCTCGGGAAGACGAGCAGGTCGGAGCTCGAATAGAGGTCGGCCAACACGTCGTGCGAAACCCGGCCGGTGAAGCGCACTCCGGTCAACCCATGGCAGCGCGCGCGGAGCGGCTCGAGGTAGGGACCGTCGCCGCAGAACACGAGGCGCAGGTCGGGGTGGCGCGGAAGGAGCGCCTCGTAGGCGGCGACCACGAGATCGAGCCCTTTGTCGCGCGAGATCCGCCCGGCGTAGAGGAGAGCGAACCCTTTGGCGCGAGCGGCGCTCCGCCTGGGCGCAAACCGCGTCGTGTCGACACCGCGCGGAAAGAGGCGCATTCGCCCGGGGTCGCAGCCGCGACTCTCGAGGATGCGCGCATACTCCCGCGTGGGCACGGCGATCCGATCGACCGTCGTGTAGAACCACCGCTCGAAGACATCGAGCCGCTGGGAGAGCGAGTCGTCGTCGACGATCGCACGCGCTTGGGCGCCGAAGTCGGTGTGGTAGACGCCGGTCGTCGGTAGGCCAGCCAGTTTGGCGAAGAGAAGTCCGAGCAGGCCGACGGGACCCGGCGTCGAGATCCAGACGCGGTCGGCCCCTTCGTCGCTGAGCAGTGCGAGGCTGCGCATGATCGACGGCAGCTTCATCCGATAGCTCTCGTAGTGCGGCAGCTCGAACTCACGAACGTAGGGAAGATTGATCACGTTCGCCGGGAGGTCGTCTGGGACCTGATCCGCCGCGAGCGATGTGACCAGCGTCAGTCTCCGTCCAGCCGAATCGGCGCGGCGACCCAGCTCTCGCAAGGTGATCGAAACGCCGTTCAGGTCAGTCAGCGTGTCGGTGAACCAGAGCAACTTCGCGTCGCTGGAGGCTGGGGGCCCGCCGAAGCGCGCGAGGAGCCGCTTGCTGGTGGCGCGCTCTCGGTGGAAGGCGCCGACCGCGCGAAAGCATGGGACCGTGAGGAAGACCGTCGGGAGCGCGTCGCTCAGCGCGCGTCCTACGCCGGTCAGATCGCCCTGCTCGAAGGCGCGCTCGATCGCGAGGAGACAATCGGCCAGGAACGGGTCCGTGGCGTTGGCCAACCGGTCGTACGCGTGGCGGAACCGTTCCCGCGACGGCCGCGCGGACTCGTCGCCGAGTCCCTCCAACAGTTCGTAGAAAACGCTCGCGCTGCGGTCGCCTCGCCAACGCTGGGAAGACACCGCCGCCGCCAGTGTCAGGCGGTCGATCCAGGACAGGGAGTCCTTCGCGAGGAGCGCCTCCAACAGCGGCGCCATCGGCGTCGAAGCGACACCGCGCCCACGGGCGCGCGCGAAGTCGAGCGCTGTCTTGTAGGTGCCGAAGACGTGCGACGCCTGGTCCTGGTCTCGTCCGGCGACGCGCGTCATTCCGCGGCGCAACCGATCGATGAAACCGCCGCGCGTGGTCGCGTCCGCTTCCGTCCAAGTGCGACCGACGAAGAGGCCGGCATGGTCGTCCGAGCCGCCCGTAGCCAGAAGTGCGTTGCGCGCCGGCGACAGTCGTCGGAAGAGTTCCTCGCACGTCTCGTTGTGCCATTTCGGCCGCGCCCCGTTCTTCGTCTCGATCCCATCGAAGAGGGCCAACAGCCGCTCCAGATCGTCGAGTGTCGTGCGCGAATTCACCGGATCCGCGAGATGAGCGATGGCGTGCGGCAGCCCTTCGGAGCGCAGCAGACGAGAAAGCTGTCGCGCGTCGGTGCGAGCCTCCTGGATCCATGCGAACTGCGCCGCGTCCAGGTCCCAGATCAGGATGTGCGCCTTGGCCCCGGTCTCGGGCAGGTAGGTCGTTGCCTCGAGGCCGGTGAAGCTGTCTTCGGGGTGCGCCGCGACCAGTTGCAGGGCGCCCTCGATGCGGTTGTGGTCGGTCAGGGTGACGAAGTCCATCCCCTGACGTTTCGCCGCCTGATAGACCGCTTCGGGCTCGGTGTACGACTCACGGGCGCCGAGGCGCTGCAAGAACCAGTCGGAGGGATGTTCTGAGTACCGGGAATGGACGTGGAGATCGGCGCGGGTGGGAGACGTCGCGGCATCGGTCATGCCGGGAGTATCCACGTCGCGGAGGCGGCGGCCGCGCGAGAACTCCGCGAACGTTTGGTGAACCGTTGCGAAGGGTTCGTGAGGCGTAGCTCACGGAGTCAGTTCATCCGCCAACCAGCTCTCCGCCTCGACCGCCTTTGCCAGCAGGTCGTCGAGGTCGGAGGCGAAGGCCAGAGGAGCGAGACGGGCGTACACCTGCGCGGGGAGGTCGCGTTCGAGGTAGCGGAGTCCATAGTCCCAACGATCGGGGCAGTAGCGGCTGCGCAAGACATCGACGAGCGGCCGGAAGAGCTGCGACTGGTACATCGCGACGGCGTCGAGCGGTCGGCCGCGAAGCGCTTCTTTGCGACCGAGGCTGGCCAGGAGGGGCGTGGCGGCGCGGACCGCGGCGAGGCGCTTCTCGCGATCTTCGGCCAGCCTCGTCCGGTCGAGCGACAGCGGGATGGTCGCTCCGTCTTTGTCGAAGTAGACGATCGCATCGCCGTGGCGCTCCCGTTCGGTGAACGTGCCGCGCTTGGCGGTCGGGCGGAGTGCTAGGTCTAGCATCAGCCACTCGGAGGTTCCTTCGAGGCGGTAGAAGCGCTGGGACATGCCATGCCACGAAGGTTGGGGGATGTCGAAACGATGCGCCACGGGCGCGAGGCCCCGGAACATCGCCTCGATCGCGTCCCAGACCGCCTCTTCGCTGCCGTCCTCCCCGTCGATCGAGAGATCGATGTCGGAGTATTCGTCGAGCGCTCCGAAGGCGGCGGAACCTGCCTCGGACAGCGCAATCACATCGGCGCGCGGCTCCAGCGCCGCGCGGAATGCATCGATGATCCCTTCACGAGTCAATGTCACGGTGGCATCCTCCTCTGACTTACCTTCGCCGGAAGCGCCGCCAGAGGAGGTCGCCCTCGCATGCCCAGCTCCGCGCACTTCACCCCTCAGGTCTTCGAGTTCCTCAGCGAGCTGGAAGCGAACAACACGCGAGCCTGGTTCGAGGCGAACCGCGAGCGATATCTGCTCTACGTGAAGGAGCCCTTCCTTCGTTTCATCGCCGATTTCGCGCCCCAGCTCGGAAAGCTGAGCCGCAACTACACGGCCGATCCTCGCCCCGTGGGCGGATCGTTCTTTCGCATCCATCGCGACGTCCGCTTCTCTCCCGACAAATCGCCCTACAAGACGTTCGCTGCCGCCCAATTCCGGCACATCCAAGCCAAGGATGTCCACGCGCCCGGCTTCTACCTGCACCTGCAACCGGGAGAGTGCTTCGCCGGCGCCGGAATCTGGCATCCCGACGGTCCGACGCTGTCCGCCATCCGAGAGGCGCTCGTCGAGAAGCCGCGCCGGTTCGATGCGGCGGTGGCGAAGCCTGAGTTCCAACGCGGCTGGAAACTCAGCGGCGACTCCCTGCAGCGCCCGCCCCGCGGCTTCGATCCCGCGCATCGCCTGATCAACGAGCTCAAGCGTAAGGATCACGTGGCCGTGGCGCGCCTCACCGAAGACGAGATCTGCTCGCCTCGCTTCTTGGCGTCGATGGCGACGCGCTACCAGGCGACGGTTCCGTACATTCGCTTTCTCACCGAGGCCGCAGGTCTGCCGTTCTGACGGCCGCGACGAAGTCCTCGAGTCGCTGCGCGTCGAGACGTCCGTCCGTGCGCACACCGCTGCAAACATCGACGCCGAACGGCGCCACTCGCGCCATCGCTTCGGCGACGTTCTCCGCCGTGAGACCGCCGGCTAGATAGAGAGGTCGGTCGATTGTGTCGCGAATCGACCGACTCACCTCCCAATCATGCCGACGCCCCGTGCCTCCCAGCGACTTGTCCTCCGCATCAGGCCGCCCCGAGTCCAACAAGATCGCATCGGCGTGCTGCGCCGCGTCGATCGCCTCCGCCACCGACTCCGGCCCCACCACGTGCACCACCTGCACCCGCCGAACCGCCGGCTCCGCAATGCGCAGCCGCGCGTGTTCCGCCGCTACCACCCGGTCGCAGAGCTGAACGGTGTTGGTCCGGCAACGCGCGAGCTGTCCGAGGATCTCCTCCGCGCTCCGCAAACTGGTGAGCAGGAAGGTCGCGACGCCGGGAGGGACGTTGGGAGCAATCGAGGCGATCGAATCGTCGGCGATCACTCCCGGTCCGCTCGGCATGTGCGAGACGAATCCGAGCGCATCCGCGCCCGCGTCGACCGCCATCCGCGCCTCTTCGAGACTGGAGATACAGCAGACCTTGATGCGCGTGCGTGTACGCGTGGGTGGGTGGGTGCGCACTACCACGGCCTTTTCACTCGACGCCCGCCCGCGAGCACGCCGGCGACCCGTCGAACCGAGGTCATCGCAGCGCCAGCTCTGCGTCGCGCGCGACTGCGTCCATGAATCCCCGCCGAGCCGGGCCGTCCGCCATCCGCGCCGCCTCCACGTAAGCCTGGGTCCAGGCGCCGGCCACCGGTCGCCAGATGAGATCGCCGGGCGCGCGGATCGAGGCGCGGAAGAGCGCGAAGCCAGCGCCCTGCGCCGCAACGTCCGGCGAGAGGATCGAGAGGATCTGGGGACTCGCAGCCGCGGCCATTCTCGAACCGACGCGAGCGCCGTGTGTCGCGAGAACGGCGAACGTTCGCGCGCACGAGCGCTCGAGGACCGGCCGCTCGTCTGCGGGGAAGGAGCGCAGCGCGCGAGCGATCGCCTCTGCGCCGCCTCGGGCGAAGAGTTGCAACCAGAGCACCTCTCCGTGTTGCGCGAGTCCTGCGACGAAGGCGGCTCGGCGCGGCCCGGGCAGTGTTTCGGCGAAACCTCCCATGTCGTCGTGCGCCTGCGATTCGGCCCACCCGAGACCGATTCCCTCCCAGACGCTCAGACTGTCCCGCCCGGCGAGCGCCGCTGCTTCGACCCAGTGCTCTGGCGCGATGTAGCGCTGCACCCGTTTTCCACAGCCGCGCCAGAACGCCGGGGCGACATCCGCGGGCAGTTGCTGAAGCTCTCCAAGTGAGAGCTTTGCCCCCACGACTTCTCCGAGCAACGTCCAGTCTGCGCCCGACAATGGCCGCTGCACTGCGGGCCAATGCGAGGTCGCAATGGTCGAACCCTGCGCGACGATTCCCACGACCACCGCCAGCAGGAATGGCGCGAAGCTTCTCTCGAGGAGCAAGCGCCTCCACGGGATTCGCGTTGCTGACGCTGCCCATGACACTGCCGATGACACTGCGACGAACAGCAGCGGATAGCCCGGAATGAGATAGCGAGAGCTCGCGTCCGGCGCACGGAGGACGAACGAGCCGAGGAGCGCCGCGATCCCCGAGAGCACCGCGAGACGGGCCAGTTGCACGGTGCGTTCCGCGGGCTCGGATTCCGTCGACCGGCGCGCCACTGCGCGCGCGAGGGAGACGATGGCGGCGACGCAGATGCCGAGCCAGGCCAGCGCAGCGACTCGCCGGACGATCCATCCTCCAGGCAGGTCATAGCCGGCGAAGAGGCCGCTGTCGATCACCGCACGCGCCCGTCGTGCGATCTCGCCCCACGCGAGCAGGTCGGTGAGCGGACGGTCGTAGATCTGGAATGCGGCCGCGCCGAGGCGCCACGCGTCGAGCGCCCACGGCGCCATGCCGAGCACGAAGCCGATTCCGGCGAGGCGCCACACGATTCGTGGTCGCACGCGGGAGGACAGAGTGAGCGCGATCACGATCCCGGCCAGCGTCGGAACGATCGAATAGGTGACCCATACCGAGAGACCAGAGACGAGGCCCGCCAGGAACGCCGGGCGTGCGCCCGGGCGTGCGCCCGCGCCCGCGCCTGCCCGTGCGATGAAGTAGGCGATGACCCCCAGGAGCGCCATCGCCTCGGCATGGTCTCCCTTGGCGATCAGCGATGTCCGCACGAACGTGCTCGGACCGAAGAGATAGAGCGCGCCGAAGAGCCACGCCGTCCGCGCCCCGAACGCGCACCGAACAGCGGCGAACCACGCGACGCCGCCGCCGACCGAAACGAGGAGCGCGAGCAGCTTGAGGACGAGGATGTTCGGACCGAAGAGCGCGAAGAGGAGAGTGCACAACACGGCGACGAGGAGGCTGCCCCCGCCATATCCGGTAAACCGATACGACTCGATCGGAATCGGAAGTCCCTGTCCGATCGCTTCGGCGGCCGCGCCGGCATACAGCTCTTCGCGGTCGTAGAGGCTTCGCTCCGGACTGGACGGCCATGCGAAGCCCCCCTCGGCGAATACTTCCAGCACGCGCTCTTCGGACGGATCGACGCCCGCCAGCAGGAAGACGCCGCGCACGACCAACAGGATGAGCGCGTAGAGCAACGCTCCGTTGCGCCAGGAGAAATTCACGCGACCCCGTCCACCACCACCATCTCCGTGTGGGCGGTCCGCTCCGGATCGTGGACATCGATCTCGACGATGACATAGGCCGACATGATCGGATTCTCCTCAGAGTTCGAGCGGGATCCTGGCGTCGGGAGAGGCTACGCGAGTTCGGGCGGCGCCGCATCGTGATCTGCGCTCGCGCCTGCGCTCCGACCCTGGCACAATCCGCGGGCCGAGGATCGCGACGCGCGATACTCAGCGCGATACCTCGCGCGACCCACCGCCATCAGAAAGAGACCGCATGCCCTTCAGTTCGTTCGCGCTCCACAAAGATCTACTCCGCGGTCTCAAGGGGATGGGGTTTCTCCGTCCCACCCAGATCCAGGCCGATTCCATTCCACCGGCGATGGAGGGGCGCGACATCCTTGCATGCGCGTCCACGGGGAGCGGCAAGACGGCGGCGTTCCTGTTGCCGATCTTGCACAAGCTGATGACAAAGCCGCGCGGGACCACGCGTGCGCTCGTGGTGACGCCGACGCGCGAACTGGCGGCGCAGATTCTGGAGCATCTCAACGATCTCGCGGTGCACACGCCGATCACGGCGGCGGCGGTCTACGGAGGCGTCGGGATGAATCCGCAGGAGCACGCCTTCCGCATGGGGGTCGACGTCATCATCGCGACGCCCGGTCGGTTGCTCGATCACCTGCGGTACTCGTACGCGAAGTTGAACCAGGTCGAGTATCTGGTGCTCGACGAGGCCGACCGGATGCTCGACATGGGCTTCTTGCCCGACATCCGCCGCATCTTGAAGTACGTGCCGGCCAAGCGGCAGACCCTCTTCTTCAGCGCGACCATGCCGCCGCCGATCGTCACCCTCTCGCGCGACATGCTGCAAGACGCGGTCATGATCCAACTCTCGCGCACGAGCACGCCGCCGGTCGGGATCACGCAGGCGATCTATCCCGTTTCGCAGGAGCTCAAGTCGACGCTCTTCCTCGCGCTCCTCGATCGAGGGCAGATGATCCAGGCGCTCGTCTTCACGCGCACGAAGCATCGCGCCGATCGCCTTTGCGAGTTCCTGGTGAAGAACGGCGTGCGCGCCGAGCGCATCCACGGGAATCGACCGCAGACGAAGCGAACGGAGGCGTTGTCCGGCTTCAAGAGCGGGAAGTACCGCGTGCTCGTGGCGACCGACATCGCTTCGCGCGGCATCGACGTCGAGGCGCTCGGGCACGTGGTCAACTTCGATGTGCCGCTGGCGCCGGCCGACTACATCCATCGCGTCGGTCGCACCGGCCGCGCCGAGTTGACGGGCGAGGCCTTCACCCTCGTCTCTCCGCAAGAGGAGCCGGATCTCGCCGCGATCGAGCGCGCGGTGGGGAAGCGGCTGCCGCGCGTGACGATGCCCGACTTCGACTACGGCGCCCAAGCGACGGTGAAGCTCGAGGTCCCGCACGCCGAGCGCATCGCGAAGATCCGCGCGACCAAGGCCGAGCAGCGCGCGCGGACCGCGGAGAAAGAGGCGCGACGCACGGGAGGCCGTCCATCGGGACCCCGCGCGGCCGACGATCGCTCCGCCCCTCGTCCTGGCGCGCGACCGGCGGCTCGCCCCGGCGCCCGACCCGACGCTCGGCCAGGCGCTCGCCCCGCCGCTCGTCCCGCCGCTCGCTCCGCGGCGCGACCCGCGGCGCGACCCGGGTCCCGACCGGGCGCTCGTCCCGGAGGAAGCACATCCCGCCCCAATTCCGGCCGTCCGGCCAGCTCCGGTCGACGAGAGGGATCGGCGCGCAACGACCGAGGCGGAGACGGAAACCGCGCAGACAACACCCGCGGAGACACCAACCGCGGCTCGCGCTCAGGCCGCGACGATCGCGACGACCTTCGCTACCGCGAGACGCGCCGGGATCAGTAGACGCGATGCCTACGAGGAGTGAAGGAAGATGACGAGACCCAAGAAGACTTCGGACGCGGTCGAAATCCTTCACCGTCGCTACTTGCAGGGGAAGCCTGGGCGGCAAGCCGCCGTCGCGGAGGCCCGCGCCAGTGTCGCCGTCGCCAGGAAAGTCTACGAGCTTCGAACCAAAGCCGGCCTCTCGCAGCGGGAGCTGGCGAAGCTAGTCGGCACGACCGCGTCGGTCATCTGCCGCCTCGAGGACGACGACTACGAAGGGCACTCCCTCGCGATGCTCCTACGAATCGCCACCGCGCTTGACCAGCGCGTGGAGATTCGCTTTGTGCCGATCCGCGGGAAACTTCGGACGGCCTAAATCTACGTTCGCCGGATCCTTGCCTTGCCGCCACGTCTCAACGGTATCCGCCCTCACGGCGCGCACTACCGGTCCTGCCACCACTCGTTTTCCCAGATCAAACAAACGCAGCGCTAGGTCCTCAGACTTCGCGATTCGCACCTCCACCATCGCGGCAGCTGCGCTCGAGGGGGTCGGAATCGCGCGGATGCGCAACGTGGGTATGCCCGGCTCGGCATGTTCCTCAGCTTCCGCCGGTTCCACCGTGTAACCCGAGACCTGCATGGAAAGAGCGGAAGCCCATTGCACCCGATCCTGAGCATCCCGCTTGACACTCGCCACGCGGAAGCTCCGAGGCAGCCATGGGAACACGTCGGCGTCATACCAGCACGCCGAATCAACAGACTCCGCCCCGCAACTCACTCCTGCGTGGGGGACCGACGCACGAAAGTGTCTCCCCCAGCGGCCATCGAATCCACACGACGTCATGCCGTTCAGCGTGAACTCCTTGTACACCCAGTACTCCGAAACGGGAGGGAAGCCGCCCGTCTTGGCCCACCGCAACCGAACTAGGCCTGGATCGATCACGTGCCGTTGAGGACTCGGGGGAGACGCGGGAGTCACGGGTAAGCCCCCGATGGGAGCGACGCTTATCTCGTAGAATGCGCTCGTGCTATTGTACGACGCCACCACCCGATAGAAATACTCCCGATCGTACGGCGCCTCGAGTACGGCAGAATAGTGTATACCATCGGTTGTATACTGTGGATCGCCGACGCCGATGAACTCCACCCGTGGCTCGAAGGGCCCCCAGCACGAAGTGCCGTCTTGGATGCTGAATCCGTCTATTTCGTCGTCGTCGGTCAGATCCCATTGGAACTCTACGCTCTGCTGCAGTGGAATCGCCACTAGATTCGCCACATCGTCGATCCCTGTCGGACCGCCAACGGCGCCAGTTGCGTTTACTACGAGTACCCCGTCACTCTCATAGGCTGTATCCAACAAGCGATTGTATATTGCGGATGGACTGCAGCCGCCGACCTGCGCGCGCGCGAGCGCTGCCACGCCGGCGACTTGCGCGACAGCGGTTGAGCCCGAGACATTGTTCTGATGCACGATCCAGGAATCGTTGCAGGAGGTTGTGTGGATGTTATCGGCAGGAGCAAAGATGTCTGGAGATGCGTTACCGATGATCTGTCCATCTTGATCCACTCCTTGCACCGACAACCGCAATGGCTCGCTTGAGCCTTGATCCCACACTCCCGGGTAGGCGTCTTCGGTGTCTCTCGCGGCGATCACGGGTAGCGATTCACCGTCAACGAGTCTCCGGATCGCGCCCAGAAGGCTGGTTGGAACGGTCGGCGAATGTATGCTAATGCCAAACGAAGCACATGCCTTGGTGCAATCGATCACGTTGGCGTCGATGGCGCCGTTGATCGTAGCGACGACATCGGCGAGTACCGGATCGCAGGGTATCCAGATCGGCACAATCTGCGTGGACGGCGCAACCCCGACTGAATGCGTTCCATCTTGAGCAGCAGCGATGATGGCTGTCATCTCAGTCCCGTGACAATTCCAAGGACACGCTTCGGTGTCGTATGGAGTATAGCCGGCTGCGAAGTTCCCCTCGGTGTCACTGTTGGGGTCGTAACGGAAATCAATGTGCGCAACTTGCGCTGTTGCCGCCCGTCGTAACACACCATGCATAGTTTGCAAGAAGTTGTTGAAGATGCCATTGGCTCGGAGAGATCGTGTCGACGATGTGTCCATCGCAGGGCTCGGCGTTCTGCACGGTCTTCGGCGATACTTGTACGTCCGTCACGTCGGGACAGCGGCGGAGGATCTCTTGGATCGAACGCGGATTTACGGACGCTGGCGTCGAGATCACATAGACCCGGCCGAGGTATCGGAGAGGCTCACGGATTTCAGGCGAGGCGTCCTCCACGATGTAGTCTTGTTCCGGCCCCTCCCGTACCTTTCGTAGGCTACTTACACCCGCAGCCTGAAGCCAACCACGCAGCCGGGGGTAGAGTGTAGTGGCCTCGGCGAGCGAATGATTCCGATCATCCCCATCGAATCCTATGCGTCCTTCCACGGGGATGAGTTCGAGCTTCTTGCGCACCAGGTACTCGAAGGGCTGACCAGAGTGCTCCGTTGCAGTCAACGGATACTCGAGAACGCGTTCGGTCGTCCTTAGCCGGAGGACCGCGCCCTGCCCCTGGTCGCCGTCCGGTAGATCGAAGGTCAAGAGAACTGACGTGGGACTTGTCGTGAGGACGGCGATCGGTTCGACGCTCTGCTCCGAGACGATCAATGTGGCGCTGCTGATACGAGACGCGTCCGGACCGACCACGAGAGTAGTCCAGATGGGATCGCGGCTATCGAAAGTGGGCGGGAGGACGCGAGTCTCACTCAATTCGCCGAGACCGAGACCGAGACCGAGATCAGGAAGGGAGGCCCCCGACCCCGTTGGTGCGCTGCAGGGGATCGGCGCTATCCCCGGAACGCCGATACCAAGTGAGCCGTACCCGGCGATCGGGTCGAGCTGCGCTGGGACGGAGTCGTCGGCAAACTGACCGCCCGCCGTAGGATGAGGAACAACGACGATGTACGATGGCAGCGGCCCCGCGTACGTGAGAGCAGCGAACCAGTACGCTTCGATGATCCGGTCGGTTCGCGCCTCGTTCCAGGTCAAAGCGACACCGGCGCCGGACGCGGGCCAGTCTCCTGTCGGCAGTTGAAAGTCCGCACAGCTACCCGATGCGAGAATGGCGACCCTGTCCTCGTCGTACTCGAGGCCGAAGGAGACACCGGATAGCCGGGTTCGAGCGTCTTCCGCACTGGCGACGATCGAATGGAAGATGGTCGGACGGAGGCCGGTCTCGCCTGGGAGTTCCGCAAGCACCGAGTCCGGCGCCCCCAAGCCGCTCGAACCGCAATATTGCTGGTCCGTTGTGTATTGAATTGTCGGACTGGCGTGCAGAAGCAGCGTGCCGCCGCCATTTGGTCCCCCTGAAGAGAGATTGGAAGCTCCAAAAAGAGCTGCCACGCTCGGGATGATCGCGAGGAGGAACTTGTGGTTTTGCACGGCGCCACCCAGTGGAAATAGCGTTCTGAGGGTTGAAGGACCTCAGCGGCTCGACGGAACGCCGGGTGACAGCGCGACTACACCCCGGCTGCGACCGCTTTCCTCCGCGAAGCATCGGCGGTCGTCGTCCGATCGGGCCGGTCGTACTTCGCCGCCAGCGACTCGAGCTCCTCGACCGCACGAGGACGCCGCGTCTCTTGCGCGATGACCGCCGCGATGCGCCTGGCATTGCTCGCGAACCCGGGCTCGGCGAGAAGACGTCGAACCGCGCGGCGCAGCGCCCGCACTCCCGCGCGCGGCGAAAGGCGCAGTCCCGCTCCCGAAGCGACGATCCGCGCGGCGTTGTCGTTCTGATCCCGTCCCATCGGCAGACAGACGAGCGGCAACCCGGCCGCCAGCGCCTTGAGCACCGTTCCGTGTCCCGCATGCGTCACGACCGCCGACGCGTGCGGGAAGATCGCGGCGTGCGAGGCGGACGAGACAACGACGACGTTCTCGCTTCCGCGGAAATCGACCGGATCGAGCGACGGACCCAAGGTGACGAGCGCGCGCACCGGCAGCGTCTTCAACGCCTCGATCACGCGTGAAAGCGAGCGTCCCTGGTTCTGGAAGGTCGTGCTGAACGAGACCACCACGAGCGGGCGAGGGTCGTTCTTCTTCCAGGGCGATTGCCATTCGCCGACCCACGCGGGATCGACGAGCTGCGGGCCGACATAGACCACCTGCGGCGGCAGCTCTTGCGCGGGAAAATCGAACGCGCGGCTGGTCATCACGAGGATCTTGTCGACGGTGGCGATCTGATCGGTCGCCCGCCGGAACGTTCCCGGCATGCCGAGCTCGGCGCGCGCCTCGTTCAGTCGTTCCACCCCCTTGGCCATCAGCTTGTGACTGAAGCGCAGCCAAGCCGCGTCGCGCAGCCGGCCGAGGGGACCGCGGGCCGGTTGGAATCCCGGTCCCATCGGCGGAATGCCCGGCGCCGGATAGACGTAGATGTTCGGCATCAAGACCGCGATCGGCACGCCCGCCTTCTCGGCGCCGAGGATCGCCCCGAAGAGCATCGAATCGACGCAGGCGACGTCGGCCGGGAAGCTCTCTAGCTCTTCGAGCACATCGCGGGCGTATTCGAGCGACGGGCCGAAGAAGAGCCGGTCGCGCGCCCGAATGGCCGATCCGATCTGACCCCGAGCCTCCCACTCCCGCAGAAGGTCGGTCTCGGCCGCCCGCGAATGACGATGGGGCGCCCGCCGATAAGAACTGAACTCACAGCCCGCAGCGCGGGCGTCTTCCTCGACGCAAGGATCGCCGAGTACTCGGACCCTGTGTCCGCGTTGAACCAATTGGCCCGCGATCGAGAGCTCTGGCGGGATCGTCCCGCCCCCCTCCCACACGACGAAGAGGAAACGACGCGGTTTCGAGCCCTGCTGCTTTAGTGGCATGCCACCTCCTACCCCGTCCCGAGATCCTTCCCGGGTCAGACCAGGCGGGATCCTAGCGGGAGGGGTCCCGAGAGTCGAGTCCCTCACCCTTCGGGTCCAGAGGACCGGAAGGCTCCGCCTCCACCACACCCAGTACCTGCCGAGCACGCCCCTCACACCCCTGACGACTGGCATCCACCACCGTCACATGCCCCAACTTCCGCCCCGCCCGCGCTTCCTTCCCATAGAGATGGACATGCGCCCCTGGAACCGCCAGCAACGCCGAAAGCTCCGGCGCCGTCCCGATCAGATTCACCATCGTCGAAAACCCGCGCGCCTCCGTCGACCCCAACGGCAGCCCCGCGATCGCCCGCAAGTGATTCTCGAACTGACTCGTCTCCGCCCCCTCGATCGTCCAGTGCCCCGAGTTGTGGACCCGAGGCGCCATCTCATTGGCCAGGAGCCGGTCGCCCACCTGGAACAGCTCCAACGCGACGACCCCCACGTAGTCGAGCCGCTCGAGGATCCCCCGCGCATACGACTCCGCCCGCTCCTGCAGCCGCCCGTCCACCCGTTCCGCCGGCGCCCGACTCACCCGCAAGATCCCGTCGGAGTGCTCGTTCTCGACCAGGGGATAGAAGGCAATGTCGCCATTGCGCCCGCGGACGGCGAGGATCGAGAGCTCGCGATCGAAAGGGACGAAGGATTCGACAAGTAGTGCCGCGCTAGGCGCGGCGCCGCCCAGTTCCCCCCACACGCGCCCGACCGCCTCCGCCTCACGCACCACCCTTTGCCCGCGCCCGTCATACCCCTCACGTCGCGTCTTTACGACAGCCGGAACGCCGACCTTCGCGATCGCCGCCGCCAGCTCCTCCAGCGTGTCGACCGCCGCAAACGGAGGCACCGGAATCCCCAACGCCTCGAACAACCGCTTCTCCGCCACCCGGTCCTGCGCCGCCCGCAGCGCCGTCGCCCCAGGAAACACAGCCTTCGACTGCGCCAAATGCTCCACCGTCCCCGCCGGCACATTCTCGAACTCGAACGTGACCACGTCGCACTCGGCCGCGAGCTTCGCGCACGCCTCGAGATCCGAGAACTCAGCGACCGTCCGCTCCCCGAGCCCATCGACCGGCGCGTCCTCCGCCGGATCCAGAAATCGAAAGGAAAACCCCAGGGGAACGCCGGCCAACGCCAGCATGCGGCCGAGCTGGCCGCCACCCAGGATGCCGACCTTCATTCCGAGGGTGCGGGCGGAGGCTGTCGCGGGTCGGGGCTGTCGAGCACGGATTGGGTCTGGCGGGCGCGGTAGGCGCGCAGGCGCTCGAGGATTTCGGGGCGGGTGCGGCCGACGATGCTGGCGGCGAGGAGGGCGGCGTTGATCGCGCCGGCGCGGCCGATGGCCAACGTCCCCACCGGCACCCCCGCCGGCATCTGCGCAATCGACAGCAACGAATCCATCCCGTTGAGCGCCTTGGACTGAACGGGGACGCCGAGGACCGGCAGTAGCGTTTTGGCTGCGGTCATGCCGGGGAGGTGCGCGGCGCCGCCGGCACCGGCGATGATGACCTCGAGGCCGCGGCTCTCTGCGGTCGATGCGTACTCGAACAGCAGGTCGGGTGTCCGATGCGCTGAAACAACGCGCACCTCATGCGGCACGCCCAGCTCAGTCAGAATCTCCGCCGCCCCAGCCAGCGTCTCCCAGTCCGACTTCGAGCCCATGATCACGCCGACGATTGGTTGCATTGGGGCAGTCTAGCGACGTGGGTCGGCGGAGTCGATCGCTGGCAGCGCAGCCAGCATCAAGCGCTGGACGCGCTCGTGGTCGGAATCCGGAAGAAGAAGGTGAACTGGGTGCTCGATGCGGATATCCGCGGGTTCTTCGATGCCATCGACCACGGGTGGTTATCGAAGTTCCTGGAGCACCGGATCGCGGATCGGAGGATCCTGCGCCTCATCCAGAAATGGCTGAGCGCGGGCGTCATGGAGAAGGGGCGATGGACGAAGACAGGCGAAGGAACGCCACAGGGAGCGAGCATCTCGCCGCTGCTGGCCAACCTCTACCTGCACTACGTTCTGGATCTATGGGCTCGGCAATGGAGGAAGCGGCGAGCGCGCGGTGATGTCGTCATCGTCCGTTACGCCGACGACTTCATCGTCGGGTTCCAGCACCGAAGCGACGCTGAACACTTCCTCGACGATCTCCGAGTTCGGTTGAGGCTGTTTTCTTTGGAGTTACATCCCGAGAAGACACGCCTGATCGAGTTCGGACGATATGCAGCGGCGAGACGAGCGGAACGAGGTCTCGGCAAACCCGAGACCTTCGACTTCCTGGGCTTCACGCACCTGTGCGCGAAGACCAAGAAGGGCGAGTTCCTCGTCATGCGGCGAACCATGCGGAAGCGACTCCGTCGGGCGACCGGAGCGCCGATCCCGGCTACGGCGCTCAACCCTCCCTCGGACTGGAGTCTCATCCCGCGTTGCTGACCGCGCGCTCGAGGTCGCGGAGTCGGTAGCTCCGACCCTTCACGTCGAGCACGTAGCTGTTGTGGAGCAGCCGGTCGAGGATCGCCGTGGCCAACACCTCGTCGCCGGCCAGGACCTCGGGCCAGTCCTTGATCCCCTTGTTCGTCGTGATCAGGATGCTGCCCCGCTGGTAGCGGTAGCTGACCAAGCGGAAGAACAGACTGGCCTCCTGGCGAGTCATGGGATCGAATCCGACCTCGTCGATGACGAGCAGAGACGCCGCGAGGTACTTCTTGCTCCGCATCCGCGACGGAGTCAGGTCCGCGTCGCGCCGCAGCGCGGCCAGGAGCTGTTCCAGCCGATAGAAGATCACGCCGAAGCCCTGCTCGATCGCCTTCATCCCGAGCGCCACTGCCAGATGCGTTTTACCGACGCCCGGAGGTCCTTGGATGAGAAGCGTGCGCTTCTCTCGGATCCACTGGCAGGTGCCCAAGGTCTCGATCCGACTGCGTTCGACCGAGGGCTGGAAGGCGAAGTCGAAGTTGGCCAGCGTCTGTCCGGTCGGCAGCCCGCTCAGCTTCAGTGAGGTGCGGATGCGCCGTTCCTCGCGGTGGCGGAGTTCTTCTTCGAGCAACCGATCGAGGAAGCGGTGGGGAGACGTTGCCCGGCACTGCCTCACTGATCAGACCTGCACAGTGGCCGACCGTCTCTCCGAGGACGGAGGAAATCTCGCCGACCGCTTGCCTCAGGTCGGGAGGGAGGTGCGTAATCTGGCTGTTGCCTTGGCTCCGGATGAGGGTTTCGCTCTACACCCATTGCGCCGTCGGGCTCCGTCTGAAGGCGATCGAGTGCGGGTACCGGGTGCTCTTCACGAACGCGGCGGTGATGATCGCCGAGCTCACCAAGGCGCTGGCCGAGGGGAGACTGGAAGAGAAGCTGAAGCTCCACTCCGTGCCGCGGCTGCTCATCATCGACGAGATCGGCTACCTCCCGATCGATCAGAACGGCGCTAACGTGATCTTCCGGCGCATCAGCCGGCGCTACGAGCGAGGGCCGATGATCCTCACGAGCAACCAGGCGATCGGGAGCTGGGGCGACGTGTTCGGCGACCGCGTCATCGCCGCCGCTGTCCTCGACCGCATCCTCCACCACGCCATCACCGCCAGCATCCGCGGGAACAGCTGTAGGCTGACAGACAAGCTGCGGGCCGGGCTCGTCCAGTCGTCCAAGAACGTCGGCTGATCAACCGGCGAGGTGGGGACTCTTCGATGACCAGGAGTGGGGAGAATTGGGTGACCGTTGGCACCGAACGGTTGCAGCAGGTGGCGCGAGCGGATCGAGAAGCGGTCGGTCTGCGACGTCTCGAGGACTGTCCCTCGCGCGCCGGGGTCCGGGGCGGGCGGCGCACCGATGCGCCTCGGACGACGCTCCGCGCCTTGACCCTCACCAGCCCGCAGACTATAGGTGACCCCATGCCCACCGACCTTCCTGTCATCTCGCTCTACACAGGCGCCGGAGGACTCGATCTCGGCCTTGAAGCCGCCGGTTTTCGCACCGCCCTTGCGGTCGAGATGGAGCCGAATTGCTGCCGGACGCTCCGACACAACCGGCCCAAGTGGCCGGTGCTGGAGCGGCCGATCGCCGAGGTTTCGTCGAGCGAGATTCTGAGCGCGGCGAAGCTCGCGGAGGGGGAGGCGGCGTTGGTTGCCGGCGGCCCGCCGTGCCAACCCTTCTCGAAGTCGAGCTACTGGACGAGGGGGGACACTCTCCGGCTCGACGATCCGCGGTCTGACACGCTCGGCGCCTACATGAGGGTCGTGCGCGACACGCTCCCTCGCGCGCTCCTGCTCGAGAACGTGTATGGGCTGGTCTACGAGGGCAAGAGTGAGGGGCTCGATCACTTGCTCGCGCTGGTCAAACAGATCAATCGCGAGACGGGTGCGGGTTATTCAGTTACCTGGCGAGTGCTCAACGCCACGGAGCACGGAGTCCCGCAGGCGCGGGAGCGCGCCTTCCTCGTCGGCTCGCGCGATGGCGTGGAGTTCCGCTTCCCCGGTGCCGGGTTCAGCGACCCGAGCGGCGATCTACAGATGTTCCCCCGGCCCCCATATCGAACTGCCTGGGACGCCATTGGTGACCTACCAACTCCCTCGAGTGAGGAGGACCTGGATCTCCGCGGTAGGTGGCGAGAACTTCTGCCATCGATACCCGAGGGCGAGAACTACCTGTGGCACACGGACCGTAAAGGCGGCCTGCCGCTCTTCGGGTGGCGGACTCGGTATTGGAGCTTCTTGCTCAAGCTCGCGAAAAACCGGCCCGCGTGGACGATCCAAGCAGCGCCGGGTCCCGCCATCGGACCATTCCACTGGACGAACCGGCGGCTCTCGATGCGGGAGATGCTGCGCCTTCAGACGTTTCCCGACGGGTACGAGATCTTGGGTTCGCGCATCGAGGTGCAACGTCAGCTTGGGAACGCGGTCCCGTCGCTGCTGGCGGAGGTGCTCGGACGAGAGATTCGGACGCAGCTACTCGGACGTCGTCCTCTCAAGAAGCCGCTCCAGCTCTTGCCGAAGGACCTTTCGCCTGCACCGCCGCCCGAACCTGTGGCTCCTGTGCCGAGCCAATTCCACGCATTCGCTGGCGATCACGCGCCGCATCCCGGGACTGGCAAAGGCCGAGGGGCGTTGGTGCGACAGCGCGCCTGACACGATCGCGCTCAGTCGCGACCCGACTCTGCTCTCGCCCACCACTCGAGTCCCTGCTCCGAAACCTCGAGTTCGCGCGCCCGGGTGAAGATCGTCCGATGTGCGATCCGAACGGCGTCGCGCAAGTGGTGCGGAGACCAGAAGAGCACGTCCCGCACGAACTGACGCCAGCTCGTGTACGTCGCGATCAAGAGCCCACGCTCGGCAGCCCACGCGACGCCCGGCTCCAACTCTTCGACCGCCTGGCCCCCCGCGACCGCCACGATTCCGGCGTGCGGCAGTTCATGCTCGAGCACTCGGACGCCGACATCGCCAGGAAAGTGTCGGTCGGGGTCGTGGATCCGACTCGTCACGACACGGTCCTCCCCGAACGCGACGTCGAGAACTCCAGCCACGACTGCCTGAGCACGTTTTCCGAATTCAGACTCCAGCCCGACGAACTCCATGACCAGCGTCGAGAGTGCTTCCAACGTCAACACGGTGTCCCCTCGCTCCGCGGGCAACCAACGGGAGTCGTCGCGCCGCCTGACCTGGAGGAAGCTCCTCAGCGCCAAGCGAGCCTCCGGCTCAGACCGAATGCTTTCGAGCGCAGTAATGGTCTGAAGCAGGAGTGTTAGCGCCTCCCTCGCGCCCTTCCGTACCGGGAGATCCGCGCTGATCCGCTCCTCCGCGTAGAAGGGCTGATTGTTCAGCGGTTCGCGACCGGTGACGCCGAGATCGATCCCGAGACGTGGGGCATGCGCCGCCACCACATCCTTGCAGAGGCTTCGAGCCGAGTATCCACGCTCCGACGCGCCCGCCTTCAGGGAGAACACGTCTACTTCGAGGTCGACAACCTTGGCCACCATCGCCGTCCCGAGCGCCGCGAAGAACGTCAGATTGCTGCCCGCACAAGCGCGTTCGAGATCGCGGATGCGCTCGATCCAATCGTCGGAGACATCCCCGGACGCGGCAGACGCGGATTCCTCTTCGAGGATGGCGAGCGCCCGGACCTTGTCGATCCGCACGTCGCGCACGCTGCTGCGGGGTTCCCCCGAGCAGGTCTCCAGGTTGAACGACGAGTGCGCCGGCGAGCTTGTAGATGTTCAACAGGCTGACGTTCCGCTGCCCACGCTCGACGGAACTCACATACGTCCGGTGCAGCCCCGCCGCGAACGCCAGTTCCTCTTGGGACATCTCCTTGCGCTCCCGAACCGCACGAACAGCGGCGCCGAACCGGGCCAACAAGGAGTCGCTCATGCGCGCAAGGAAACACGGCGTTGACTATCGGTCTACAGACTATGCGTCACATGAAGAACCCGAAAACCAGCTTGACGGAGCGCCGCTTCGAACGGCGTCGAGGGCGGTGTCAGTGGATGCACCCCGAGTTCGTAGAACGCACGCAGGGCCGGGTCTTCGCGTTCTTGCAGCTCCACGATGTGACTGAATGTCAGCTTGGTCAGGATCTCGTTCGCGGGGGTGCCCAATTTGGGAGGCAGCGTCTCCGCGTGTTGGGGGCGTCAGTTTAGACCGGAGGCGTCCCCTTCGGTGCCCTCGACACTAAACTCTCGGGGGGAGGTGTCTCACCTCATGTTGACACGGAGGGGAGATCGTCCGATTGGAGTCTGGGTCCAGCTCCCGGTGAAGCGTTCGCCGTGACTCGGAAGTGAGTTCGGAGGTCTCTGGAGCCTGGATCCTTCCGAGTTCTTGCGTGGAGTCCGGCCAGGGAACTCGACTTCCGCACCCTCGTCGTTTTACTCAATGGGCCTCGTAAAATTACTCAGTCCATTGAGTAGATTGTGAAGTGCTGGGCGGCCAGCCGGTTACGGCGGCGGAAGCGCAGGAAAGCGGCCCGGCTTCGCAGGATCTCGCCGCCACCCCGCACCGCCGGAACCCGCCCCTCCCCTCGGGGTGACGACAACCGCGATCGCTCGTATCATGCCGCGGTCGCAAGGATGGGGCGGCTTGGGCCGACCGCAACGGAGGTTGAAATCGATGGGTAAGCGCGTCTTTTTGTTCCTGGCTACGAACCTGCTGATCGTGTTGACGCTGTCGGTGGTCATGTCGCTGCTGAAGATCGGCGGGTACATGGGGCCGGGGGGGCAGATCCAGATCACGCAGCTTGCGATCTTCTGTCTGATCTGGGGCATGGGCGCGTCGTTGATCTCGCTCGCGATGTCGCGGTGGATCGCCAAGCAGTCGGTGGGCGTGAAGCTGGTGAACGGCGCGACGGGGCAACCGGAGCTGGATCGGCTCTACCGCACGGTGGAGCGGTTGTCGCGAGATGCGGGACTGCCGAAGACTCCGGAAGTCGGTTTCTATGAGTCGCCGGAGGTGAATGCGTTCGCGACGGGGCCGAGCAAGTCGATGTCGCTGGTGGCGGTGTCGACGGGTTTGCTCCAGGGGATGAGTGAGCCGGAGATCGAAGGCGTCCTCGGGCACGAGATCGCGCACATCGCGAACGGCGACATGGTCACCATGACTCTGCTCCAGGGCGTGATCAACGCGTTCGTCATGTTCTTCGCGCGGATCGCGGCGTTCGCGGCGCGGCGTTTCGTCGATGAACGGATCGCGGGCGTGGTCAGCTTCGTCGTGTTGATCGTCTTCCAGATCGGGTTCGGGATCCTGGGCTCGATGGTGACGGCTTGGTTCTCGCGGTACCGCGAGTTCCGCGCCGATGCGGGTGGGGCGAAGTTCGCCGGGCGCGACAAGATGGTGGCGGCGTTGCGGCGCTTGCAGCAGAACCAGGAGCAGATCGACGGGTCGCATCCGGCGCTCGCGACGCTCAAGATCTCTGATCGCAGGGGGATGAAGCTCTTCTCGACGCATCCGCCGCTCGAGGACCGGATCGCGGCGTTGCAGTCGCAGCCTGTGTTCTAGGTTCTAGGTTCTAGGTTCTAGGTTCTAGGTTCTAGGTTCTATTGCCCGCGCGGGGGGCGTCGGCGGATGAGCCGTCGGACGTCGCCCCGCAGGGTGCGCGCTCCGCGAATCCAACCGAGGCCGGATCGCGATTCCCAATCTTGTACGCGCGCGAGCCAGGCCTGTCGCTGCTTTGCGCGGGCGAGGGTCCGATCGATGGCTGCCTGCAACTGCGCGTCAGCGCCGACCTCTCGTGCGTACTCGCTGACCGCAGCGATCGTCTTGACTCTCCCGACCGAGTAGCAAGAATCGACGAGGATCTCTTCCCAGTCGGCGGGGAGTTCCCTCGGCAGACTCCGCGCCAGATCGAGCCGACCGAGCACCGCGATCGTGAGCGCGGTCCGAACGCACTTCATGCAACGGCCGCAGTTCTGCGGGCCGCCGTCGTTCTCCAGGCAGACGCGCAGGTCGCCCACGAGTTCGGGCGCGTGCTCCACCAGGTAGGCGATCTTCCACGGACGCGCCGCTTCGCAACCGTCGTGCACGATCGATGTCGCCTCGGTCGAATAGAGCGGATCGAGCAGGGGATGACTCCCCAACGGGCCGTGTCCCTCGCTGTAGCCGTCGCTGGCCGGGATCAGGACCGCGCCGAGTCCGTGGGAGAGCGCCAGACCGACGCCGGACAGGCCCGCGCCGAAGTAGTGCCGCAGCCAGTCGAGCTTGAAGTACGAGCGGAAGTTCGCGCGGCCGGTGATGAGGGTGAGACCCCGCGCCTCTGCGATCTCCCGTAGGCGCGTCGCGATGTCGGTGGTGTCATTCTGCCGCTCCAAAACCGTCTCGACTCCCTCCATATAGATCAGATGGCGCAACGGCGGGAGGTAGGGACGCGGATCTCGCTGCGCCTTCACCATCGTGTAGGTCGAGTCGACGCCGAGCGAGGCGAAGGCGGCGGTCGCGCTTCCGGGGATGCGAGGTTCCGCGCTCGCGCGCGCGGTGATCTCGAACGGCTTCGTCTCCGCCGGAAACCACTGCGTGTAGATCGCGCGCAGCTCGGGAAGCGAGTGCAAGAGTCGCGGCGAGACCGGCAAGTCGATCTCCAACGGCTCGCCCTGGAAGGCGCAGACCGGCAGGAGCAGGGGGATGAACGGATCGACGTCGGCCGTGACCAGCTCGGCCGCGCTCTCGGGGAAGGCGAACCAGAGATCGAGTGTTTCTCCGCTCGCACGCTCGACCGACGCGGTCAAGCGGACCTCGCCGCCCTTGCTCTCTCGGCGAATCTCACGCAGACGCATCGGGGCTGAGTCCTCTGGGTGATTCGCCGTGCCGATCGGTCGGCGACCGCGGGCGCAGTCTACCGCATCACAGGACCGACTCCAGCGCCAGCCACGGGGGTCGCGAGGTGGCTGCCCTGACGCTCAGGGTCGAGCGGGGCGTTGATCGAGGCGCTTCCTCGAGTATCTGGCGCCCCCTGGAGACTGGGCAGCAGTCGGCCGATAGGATAGTCTGACAGTACGACTTTCCAACTACCTTTCCACGACGACCAGGGAGGCCGAGATGCCAACCAAGGCGCGGATCAGGCGCAAGTTCCAGGTAACGATCCCCGAGGAGGTCCGCCGGACCTACCCGCTCGTCGAGGGGCAGTTCGTCACGGTTGCCGCGACCCCTGAGGGCATCCTCATCACGCCGGTTCTCGAGATGGACGCCGAGCAGGCGTGGTTCTGGAGCCCTGAGTGGGCCGCGCTAGAGCGGCAGGCGAACGCTGACTTTCTCGCCGGCCGCGTGACGGAGGCATCGTCCGCCGACGACGCAATCGCGCGGCTCAAGGGAACACGAAAGACAACGACACGACGATGAAGGTCGTCTTCACCGAGACCTTCGCACGCCACTACCGCGAGCTTCCCCCCGGGCTCCAGGTCCGCGTCGACAAAACCATTCGCCTCCTGGCCGCGAAGGAGGGGAACACGCCCTTCCATCCGGGCCTCCGCGCGAAGCGCATCCAGGGGACGCCGGCCATCTGGGAAGCGAGCGTGACGAGGAAGTACCGCCTGACGTTCCAGATCCACGAAGGCACGCTCTATCTTCGCGTCGTTGGTGATCACGACAAGACGCTGAAGAACCCATAGACTCAGCAGACACTAGGCCGATCAAGTCCTCCGCAGGGCGCGCGAGCAAGGAGAAAGACGGGTCGGCGCGCCGAATGCTGCTCTGGTTTATCGCCCCGCCTCCGCCCGCAGCGTACGGAATCCTTGGCGGCCGATCGAGGCCCAGGCCGAACCGAAGAGCACGAGGACGCCGCCGGCTAGCGCCGCCAAAACGACGGTGAGCAAGCTTCCGCTGTAGTAGGGGCGGGTGAAGAAGAGGAGCAGCAGGCCGGGGGCGCCGCCGGCGAGCGCTCGCACCAGCGGCCGCATGAACTGCGAAGCGGGAGGGAGCGCGGTTTCGCGGCGCGCGACCATCGGGCGTAACAGCAGGTTCTTGGCCAAGAGGGCGAGGGCGTTGCCGAGCGCGAAGCCCAAGAGTCCGAAGCCCAAGACGACGCCGAGGATGAGGCTGAAGATGACGTTGCCGACGGCGACCAGGAGGTCGCCGCCCGCGATCCAGCCGACGCGACCGCGGCCCATCATGGCGGCCCAGACGGGCGAGAAGGCGGTCTCGATGGTGGCGGCGCCGAGCATCACCCACATGTATCGGGCGGACGATTGGTACTCTTCGCCGACCCAGTGCATGAGGAACAGGTCACCGACCACACAGGGGACGAGGCACGCCGGGACGGCGAGGGCCGAGGTGATGGTGACGGCGCGCAGGATGGCGGCGCGCGTGCGGTCTTCTTGGCCGTGCGCCTCGAGCTGCGTGAAGAGCGGCGCGATCGGTCCGACCAGTGAATGCACGAAGCCGCCCACGATCGGCGCCCAACGCACCCCGAACGAGTAGGCGGTGACGGCGCCGGGTCCGTAGATCGCGCCGATCAAGAGGTTGTCGGCGGAGAGGTACAAGAGCGACGAGGTCTGCACCACGAGGAAGAGTCCGCCGTAGGTGAAGATCTCTTTCCGTAGTTTGGCGTCGCCGAAGTAAGGACGCGGGATGGCGGCGCCGACGAGGCGCGTGCGCGAGGCGAGCGCGATGAAGAGTCCCAGTGCGATCGACGAAGTGACAATCAGCGCGGTCCCGTAGACCGGGAGCGTTTTCGAGACGAAGGTGAGCCCGGCGATCACTGCGCCGACGCGCAGCCACGTGAGAATCCCGCGCGCGATCGAGATGGTGGAGATCTTGCCAGTGGCGTAGACCGGCACCTCGAGCACCGAGCTCGTATCGGTCAGCACCGCCGCGACGAAGATGAGCGAGATGCCGAGAACCGCATCGGGCCGCAGCTCGGGCGCGACCTTCAACATCGCTGCGAGCGGCGCGGCGAGCGCGAGGCCGGCGGCGAGCAGGCCCAAGCGCAGGACCAGTCCCCACCAGAAACCGGCGGCGTAGTAGGCGCGCGCCTTCTCGGGATGCGCGGAGTGCGCGTGCAGCGTGACGTGGCGTCGCGTCGCCTCGCCGAGTCCGCCGCGCAGGAGCGTGAGGTAGTCGAAGGTCGAGCCGGTGACCGTGACGACGCCGTAGAGATCGCGACCGAGAGCGCCGAGCACGATCGGGGTGAGCACCATCCCCGAGAGCAGACCGGAGATGCGGGTGAAGAACGCCACCGCGCCATTGCGCACGGCGAGGCGGGTCAGACCTCTCGGCTTTGCGCGGACCGGTTCGGCGCTCACCTAGCTAGTCACTTAGCTAGTCACTCAGCGATCGAGCCATCCCCACGGGCCCGGCTTCGGGAGGACCCGGGCATGACGGCGCGTGACCGTTCCCTGGCTCAGGAACTGGAGCAGGTACCACATGCCGCCGGCCTTGTAGTTGGTGCCGCTCGCGCCGTCGCCGCCGAACGGCTGTTGGTCGACCACCGCGCCGGTCGTCTTGCGGTTCACGTAGAAGTTGCCGGCGTACTCGCCCAAGACAGGAACCCACTTGGCGAGGAACGACTCGTCGCTCGACCAGACGGCGCCGGTCAGTCGGTAGTCATTCCCTTGGATGACGCGGATCGCGTGCTCGACATCGTCGACGACGCGCACCGCCACGACCGGCCCGAAGATCTCGACGTTGACCAGTTCGTGCCGGTCGGCCGCCACTTCGAAGATCGTCGGCTGAATGTAATAGCCCTTGGCCGCTGAGTACTCGCCGCCGTGCACCAGCTTCACCTTCGAGTCTTCCTTCGCCCGCTGGATGAATCCGGTGATGGTGGCGAAGGCGCCGGCGTTGATCACCGGCCCCATATCGGTGGCGCGATCGGTCGCGTGACCGACCTTGAAGCTCTTCAGTTGTTCGAGGATCGCAGCCTTCAGATCGGGCCAGACCTTCTTGTGCGGCAGCACGAGCGAGTTGGCCGAGCACTTCTGGCCGCTGCGTCCGAATGCGCCCGTCACGATCTGCGCGGCGACGTCCCAGACGTTGCAGTGCTCGTCGACGACCAAGAAGTCCTTCCCGCCCGTCTCGGCGACGAAGCGCGGGAAGTGCGGCCGCGGGATCTCTTTCCCCATCAGGTTCTGACCGATGTCGCGCGCCGTGTCGAAGCTGCCGGTGAAGTTGCAGGCGGTGATCTGGGGATGGCGCAACACGGCAGGCATCGTCTTCGCGCCGGAGCCGGTCAGCATGTTGATCACACCGGGCGGGAAATCGGCGTCGCGCAGCGCGCGCATCAGCATCCACGCGGTCATCAGGCTGTCGGTGGAAGGCTTCCAGACGACCGTGTTGCCGCAGAGCGCCATGACGGTGGGGAGGTTGTAGCCGATCGCGATCGGAAAATTGAACGGCGTGATCGCGGCGGTGAAGCCTTTCAGTGGGCGCAGGTTCATCGTGTTCGTCTCGTGCTGGCCGTCGCCCATCGAGACGCGCGACAGCTCCAGATAGAACCAGGGATTGAAGCGGATGAAATCGATCACCTCGGCCCACTCGACCGCCACTTCGGTCGAGATGTAGCCGCACTCGGCCATGGTGACGGCGATGAACTCATGCTGGCGCTGGTGCAGCACCCACTCCAGGTCGCGGAACTTCTGGATGCGCGACTCGATCGGCAGACTGGCCCAGGCGTCCTTCGCGGCGAGGGCCGCGTCGACCGCCTTCTGCGCCAGCTCCGGCGTGGCTGCCTGTCCCGTGCAGAAGACTTCACCCGAGTGCGGATCGATCGACTCCAGCTTCTGGCTGGTGAAGATCTCCTCGCCGCCGATGACCAGCGGGACGTCCATCCCCTTCGGGAGGTGCTTGGCCGCCGCCTGCAGCGCGCTCCACTGCGCGTCGTCGCCGCGGTAGTTCGGGTTCGGGAAGTTCTGCGGCTTCGGCATCGAAATGTTCATCGCCATCGATCAGATCTCCGTCGCGGGGGTCGCCTTCGGACACATGTTCTCGTCGCTTCGCGACGAGCTTCGCGGGCGGGAGAGTAGTCGATAACGACGCCGCTCGCTAAGCGAGCGGTGTCCTCCTTACTCTCTACTCTCCCGCCCCGGAGGAAGCCCCAGATGCCGTTGTCCCCCGAGACCGCCCTCACCCTAGCGCTCCTGCTCTCCTCAGGCGCCGCCGCCACCCCTCCGCCCACGCCCGTCCACTTCACCCTCGCCGCCTCCGCCTGTCTCGCATCCAACGCTCCCGCCCCGACTCGCCTGACGCAAGCCGCCTTCCCTCTTCTCCGCTTCACCTCCGACTTCGAGTCCCGTCCCTCCGAACCGCCGATCCTGTGGGCCGTGCGCCTCTCCCGCTGGCGCAACGATCGCGCCTGGGCGCTCGAACTCATGCACCACAAGCTCTACCTGACCAACGCTCCGCCGGAGATCGAGTCGTTCTCCATTTCGCATGGCTACAACCTCGTCACGTTGCAGCGGATCTGGAAGAAGCCCGAGGCGTCGCTCTCGCTGTTGGCCGGCGTCGTGGTCGCACATCCCGAGAGCAGCGTGCGCGGAATGCGACGTGCCGAGCGCGGCGGTGAACTGGGAGGGGGCTATGACCTGGCGGGTCCGGTCGTCGGCGGAGGGATCGCGCGCAGCATCGCACTGCTCGAAGGAGTTGCCGTGGTCGGCGAAGCGAGGGCGACCCTCTCGCGGGTGGCCATTCCGATCGCGGAGGGCGAGGTCCGGTTCACACTTGCCGCCGCGCACCTGCTCCTCGGAGTGGAGCTATCGCGTTGAAACGCCGAATCGATCGACGCGGTCAGTTGAACTTGACCGCCAGCCCGACCTTGTTCTGACCGACTCGCACGCGACTGAGGAGCGACCCGACGCCGCCGCTGCGCGAGACATACTTCCCGATGAGGATGCCGAGCGTCGCGCCGCCGATGACATCGGAGAGATGGTGGCGCCGGTCTTCCATCCGTCCGAGCGCGGTGGCAGTGGCGAGCGCGTAGGCGGGGACGCCCACCTTCCAGCCGTATCGATCCATGAGCACAGGCGCGACCGCGAAGGCGGTGGCGGTGTGCCCGGAAGGGAAGGAATAACTCCCGCCATCGGGCCGTTCGCGCCCCACCGCGACCTTGAGCGACCAGACCGCCGCGCTGCTGAGCGCGAACGCCTCCGTCAGTTCACGTCCGGTTTTCTGCGTGTTGGCGTCATGGAACAGCCGGCCGCCGAGCCAGAGCCCGACGCTGCCGGCCGCGAGGAAACGGCCGTCGCCGTAGAGATTGCCGGGGTCGGCGCCGAATTCCAGGGGCGAGTGGTCGAGCATGCGGGCGGTGCGCCCGGAGTCTTCATTCTCGAACGCGATCAACGTGAGGACGGCCCCTGAGGCGGCGCAGGGAAGGAAGGCGGCGATGGCGGAGGGACGGGT
>CAZVYN010000039.1:0-36300 GCA_964631125.1 uncultured bacterium | reverse complement strand
GTTCTCATCCCCTACGCCCCCACCACCTCCGTCAACCTCCGCACCGACTCCACCACCGCCCGCCGCACCGTCACCCGATCCACCGTCTGTCGCACCCCGAACTTGGCCGTTCGCAACAAGTAAGCGTCTTTTTCAAATCCCGGTCCCAGCTCCTGCACGTCGGCGTCGTGCAAGAGGATGAACTCCTCGTTCTCGTAGTCGAAACGACCGATGTAGAGCTTGGGCGCGGAGGCCTGGCCGTCGGACCGAGTCTCTATCACGACGGTCAGACCATGCAGGGGAAGGTCACACTTGGCGCTCACGAGCACTCTCCTTGGGATGGCGCCAGCCGGAAGGGCGGCGCGGCCGGAGAGTGGCAGGTCGCGGCGCGCCTCGACAAGGAGGGACAACAAGGGACTACTATCGACGCTGCTCCTCCCTGATGACGCCGACCTGAGGGCGTCGGTCTGTCTCCAGCAGGCCTGACGGGAGGGACGGGAACCGACCGGCCCCCGGGAGAATCATCATCGTCACCGCACCGAATCCCCGGCTCTTCGTTCCCGCCCTGGAGCGTGAGCGCGTCCTCGCCGCCCGCGGATGGGAGCAGGACCCCGATCGGCGCCCCGTCGTTCGCGAACTGATCGCGACGCATGTGGAGAACGCCTACCTCTGGTCGTACGCCCGCCTGCGTAACCATGACCACGCGGTCGAGCGCACACGTGCGGCGATTCTTCGCGCCGCGCATTCTCTCGGGCGAATTCCCGAGGGCTGTTCGTTCGGCGCCTGGCTCTTCCTCGAGCTGCGAAGGCTCCACGCGACGCCGTCGCGCAGCATCCTGCACTCCGCGACCGCAGGCCCCGATGCGGTCTCGATGGTCGAGCCGCTCACCTCGGGATGCCCCGAACCGTGGCGCTGCTTGTTGCCGGCGGAGGGACGCGCGATCGAAACAGAGGTGCGCGCGCACACGGCGGAGTGCGTCACCTGCCGGATGCTCGACGGCGAATACCGCGCATTCCTCGACCCGGCCTCCGACGCCGTCATGCTGGAGCGCTCCGGCTGGACCAAGGTCGAGGGCGAACTCGGTTGTTTCCTCGACGGCTACTTCAGCAACCCGGCGACCGCGCCCGCCGGCCGACCGTCGCTCAGCCAGCAACTTCCGTTGATCCGTGTCTCCGGGTCGCGGCTGTTGGCGGTGGGCGTGGGCTTGGCGGCGCTCGTCTTCCTGGTCTGGTTCGTCCGCGAGAACCTCGGTCGCCCCCTCGGTCAGGAGCGAACGAGCGAGAGCATCGAGCGGGGGAGTACCGAACCGGCCGCCGGCCCGAAGGCGCCGCGCACGATCGTGCCGCCCCCGCAGGGGCCGCGACTCGCCTACTTCGAAGCGGCGCGGCCACAGATCGGATCGGACGCCATCACGTTCACCTGGACCGATCCAGGGGCCGAGGCCTACCGACTCTCGATCTTCTCGCCGCGTCTCGACACGCTCTTCGCCGCGCCGCCGTCGGAAGTGCGCGAACGGCGGATACCGATCTCGCAATTGCGCAACGGGCCGGTCGAGACCTCGTTGCTCTTCGAAGTGAAGGCGCTGCAGGCGGGGAGAGAGGTCGCGACGACCGGCTTCGTGCCGTTCACGATCCCGTAGGACCGTCGCTCCCCGCTCCCCAGACCGTCACCACCAACGTGCGGCTGTGCTGAGTGCGGCGGTGCTCGAAGAGATAAAGCCCCTGCCAGGTCCCGAGCGCGAGACGACCGCGCGAGACCGGGATCGATTCCGAGGTCGAAGTGAGGGCCGCGCGCAGATGCGAGGGCATGTCGTCGGGTCCCTCGGCGGTGTGCTCGTAGGCGGGATCGTTCTCGGGCGCGATGCGCGCGAAGTATCGCTCCAGGTCGCGCCTCGCGGCCGGGTCGGCATTCTCCTGGATGAGGAGCGAGGCCGAGGTGTGCTGCACGAACACGTGGCAGATCCCCGTGGCGATTCCGGAGTGAGCGACGACCTGGGCCACCTCCGACGTGATGTCGTGCAATCCGGCGCCGCGTGAGCGGGTGTAGATCGTCTCCTGGTGCACGCTGCCTCCTCGTCATTCAGGAAAAGCACTTGCGGCGTTGTTCGCGCCGCGTCGAATATCCGCGGCCATGGAGCGACCACGACCGGTTTTGCAGAGCCGACTCTCGACGAGCCCGGCGATCGCATCCGGCGGCGTTGTCCTCGCTCTCCTCTGCTCGCTGCTGATCTCGCAGGCGGTGCTCGCGCAGATCCGGCTGCCGGCGCCGACCGGAGTAACCGTAACCGACGCGCCCGATGACAACGGCCATGGCGTCACGGTCCGTTGGAGTGTCGGCGGCGAGCCGGCCGAACTCGTGGCCTATGAGATCGCGCGCATTCCCGCCGCGGGCGCGCCGGAGTCGACCTGGGTCAGCCTCGGGACGGCGCCGGGTGGAACCGGCGAGTACATCCACCGCGATGAAGACGAGATGCTCGGCGGCGAGATCAATCCGAAGTTCATCGCGACCGGCGTTGCGGTCGAGGTCGTCGTGCGCGCGACGGGCGGCGGGGGGGCTACCTCCGAGTGGAGCGCACCGGTCTCGGGCGTGCCGGCGGGCAACTGGTTGCATCGCGGACGCCTCTCGCTCTTGATCTTCACGCTGCTCTTCGCCGGGGCGGTGCTCTACTTCATCCAGACGGCCAAGAGCGGAAAGCCGCTCTACGTGCGGCCGATCGGAGGGATCGACGCCGTCGACGAAGCGATCGGACGCGCGACCGAGATGGGACGACCGATCCTCTTCTGTCTAGGAACCGGGACGGCGGGCGACGTCGCGACGATCGCGGGATTCACGGTGCTCTCACGGGTGGCCAAGCGGACGGCGGAGTACCAGACGCCGCTCCTCGTGCCGGTGAACGATCCGGTCATGCTCGCCGTCGCGCAGGAGACGGTGAAGGAGGGCTATCTCCAGGCCGGCCGCCCAGAGGTCTATCGGCCGGAGAGCGTCTTCTACGTCTCGGCCATGCAGTTTCCCTACGTGGCCGCGGTCAACGGGCTCATGATCCGGGAGAAGACGGCGACCAACTTCTACATGGGGGTCTTCCACGCCGAGGCGCTGCTCTTGGCCGAGGCGGGAAGCGCGGCCGGCGCCATCCAGATCTCCGGCACCGATCAGCTCTCGCAGATCCCTTTCTTCGTCGCGGCGACCGACTACACCCTGATCGGCGAGGAACTCTACGCCGCGTCCGCCTATCTCTCGCAGGATCCCGTGCTGCTCGGACCGCTCAAGGCGCAGGACTGGACGAAGCTCGTGCTGCTGGCCTTCCTCTTGGTCGGGGTGATCCTGGCGACGCTCGGGTGGGACGGCCTGGCGCGACTGGTGCACACCGCATGAAGCGCGCGCTACCGCTCAGCATCGTTTTCATCACCGGCATCCTCATGGTGCTTCAGTTCTTCGTGCCGCACCAGATCTCGCAGGATCTCTTCACCTACGCCAACGACTTCGTCATCGTGATCGGCATCCTCTCGCTGCCGATCGGGATCTACTCGCTGTTGATGAACACGGCGCAGAAGGCGCGGCGCGATCCGAAAGAGCGGATCTACGCCCTGGTCACTCTGGCCGGCTTCCTCGTCATGGTGGTGAGCGGGCTCCAGCGATCCAGTTTGGAGCGCGGGACGCTCTTCATGAACCTCTTCCAGCATGTGCTGGTGCCCGCGCAGGCGACGCTCTTCTCGCTCCTCGCGTTCTACGTCGCCAGCGCCGCCTATCGGGCCTTCCGCGTGCGAACCATGCTCGCGGCGGTGCTGCTCATCACCGCGTTCGTCGTCATGTTGCGGATGCTGCCGCTCCCCTCGCCGATCGGCGAGGCCAACAACGCGCTCGTCGCCTGGATCCTCGGCGTGCCCAACCTGGCGGCGAAGCGCGCCATCATCATCGGCGTGGCGTTGGGAGGCGTGGCCTACAGCATCAAGGTGCTGCTCGGGATCGAGCGCGCCTATCTGGGACGGGACTGACCATGGCCGACGCGAACTCCGTTCCCTGGTACGAACGGCTGGTCACCGTCGATCGACGCGTGATCTACATCGTCCTGGCGGCGGCCGTGCTGCTCCCGGTGGTCGTCGATATCTCCGTGAAGACGAGCCTCTCGCCCGAGGTGCGCGCGGTCCACTCCTTCGTCGGCGCGATGCAGCCGGGTGAAGTGCTCTATCTGGCCATCGACTACGACCCGTCGGCCATGGCCGAACTGCAGCCGATGGCCGAAGCGATCTTGCGCCAGGCCTTCGAGCGCGACGCCCGCGTCATCCTGACCGCGCTCTCGCAGAATGGTCCCGGCATGGCGGCCGAGTTGGTCGAACGCATCTCGAGCGAACTCGGCAAGCAACGCGATCAGGACTGGTGTTTCCTGGGCTACAAGCCGTACCCCGCGATCACGATCCTCGCCATGGGGAGCGACTTCCGCGTGCCGTTCCCGACCGACTACTACGGGACGCCGACCGATCGCATCCCGATGATGCGCGACATCCGCAACTACGACGACGTCGCCGCGGTCATCTCCATCGGCGCGGGCAACGTCGCCGACTATTGGCTCCAGTACGGACAGGCCAAGTACGGCATGAAGCTCGCGCTCGGGGTGACCGGCGTCATGGCCTCCGACTACTACCCGTACCTGCAGTCGGGCCAGCTCTTCGGACTGCTCCCGGGCGGCAAGGGCGCGGCCGAGTACGAGCAACTAGTCGGACGCCCCGGCGACGGATCGCGCTACATGCCGTTCCAGGTCACGACGCACATCGTGATCCTCGCCTTCATCGTCCTGAGCAACATCGGCTACGTGGCGCAACGGCGCGCGCGCGCGCGAATGCGCACACGATGAGAACCTCGGGAGCGACCGCATTGGATGTGACCGGATGGAAGTGACCTGGGCCCAACTCGCCTGGCAGGGGCTGGCGGCGATCATCACGCTCGCCATCTTCTCGTTCCTCTTCGGCGACAACCCGTTCTACAAGTTCGCCGAGCGGCTGTGGGTCGGAGTCGTCACCGGCTACTGGACGATGTTGCTCTATCACACGGGCTTCCACGACAAGGTGCAGGTCCCGCTCTTCGAGGAGCGCAACTGGGTCTATCTCATTCCGACCGCGCTCGGGATCCTCATGTGGTTCCGGCTCTCGCCGAGTCTGAGTTGGCTCTCGCGACTCTCGCTCGCGTTCTACATCGGGATCTCGACCGGCTTGTTCATCCCGCTCGCGCTCAAGACCGGCGTCTTCCTGCAGATGGAGGGGGCGACCCGTCCGATCACGCCGGACCTCGGCGGAGTCAACGCCGTCATTGCGCTGGTCGGGCTGGTCTGCTCGCTGATGTACTTCTTCTTCTCGAAGTCGCACACGGGCGCCTTCGGCGTCGCTTCGCGCGTCGGGATCTACACGCTCATGATCGGTTTCGGCGCCGGCTTCGGTCTGACCGTGATGGGGCGTGTCGCGCTCCTGGTCAACCGGGTCACGTTCTTGCAAGACTTCGTCACCAACCTGGCGACAAAACTGAGCTGAAGCCTCGCTCCCGGTCCGACCGGGGGCGAAGCGATCCGTTCCGAGAGGATTCCGTGCGCGTCGAGACGCTCTTCACCGAAGCCGATCTGGCGACGATCGCGGAGGCCACCCGCGTGGCCGAGGCGCGCACGTCGGCCGAGATCGTGGCGTACGTCGTCGGTCAGTGCGACGACTACGAGGAAGCCGCCTGGAAGGGCGCGGCGTTCGGAGCGCTTGCCGCCTCGGGCGCGGCGGGGTTGCTCCACCTGGTGGGAGAGTTCTGGGGCGGCCACGGCGTCATCTGGATCACCGCGCCGACGGCGCTCGGCGCCGTCCTCGGGTATCTGGCGACCCTCTGGAGCGCGCCGCTCCGTCGCTCGCTCATCTCACAGGCAGAGCGCGAGGCGCACGTCCGGGCCCGCGCGAAGGTCGCGTTCCTCGACGAAGAGGTCTTCCGCACCCGCGATCGCACGGGGATCCTGCTCTTCGTCGGCCTCTTCGAGCATCGCGTCGAGGTGTTGGCCGATACGGGGATCCATACCAAGGTGCCTCCTTCCGAGTGGCAGGCGATCGCCGCTCGGCTGACCGAGGGGGTCAAGACGCGCCGCGCCGCGCCTGCCTTCGTCGACGCCATCCACGCTTGCGCCCGGTTGCTGGAGGAGCGCGGTTTCCTCCGCGCGGACGCCGACCTGAACGAACTGGGCGACTCGCCTCGAATGCGCGACTCATGAAGCGTCGCGTCGCATCGAGATTCGCCGCGCTCCTCTTCTTCCTCTGCTTCTTCCTCTGCGTTGCCTCTCCGGCGGCGGCGTTGGAGGTGCCCTTCCTCTCCGGCCGCGTCGTCGATGAAGCCGACCTCGTTCCTCCCGACGTCGAGGCGCGCCTCACAGCGAAACTCGCGCAGTTCGAGGACTCGATGGGCGCTCAGGTCTCCGTCCTCACCATCCCCACGCTCGAAGAAGAGCCGCTGGAGGATTTCACGATGCGCGTGGTCGAGGCGTGGAAGCTCGGCCGCCAAGGGAAAGACGACGGCGTGCTCCTCTTCATCGCGCGCGACGACCGCAAGATGCGCATCGAAGTCGGCTACGGCGCCGAAGGGGTGCTCAACGACGCGCGCGCCGGTCGCATCCTGGCCGAGGTCGTGCGGCCACAGTTCCGCGCGGGCGACTTCGGGGCCGGAATCGAGGGGGGAGTCGACGCGATCCTCGCGTTCCTCCGAGGGCTCGATCCGTTGCCGCCCGAAGGGGAGAGCACCACGACACTGAGCGGAGGGGAGAAGGCCATGATGTTGCTCTTCGTCTTCTTCATCCTCGGCATCTTCTCGCTCATCGCGCTGGCCACGCCGATCGGGCAAGCGATCTTCCTCTATCTGTTCCTGATGCCGTTCTATCTGGTCTTTCCCGGCGCGATCGCCGGCCCGAAGGCGGGGATCTTCGCGTTCGGCGCCTGGGCCATCGGCTTCTGGATTCTGCGCGGGATGTTCTCGAACACCGAGGCGGGCCGCTCCATGGCGCGCAGCATGCGCAGCTCGGGCCGTAGTTCGAGCGGATGGGGCGGCGGCGGATGGAGCAGCGGAGGAAGCAGCGGCGGCGGCGGATTCTCCGGCGGCGGAGGTAGCTTCGGCGGGGGAGGCGCGTCGAGCGGTTGGTAGCGCGGCCGATGCGCTACGTTGGCGCCGTGTTCCCGCCATCTCCTCTAGCGCTAGGAGTCTCCATGATCCCCCTCCTCTCGTCGGCATATCTCTTCCTCGCCCTCGCGGCCCCGCTCTCGGTCGCCTCGACCCAAGCCCCGGTCACGTTCACGGTCTACACCGACTTCGTCTGACCGTGGTGCTACGTCAGCACCGGGCGTGTTGACCGATTGGCTCGCGAGTACGACATCGAAGTCGAGTACGTCTATTTCCCGCTCCACCCCGAGACACCGGCCGAGGGCCAGGCTCTGCTCGATCTCTTCGGAGGACCTGCCGCCATGCCGCGGCTGCGCGCGTCGGCGGAACGTCTCGGGCAGATCGCGGCGTCGGAGGGCCTCCCGTACAACCAGGAGCGGCTCATGACCTACAACAGCCGCGATGCGCAGGAACTCGCGCTGCTCGCGGATGCGAAAGGCAAGGGAGTCGCCTTCCACGACGCCGTCTTCCGCGCGTACTTCGTGGATGGGGCGAACATCTCCGATCGAGCGACGCTCCTGGCGCTGGCGGTCGCAGCCGGACTGGATCGAGCCGAGGCGGCAGAGACGTTGGAGAAGCGGACGCTGGCGCGCGAGTTGGATTTGCAATGGGCGCGGACGCGGGAGAAGGGGATCACGGGGGTGCCGACGTTCGAGGCGGGAGGGGCGATGGTGGTGGGGGCGCAGGGGTATGACGTGTTGGCCAAGTTGGTGCGGGATGCGCGGGCGCGGGCGCGGTAGGCCAATGACGGAGTCGTGTGACGCGCGGCGCGTCGCACGACTACTGCTCCAAGTCTCTCCATCGGTAGTACTCGACGACATCCTCGGGTGAGACGACGACGAACTCGGCGCTGCGTGAGAAGTGGCGGCCGCTTGCCGGCTCGACCAGGCGCACCGCGAGTCGATAGCGGCCCGGCTCGAGGTCGCCGAAGCCGACCTGCCGCACGAGATTCCACTGCGTCGCGCGCGAGTTGCGCAAGCGCTGCGGTCCGGTGCGCAGCGTCACGCGGTAGTCGACGACGCCACGGTCGTCCAACCGCTCGAGCGCGGTCGAGACCTCCACCGAGGGTCCGGCCGCGCGCGGCTCGACGTTGTAGAGCTCGAGGTAATAGGCGATCTCCTCTCCCGGCAGGAAGAATTCGCCGGCCCGCGCGACCGGCGCCAGATCGCGGAGCTCCGGGCCGTTCACGATGACGCCGGAGGGCAGGGTCCGATCCCGCTCTTCCTCCTGGTGGACCTGGATCGAACTCGCGAGCAGCAGGTCCGAGGCGTCGAGGGTGTCGGCCGAGAAACCGCGGATCGAGAACGGCTGACCATTGTCGACGCCGATCCCGACGATCTTCGTGACGCCCGCCTCCCCATCCGCGTCCCCATCCCCGTCCGTGTCGATCTCGCGGCGCAAGAGCAGCCGAGACGCGACGCGCACGACTCCGGAGTCGATCGCGGCGAACTCGAAGAGCGCCGAGCGTCGCCGCAACTCGCGGCCGCCCGGCAGTCGGACCTCTTCCGCCAGCAGGAGATCGGCCTCGTCGAGCACACGCCAAGGTTGCGTGGGCGGCGTCGCGGCCGGCGGCAGCGCGAGAGTTCCCGGTGCGGAGTTCGCGTTCGGGTTCGTCTCGGGAGTAGCCGCGCCTCCCGTCCGTGGCCCCGTTCGTCTCGCGATGGGCTCCGAGCGCTGCATGCGCCGCGCGCTCTCGAATCCGTAGAGCACCGTCGCCACTTCCGCGTCGCCTTCGAAACGCAGTCCTTGGAGCGGGTAACGGACCGAGTAGTCGGGCAGGCAGGTATCGAAACTGACGAGGAGACGCACGCCCCCTTCGGGCGCGCGGAACCGCGTGATCCGCGCATGCAGCGGATAGCCGAGCCCGAGGAAGTCGAAGCGGAAGAGGAACGGGGGCCAGATCGACGCGTCGAGCGAATCGGCGCGGACGAAGCGCGAGGTCCCCGCGCGTTCCTGGAAGATGAGTGACTGTTGCAGACGCGGATTGCCGGCCAGCCACATCTGTCGCGCGGGGCCGGGCCCGAAGCGCGGACCGAGTCCGCTTGCTCCCGGCAGCCTCAGCTCGTAAACGAACTCCCAGGTCAGGAAGACGCTGAAGTCCAAAGGACTCTCGCGGTCGTGACCGAGCAATGGGCGCGCGCCGAGATTGCGCCACGTGGTCGGCCAGCCGAAACGGAGCACGGCGCGCCCCGGATCGGTCGACGGGCCGGTCGCGGCGGGATCGAGATCGGAGAAGGCGAAGTGCGCCTCGGCCACCCGCCGGTAGTACTCGAGCCGATTCTCCAACACGCGCGGCGTGGCCAGGATCGGATCGGAGGAGCGCCAGTACTGCTCGATCCAGCCGTCGGGATCGGGCGCGGTGTCGAAGGCGATGCGGTTTTCCGGCGTCCACAGATCCCACGGCGTCCGCATCCAGGCGGCGAGATCACTCCGCTCCGGGCGCCGTTCGGCCCATCTGCGCGTCTGCTCGAAACGTCGCTCCGCCCGCTCGAATTCCAGCGCGCGGACTTCGAGCAGACCGAGCAGCAGGCCCGCATCGATCGCGGAGAGCGAGTCGGCGAGTCGGTTCTCGGGCGCTTCCAAGACCATCGCGGCCAGCCGCCGCGCCGCCGGGATCGAGTCCTCGAAGAACGCGAGCCGCGCCTCTTCGAGCAGCAGCCACGGCGTATCGAAACCGCTGCGCGCCGCGCGCATCTCGTCGAGCAATCGCTTGGCGGAGTGCAGCTCTCCCGTCAGGCCGGTGATCTTCCACGCCCGCTCCAGCTTTCGCACACGCGTGAGATCGACCACCGCATGCGGCCCGTGCTCCTCACTGAATCGGTCGAGCCGCGCGCGTGCATTCGAGCGGAATCCGACGGCGTCCTCATAGGCCGAGAGGAGCAGCGCCGAGAGCGCGTCGTCGTCGGCCCAATTCGCGGCATCGGCCAGCCGCTCCGCTCCCGCCACGCGCGCATCGGCTCCGCCGAGCCGCATCGACGCGAGCCCCCAGCGCAACGCGAGCCGACTCGCGGCGCGGAACCGCTCTCGCTCCTCGGGTCGCGAGTTGTCGAATCGTTGCCGCCACAGGGCGGCCACACTGATGCCGAGCTGCTCCAGCGACCGCTCGTATCCGTCGATCTCGCTCGCGATGACCCGAGCGTGCTCCTCACTCGGTAATCCGTCGTTCGCGCCGAGGATCCCGCGGAAGAGCCGCTCGATCCGTTCATAGACTCGGGCCGGCGACGCCTCCGGATCGCGGAGCATCGCCTCGATCCCCGCCAACTCACGGTCCATCGTCGCCGCCGTCCAAGTCGGCGCCGCGACCTCACTCCCACTCGCCTCCGGCCGCGCCGGCGCATACGGCTTCGGATCCCGCTTGATGCACCCCGACCCCACGCACATCAACAGACCGATGACCACGGCGCGCCCCCACGCGACCGAGGCAATTCGGGGCGTCGTCCGTCGCGCCCTCGGGGACGTGGGCGTCGCGCGGCCCAGACGCTCGACGTGCGTGCTTACCGCGCCTTCGTCCACTTCCCGAGCCAAGCGAGGATTCGCTGCATCCGATCGATACGTCGGTCCGGCCGCCCGTTGCGCGACATCCCGTGCGGCTCGGCGGGGTAACGCAGGAACTCGACCGGCACGCCCTTCCACTTGAGCGCCGACCAGAGCTGCTCGGCCTGCTCGATCGGACAGCGGTGGTCCTCCTCTTGGTGCTCGATCAGAGTCGGCGTCTTCATGTTCTTCAGGTAAGTGAGGGGCGAGCGCTTCAGGTAGTGCTGCGGATTCTCCCAGGGCCCCTTGCTGCCGAACTCGTTCGGCCAGTAGTAGCCGAAGTCGCTGGAGCCGACGAAGCTCATCAGGTTCGAGATCGACCGCTGCGTGATCGCGCAGGCGAAGCGATCGGTGTGACCGATGATCCAGTTGGTCATGAAGCCGCCGTACGATCCGCCGCCCACAGCCAGTCGACGACGCGACAGGTGGCGGTTCTTGCGCAGCGCGACATCGGTGAAATCCATCAGGTCGTCGTAGTCGTGCGTGCCCCACTGATCGACGATCGAGTTCAGATGCCTCTCCGAATAGCCGGTCCCGCCGCGCGGATTGCTGTACAAGACGACGTAGCCGCTCGCGGCCAGCACCTGGAACTCGTGGAAGTAGATCCGGGCGTACTGGGTGGCCGGTCCGCCGTGGATGTAGAGGATGCCCGCATGTTGCCGCGCGCGATTCACGCCCGGAGGATTGAGCACCCATCCCTGGACCTGATTGCGGCTCTTGCCGGTGAACCAGAACTCATCGGGGATCGCCACCTTGCGCCGCTCGAGCCACGCGTTGAACGCGGTGCGCTGGGTCGGCTCGATCGGCCGCGACGTGGGGGCGCCGCCCGTCTTGTTCGCGGGCGCCACTCTCAGCGGATCGCTCCAGATCTCCCCTGGGTTCTCCAGCGAGCTGAAGCTCGAGTGGATTCGGCCGCGCTCGAAGTCCAACGCGAAGTCGATGACCACCCCGGGACGCGAGAGCACCGGCTTGGGCGCCGGCTTGCGTCGGTCGACCGCCCAGACTTCCGTCGAGCCTTCGTTGGCGATCGAGAAGTAGATCCAGTTGCTGTCGGGACTCCAATGCGGAACGGTCGGCGCGCCCATCCCGAAGGTGTCGGAGATGGCGGTGTTCCCGACGCCGCGATCCAGTTTCGCCGTCAACTCCACCGGCCGGCCGCCCTTCGCCGGGACGAGCCAGAGCTTGTCATGGTGCTGGTTCCAAGGCTGGTTCGGATCCCGCTTGCCGAAGAACGCGATCCACTCTCCGTCCGGGCTGAGCGCGGCGCTCCCGGTCGGTCCATCGAACGTGCGCACTTTCTCGATGGCGCCGCCGCGCAAGGTCACGCGCCAGAGGTCGACCCGCATCAGTTCGCGATCGGGCTCGGGGGTGCGATTGCTGACGAAGAAGACAGAGCGACCGTCGCGCGCGAATCGCGGTTCGGCCTCGTCGTACGTGTCGTCCGCCGTGAGCTGACGGCCGCGCCCGGTCTTCGCGTCGATGATCCAGAGGTGCGAGCGGCTCTTGGGAAGGAAGCCCGCGCCGTCCAACTTGTAGAACAGTCGACCGATCTCGCGCACCGCCGGCCCATCCGCGCCCGGCTCGCCCAGTTTCTTCTTCTGCTCCCGCTCCTTCACGTCGGGGTCGCGCGGTGTGAAAGAGACGACCAGGCGGACGCCCTTTCGGTCCCAGTCGAAATCGGAGATCGAGCCCTCGAGCTTCGACAACTGGCGCGCCTCTCCGCCGTCGGCCGGGATGAGCCAGAGCTCCATCTTGCCGCTGCGGTTGGAGAGGAACGCGATCTCCTGGCCGGTGGGAGACCACTTCGGCATCGCGTCGACCCAGTTGCCCTGCGTGAACGGACGCGCGGAATCGTTCTCACGCTCCAGATCGATCATCCAGAGCTGCGAGAGATTCGTCAGTTTCTCCTGGCTGGCGCGCCCCACCGCCACGACGAGTCGGCGGCCGTCGGGGGAGAGCGAGACCACGCCCGGCGAGCGCAACTCGTAGATGTCTTCGGGACGGATCGCGGTCTTCGCAGCCATGCGCGTGGTTCCTCCTGCTCGAGAGTTGATGAAGGCGCGGAGGATAACGGATCGGAAAGGGGCGCGATATGCGCGCGCAGCCTCAATCGGGGGGTGGGGTCGTCCCCCCGCCGATGCCGAGCGCGCGGGTCAGCTTCGGCGCGACACCGGTCGCCTCCAGCAGCGACTCGAGCTCTTGGCGCGCGCGGCGACTCTCGGCGTGCACGCGTCGACCCAGGATCAACTCGTTCTTGAACGAGTGCTCCCAGCCGACCAACTCGGTCACCGTCACCTGGTATCCGAACGACTCGAGGGTGAGCGCGCGGATCACGTTCGTGAGATGCGACCCGAACTCGCGTCGATGCCAGGCGTGCGCGTGCAGCAGCGACATCGGGCTGTTCAGCCCGGACGACCTGGGCAAGGCCGCCAACTGCGCGGCGACCTCGGCCTGACAACACGGCACGACCGCGACATGATCGACGCCATGGCGCAGCGCGAGCACGAGCGCATCGTCGGTGGCGGTGTCGCAAGCGTGCAGCGCCGTGACCAAGTGCAGCCGCTCGGGCGGCCTCCAGCTCGCGATCGCGCCGGTCGCGAAGCGCATCCGCGTGTGGCCGAGTTTGAGGGCCCGTTCGCGCGACCGCCGCGTCATCTCTTCGCGCGCCTCGAGCGAAACGATCTCGCCGCGTCCCGCCGGGCCGATCACCACCTCGTGCAGCAAGAAACCCAGATACGAATTGCCGCTGCCCACGTCGAGCAGCCGCGGCTCCGGATGTCTCGCATAGACGTCGTCGAGAGCCGGCTCCAGCAGACGGATCAGATGGTTGACCTGCTTCAGTTTTCGCAGCGCGTCGGCGTTCAGTTGGCCGCGCCGCGTCAAGAGATGGAGTTCTTGCAGGAGCGCGGGCGATTGCTCGGGACGCAACTCTCGGGCGAGATCGCGCGGGCGAACGGAGCGACGGGGAGGGGGATCGTGCGGCGTCATGAGCGGGATCCTACGACGGAAGCGCGACCGACGCCCATCGACGCCGGTCGCTCCTCCCAGACCCACAGACTCCGAGAACACGAACCGCGCTACTTCTTGCGCGTGTAGCTGATCTCCATCGTCTTCCACATCTTGCCGTCCGCGCCCGGGACGAACATCTCGAAGACGTGCTTGTCCTTGCTCTCGATCGTGATGACATGCTCCATCGGCATCGCTTGCTTCGTGAACGCGTCGTCCATCGAGCCCGACATCATCATCTTCTTGCCGGACGCATCGGCCGAGCCGGTCATCACCATGACGCCGGTCGACATGGTGTCCATCCAGATGCCGGTGTACTTGCCCTTGACGTTGTCGTAGGCGGTGTAGCCGATGCCATGGAACGGCGCGCCCATCATCTCGCCCTGGAACCGCTCCTCCAGGTAGCGTCCTCCCAAGGCCATCGATGCCTCGGTCACGCCTTTCGTCTCGGCCGGCGGCTGGCTCGGGTCGCCCCAATGCTTGACCACCGCGTCCCACGTTCCGACCATCTCGGCCAACTTCTGGTGCTGTTCGGCGGGCGTTCCCGCCTTCATCCAGGCTTCCATCATCGCCGCCTGGTCCGCGTCATGTGCGTGTCCGGAATGATCGCCGTGGTCGTGACCCTCGTGCCCGGGCTGCGCGAGCGCGAAGCCTGTTCCGAGGACGAATGCGGCGGCCAACGAAAGCGAGACAAGTTCCTTCTTCATCGATCTTCCTCCTCCACAAGAGCGCTCGGGGACGGACCGGGGTCCCCGTCGGGGCCCGCTTGGCACTGCGGGCGTGGCAGTCTGCACCATCGTCGCCGCGGGGGCTAGGGCCAGCGTGTAGAATCAGGCCGTCCGGTCCGAAGGAGCGCCCGAGTCCCCCCTGCTCCGTCCGGACGTCCCGAGCGCCGTCTTCCACACCTCTCCAGGAGCCGACATGAACTCCGCGCCCTCCCCGATCTCCGCTCGCGCCCGCCTCCGCCGCCGCTTTCGCGGAATCATTGCGGCGTTAACGCTGTCGGCGCTGGGGGCAATCACCGGCCCACGTCCGACCCAGGCGGTCGCGCCCGTCCCAGAGTTCGGGGCGCTCGAGATCCCGGCCCGGAGCCCGGAGCTGACGGTCGAACGCTCGACCCGCTGGTCAGCGAATTCGGCCCCGAGCGCCTTCGAGGCGGCGACCGGCCGGCCTTGGTCGACCTCCTGGAGCGAGGCGACCGGCTTCGCCTGGCGGACGATCCCCGCTTCCTACGACGCGGCCGCGGCCGCCGGCGTGATCCCACCGGGGATGGTCGACCCTGCCACACGCGCGGCCATGCTCGACGCCGACGCGATCGACCGAGCGTCGCGGCATGTCTATGGCTTGGCCGCCGCCGCCGATCCGAGGCTCCCGCGGCTCGAGGAGCTGACCGAAATGGCGATCGAACTGCGGGGCCGGACCTGGTTCGCGCTCTACGAGCAGCAGGCGGACGGACTTCCGGTCGAGGAGGCGCGTGCGTCGTTCGTCTATTCCGCGGAGGGTCGACTCCTCTCCCTCTCCCTTTCGCTCGTTCCCTCGCCGGAGCGGCCCGCCGAGCCGCGGCTGGCGCTGGACGATGCGGATGAGGCGGCCCGGGCCGCGCTGGAGGCGACGGGAATCGAGCGTTCCGCGCTGACCGCAGGTGTCGAGGCGGTCGGGACATCTCCGGCGCGCCGCGAGCCGCGCGCCCGCGCGGTGGCCGGTCCGAATCCTCTGACGCACTTGGCCTGGCTCCCGCTCTACAGCGAGGACGGTCGGTCGGTCGAGGTTCGCTTGGTCTACGTGACACGGACCGAGGTGACCGAGCCGAGGGCCCGGTGGCGGAGTTACGTCGACGCGGTGACCGGCGAGGTGCTGCGGCGGGAGAACGAGGTCTTCTACGCGGAGATCACCGGCCACTCCTCGGCCGAGATCCAGCTCGCGACCCCGTTCGATCCCTTCGTCGCCCTCGATGTCTCCGATCTGCGCGTCACCGCCGCCAACGCGGGAGAGGGGTTCACCGACGGGGCCGGCGACTTCAGCGTGACCGTGCCCGACAATCTGCCGCGGATCGTCTCGTCGGCTCTGACCGGTAGCTGGGCGATGGTGCGAGACGCGAGTGGGCCCGAGCCGGCCTCCACCGCGTTCGGCTCACCGGCCGCGCCCGTGAACGTCAACTGGACCGACTCGAACAGCGAGGCGTCCGAGAGGAATGCGTTCTACCACACCAACGTCGTCCACGACTGGGTCAACGCCGTCGCGCCCGCCATGACGAGCCTCGACTACGAGATGCAGGTCAACGTCAACATCAACCAGAGCTGCAACGCCTACTGGGACGGCTCGACGATCAATTTCTACAAGGCCGGGGGCGGCTGTCCGAACATCGCGTCGATCGCCGATGTCGTCTACCATGAGTACGGTCACGGCGACGTGCAGTTCACCTTCGCGCCCGCCTCGGCGTCCGGCTCCCAGCACGAAGGATTCGCCGACTATCACGGCGCGACGATCACCGACCAGCCGGACATCGGCCGTGGCTTCGGCGGCCCGGGCACCATTCTGCGCACCTGCGACAACGAGCGCGTCTGGCCGGCGCCGGAGTGCGGCGGCGGCGCCCACTGTCTCGGTCAGGTCGTGGCGGGCGCGCTCTGGCACATGCGCGAGAATCTCTCCGAGTCGCTCGGGCACGGCCCCGGCGTGGAACTCTCCGATCATCTGTTCCACACCGCCATGTCGGGTCGCAAGTCGACGTTCGAGGGATACTACTTCGATCTGCTCGCGGTCGACGACGACAACGGCTCGCTCCTCGACGGCACGCCGCACGACGACGCCATCATCGAGGCGTTCGATCGCCACAACATCGGGCCGGGTTTCTCGCTCGACATCCTGCACTCGCCGCTCGGCGACACCGAGGCGGGGATCGAGGCGTGGGAGATCTCAGCCGTCTTCGCCTCCCCCGACCAACTGATCGAGGATTCGCTCGCGGTCTACTACTCGACGGGACCGGTCGGCGGTCCGATGACCGAGGGGCCGACGCGTCTGGCGTTGGTTTCGACCGGCGACGTGCGTACCTTCCACGCGTTCATCCCGCCGCAGCCGCTCGGCACCGAGGTGCGGTACTTCCTCTCCGGGCGCACCGTCGAGCACGGCCTGATCGAGACGCTGCCGGCCGGCGCCCCGGCGCAGCAGTTCGTCTTCCGCGTGGAGGTCGACCTGACGGCGCCTCAGGTCACGCACATCGCTCTCGACGACAAGGCGGCGGCGATCTGGCCGGTCCCGATTTCGGCCGAGGTGACCGACAACCAGGCGGTCGGCGGCGTGCAAGTAGAGTGGCGGATCGACGGCGTCGACCAGACGCCGTTCGCGCTCAGCCGAGTCGGAGTGACCGACCGGTACGAAGACGTCTTCACCGGAACCGTGGCCGAGGGAAACGTGATCACCTACCGCGTGAAGGGGACCGACGCGGCGCAGGCGCAGAATGCGGGCTTCGATCCCGCGGTGGGAATGCACGTCTTCACCATCGTGCACCTGCTCGAGGATGACGGTGAAGCCGGCGGACAAGATCTGACCCACGCAGTCGTCACGCCTTCGTTCCTCGACCAGTGGCATCTTTCCACCGAACTGAACCACACCGGCGGCGGTACGACCGCCTGGAAGTTCGGCGACACCGGCAATGGCGACTATGCCGACGCCGCCGACGGCGCGTTGGTCACGCCGGAAGTCCAGTTGGGCTCCGGCGGGTTCTTCTCCTTCTGGCACTGGATCAAGGCCGAGGAAGACACCGGATTCCGCGCCTGGGACGGCGCCGTCGTGGAGATCACGACGAACGGAGGCGACGACTGGAGCGTCATCACGCCGGTGGGCGGGTACACGCACACGATGATCAGCAACCCGGCTTCGCCGTTCCCGGGCGGCATGCCGTGTTGGTCCGGTTGGTACGACATCTGGCGTCAGGCGCAGTTCGACCTCGGCCCCTTCAACGGACAGAGCATCCAGATCCGCCTGCGTTTCGGCAGCGACGGCGCGGTCACCTACGAGGGTTGGTACATCGACGATTTCGAGCTCGATCCGGGCGGTGTCTCCACCGAGGTCGCGTCGGAGGGACGGCCGCTGCGCACGGAGCTGTCCGGGTTCTCGCCGAATCCGTTCCTCGGCTCGGCCCGCGTGCAGTTCTCGCTCGCGCGAGCCGACGCCGCGGCCTCGCTCGATGTCGTCGATGCCGTGGGACGTCGAGTCCGGTCGCTGGTGAATGGTCCGCTGGCCGCGGGCGCGCACTCCGTGGTCTGGGATGGACGCAATGACAATGGACACCCGGTCGGCGCCGGCGTCTACTTCGTGCGCCTGCAGGCCGGTGATGTCGCGCAGAGCGGCAAGCTGCTCCGGCTACGCTGACCTGACCCTGCCGATGGAGGAGGAGAGAATCCCGTGATGCGCATCGAGTCCACGCCCTGCGCCCCTCACTGGTGCGCCCCGCTCTGGTGCGCGGCGGTCACGACGCTCACCGCTCTCGCGAGCATGGCCTGCGCGACATCCGCGCAGGCGCGGCTCCATCCCTTCGTCTTCGGCGGCGGCCAGCAGACGCGCACCGAGAAGGAAGACTTCGACGTGCTGCTGGATCCGATCACGATTCGCGGGGACGAAGCGGCGTGGGAGGCGGGCTTCGGACTGCGATTCTTCTCCTCGAAGGACATCGGTCATCTACCGCTCGCCTCCGGGGCCACCGGGATCCCGCGCTGGGAAGTGCGCCCGCGCATCGGCTTCGGCGGCGGGGACCTCGAGGGGACCGAAGTCCGCGTCGCGCGCCAGCAACAGGGGGGCGACATCGAATACTCGTTCCGCGAGCGCTTCGAGACTTCGAGCTGGCACGCCGCGGTCTCGTTCCTGGTGAATCTGCATCCGACGATCGGACTGTTCGCGGGGCCCTCGGTGCAGACGGTCGACTTCGAGGCGAAGCGCGACTGGGAGGGACAGATCCCGCTCTTCTGCGGAAGCTGCGGCGACGGCAAGGACCAGACTCGTTTGCGCTACGGCTTGCTGGAGGTGGGCGCCCAGTTGCGACCGACGCGATGGCCGATCGGCGCGGAGCTCTACTGGATCCCGAAGCGTTTCGAACTCTCGACCAATCGAAGGACGACGCAGGACCAGACGTACGGCGCCAACTTCGCCACGCTCACCCGCGCCTTCGGCGGCCGGATCGTGGTCGAGTTCTAGATCGCCGAGTTCAAGTTCGCCGAGTACTGGGTCGTCAGCCCGCGAGCTGGAACGTTTCCTTCTCCGACCGCCCCAGCACGACGCCCGCTCGGCTGAGCGCGTCGACCTGCCACGTGTACCGCCCCGCGTCGAGCGCCGGCAGTAACTCGTCCGGCGGATTCCAGACCGTGCCGTAGACCACCGCCGGGTCGACGATGACAGCCCCGTCCGGGCCGAAGATCCGCAGGCGGTAGCTTCTCGCTCCGTCGATCTCGTCCCAGCGGAGCCAGAGATTCCCCGCGTGGATGGCCCCGTCCGGGCCCTGGAGGAGGAGCGGCTCGAGTTCGGCCGCCTCGAGTTCGCCGGTGGCGGCAAGTTCGTTCAGCTCGATCGTCTGGTGCTCGCGGGCCGGGCCTTTGATGGCCGAAACGTACATCTGCGCTGCGATGAAGAAGCCGGCCGAGATCCCCAGGCAGACCCAGAGGACCAGAGAGACCCCCAGCGGGGCCGGGACACGCACCGGCGCGAGGAGATCGGTCACCTCCGGCAGCCGGCGGGGGACCGCGCGGAGAGCTGGAACGGGCTGGGCCGAGCGCTCTTCGGGCCTGTGATCCGGTTCGGGCTGAGACTTTCGCGCGGCGGATTCCATGCGTACGTCCTCATCTGGGGTGCGGGTGGGCCGTCCAGCGGCCTCGAGCCCCCTTCGCATCTATCGGACGTCTCGCGCTGGATCCACAGGCCGACCGCGTTTACCTTCGAACCTGCGCCCGGAGCGAAGGTGGCGTCCGGGCCGGCCAGAGGGAGGAAAGATGCAGATCCGGATCGAATACTGCACCGCCTGAAACTACTTACCCAGGGCTTCCAGTCTGGCGGCCCGCATCGAGAAGCAGTTCCACGTCCGCCCGGAGATGATCGAGGGGAAGGGCGGGGTCTTCAAAGTCTGGCTCAACGACCGCCTTCTCTGGGACAAGCGGGCGATGGGCGACGAGTTCCCGTCCGAGCAGCAGATCCTGGACCAACTCGTCGAGACCTAGGGCCCTCACGCTTCGAGAACTGACGAACTGACGACGAAGAAACGGACCGGCGCGTCGCCCGCCGTGAATGCGCGGTGCGGGGCGCCGGGGTCGATCGCGAATGCTTGGCCGGGGCCGATCTCGTGGCGCGCGTTGTCGATTTCGAATCCGAGTCGCCCCTCGAGCACGTAGCCCTGGTGTCCCCGAAGGCACCAGGCGGGATCCGAGAACCCAGGAGCGAACTCCAAGACGGCGAGCGCATCACTCGGCGCGGACTTCTTCCGCTCCAGCGGATGCGAGCCGGGAGTCCATTCGAAGGCGTCGAAGGGATAGAGGCGCAAGCCCATCAAGACCCCGCAGCGAGGAGGAATGCCATGAGCACGTCGCGCACGGTAGCGGTGGCGGGAGCGACCGGCAACCAAGGGGGCGCCGTGGCGCGCGCGCTCCTGAGGGATGGAACCCGAGTGCTGGCGCTCACGCGTCGGCCCCAGTCCGCGGCGGCCGATGCGCTCCGTCGCGACGGCGCCGAGGTGGTGGCCGCGTATCTGGACGATCGCGCCACGCTCACCTCGATCTTCCGTCGAGCCGACGCGGTCTTCGGGCTGACGACGCCGTTCGAGTCCGGCGCCCAGAGCGAGATCGCGCAAGGGATGGCGCTGATCGATGCCGCCGCCGCGGCGGAGGTCGCGCATCTGGTCTTCTCGTCGATCGGCAGCGCGGACCGACGTACCGGCATCCCTCACTTCGAAGCGAAGGCGCGCGTCGAAGAGCGTCTCGCCCAGAGCAGCATCCCGTGGACCATCTTGGGCCCGGTCTTCTTCATGGAGAACTACACCAGCCCTTGGTGGATGCCCGCGCTGCAAGAAGGGGTGCTCCCGATGGCGCTTCCGCCGAACCGATCGCTGCAGCAGGTGGCCGTGCGCGACATCGGAAGATTCGCCGCCGTGGTCTTCGCCCGTCCCCAGGAGTTCGCCGGTCGGCGCATCGATCTGGCGTCGCACGAGCTGACGGCCGAGCACGCCGCGCGCGTCATCTCGAAGGCCTCCGGTCGCGAGATCCGTTACGTGGAGCTGCCGCTCGAAGAGATGCATTCCAAGGGGCATGACTTCGCGCTGATGTTCGGCTGGTTCGATCAGGTCGGCTACACGGCGGACATCGCCGGGCTCAGAGAGCGCTTCCCTGAAGTGGGCTGGCGGACATTCGAGGAGTGGGCGCAGGAGCAGGACTGGAGCGACCTCCGGCTCTGAGAGTCGGGGCTGGCTAGGTCGCTCGGAGCGCGCGCGCGAGTTCGCTCACGCGCAGCCGCCCCGCGAGGTTTACTCCTCGAGGTATGGCAACGCGCGGTCACCGTTGAACATGATGATGGCGCCATGCTTCAGGAAGAGCACACGCCCGGCGTGAGGTCGTCCGAGGTAATCGACCATACTTTCCGTGATCGCGCAGGCGCCGGCAGAGTCGAGAAATTCTCCCGATGGGGGATTGATCGGCCTTTCCGCGGACCCTCCTACCGTCATGACAAGGCTCGTCCATCCCCGGCCATAGAATCTGACTTCGGGAGTCGCTTCATCCTGGGAGCCGGGGCTGAGCCATGTGGTTCTTTCCGGATCCGAAAATGGGTGGTCCGTCAGGAAGCTGAGCGCTCGCTCGGCAGCGACTACATTGCTCTCACCTTCCGCTTTGGCGTCGCGATGTATTCGATTGGCGCAATAGTTGAGAGTTTGGAGTGAGTCCAGATACTGCAGTCGAGCAGCGTCTTAGGTTTGCCCACTGGCGACCAACTCTTGCACGAACGGAACGGAGGAGTATCGCTTGATGAGGACGGACTCGTCTGGCTGCGCGTACTGAGAAAAGGTTAGCTCCGGCAGGCAAGGGAGTCCGTCGATCGAGAGCGACGACCCGCTACTCCACGTTACGGGCAACGTAGTATTCCGGTAAACCAGGCTATCCGACTGCGTCAGCACCACCAGGGCGTTACCTTCGGCCGCGTGAAGACTCAACGGAAATGCGCGTGTCGCGTCATCAGCTCCGTCGGGGGCGCCGGGTACTGCGGGGTTATCGCCTTGGTGGGCAGGACAAGGGGCAACACCGGGACCGAAAGAGTCCTGACTGTCCGTGTACACCAGGGCGGCGTTGGCGTGAAGCAACAGGGCGCCTGATGCATTCGGCCCAGCGATGCCGTCAAACTGCACTCCCGCCAGAAATATCAAGCAGGTCAGAAGTCGTTTGATCATGGCATCTCCATCTTCTGCTCCACGCCGAGCGCGCGCGCCAACTCCGCGACGCAGCGGACGCCGAACTCCGGATCGGCGGCGAAGACCTCACCTGCGGGACCAAGTCCCCACGCGACACCACAGACCGGCATGCCGGCGCGGTGGCCGGCTTCTACGTCGACTGAGGAGTCGCCGATCATGAGGGAGTCTGCGGGCGCCGCGCGGCTCGACGCCAATCGCAACGCTGCAGTGACGGGCGCAGGATCGGGTTTCCGTTGGGGAATGCTGGCGTCGCTTCCTACCACCGCATCGAAGTAGCTCAGCGCGCTGAGGCCCTCGAGGATCCTCAGCGATAGGCGCTCCGGCTTGTTGGTCGCGATCGCCATCTTCTGGCCTCGCCGATGGAGGGCGACGACGACGTCGCGCAAGCCGGGATAGAAGTCGGTCGAGTCGAGCAGGTGCGCCTCGTAGTGGCGCTCGAAGACGCGGAGCGCCGCTTCGACCGCGGCGGAATCAGGGAGCGATCGGCCGCGCTCTTCCAGGCAACGTGCGACGAGAATTCGCGCGCCGTTGCCGACGTGGCGCGCCACGGTCTCTTCCGTGAGCGGCTCGAGCCCGTACTCCTGGAGGAGTCCGTTGATGCCGAGTGTGAGATCGGCCTTGGTGTCGACGAGCGTGCCGTCGAGATCCCAGATCAGGACCTCGAAGCGACCCTGCGGCGGCGGCGGAACCGACCCCCGCTCGTTCGAACCCGGGTCGGTCAAACCCGGGTCGGTCAAACGCTGCCGGCGGTCGATTCCGACTCGGAGCTCTGAGGTCCCGGCGGAGTCGGGTCGGGCAGTCGCTTCACGACCGTCTCGATCGAGAATTCGGTCGACGTGTCGCCGAGTGTGACCTTCACCCGCTCACCCGCGCGCTTGCCGAGGAGCGCATGGCCCATCGGCGCCGCGAACGAGATCACCTCGGGACCATGGTGATCGTCCCCTTCGCCGAGGATCCAGTAGGTGCGACGCTCGCGCGTCTCGAGCACCTCGACGGTGACCTGCGTGCCCGGGCCGATCTGTCCCGCGGGGAGCGAGAGATCCTCGATGATGCGCACCTGCTGCAAACGCGCGGTCAACGACGCGATCCGCTCCGCGTGCGAGGCCTGCTTCTGCTTGGCCGACTCGTACTCCGCGTTCTCGCGAAGGTCACCGAGCGCGCGCGCGGTGGCGATGGCCTGCGCGACCGTCGTGCGCAACTCCAGGTTGAGTCGCTCCAGGTCCTTCTTCAGCCGCAGGTGGGTCACCCGCGTGACGAAGTGGCCCGAGAAATCCACCAGCTCGGTCGTGGTGCCGAGGATCTGATTCGTCTTCGCCATCCGCTCGTTGCGGACCGAACGGACCAGCGCCTCGTGCCCGGCCTTGCGGACCAACTCGATCAGCGGTTGCAGGAACCGCTCCGACGAACGCCACTTGCGGATCAGATTCGCGATGCGGTCCAACTGCACTTCACTCAGCGGCGTCTTCAAGAGGACATCCGCGAGCGGACCGTCGATGTCGAGCAGCCCGAGCGCCAGCTTGCGCACCGGCTCTCGGCTCGTCGCCTCGGCCAGTGAGGCCGCGCCGAGCGCCGCGTCCCATGCGGCCGGCACGTACGGCTCGTTCTTCGTCTCGCGCAGCACGACCAGGTCGATCGTGGTCAGCGCGGCGAGCGGGCGACGACCGGGGTCGGCGATCAGTTCGTTCAAGAGCGCGCGGCCGGTCTGCGCGTTGGCGGCCAACTTCTCCAGCGCCAAGCCGCGGATCTGCGCGTACCGCGACGAAAGGGCGAAGCAGACCCCTTCCTTCCAGAGGTCGTTGCGATCGAGCGAGACCTTGGTCAGTCGCTCCTGATCGGTCAGATCGGAGAAGGCGCTCGCCTCCACGCCCGACTCGAGCATGCCAGTGAGGGCGTCGAGGAATTCGGGCGTGACCTCCGGCTTCCAGCGGAAGAGCTGCAGGTAGATCGCCATGCGTTCTTCGGCCGAAGTCTTCTCGCCCTTGGCCCAACGCTCGAGGATCGTCGTGTAGGTGCGCGCGGCGCGGGCGGTCTGATCGGGATGCTGCTCGAGGAACCGTCGGATGAGATTCAGATTCGGACGAATCCCACGGCGCGGCTCGACCACCGGGAGCGCGACCTCGCCCTCATCCGCGGCGCCGATCTCGCGGATCCGATAGACCGCGCGGAAGGCCTGCGAGAGGTCGAAGCGGTCGTCGTTGTCCATCGCCGACTTCGCCTCTTTCCACCACGCGGTCCAGCCCGAAGTGGTGAGGACGCCGTCGAGCATGACCCGCTTCAGGTCGGTCGTGGCGGCCTGTCCGCCCAACTGTCGGATGGCCAGATAGGCGACGCCGACGGCGTCGGACTTCGCCATCCGCTTCAGCTCATCGGGATTCTCCGCGCGCAAGACGCGCAGGTCGTCATGGGGCACCACCTGGAGGGCGCGCCGCGCGAGATTGAGCGACATGCGATGCCCCGGCGTACCGGCGAAGTCGAGGATCACGCTCTCGCCGTCGTTCATCTTGATCTTGCCGACTCCCCACGAGGCGTGGAGCACATGCATGCCCGGCGCGAAGGCGAGGAGCGGCTCGAGCTGCTTCATGGCCGCTTCGATCTTGGCGTCGGCGTCGAGGATGCCGCTCTTCTGCAGCAGGTCGAGGATGCCGTCGACCTTGGGGAACGCGTCCGCGGCGAGTTCGGCGAGATACTTCCGGAGATTGGGACCGGCGGCGCCTTCCGGCGCGAGTTGCAGGAGGTGGCGCCACAAGTCGGGCACCTGTCCCGCCTCGCGGACTGCCGGCAACACGATCTCGAGCGCCGACCAGAGTCGCGCCCACTGTCCCTGTGTGCCTAGCTTGCGCAGCGCCGAGACGAGCGACTTCACGATGGCCGGCTCGCGCGTCTCGGCCAGCTTGAGGAACAGCTCTTCGGCCTGCGGATACCGCTTCTGGCCGATGAAGCCCAAGAGTGCCTCGGCCCAGTACTGGCGCGCTTCGATCATCGCCTTGGCGTCGTTGTCTCTGGCCGCGCGGCGCGCCGACTCCTCGCCGGTCAGCAAGACCAGGCGAGGTTCGTCGGGGAAGTTCTCATACGCTCGACGCAGGAACGCCGGGTCGACCGAGTCGAGGCCGGCGTTCTCGACGGACTTGGCGACCTGCAGCGCCGCTTCGACGCGAGGGGCCAGATCGAGAGCACGGCCGCCGAGCGAACCGAGCGCCGCCCATTGCGCCTCCGACTCCAGCTTGCTCGCGAGCGGTCCGAAGACCTTGTACCCGTGATCGATGTCGCCCCGCCGCAGGTTCGCCATCGTCAGCAAGTAGTACTTGGCGACGTCGACTCCACTCGCCTTCACGGCCGGCTCGGTGGCCAGGATCACGGCGGGGAGCAAGAGGTGCTCTTCGGCGTCGTCGAGGATCTTTTCGAGTGGGGCGAACGGTTCGGGAGTGATCGTGGGGTCGAAGGCGGTTTGTTGGATGGCGGTGCGAAGCTCTGCGCTGTCCATGTTTCCTCGTGCTCCGGCCACGTCGCTCGTGTCGCCTCGATCGAGGCGACTCCCTGGGGGGTTCTGAAGGATCCGGGCACACTAGCACACGCCTCCTGAAAACACCCCCTCGTGTCCAAAGCGATCAGAAGCGAACCAGCGCGTTCAGGAGCGATCTGAAGCCGTTGATTCCCCGCGGACCAGCGGGTCGGAGAGGTAGGTGTCGGTCAGGAGTCGGCGGCGCCGGAACGCGAGCGGGCGCAGCGTACGGCGCAGGAGTGAGCCACTGGTCAGTTGCAGCCGGCGGAGGCGGCCGATCTGCTCGATCGGGCCCGGCGCGACTCCCATGCGCTCGAGCCTGAGTCCCGCAGCGGCGGCGGTGGCGCGGACGAAGGCTGGGAGTTGGCGCAGGACCGGATGGGTCGGCCCGAGGCGCCCGACGTGCGGCGCCATTCGGTCGAGCGCGCTCAGGCTGACCAAGGAGAGCCCGAGTAGGTGGGCGCCGAGTCCGCGATCTTCGGACACGGCCCGGCGAGTCCAGTCCTCTCCGAAGGAGACGTGTCGTTCTTCCTGCGGCGCGGCCGCGGCCAGCACCCGCACGATCCCCGGGTGGTCGATCGTGTCGATCAGCGCGTAGATCACCTGCAAGACGAACCCCTCGCCCAGCGCCATCTCCAGGCAGGTGTGCTCGGCGAACGATCCTCCCATCCAGTCGGTCGCCAGGAACCGCACCACTCCGTGGGGCGGCTCGGGCTGCGCGCCGAGCAGCCGGAAGATCTCCAGGAACGACCGGACATGCGACATTTCCTCGGTCGCCTGTCGAGCCAGGAAAGTGGCCGACTCGAGGTCCGGCGCCTGGTGCAGCCAGGTCCCCACCTGGATCCCAGTGACTTCGCCATAGAGGAACTGGCTGAAGATGAACGCCAACATCTCTCGGTCGCGCACGGGGTCGAAACGCGCGCCACCGAAATCGAAGGTCATCTCTGCTTGCGTCAGGAGCATCGTGTCGAAACCGTAGCATGCCGGGGGAACGAGGAGAGGGTGGGGGCGGTTGGAGGCGCGGCGATGCGGGTGCGATGCGCGTGCGATGAGAGCGAGGAGGAGGGATGAGAGGTTGGGGAAGAGTTGGAGTGGGACTCTGGGTGCTCGTGTGGGGCTTGGGGGCGCCAGCGTCAGACGTGAAGGGGGGTGGTGAGGAATCAGCGGACGCTGCTGCGTCCGCTGAGCCGCTTCATGGCACACCGACGCTCCGTTGCGAGGTGAGCGAACTGCGGCCGGGGACGACGGCTTGGTTCGCCCTCGACTTCGTGATCGATCCCCACTGGCACATGTACTGGAACGGGCGGAACGATTCGGGGCTGCCGCCGGTCGTGACGGCGCATCTTCCTGCGGGGTTCGAGATGGGGCCGATGGAGTGGCCGGCCCCGGAGCGGATGCTCTCTCCGGGAGGGATCCTCGATCACGTCTACACGCGACGAGCGACGCTGCTCTTTCCGTTGCGCGTTGCGGCGGACGCGAGGGTCGGCGGCGAAGTCGACCTGCGATTCGACGTCGACTGGCTGGTCTGCCACGAGATGTGCATCCCAGAGCGGAAGAACCTGGCGGCGCGCCTGCCCGTGCGCGCGGGGGACGGTCCACCGTCGCTGGGCCCCGACGCCCCGATCTTCACCGCAGCCCGGGAGCGGCTGCCGCGTCCTGCCAGCGAGGCGGGAAAGGCGCTGCGGATGCGGTGGAAGGACGGCGAGCTCACGCTTCGTCTCTCGGACTCCAAGGGATTGGCGTTCTACCCGGACACGGCGTGCGTCGAGTTGACCGATCCGCTGACGACGACGGAATCGAAGGGCGACCGCCTGCGGCTCACCCCTACCGAAACGGAGGCAGGGGGCCAGGTGAGTGGAGTGTTGGCGGCGCAGCGGGACGCACGAACCGACTATTTTCTGATCAATTCGCCCGTCAAGCGCCGGTGACGGAACTTCGCGACGACGTCTCCGCCGACGAGTCCGCGACAAGTCCGCGACAAGCCCTCTGACGAGCTCGCCGACCTGGGAGAACTTCCAAGCGGCGGCCGGCGTACGTACGCTCTCACCTCGACGCCAAGGGGCGCCGACAGGAACTCTCGAGATCAACGGAGGATGGGAATCAATGCAGATCGCTCACGCTCGGCCCGCGTTGGCCGCCTTCGCACTCGCGGCCTTTGTCGCGTCCACCGGTCCCGCAGTCGCAGGCGACTCGCCCGGGACGATGTCCGTTACGTCTGCGGTGTCGGTGACGCCAGCGGTGTCCGCGGTGGTCGGCAAGCCCGCGCCGAACTTCACTCTGACCGATACCGATGGAAAGACGCACAACCTGGCCGACTACACCAAGGCCGGGAAGACCGTCGTCCTCGAGTGGTACAACCCCGATTGTCCGGTCGTGAAGCGGTATCACGACTCCAGCAAGAAGATGCGCGAGACCTACGCCAAGTTCGCGGACAAGAACGTCGTGTGGCTCGCGGTGAATTCCGGCGGTCCGGGCAAGCAGGGTTACGGGCTCGACCGAAACAAGGAGTCGCGCGGTCAGTACAAGGTGAACTACCCGGTGCTGCTCGATGAGTCCGGGCAGGTCGGCATGAGTTACGGCGCCAAGACGACCCCGCACATGTTCGTCATCGCCCCGAACGGCTCGTTGGCCTACGTCGGCTCACTCGACGACGGATCCAATCCGCAGCAGCCGGCGACCGTGAACTACGTCGCCGAAGCGCTCCAGGCGCTAGTCGCCGGCAAACCGGTGACCGTCTCCGAGACCAAGTCGTTCGGCTGCAGCGTCAAGTACGCGGGGTGATAGCTCGCGGGTAGCGGCGAGCGGTCGACAGTCGGCAGTCGGAAGTGAGCAGTCAGCAACTAGCAGACTACGAATTGGGCCCCGGCCGGGAAGGTCGGGGCCTCTTTCGTTCCTGCGAGTACGGCGTATGGGAAAAAGGTGCGACTCGCCCCTTGTGAAAAATGGTGCAACTGTTGCCGGCAACAGTAGTGCACGAATTCACAATGTTGACGGGTTCAGTTTGGACGGGAGGAAGAGACGTGCGCCCCGGGGGTTGCGTTGGATCGACGCGTACGAAACCCCGGCGCTCGCGCTAGAACGAAACAGTGAGCGCCGCGCGCGCCGTCAGTCCGTCGTCCAGGTGCAGTGGATCGTCGACTCGATCTCGATAGGCGCGGGCGAACGCGTCTCCCTGCGACGCGACGGCCGCCCGGCCCGCCGGTGTCTCCAGCCAACCGTCGTCGTCCGGTTCGCCCGTCGCTTCGTAGACCTTCGCCGCATTGCGCTGGTCGGTCAGGTTGCGGCCCTCGATCGTCAGCGTGAGCGCTCGGCCGAAGATCGACATGGCGCGACGCAGTCCGAGATCGAGTTGGCCGGTCCAGGGCATCCGTTCGGAGTTCAGCTCGGCGGGCGTAACCGGGCGAGCCTCGGACTCGATCGTGGCGACCAGGCCCTCGGCGCGCACGAAGACCGGCGTGTACGGCCGCCCCGAAGCCAAGCGCGCGGTCACCGCCACGTCCCAATCGGGCAGCAGCGAAGAGAGACCACCGCTCTCCGGATCGACATGGGTGACATAGACCAGCGCCAATCGGTGCGTGCGATCCCGGAACGACGGGAAGAAGTCGCGGTCCGCGCCGTCATCTACCCGCAGCGGCGCGGTCGCGCGAGATTGGCGTCGCCCCGCGCTCGGCACGGCGCCTTCGCTATCCACCAGCAGCAGGTCCGACGGTTCGATCACGTCGGTCTCGACGCGCCCGGCGGCGTAGAGCAGACGCACACGGCTGCGTGGTCCACGGTCCCAGATCAGTTCGGCCTGGCCCGAGAGGCCGCGCCGCTCGCCTCGGTTGTCGTAGACGTGCAGCGTGTCGGGACCGAGTGAGATGGGGCGCACGACCCAGGTGTCCGCGGTGCGCGCGCCCAAGAGCGCCACGCGAAGGCTGAGTCGCTCCCGCAATGGCGCGAAGAAGCCGAGGTGCGCCGCGTCTTCACGTTCGGGCGCGAGATCGGGCGAGCCGAAGACGTAATCGCGTCCGACGCGGAGCTGATTCACCTGGGCGCTGGCGACGAGATTCTCGAGCAGCGAGTTCGAGAAGTAGACCGCTTGGTACGGCGGGACCGTCCAATGAGAGGCGGCGTCGGCCCAGATGTGCGTCTTTCCCACGGTGGTGTGCAGGCCGATCGCGGGGAGGAGAGCCTGGCTCACTTCCTCGTCGCCGAGCCGCGCCTCGCCGTTGCCCCCGGCGATCCCGACCGGGCGGTCGGGATCGCCCAATGGACGCGCATCGGGGGCGAACCGTTCGAGCCTCAGGCCGGCTTCGAGATCGACGGATCCCCACCGCAGCGGTTGGGCCGCGAAGAGCGCCAGGTGGGACGGGTTCGGCGTCTCGTGTCCGGGGGAGCCCTCGCGATCGTCGCCGTCCTCGCTGTAGCCGAGGTAGTGCGCCAGGCCGTAGCCGCGTTGCCGGGGGATGTCGCTCGGGAGCAGCAGCTCGTAGATCCGAAATGCGTCGCGGCTCAACTCCGCCCCGAGACGCATCGGTCGGAGCGATCCGCCGAGCGCGTCCACTCGCGCCTCTCCTCGCAGATCGACGCGACGCACCGCCGTGCGCACGTAGTAGTCCCAGAGGTGCGCCTCACTCTGCGGCGTGTTCGGATCGTCCCCCTGCCACGCGAGGTCGAACGGTCCCGCCTCGGTGCTGCCTGTGGTGCTGCGGTAGTCGTCGAAGACGTCGAACGCCTCGCCGTCTCCGATCTCGGTCACGTCGCGCCGCCATCCGACGCCGATCGACGTCGCACCGAAGGGGAGCGAGAAGTCGTAGTCGGCGCGCGCCATCGCCTGTCCCCGCACTTCACGCGGCGCGTGGTCCGGCGCGTCGCCGAACTCCTGTAGATAGTGCTGCGCGTCGCTTCCGTGCGCGTAGACGTCGATCCTGAGCAGGCCGGGAGCGACCGCACCCGACGGCGAGGAGGTCTCGGCGTCTGAGGCCGAACTCCAGCCGCCCGGCCGCGCGGTCGCGCGGATCCAGGCGATCACGGCGGAGCGATCGTTCCCCTCCAACGGGTCGCGCGAGAACGAGAGCGGGCCGGCGTCGTTCGTCGACTCGCCCTGGAGGCGGCCCTCGAGGTCGACGATCCCTAGACCACGCAGGAACGACGGTCCCGAATCGGGAGCACGGCGATACCCGACACCGACCTGCCCGATCAGCTCATCGCCCCCTCCGGCGGAGAAGGCGAGGTCGAGGCGCGGTCCTCGCTGAGCGCGCCCGAGGAGCCAGTGCGTACGCCGGGCCGACTGCGTGGCGGAAACGGCGCCGAGGGGAGTCTGCGCGACGCTCGGCGCCCGATCCCACAGCGGGGCCGAGACGCGCTGTCGCGCGAGATCCCGCAACTCGACTCGATCGAACGCGGCGCGATCCGCGCCCGCCGTCGCGCCGCTGTTGAGGTCGGGGGTGAAGCCGGTCAACATCTCGCGACCGTTGCCGGGCAGCACGGCCAATTCGGCGGGTGACCAGACGCGCTCATTGCCGAACGGCTCCGCGCGTACCGGGTCGATGCGGAGCGCGTCAGCGGCGAAGTCGAGGGTCGCGCGGGTGATCGCGTTGGCGGCCAGGGGAAGATCCCACGCCCCGGCGACCTCGCCCTCGTTCGTTCGCAACTCGACTCGCGCGAGTCCGGGAGGGAGCAGCGTCAGCTCGGTCTCGCCGGCTCCGCCGGTCCAGGGGAGAACCGTCTCCACCCCGGGAGCGAGCAACACAAGGCGGGTCCCCGGTCGACCCGAGGGGTCGGTCCAGCTCGAGACGAGAGAAGCGTCGCCCGCGGCGGCGAGGGCCGATGCGGCGGGAACCGCGCTGAACACAGAGAGCAAGACGAGAACGAGAACGCCGGCCCGGATGGGAAGCCGACGGTGCGACATGCAACCTCCTCGAAGGACACGCTCGGCGCGGCCCCCGGCTGGCCGCGGGCCGTATCATACGAAGACAGGTCGATCAGGGGGAGCGGAGAAACGTGAGATGACCGCGACGTCGCAATGCATCGCGCATGTCGACATGGACGCCTTCTACGCCTCGATCGAGATTCGCGACGATTCCTCGCTCCGGGGTCGGCCGGTCGTGGTGGGGGGAGCGGGCGACCAGCGCGGTGTGGTGGCGGCAGCTTCGTACGAGGCGCGCCGCTTCGGCATCCACTCGGCGATGCCGATGGCCCGCGCGGAGAGGCTCTGCGCCACCCTCGTGCGCCTGCCGGTCGACTTCGAGAAGTACCGCAGCGTCTCTCGCGAAGTGATGGAGATCCTGGGGAAGTACTCGCCGCTGGTCGAGCCACTCTCGCTCGACGAGGCCTTTCTCGATCTGACCGGGACCGAGCGCGCCCTCGGACCGCCGAGCGTCGTCGGCCCTCGGATCAAGCAGGAGATCCGTGATCGCACCCGGCTGACGGCGTCGGTCGGCATCGCGCCGGTGAAGTTCGTCGCCAAGATCGCCTCGGATCTGCGCAAGCCGGACGGATGGGTCCTCGTCGCCGTCGACGATGTGCTCGGCTTCCTCCATCCGCTTCCACTCTCGAGGTTGTGGGGTGTCGGGCCGCGGACCCAGGAGACGCTGACCTCGATGGGACTCGCCACCATCGGCGACGTCGCGCTGGCCGACCCTCGGCGGCTGGAGCGCCAACTAGGGGAGCATGGCCGTCACCTCTGCGCGTTGGCGCGCGGAGAAGACGTGCGCGGCGTGGTGCCGGACGCCGAAGCCAAGTCGTACAGCCACGAGCAGACGTTCGCGCAGGATCAGCTCGATCTCGATCTGCTGCAGAGCGTGCTCCTGGATCAATCGCTGCGCGTGGCGCGACGACTCAGGCGCGACGGCGTGCGCGGACGCACGGTGCAACTCAAGCTTCGCCTGCACGACTTCCAGACGACGACGCGACAGCGAACGTTGGCCGAGAGCAGCGCGGCGACCGAGACGATCTATGAGACCGCGTGTCAGTTGTTGGCGCAGCACTGGAACGGCGCGCCGGTGCGTCTGATCGGCGTCGGCATGAGCGGGATCGCGCCGCCGGCCCTGGAGATTCGGGATCTCTTCCACGGCGAACGCGACGAGAAGCGAGAGCGGTTGGCGGTGGCGATCGACGGGCTGGAGGAGCGCTTCCGTCGCGGGCTGATCACGCGGGCCAAGATCCTGGCGCATCCCGAGATCGAAGGGACCGGCACGCCGAGCGACCGCGATCTGGAGTGAGTCGGGTCGAATCGGCTCGGTCGCTCAGGGAGTCGGCAACGACCGTTCGCGCAGCGCCGCCGTGATCTGATCCGTCGGCGGGAGAGTCGGATCGATCCAGATCGAGTCCCACCCGATCTCACGCGCCGCGTCGACGTTGGTCGGCAGATCGTCGAAGAAGACGATCGTATTCCCCGCCGCGCCGCTGAGCCGTTCGAACTGCTCGAAAATCTCTGCTTCCGGCTTCCGGGAGCGCGCCTCGTGGCTTCCGAGGCGATGACTCATACGAGCGATCGCCGGAAAGCGCGGCCCGCCGGAGGCGTCTTCGGAGTGCATGAACTCCCAGTGGGTCGCGTTCGTGTTGGACAGACAGCCGACCCGCACGCCGGAGTTCTCCAGCCGCGCGACGATGTCGAGCATTCCCGGGTGTTCGCACCGGATCCAAGCCAGGTGGACGCGCTCCGTCTCTTCCGCGGTGTAGGCGCCCCCGCTCAGTCCGGCCAACCCGTCGTAGTACTGCCGGCAAGTGATCTCGCCTCGTTCGTGCGCGTGGACGAGCGGTCGCCGGAGGCGGGCCGGCTCGGGCGCGTCGACCATGGGCCGGTAGGGAACCCCCGCTTGCTCGGCCGCCTCGCGCCAGTTCCGACAGATCTCGACGACGACATTGCCGAGATCGAAACAGACGACGCGCATCAGCCCGGCAGTCCGTGACTCAAGCGGAAGCGGGCGCGCACTTCGCCCACCGGTTCGTCACTCCGATCGAGCACGACGGGGTGGTGGTACCCGGCGAGCGGGCCGCGCGCAGCGCTCGGTAGGAGTTCCAACTGGATGAGCGTCTCGATGGCGGCGGCGTCGCGGGCGCGCTGGGCGCCGTCTTCGACCTTGAGCGCGATGCCGTAGGCGCGGCCGGCGTGGACGAGCGCCACGGCGTAGCCCCCTTCGGCGCCGCTCTTCGCGACCAAAGGGACTCCGACCTGCGCGGCGGTGCGCATCAAGTCGGTGCAGAGTCGGCCGCGACTGCCGGCGACGACGACGGGGTTCGCTTTCATCGCGCTCCAGATGCGCTGTAAGCCGCGGGAGACCGGCACGGGAAAGTCGGCGCCTTCGTCGTCGAGCGCGACTCCCTCCGAAGGGAGGGCGCGGTGCGCGGACCCGAGCCCGCCGTCGGCCGGCTCGGTGGCGTCGTCGGTGGCGTCGTCGTCGTCGCGCTCGTCGACTGGGTCCTCGAGGTCGTCTTCGATCGGCCGCTCGGACTTGTCTCGCGCGACCGCCAGCCCCTCTCCGTAGGCCGCCAGCCGGGCCAAAGAGAGCGCGAACGCGCGCAGCGGAAGCGAGAAGGTCGGAGCGGTGCAGCCGTCCACCGCAATGCGCAGCTCGCTCGGCTCGAGTCCCGCCAGGTAGGCGAAGAGCCGGTGGATCGCCACCTGCACGCCATGGTCCGGGTCGGTGTAGCCGTCGAGCGGCAGACTGAGATGACGGCTCAGCGCCAACATGCCCGCGTGCTTGCCGGAGCAGTTGTTGTGGAGCGCGCTCGGCGCGGCCCCGCGCGCCGAGAGTGCCGTCCGCGCGGCGCTGTCAAAGGGAGGATGGACGCCGCAGACCAACTTCGAGGCGGAGACCTCCGCCTTGGCCAAGACGCTCTCGACCAACGCGACGTGCTCCGGCTCGCCGCTGTGCGAGGCGCAGACCACCGCCAGTTCGGCTTCGGTCAGTCCGAACGCATCGGCGGCGCCCGAGCAGACGAGCGCGAGCGCCTGGAACGGCTTGGCGCAAGACCGGGCGAAGAACGGTTGGCCGGCGCTCCCGAGGGAGGCGACCAGATGTCCGCTGTCGTCGACGACGGCGATGGCGCCTCGGTGCGCCGATTCCACGAGCGAGCCGCGGGTCACTTCGACCATCGGCGCGAAAGGCTGCTGTGTCACGGTCCTCCCGGCGGCCTTCCATGGCAGCCGCTTGTCCTTGGACCCGGACTATGAACCGAGCCGCGACGGATCGTACAGGCGGGCCAAGGCTCGGCGCAAACGGGTCATGCCTTCATCGATCACATCGGCCGTGATGTTGAGCGCCGGGCGGAATCGAATCGAACGCAACCCGCATTTGAGCACCAAGACCCGCTCCCGGCGCGCCTCGCGCAGCAGCACGTTGGGATCGATCGATGGATGCAGGTCGAACGCACAGAGCAGGCCGCGTCCCCGCGCGTTGGAGATCGCCCCGCCGAGATCGTCTTGCAACTGATGCAGCGCGCCCAGCAGATGCGCCCCCATCGGTACGACGTTGCGCTCGATCAGGCCCTCGTCCTCGATGATCTCCAGATGGAGCTGGGAGCGAACCATGTCGACCAGGTTTCCGCCCCAGGTCGAATTGATGCGACTGGAGCGCTTGAAGACATGCTGGTCGACCTGGTCGAGTCGATCCCGCCGCGCGAGAAATCCGCAGACTTGCATCTTCTTGCCGAAGCAGAGCAGATCGGGGATCACGCCGAGCGTTTGGTGCGCCCACATCGAGCCGGTAATGCCGACGCCGGTCTGCACCTCGTCGAAGATGAGCAGGAATTCATGCTCGTCGGCGAGATCCCGCAGCGCCTGCAGGAACTCAGGTCGGAAGTGGTTGTCGCCCCCCTCGGCCTGGATCGGCTCGATGATCATCGCCGCCGTCTGGTGCGGGCGCTCCCGCAAGACGCAGTGGATCTCGGCCAGCGCTCTGGCCTCGAGCTTCATCGTTTCCGCCAGCGACTCCTCGGTCAGCGGAAACGTGAGTTTCGGGTTCGTCACGCGCGGCCAGGAGAACTTCGGGAACCATTGGGTCTTGGCCGGATCGGGCGAGTCGGTCAGCGACAGGGTGTAGCCGGTGCGCCCGTGGAAGCAGTCCTTGAAGTGGATGACCAGATGGCCATGTCCGTCGGGATAGCCGGCGCCGGGAGTGAACCCGCGCTGCAGGTTCTTCTGCACCTTCCAGTCGAACGCGGTCTTGAGCGCGTTTTCGATCCCGACCGAACCGCCTTCGACCAGGAAGGCCCAGGGAAACTGCGGCGGCGCCGCCACGCGGAAGAGAGTCTCCACGAACGCCGCCTGCTCGGCCGTGTAGGTGTCGGAGCAAGCCGGCTTGTTGCCCGCGATGCGACCGAGGCGTTTCAGGACATCGTCCGCCTGCAAGCGCGGATGGTTGTAGCCGAGCGGCATCGAGGCGAAGCCGGTGTAGAAGTCGACGTAGTGATCGCGCGGCTCGGGCGACGGGTTGGTCGCCTCGAAGTACCACGAACCTTGGCTTCGACCGAGATCCAGGACCTCGTCGAATCCATCCACCAACAGATGCGGCCTCAGCGTCTCACGAATCCGAGCCGCCGGAATCTCGGTGCGAAAAAGAGAAGCCATATGTAACGGCGGAGCGCAGCTTCGCCGTCTCCTATTTCTTCGGGCCGCCACTTCCGGCCCTAGTTCACTGTGCAGTTATGCTCGAGAAAGGGGATTCACCCCTGAGCTATCCGTACTCCGTACCCCGTACCC
>CAZVYN010000038.1:16843-37368 GCA_964631125.1 uncultured bacterium | reverse complement strand
GCGCCCGCGCGGGCGCAAGATCTCACGCTCCGTCACCGCGTGAAGGGCTACGTGGCGGGAGATCTCGAGCGGCGCTACTCGAGGTTGGACATCGAGGAAGACTGTTTCATCAACTACGGCTTCCTCCCGCGCGAGCACCTGGCGCTGATGCATCCGCGGAAGGCGCGGAAGGTCTGGGGCGCCGCCATGAAGCGCCGCGCGGACGAACTGCTCGAGTTCGTGCGCGAGCGCGGAATCGTCCACCCGCGCGACGTCGACGCGCACTTCGCGCACGGAACCGTCGAGAACGATTGGGGAGGATCGTCGTCCGCCACGACGCAGTTGCTCGACCGACTGCACTACCGCGGCCATCTGCGCGTTGCGGGGCGCGAGAACGGGATCCGCGTCTACGAAGCGCGCGAGCATGCGCCCGGACCGAGCGACGCCGAGGACGAAACTGCGTGTCTGGATGCGCTCGTCGATCTCGGCGTCCGGAAATACAGTCCGATGCCGGCCGCGAGCCTCAGCCACCTCGTCCATATCCTTCGCTACGCGGCGCCCCAGTGGGCCGACCAGCGCAAAGCCGCGTTCCAGCGGGCGAAATCTCGTCTCGCCCACGCGCCCATCGCCGGCCAGGAGTGGTACTGGCCGGCGGACGAGCGGCTGCCGACCGCGCGCGCGCTCGCAACCCGCTTCGAGCGCCGTGATCTCGTACGCTTGCTCGCGCCCTTCGACCCACTCGTCTGGGACCGTCGTCGCTTCGAGCTGTTCTGGGGATGGGCCTATCGCTTCGAGGCGTACACCCCCGTACCCAAGCGCAAGCTCGGCTACTACGCACTCCCACTTCTCTGGCGCGACCATGTCATCGGATGGGCCAACGTATCGGTGCGAGCCGGCGCGCTCCACGCCGACGTCGGCTACGTCTCCGGGTCGCCCCCGGACGACCCCGCGTTTCGCCGCGAACTCGATCTCGAGTTGGATCGCATGCGAGGGTTTCTGGCGCTGGAGGCTGGCCCGGAAGGCGCAGCTGGATCACAATGCCGCTGATGACGCCGCCCCCGATGACACCGTCTCCGATGACACCGTCTCCGATGACGCCCCCTTCCCGCGAACTCCTCACCCGCATCCGCGCCGCCGAAGTCGTCTGTTTCGACAATGACGGGACGCTGTTCGATTCGATGGGCGCAGTGAATCCGGCGATTCAGCGGGTCTATGTTGAGTTTGTGCGGTCCGGGGGGCTGAAACTGCCGGCGCCGACGGATGCGGAGGTCTGTTCGCACACGGGGAAGCCGGGGCTGCAGTTCTTCCACGATCTGTTGCCGCCGGAGTTGCGGTCGCGGGCGGCGGAGTTCCGCGAGATGTGCGTTGACGAGGAGGCGCGTGAGGTGTTGGCGCACGGGGCGCTCTACGATGGGATCCGCGAACTCTTGATCGAGTTGCGGGGCTCCGGGCGCAAGCTGGCGCTGGCCACGAACGGCGGGGAGCGGTACATCGCGGCGGTGGCGCAGCGTCTCGACTACGACCGGCTGCTCGACGGCGTCTGGTGGTTCGGGCGCGACGGCATCGACTCGAAGATCGGGATGCTCCTCGCGGCGCGGACCGCGCTGGGCGGCCCGGGGATGGTGATGGTCGGCGACCGCACGGCCGATGTGGAGGCGGCCCGCGCCACCGAAGCGATCGCCGTCGGCTGCCTCTGGGGCTTCGGGGGGCCAGCCGAGCTGGCCGACGCAGACGTCTTGGTCGAGACGTCTCGCGACCTGCGCGCCCTCTGGTTCGACCGGTGATCTGTCGCGCCGCTTGACACTGCGGCGGCGCCGTCCATAAATACCTGCGGCTCGCGCTTCTCCGCCCCCATGGACTCGCTGACGGCGGACGTCGCATCAGGACTCACGGAAAGGGAACGATCATGAATCTGTCACGCGCTCGGGTTCTCACCGTCCTCGCGGGCCTCACGCTCTGGGCCGCCTGCAGCAACCCGAACCTCTCCGGTGGAAAGCTCCACTTCGACCAGAAGCGGTTCGACCGCGCGCGGGACACCTTCGCCGCGGCCGTGAAGGAGATGCCGACGAACGGCGAGCCGGCCATGTGGCTGGGCCGCGCTTACGCCGAGCTGGATCGGCCCGATTCCGCCTCGATCTACTTCGATATGGCGATCGCACGCGATCCGAGCTTGGAGAAGCAAGTCCAAGACGTGCGCGACTCGTACTGGGCCGCGCGCTACAACAGCGCGATCGCCTACGCGACCGATGCCGCCCGGCCGGGGGCGTCGCCGGACAGCGCCGCCATGCGCTACCGCGCGGCCGCCCGCGACTTCAAGAAGGCCGAGATCTACAGCAACACCCATCCGGAGACGCCCAAGCAGCTCGGCGTCGTCTACTTCAATATGGGGAAGACCGACAGCGCGTTGGTCTACTTCGAGCAACTCCGGGTCCTCAGCCCCGAAGATCCCGAGACCAAGGCGTTCCTCTTCGATGTCTATTTCCGTCAGGGAAACAGCCTGTTCGAGAAGGGGAGCAACGAGGTCGCGGCGCAGGACACCACCGGCGCGATCACGGCGTATCGGGACGCGCTCAAGCTCTACGAGAAGTCGGCCACCCTCGTGCCCGACGACACCAACCTCCGTTTCCAGATCGGCGCGACGCACCATGAGCTGTCGTATCTGGAGAAGAACAACGTCGACGCGCTCCGCCAGGTCGCGATCGACGAGTACAAGAAGGTCCTCGCGACGACACCCGACGATGTCGACGTGATGTTCAACCTCGCCAGCCTGCTGCGTGACATGGGGCAATACAAGGAGGCGAAAGAGGTCGGGCAGAAGCTGCTCGACATGCGGCCGAAGGAGCCCGGCTATCACGACTTCCTCGGGCGGGTCGAGGACAAGCTCGGCAACAAGACCGCGCTCGTCTCCGGCATCGTCTTCTCGCGCGCGCTCAAGACCGGGACTTCGGTCGCGCCGGCGCAGGCCGCCGAGCGGATCAAGAAGTGGGGGAACAGTTCGGACATCTCCCGTCGTTACCGCGAAGGCGGCGCGCCGGAGGATCTCCGCACCTTCACCGACACGCAAGGGCAGGAGTACGAGACTTGGTTCTACTGGACGCGCGGCGTCGGCTACGCATTCGTGAATGGCGAAGAGAAGTACCAGACGCGTTTCGCCAAGCAGGGCGCGGCGGCCGACGAAAAGTAGCCCTCCGCGCATGCAGATCCTTCGGACGGCCGACTGTCCCCTGGCGCCGATCGCCGGGCGACAGGCGGCCGTCGTCGGTTACGGCAATCAAGGCCGCGCCCACGCACTGAATCTGCGGGATTCGGGTGTAAACGTTGTCGTCGGCGCTCGGGCCGACGGCAACGGATCGCAGGCCGCATCGAATGACGGGTTCACCGTGCGTGCGCCGTTGGATGCCGCGTTGGGGGCCGAGATCGTCGCGGTGCTGTTGCCGGACGAGGCGCAAAGGGCGTTTGTAGACCGGTTGACGACGGCCGCGGCGGGCGGCCCGCCGCGGTTATTGGTTTTCGCACACGGTTTCGTCCTTCGATTCGATCCGCCGACTTTTCCCCCCAGTTGGACGGTTGTGGTCATCGCTCCCGCGAGTCCTGGGGTGCAGGTGCGGGATCGGTTTGTCGCAGGGTCGGGTGTGCCGGCGATCTTCGCCGTCCATCAGGACGGCGAAGTACATGGCGAAGTACATGGCGAAGGACACGCGCTCGCGCGTGGATACGCCGCCGCTCTCGGCTGCGCCCGCGCCGGCGTCCTCGTGGCGACCGTGGCGCAAGAGGCCGAGGTCGATCTCTTCGGGGAGCAGGCCGTGCTCTGTGGAGGGATGAACGCGCTCACGACCGCGGCGTTCGAGACGTTGGTCGAGGCGGGGTATCCCGAGGAGATGGCCTACCTCGAGTGTGTGCAGCAGCTCCGGCTCACGGCCGAATTGGTCGAGCGCTACGGGGTGGCGGGGATGCGTCGGCGGATCAGCCCGACCGCGTTGTTCGGTGATCTCACGCGCGGCCCGCGGATCGTGGACGCCGGAGTGAAGCGTCGCCTAGTCGAGATCCTGTCCGAGATCCGTGACGGGGAGTTCGCCCGTGAGTGGCTCGGTCACATCGGGCAGCAGAACGGGCCGCAGAAACCGGCCGAATCGGCCGAATCGGCCGAATCGACCAATGCGACCAATGCGACCAATGCGACCAATGCTCGGCTGGAGCGGGCGGGCCGGGTGATCCGGGATCTCTACAATCCAACGGTTGACAGTCCAGACGAGCCGGTCTAGATTGCCTTCGTCCGCGTGCCGATCCCCAGGCGCGCGTCTCTCCCCTGATTCCCTGATCCGTTCCCTGCGAAAACACCGGGATCGAATCCATCCGGATACGGGCGCCCTCGAGCGTCTGTGGAGCCCTGCGCCGTCCTCGAACGCGGCGCAGAACGCTCTCGCGGACCTCGCGCGCCGCGCCTGATTCCGGCCAAACCACTCCATCCATGAGAGCAGTTCAACCCCCATGAAGAATCCCACCCAGAGTCCCGAGAACGCGGTCGGCGCGGATCTCCTGACTGGCGGCGAGTCGACGGCGCGCCCCACCGCCTCCGACCCGAACGCAATGGACATCAGCGCCCTCAAGCGGCGCACCGTCCCCGAACTGGTCAAGGTCGCCAACGAGTTCGGCATCACCGGCGTCAGCGGACTGCGCAAGCAGGATCTGATCTTCAAGATCCTCGAAGGCCAGACGCAGAAGAACGGACTCATCTTCTCGACCGGCGTGCTGGAGATCCTCCCCGAGGGGTACGGATTCCTGCGCTCGACCGACTACAACTATCTCCCGAGCGCGGACGACATCTACGTCTCGCCGTCGCAGATCAAGCGGTTCGATCTACGCACGGGCGATACCGTGCAAGGTCAGGTCCGTCCGCCCAAGGACGGCGAGCGCTATTTCGCGTTGCTCCGCGTCGAGGCGGTCAACTTCGAGTCGCCCGAAGTGGCGAAAGAGAAGACGCTCTTCGACAACCTGACGCCGCTCTATCCCGAGGAGCGTTTGAACCTCGAGATGAAGAGCCGGGACCTGTCGACTCGCATCATCGATCTGTTGGCGCCGATCGGTAAAGGGCAGCGCGGGCTCATCGTCTCGCCCCCGAAGGCCGGTAAAACGATGATCCTCCAGAAGTTAGCCAACTCGATCACGGAGAACCATCCCGAGGTCATGCTCATCGTGCTCTTGATCGACGAGCGCCCCGAGGAGGTGACCGACATGGAGCGATCGGTGCAGGCCGAGGTCATCTCGTCCACCTTCGACGAGCCGGCCGAGCGCCATGTGCAGGTGGCCGAGATGGTGATCGAAAAGGCCCGGCGATTGGTCGAGCACAAGCGCGATGTCGTCATCTTGCTCGATTCGATCACGCGTCTCGCCCGCGCCTACAACACGGTCGTCCCGCATTCCGGCAAGATCCTCTCGGGAGGCGTCGACGCCAACGCACTGCACCGTCCGAAGCGCTTCTTCGGCGCCGCGCGCAATGTGGAAGAGGGCGGTTCGCTCACGATCATCGCCACCGCCTTGATCGAGACCGGCTCCCGCATGGACGACGTCATCTTCGAAGAGTTCAAAGGGACGGGAAACATGGAGCTCGTGCTCGATCGCAAGCTCTCCGACAAGCGCATTTTTCCAGCGATGGACCTGAACCGGAGTGGCACGCGAAAGGAAGAGCTGCTCATCCCCGAAGGTGATCTCCGCAAGCTCTGGATCCTCCGGAAATTCCTCTCGGAAATGAACGTGATCGAAGCGATGGAATTCCTGGTCGACAAGATGTCGAATACCAAGACCAACCGGAAGTTCTTGGAGTCGATGAACGCGTAACGTCATTGATTCGCGCCGCGCGAATCAATGACTCCGAAAGACCCTCCCTGAGGAGCCGCTCATGAAATTCTTGTGGGTCTACCTCGTCGGTTTCGTGATCTTCATCGCCGCCATCCTGTTCGGCCTGGGCAAGGCCGGCGTTCTGTCGCAAATCGGGACCACCTGGACGATCATCGGTGTCCTGGCGGCGGTCGGGGTTGCCGTGATGGCCGCCGTCGGCGCCGCCTCGCGCGGGAACATCAGCATCAACAAGTAGGCGCGTGTTCCCACGGAGCTGCGCAAGTCCGGCACGAAAGTCGCCCTGCGTGGCGGCATATCGGGAGATCGACTCCTCCCCGGCCGCTCCATAGCGATCGTTGAATGAGCCCGAACCGGCGCCTAGAATCGCCGTCGGAGCCAAGACCCCGGAGTAGCGCGCAAATGCCTTCGCTGAAGAAAGCGTCCCTGACCCTCGCCGAGGCGCGTGAAGCCGCTCGGCACGTGAAGGCCACGCGGAAGTCGAAGAAGTCTCCCCAGGCAGCTCGAGGCTCCAAGCTGTGGGAGCGCTACCTTGGCCACTTCGGATATCGAGATCCCGCGCCCCGAACGGCCTCGGGGTCAGCGAAGACACTCGCGAGCCGGGCGTCCTAGCTCGCCGACTCCGCCCCGTCACCTCATCGGGGAGTGTCGCTACGGCATCCACGATCATTCTCGCGTCACCTTGGATTCGGTGAATCGCCTTCCTCGGTTCAACATGCCGCGGGAGCTGGGGTTGTTTCTCGGCGCGAAACGCTATGGCGACGCCGAGCAGCGCCGAAAGTCATCGCTGATCACAGAGACCTGGAGTTCGTCGACTATCGCAGGCTGGTCGCCGGGTGGATTGACGAGAACACCCCTTGATCCAGCATGCACTGGGTCCGGACCCAGTGCCGACCAGTACTTCGCTCTCGAGGGTTGCTGGAAGTTTGGATCAGCAAGAGCCCGAACTAGTCCAGCACCACGATCGGGCGAGTGATCCGCTCCGCGCCCGAGCGCACTTCCACGAAGTGGACTCCTCGGACGAGCCCGGCGCCCTGACCGTCGTCGAAATTGACTTCGTGCACTCCCGCGCTGAGCGGGCCATCGAGCACGGTGGACCGATTCCGTCCCGCGAGATCGAAGACATGGATCTACACGTGTTCTGCCCGGGGCAGGGCCAGTCGCCACGTCGACGCTCCGCGCACGGGGTTGGGACCCGAGAAGTCGAGGCAAGCGACGCGCGCGGATTCATCGTCGGCGTTGGTGTCGTCGTCAGCGACATCGCTCGTCGCGCACGGCTCGGGGAAGCACGACGCAGTCAGCCCGAGGAAACTTCAGTGGCAGTCTCACACACCGCTTCTGGAAGGCGCCAGGACCCAGTCGCGTTCTCCTCGATGGAGGCGACGGGGCGAGCCCCGATCAGCGTCCCGCACGGTGAGTTCGCGGGCGCGTAGGGAGAGTCGACGGACAACTTGTACGAACCGTCGCCCGTCGGGGCCAGCAGACAGGGAACCGGGTTGCAGAACTGCGGAGGCTCGGAGGTCTCCTGGCCGTCGGTCGTCCAGGATCCGGGTCCTTCGATCCCTTGCGGGTCGAGGGCCGAACAGTAGAAGTGAGCCTGGTTCCCGGCCTCGAGCCAGAGATCCCGGCCCGCCTCACTCGCGCAGTTGAAGCCTCGGCCGTTCTCCTCGCAGTCGATGACTGTCGCATCGGCGCCCGCGGTCGACCGGAGCAGGAGAGGCTTGCCGTCGAAGTGGAGGTTCTTGTTCTGCCCGCCCGTGTACACACCGGGTCCCACCTGGACCGTGTCGCCGGGGGAAGCGGCGTTCAACGCGGGCTGGATGGACAGATACTGCGCAGGAACGTGGAGGACGGTGGCATGGGCCGTCGTGAACGGTGCGCCGACTGCGGTCATCGCGGCGATCTTGCGCGCGATTCTCGCGCGCTACATCAGGCGTTGTTCCGCCTTCGGATCGAAGAAGTGCAGTCGATCGCGGCGCAAGCGGAGGCCTGTGACATCACCGCGCACGGCGCGGAGGCTCGGATCGGCCAGCACACGAAGATCGAGCGTCTCCGCGCCATCCGTCAGCAGCAGATGCACCAGTTGCTCTCGACCGAGCGGTTCCACCAGTTCGATCGGGGCGTCGAGGTCGCCGGCGCCGGCGGCGACCAACTCGATGTCCTCGGGGCGGATGCCGACGGCGACCTCGCCCTCTCGCAACCCAGAGGAGTCCGCGAGCGCGATCTCCCCGCCCACGAGGTCCAAGACGCGGCCGCCGTCCTTCGCACGAACCATCCCGCGCAGGAAGTTCATCCGTGGAGATCCGATGAATCCGGCGACGAAGCGCGTGGAGGGGCGCGCGTAGAGATCCATCGGCGAACCGATCTGCTCGACGTGACCGTCGCGCATGACGGCGATCCGGTCCCCCAGCGTCATGGCCTCTTCTTGATCGTGTGTGACATAGATCATCGGCGCTTCGACGCGCTGGTGGAGGCGGGCGAGTTCCATGCGGGTCGTCACGCGGAGTTGCACATCGAGGTTCGAGAGCGGTTCGTCGAGCAGGAAGATCTGCGCTTGCCGGGCGATGGCGCGGCCGAGCGCGACGCGTTGGCGTTGTCCGCCGGAGAGCTGCGAGGGACGGCGGGCAAGGAGCGGCGTGAGTCCGAGGCTCTCGGCGACTTCCGCGACGCGCGCATCGATGACCGAGCGAGAGAGCCCGCGCATCTCCAGGCCGAAGGCGAGATTCTGGCGAACGGTCATGTGCGGGTAGAGCGCGTAGCTCTGGAAGACCATCGCGATGTCGCGTTTCTGAGGGGGGAGCGCGGTCACGTCCTGCCCCGCGAGCAGGATGCGTCCGGCGGTGGGGGACTCGATCCCCGCGATCATGCGAAGCAGCGTGCTCTTGCCGCAGCCCGAGGGTCCCAGCAGCACCAGGAGCTCTTTCGGCGCCACTTCCAGGTCGATGCGGTCGACCGCGACCGCTCCGCCGGGGAAGGTCTTACTCAGTCCCTCCAGCCGCAAGGCCGACATTCGATTCCTTTCATCCGCTCATCCGCGCGAGAAAGCAACGGACCGCCCCCAGAGGTCTGGGAGCGGTCCTGTTTTGCTCGATCAGATTCGGTCGAACAAACTAGCGGTAGAGGTTCTTCACCGCGCCCCACGTCGTTTCGACGGTCGGGACGGGCGGGTTGAACTTCTCGTAGGCGATGTTGCTCCAGTTCACCGTCAGGTTGGAGCCTTCCGGCGCCTGAGAGATGAAGTGCTGGACGTAACCGCCGACCCGCGCCTCGTTCAGGATGCCCCAGAGGCCGAAAGGAGGATCTTCCGCCGGATTTCCCTCGTCGAAGGGAAGCGGTCCGCTGGAGTAGCTGGAGGCGTTGTACTCGAGCTCGTACTCGATCGTGCCGGGGTCGACCATGGCCAAGCCGTTCGGCAGGTAGGTGACCTGCAGGCGGATGACTCCGCCCGTGTAGACCACGCCATGACTGCCGGTGAAGCTATAGAACGGAAGGCGACCGCCGAAACAGGCCACTTCGCCGTCGGTGTTGCGGACGTTGAAACGTCCGTCCACGTCCTGCGAGAACCACGGCGAGAGGGAGAGCCCCGCTTCGCCGCGACCGGCGCCCGTCATTTCGAGGTCGAAGACGAGACGGAAGCCGTCCCCGTTCCCGAACGCGACCGCGCTGACGCCGTCTTCCGAGAGCCGCCAGTTGTGCAGGTTGGCGAAGCCGCCGACACAACCCTGCAGCGTCTCGGAGATGTTGATCGACGCGGGGTACAGATTCGTGGACGTGAGGACGGTCGAGCCGCAGTCGTTGAAGATACGTTCCTTCACGACTGCGCTGTTCGGATTCGGCGTCGCGAGCGCGACGCACGGCAGGAGCGCGACGAGCGCTACGGCCTGGGTGAGATTGATCCGGCGCATGGGTGCATTTCCTCCTTCGGAGCAGTTGTCGGGATCACTCGATCCACCGGGATCGATGAGGGATCACCCTCGATCTTCCAAGTGATGAGTTTGGGTTCTGACGGTCTCAGTAGCAAGCTTCCTACGCGCACCCCTCCTTTCTAACGAATGACGACGCAGGCCCGCCGTTCCGTCCGACCTGGCTGTTGGAGCCGGTAGTAGTAGACGCCGCTGGCGAGGCCATCGGCGGTGATATCCAAAGCGTGGACGCCCGCGTCCACGCGGCCGTCGAACAACTGGCGAACTTGGCGTCCCGTAACATCTTCCAGGATGAGCCGAACCGGCCCCGCCTCAGGCAGGCGATAGGAGATCGTCGACTCGTTCCGAAAGGGGTTCGGGCTGTTCGGCAGCAACCGTGAATCCCCCCACACCAGCGTCGGCCCGTCCCCCGACGTGTCCGCCGCGACGATGAAGCCGGCGCGCTGCAGCCCGAGCTGCACGGCGGGGTTGTCCATGAAGCGGTTCCAGATCGAGCCGTTCAGGTGGTTCTCGATCATCATGATGATCGGCCCCTGGTCGATCCCCAGGAAGTCGGTGGCGAACCAGCCGTTGTTCAGGTTGAACGCGTCCTTGAAGCCGTACGTCCCCCAGAGCTGCCCGCCGTAGGTGAAGTACATGTTCTCCATGCACTCGATCGACTCGGTCGGCGTGAAGGGGATCGAACTGACCGCCGCGGTCGGCGTGATCGTGCCGTTGTCGTTCTGCGGCGGCGGCGCGCCGTGCGCGGAGTAGCCGAACGGATCGTCCGACGCCGTCAGGCCCCAGAGATCCTCGCCGTAGCCGATCCGGTTGAACGGATTGTCGATGCAGTACTCGCGCTGGGCGAGAGTGGCGCGACGCGAGTTCTCGAAGTAGGTGATCCCCTTGCTCTGCATGTAGGGATCGCGGTGATACCGGAAGTCGACCCAGCAGTGCGAGTACTGGTGGCCGAAGAGCGGCGGGAAGTTCACGTAGGTGTAGCCGTAGTGCGTCTGCCACGAGTACGTGTTGCACCACGCGGTCCAGGTCGACGCGGGCACCGGGAAGGTGGGCGAGCCCAGGGCCAACAGGTAGAGGATCATCGCCTCGTTGTACCCTTGCCAGACACCGAAGCCGCCGAAGCCGGTGTTCGGCTTCCAACCCATCATGATCCGCGTCTGGCCGTTGCGCATGAATTCCCAGTCGACGCGCTCGTAGAGGTCGTCCGCCAGGTCGCGCACCTGGAGGTCGAGCGGATCGTTGGTCGAGAAGTACTGCCTCGCGTCGAGCATGCCGGCCATCAAGAGGGCCGTGTCGATGGTGGAGAGTTCGCTGTCCCAGGTGCGGAATCCGGTGTTCATGTCGAGGAAGTGATAGAAGAGGCCCTTGTAGCCGATGATCCCGCCGATCGCGGTTCCCTGCGGCTTGGTCCAGAAGGTGTTCAGCGTGGTGAGCACGCGCGCGCGTCCGTCTACGCGGCTGACCCAGCCGTGGTCGATCGCGATGCAGATGGCGGAGAGGCCGAAGCCGACCGCGGCGATGCTGGCCGGCGAACCCGGCTGACTGCGGTCCCGGATCAGGCCGTTGGTCGGGTTGGCTTCGTTCCAGAAATAGAGGAACGCCTTGTGCTGGATGTCTTCGAGCAACTCCTCGGTCGTCTGAGCGGTGGCGGAACTGGGCGTCAGTCCGATCGATCCGACCAGGAGCGACGACCAGAGCAGAACGACGATGACCGGGTAGAGCGCGATGCGACGGAGCATGAGGTGCATTCCTTCTCGATCAGAAATCGAGGACGACGGTCATCCGGTGCGTTTCCTGGAGCCGACCATGGTCAGCCCAGGCGTAATCGAAGTGCAGGCGCCGCGCGCCCATGTTCGCCATCAGCCCCGCGCCCATCGTGAGCCCGGTTTCCGTGTCTTCGCGGGCCAGGTCCTGGAACCCCGCGCGCAACGCGAGAGTCCGCTTCCAGGACCACTCGGCGCCCAGACTCAGACTCTCGGTGTTGTCGCTGGGATGCAGCGCGTCGACCGCCAGTAACACCTGGCTGTGGTCGTTCAGTTGATGCGGGTAGCTCAGGCCTACGCGGAAGAGCACCGGAACGGGGAACTCGTCGGTCAGACGCTCGCCGGGGAGTGCGCTGTTGTCGCCGTTCTGCCCCGGGATGTTGTCGTACTGGATCGCGAGGTCACGCCCGCGATAGCGCCCCTTCGTGCCGTAGTTCGAGAGACTCGCGCCCAGCGTCAATCCATCGCCGTTCAGGGCGTAGAGCGCGCCGACATCGAGGGTCATCGTGCGGAGCGAGCTGTGCCAGATGGTCTCCTGCAGGTACTTGACCTGAAGTCCCGCGGAGAACCGATCGGTGATGTGGCGCCCATAGCCGAGTCCGATGGCGAGGTCGCGCACGGAGTAGCGCTCCCCCGTGCCCAGCGGGCGATCGACCGTGCGAACGTCGATCTCGCCGGAGCTCAGTCCGGTCACGCTCGCCAGGAGGTTCCCATTGCTCCCGACCGGAACGGCCAGCGCGACGTAGTCGAAGTCGATCTCGGCGAACCACTCGCTGTGGGTGAGTTGGAATCCGGCCGACTCCAGCTCTCCGATCGCCGCTGCGTTCGCGTAGACCGCTTGGATCCCGTCGGCCAACGCGACACCGGCGCTACCCATGCCCGCCGCGCGCGCGCTCGGCTCGATCAACAAGAACTGCCCGATCGCCGTGCCGACCTTGCTCTGCGCGGAGGCCGGCGCGGCGGTCAGCGCGAGGCCCAGCGCGAGGCCCAGCGCGAGTCCGCCCGCTGCGAGGAGCGGATTCGAAGTATGAAGAGGAGGGTGGTTGGTTCTCATCTCGATCACTTCATGATGGCGAACTTGCCCAAGAACGTCCCGGCGCGGTCGCCGTCGACATGGAAGACATAGAGCCCGGGCGCGACGTCGAGGTCGTCTTTCGTGCGCAGATTCCACGCCACGAACCCGTCGTCCGAACCGTCGTGTCGCAACGTCTCGACCAGGTCGCCCCGCACCGTGTAGATCCGGATGACGCAGTGCTGCGGCAGCCCGCGGAATTCGACCCGCCGCTCGCCGCGACCCGACACCGCAAAGCGCTCCGGCTCGAAGCTGGCGGCGCCGACGTACGGGTTCGGCACGACGTAGGGTTGGAGCTCCGCGCCGTCCACCAGGCCTTGATCGATGCGCGCTGCCTGCGTGCGGAAGACAAAGATGTCGTCTTCGCTGAACGGCTTGTCCAACCTCAGATGGAAGACGTCCCTCTCGGCCGGCGGGTCGATCGGGCCGCGCTCCGATTGCCCCAAGGTATCGAGCTGTGCGCGCCAGGTGATCTGGGGCACGCCGGGCGCGGAGTCGAGGTAGGTGACGACATCGATGAACTCGTCGGTGCGGCTGAGCGTGCCGTCGGTGTCGTTGTCGCGGAAACGGAAGTCGAACCGGCGGGTCTCGCCGTCGATCTCGCCGGTCACGAGGAACTTCGCGGGGCGAGCGGGCAACGGGAAAGCCGCGATCGACGTGTCGAGGAAGACATCCGCGAAACGGATCGTGAGGTCGACCGGATAGCCGGGCCGCCGCAGATTCGGCGAGAGGACCGGCTGGTACTCGACCGAGAGTCTCGTGTTGGTGGGGCTGCCCGGCTCGAAGCCGGTCAGCGCGCGGTCCACGGTCGTCGTGCGCGGTGTCGTGATGACCGGGAGCAATCCGGCGCCGACGGGACCGGTACCGGCGCCGCTCAGGTCCCGTCCGGTGCGGAAGAGCACCTGGTGCGTCGTGCTGTCGATCAACGAGTACGAAGACGCACGCAGGCTGTCGGGCGCGGGATTGTCGAAGGAGATCTTCATGAGGTGATCGTCCGGCACGATGTCGGAGTTCAGCACGTCGATGCGCACCGTCCCGACCCCTTCGCCCGCGATCTGTTCGACCTCGGCGATCTGCGCCGGCTGCCATCCGATGACCTTCGGCTCCGGCCGCACCGCCACGACATGGTCCGGCAAGATCAGTCCGCCGCGCGGCGTGCGCGAGACCGCGATCGCGTTCTCCGACGGATAGAAGCCGAGCGAGTCGGAGCCGAAATCGTAGGCGGTGACCGCGTAGTAGTACTCCTGACCGTTCACGACGGTGGAATCGGTCCAGTTGTGGCGAAGCCCCGTGTCGCCGCCGAGGTAGTACGCCACTCCCTCCACTGATTGCTCGGAGAAGCCGCGCTTTCCGTTGCGCAGATCGAACTGTGCAATCGGCTTCCCGTTGCCCAGGGGACCCGAGCCGGTGCCGGTGGTTATGACGCGCGGATCGCGGAACTCGGGGTCGGTGGCGCGATAGATCCGATACCCCTCGAAGTCGATTTCGCCGGTGACCGGATCGGGCGAGCGCTCGGAGTTGTCGGTCCAGGAGAGTCGGACGAAGCCGTCGCCTGATTCCGCGGTGACGACCGGCGCGGGCGGCGGAACGGCGAATTGGTAGTTGGCGTTGTAGATCTTCTGCACGGTCTGCACCGTGCGCCGCAGTTCGTCCAGATCGCCGCCGTAGGCGAGCGCGAGGCTGAAACGCTCGGTCTTGCCGGCCGCGAGCGTGAACGGACCCGACGCGAAGAGGAAGCCGAGGTTGTAGTTCGCCGCGAGCGGCGGATCGAAGCGATCGTCCGGGTTGGCGGCGGTGAACTGGTCGTAGAGGCGCTCGGGCCAGTTCTGATTGTCGGTGAAGAAGACGATGTTGTCGGTTTCGGGATCGGGGTTGCCCTGTCCCGCGCGGATCCGGTTCATCTTGAAGCCGGTCAGACCGATCTGATCCGACTCGTGGAGATCGGTGCGATCGAAGTTCGGTTCGCCTTGGGTCGGGCGACCGTCGAGTTCCCCTTCGTCCTCTGTCTCGGCCACGCCGTCCGCGCCGACGTCGTGCACTTCGGGATTCCAGTCGAGGTCTTCGTCGCCCGTCCACCACGACCTAGCGCGGAAGGCCGGGCGCCGCGAGAGGTCTCCGAAGGCGTTCTCGAAGCGCGTCAGGTCGTAGTGGTCTTCCACCCACGCCTGGATCGCATCGCGTCCTTCGATGAGTTCGCCCGGACCGGCGTCGCGCCGCTCGTCGATGATGCCGTCTTCGTCGTTGTCGAGGCCGTCGATCGAGTTGCCCGGAGTCTCCAGGTAGGCGTACCCGAGATAGCCCGTCTCGCCGCAGGAGCCGGAGAGATCGCGTCCGTGGCCGAACTTGTCCCAGGTGTAGACGAGGTTGATCACATTCTCGTCGAAGGTGCGATCGAAGAAGGCGCTGTCGTCATCCGACTCGAAGATGCCGTCGCAGGAGAGCGAGGAGCCGCCCACGCCCGAGTCCATGTAGAGACCGAAGATGATGTTGTCGTTGTAGTCGGTCGTGCCTTCGTTGGTGATGTCGTAGTGCCAGAAGATCACGTTGCCGGCCTGCGGATTCGCCCACTGGAAGCCGCGCACCTCGATGCGCAGGCCGAGACCGTGGCGCGTCGAGTCGCGACTGTCCGGGCGGAAGTCCCACGCGTCGTAGAAGTCGTCGTCCATGACGGTGAAGCTCTCTTGATCGGCGGCGGCGCGCTTGCCGAAGTAGCCGTTCCAGCTCCCGCCCCAACCTGGATCGTCGGGATCCCGCAGGCGGTCGGGCCACGAGTCGGGCCAGGTGCGACGATCGCTGCTGATGGCGGGCGAGCGGCCCACGTTGCGCAGAGGATCGGGCTGGAAGTAACCGGGACGCGGCTCGAAGCGCATCACGCGATTGAAGTAGGGGCTGATCCCCTGGCGTTCGCGGAATCCGGTCTCCATCAGGTAGGCGGTGGAGCCGTCTCGCTGCGTGACCTTGGCCAACACGAACGGCGTGATGCCGTCGCCGTAGTTCATTCCCGTCCCCTTCGGCGCTTCGGCCGAGTGGAAGACGGAGAGGTCGACGTTGCCGGGATCGGGCGGGTAGTCGCCGACCATGCCGTAGTTCCAGAAGACGGTGCGGATGTTCGCGGCGTCGTGGAAGCCGGAGCGCTCCGCATCGAGCCGCCCACGTTGATCGGGCGGAACCGGCGTGTCGACCTGCGCCGCCACTCGCGGCGAACTCGCGGCGAGCGCGAGCGCAACGGCGAACGTGAGCGCGCAGAGCGGATGTAGGCGGAACCGACTCATCGCGCTTTCCCTCACGATCCCGGGTTCAACTGCACGCCGATCTCGATCCGGCGCGGGGCTTGGAAGCGGGACGGATCGCGCAGAGTCGCGCGGTCCGCCTCGGGGAATCTGGAATAGTCCGGGCTGCCGGTGCTGCTGAAAACGCCCTGGTTGAAGAAGCGGGTGTCGAAGACGTTGAAGACGCGGCCGAACAGCTTGCCCCCGACGCCGCGCACGTTCATGGCGCGTTCCGCCCGCAGGTCGAGCAACATGCCGCTCGGCTTGCGCCCGGAGTTCGCGTCGAGCCCCTGGCCGAAGCCGCTCTCCAGCACCGGCGTGTACGGCTGTCCGCTCGCCACGCGCAAGACCGCGCTGGCCGCATGCACTCCCTGCGCGTACGAGGTGGTCAGGTTGACGGTGTGGCGCTGGTCCCAGTTGAACGGCACTTGCCGCGGGCGCGGGTCTTCGCCGGCCGCGGCGCGCGTCGCGCTTTCGCGGGGATCGCTCGAATTGCCCTGCGCGAGTTGCCACGTGTAGTCGATCGAAGCGGAGACCGGCCCGATCTGATGATGATCGGCCGCCACCGTGAAGCCCACGACGTTGCCGAAGTCGACACTCTTGAGCCGCGCGTACTCCGCGCCGTTGTAGGTCGAGATGAACTCGACGCCGAGCAGGTCGCGGATGTCCTTGTAGAAGAGCGTCGTCTCGAAACCGAAGTCGTCGGTCACGACCTGCTTGTAGCCGAACTCGTACTGCGTCGTGTTCTCGGGCTCGACATCGGGATTTCCGAGAACGCCGTAGCTGATGCCGCCGGCCTGGAGCTGCGCCAGGACGCTGTAGTCAGCGTTGACGAAGATCTGTCCGATCGAAGGGAATTGGGTGAAGCGGCCGTAGGCGAAGTGGACGCCCGATCGGTCGGTGACCGGGAACGACACTCCGAGGCGCGGAGAGACGGCGGTCTTCACGCTGGCCGCCACCTGCCGCGAGGGTGGCGCGCCCGAGATGGAGTTGGCGGGGTTCGCCAGGTCGCTCGGGATCGTCGCGTTGGGATCGAAATAGTCGACGCGCAGGCCGACGCGCAGCGTGAGGTCGGCCCACTCCATCTGATCCTGCGCATACCCCGCCGCGATGATCGGTTCGTACTTGCGCACGCCGGGGAAATCGGGCGGTTCGTCGACATGCCGGACCAACGCCTCGCGTCCGTCCACCGTCGCGAACGACAGAGTGCCTGGCGAACCGAAGCGCACGTTCGGGTAGATCGCCTCCAAGCCGACCTTGACCAGATGCGTCTGGCCGACCTGGCTGCCGAGCGATGCTTTTCCGATCAGCGCGTTGGTCTTCTGCTCGAAGCGCTGGAATTGCACCCCTTGGACGACGGCGCCGTCTTCGTACGAGTCGTCGCCGCGCGGCGGTCCCGCCGCGTCGTAGCGCGGGTCGTAGAGATCCTCGAACGCCATGTCCTGGTACTCGAAGAGGTTCTGCCGGAAATTGAGGGAGTAGAACGTCGCTTCGCTGACGGTGTGCGTGAGATCGAAGCCGTGCGCGAGCGCGAAGGTCTCTTGCTTGGAGAGTCCCTCCGGATTGAAGCGGAAGCCGTAGGCGCCGCGGCGTCCCTCGATCGCGTTCCAGATCGCCTGGTAGGTGGTCCGAATCGTCTCCGACGTCCGCTGGCTGAGCTTGAACGCGCCGGACCACTCGTTGGAGTAACCGAGCGGCTCGTCGCCGCCGTCGCCCGTGGGCAGGAAGATCTTGTTCTCGAAGTCGGAGGAGTCGCTCGGCGAAAAGCGCCGCTCCGCTCGCAGATAGTCGTCAGTCACGGCGCGCCGCGCACTCAAGAGGAAGGTCAGCGAGGGGAGCGGAGTCGGCCCGCTCAGGTTGAGTTGATAATTCTGCACCGCGCCGGGACGGATCTCGTCGTCGGTCAGCCGCCGTTCGTTGCCGGGAAACAGGTGGGCTCCGGCGTAGACCTCGGCGCCCCAGACGAAGGTATCGGTCCCGTCCTTGAGCACGGCATTGACCACGCCGCTCATGGCCTGTCCGTACTCGGCGTCGAAGGTGCCGCTCAAGACCTGGACTTCCTGCAGCACCGAGCGGTCGAGCGAGAGCGTGTTCTCGTTGTTGTACGGATTGTTCACCGTCACGCCGTCGACCTGATACTGCACCTCACCGATCCGCCCGCCGCGGAAGTGACCGTTGACGACGCCGGCCTGGAGATTCACGACGTCCTCCAGGTCTTGCACCGGCAGCGCCTCGATCTGCTTGCTCGTCAGGCTGACCCGCGAACTGGTCAGGGTCACATCGACCGGAGGACGCGCGGCGGTCACGACGACCTCTTCGAGCGCGAGCGTCGACTGCTCCATGACCGCATCGAGCTGCGTCGTCTGATCCGAACTGACCACGACGTCGCGCACGGTCAGGATCTTCGACCCGATCTGACGGAACGAGACCTCGTGCACTCCCGGCGCGACGTTCAGCATCGAGTACTGGCCATCGGAGTCGGTGTTGGCGCCGACCCGCAGCGCGACGATCACCACCGACGCGCCGCTGACCGGGACGCCCGCCGTGTCGACGACTCGGCCGATCAGCTTGCCGGTGGTGCCGGCGTCGACCCGCGAAGCGTCGCCGCAGATGCAGAGCATCGCGGCGACGCCTGCGAGCGCCGAGAAGAGCGAGCCGAACGGGAGCCAACGCACGTCGAAGAGCCCTTCGTTACGGAACGATCACCATGCGTCCCTGGATCTCCCGGCGCGCCGCGCCGCTCTGGGGATCGAGGACGATGAGTCGATAGAGGTAGAGGCCGGCCTCGAGGCCCGAGCCGTCGAAAGAGAGTTCCTGTGCGCCGATCGGCTGCACACCGAGGGCGCGTCGCTCGATCCGCCGGCCCTGCACGTCGAAGACCTCGAGCGTGACGTCGCTCGCCTCGGTCAAGGCATACGACAGCGTCGGCTGTGACGAGGGGTTCGGGTAGCTGCGCGCCATCTCGAACGACGGTGCGGGCACGCCATCCTCGACGCCGGAGACGAACTGCGTGGCGGAGAGATGCGTCCACGACGGGCAGCAGGTGCCCTCGTACTCGCGGTTCCACCAGGTGCGCGTGCCGTAGCTGTCGGTGAAGGGAGTGAACGAGTCGCCGTCCAGCAGGTTGACTCCGATGAAGAGCGCGCGATCGCCGAGTCCCGCCGGGTAGCCGAGCTTCTTCAGATCGATGCGCAGTTCAGCGGTGTAGCCGACGTCGGCCGAGAGTCCCAGCGTATCGACGGTCGTGCCCGGCTCGAGCGCCGTGGCGACGCTGGCGCCGCCATCCAAGATCAACGTCGAGAGGTAGTCGTGATCCTGCACGGCCCCGGTCGGTCCGACCTGGAACGAGATGCGGCGTCCGATCAAGTTGTTGTCGGGACCGGCCGCGCCGCGGTCGTTGATCGAGACGAGGAAGCCGTCCCAACGATCGAAGCTCGGGTGGTACTGGACCACCTGATCTCGCACGTCGAAGCCCAAGTAGAGGAAGTCTCCCTCGTGGAACATCTTCACCGTCGCGTCACCCGGATCGAGCACCGCCGCCGTGCCGCCGTTGACCGGCGGTTGGTACTGCCCGGCCCGGAAGGGACCGACGCCAGCGTAGGTCTGACGTAGCGCGGCGTCGCCGTAGCGGATGTCGATGCCGGGGATGTCGGCCCAGACCGACTCGGTCAAGGTTCCATTGATGGTCGGCAGGGTGTAGCCGGCGCCGTTGGGGACGACTACTTCGGGCATGATCGTCGGCACAGGTCCCGACGCGGTGTTCACGTTCGGATTCGCCCAGATACGAACTTCGTTGTAGTGGACGTCATTGCCCCAGGGGCCCTGCCACCAGACGCGATTCGAGCTGAAGGTGCCGGCGTTGAGCGGCCAGAAGTTGTCGCAGTCGTAGACCGAGACGTTCCACTCGATGATCTCGCCGGCGGGGCTCGTCGCGTCGTAGCCCATCGGCGTGAGGTTGAACCGCATCTCGATCGTGTACTGCGTGTCGGCTGCGATGTCGGTGTTGCTCTGCCCCTGGATCACGGTGACGGCGTTCCAATTGGCGATCTGTTCGGCCGACCGCGCGGTGTACGGGGGCCAGGTGGCCCACCTTCCGATGAAAGCCGGGAGTTGGCCGACCGGTTGCGGATCGGTCGAGAGCGGGTTCCACCAGGCGTACATGTACTCGGAAACCGGCTTGGGCGCACCGTCGCTGGCGTGATCCTTCAGACCCATGAGGAGCCCGTCGAAGCGATTGAAGTCCTTCGAGCCGCCGACCGAAGTGTCGCGAATCCGCGCGCCGAGATAGAGGTAGTTTCCCTCGATGAGGAACTTCAGCGTGGCGTTGGTTGGATTGCCCGGGTTGACGCCTCCTTCGGACTTCCAGCCGCTGCCGGGCATGCCGCTGTCCTGCGCGTAGCGGATGACCATCGACTCGGCGACGGCCCAGGCCGGTTCGGTCAAGGAGCCGTTGAGCGTGATCGGAGCAAAGGTCGTGCGGGCCCAGATCGCATCCTTGCGCGGCGCCTGCGCCTCGGCGGCGCCGAAGGCGCCGAGGATCGCGGTGGCTAGGAGAACTGTGGTGATTCCTGCCTTCATGGGTCGAGTCTCCTCAGGAGTTGTCGTGTTCGCCGAGCATGGTCGAGGACTGGAGGGTGGAGGACTGGAGGGTGGAGGACTGGAGGGT